>CADBYM010000119.1 GCA_902798915.1 uncultured Coriobacteriaceae bacterium | reverse complement strand
CCGCGCTCTCGATCAACTCGATTTCGGTGTCGCCACTCTTGTTTGCCAAGAACACCATGTTGCGTCCCATCGGCCTCATGTCCCTCTGGATGGCGAGGCAGGCGTACTTGGTATAGAAGTCGACCTCCTCGGCGAAGTTCGCGGTCTGTATGGTCACATGGCAGAGCTTCATGGCGACATCCCTTCCTGGTGGCGACGCTCCCATTATCTACCGCATGCGGGGACGTGGCAACGGTTGCGATATCGCGGTCGTCCCTCTGGGCCGGCGGGGCCGCCCTCGCGCCATTGGGCGGCTTGGGCTCGGGCGTTGTGGCGGCTGGCCAGAAGCACGTCTCCGGGATCGGGGGCACGGGGCAGTTCGAGAGAGCGACCGCGGCAGGATACCGCTCCTCAGCCGCGCGCATCTGCAGGTACCTCGGGGACGTCAGGCGACAGGCGTTGTTCGCGAGCTTGACCATGACGGGTGTCGCGCCGATGGCTACCCCTCTTGGGATGATAGTTTTGCGAAGAGGTGGTTGCTCCCCGGTATGGGGCGGAAGCCATGGCGGACGTAGAAGGCGCGAGCGGAGTCGTCCGCAGGGTCGACAACGAGCGCTCGGGCCCCGATGGACTGCGCAACAGCCGAGGCGCGTTGCGCCGCATCGACAAGCAGGCTATGGCCAAGCCCCTCCCCATGCCAACGTGTGTCCACGCCCAGCATGCCAAGCAGGATGACGGGGATTTGCGACGGCGTGTTCCTCGCGAGCCAACCCCCGATGCCACTTCGCGCCATTGACTGTGAACTCAGCGTATAGAAGCCCGCAAGACTCCCCTCACAAAATGAGACGTACACGACGGCGGTTCCCGCTCTGCGGGCACCCCGCGCCCGCGTATGCAGCCAGTCGTCTACTACGCTGACACCACAGGAAAAGCCTTCGATCGTATCGTCTGGCCCAAGCTGTCGCGGCTTGCTGAACGTCACTCCTCCCATGCGGGTTCCTCGGAGAGAAGCGAAGCGAAGGTGGGATCGACGGGTTCGTCGAGAAGCCGTGCGAACTCGTCGAACGCCTCGGAGGAGACATGCACAACGTGCGAGGCGAGGATCTGCTCGCGTGCTGAGGCAAGCAGTTGCCCGAGCGACCACTGAGAGACGCTGAGGCCGTTCAGGGCGGCTGCCTCCTCAATTTGACGCTTCTGCTCGTCTGACATGCGTATGTCGATGCGGCTCGTCTTGGGGCCGAGTGCTGCGGTTGCCATGGCCGCTCCTTTACTTGTACGGTAAATCACCGTACATGCTATCGAGGATGTCACGTCTCGTCAAGAGTGCCCGCCCTATCATCGCAGTGAGGGCAGCACGGATGGAAGGCGGTACGTGTTGGCTATCCCACTACGAAAGGTCCTTGCCGTTTGATGCGATTATCTGCAGAGGCTTCAGGCAGTTTCGGAATACACGGCGCATGTGAACAGGGGACGGGTTTTTCGTTCCAAACCTGTGCCGAGGCCGCAGTGCCCTACGAGTGCGCCCACGACAGAGGTCGTGGGCCTTGATTCAGGATTTGCGAGGCGGCCATCTGTCTGTTTCCTGGCTCGGACCGAGCCTCGGTTCGCGAAGCGTGATTGTGAGGGCGTCTTTGGAAAGGGCCTTCTTGTACGACAAAACCACGTTGCGATGCCTCGACTCCGCATTCTCTTTGGCTTGAGTGTCCAACGCTACCGTGCCGGTCTGCCCGTTTACCGCCGCGTGGCTCTTCTTGCCATTGTTCGAGGTGACCAAAAGCCACATGGGAAGCAGTGCGCTCTCGGGTTTCGTGTAAAAGACAACTGCGCGGGAGTCATACTTGTAGTAGGCATGGGCATGGCTACATGGGATCATGAACCATGGGACGGTCGAATGGTTCTCTATGAGAGGGTCGATCGGAAGATGTACCTCACTCATGCATTCGATAGGACTAGGGCGCGAGTTCTGTATCCGAGCATCAAAGAGCCGATTAAGGGGGCTGTAACAAAAGCCTACAATTTGGTCAGACGGCCCCGACGGTACCCCATCCGTCGGGGCCGTCGCCTTCGCGACGTCTCGCGTGTGCGAAAAAAG
>CADBYM010000118.1 GCA_902798915.1 uncultured Coriobacteriaceae bacterium | reverse complement strand
CTTACGCAGGCGACGTTGAGGTGTTCTGGTGGCGGGAGGGCAATCTCGAAGTTGATTTCGTCGTTACGTGCGAGGATGCCGTCTGCGCAATCGAAGTGAAGAGCGGCCGGATAAAGCCAACCCGCGGCATGGCCGAGTTCATCGTCCGCAATCCCGAAGCGCGTCCGATAGTAGTCGGTTCCGCGGATTGCCCGCTCGAAGCGTTCCTCTCCGGCGAAATCGACTTGTTCGGCTAACCCGTAAACCTCGGTGACGGCGACGGAATAGGCACCCTCATCGTTGGTCTCGACGAGGACTGGCTCGCTGCTCCGTCGGCTCGCTAAGTGTGCATTCCGCAGGCATCGGAATTCTTTGGCTCAGTCCCGAAGCCTGTGGGTGCGACGGCATCGAGCTCGCAGGGTCAATCTGCTGGAATCGAGCTTACAGAGGGATCCGTCTGCTGGGATTGCGTTTGCAGAGGGCGGGAGGACCCTCTGCAAACTACTTCCCAGCAGATTTGCCCTCTGGAAGCCACTTCCCAGCAGAAGCCGTCCGTAACCGGCTTCCCAGCAGAAGCCGTCCGTAACCCGTCCCCTGTTCCACTGTTCCACAATGGCCAAAGGGGACGAGACCCCTTTTGCCACTTTGGCTATTCGGCGAAATCGAGCCAGAGGTACTCCATCTTGTAGTGGGTGGCGTCGTCGTCGAACACCGCAAAGTACTTGATGTCGGCATACGTCGTCTGCTGCTTGTATATCTGGCCGCTGCCGAACGCGATGATGTCGGCCTTGTTCTTCTTGTCCTTATACGTTGCGTTGAAGGCTATCCCATGGGTACACCATTCATACTTTTTTGTGTTCCCTTTGAACCAGCAATCGTCTTTGCCGCCGAAGACACGCCCCAGGCCCGCGAGGTCAAGGTCGTCCTCCACGCTGCGCCCGTGCAGCCTCTGCACGTACTCCTCCAGCGCGTCGCTGCCCACGCTGTTCCCGTTCTCAGAATAGGTAACCTTCGCCATCGCGATCGACTTGTTGAGGGTGTTGCAGCGCACGGGCGTTCTGGTATACCAGTGACCGGGCTCAAAGTCCTTTTCGTACAAGAGACCCGCGTCCGCGGGGTTCGGGCCCGCGTCCTGATTCTCCATGCGGTCGAGCGCCTTCCAGAGGTCGTTGTTGTACGACAGGTAGTTGCCCTTGGTCTCGGGGTCGAAGACGTTGTAGTAGACCTCGATGAGGCCGAAGGCGCGCTTGAGCTCGTACTCTATGTTCGCGCGGTAGGACTTGCGCAGGTAGTAGCCCTCGGTGTCGTAGTTGAAGTACAGGTTCCAGTACTTGTCGTAGGTCGCCACGGGGCCCTGCCTGTTCGGGTCGCCCACCTCGCCGGTCACCTTGGTGAAGTCCGAGGTCAGGTTTTCCATGTGCTTCGTGAAGCCCTTGAAGGCGCTGTTCTTCCTGCCGCCGGCCGCCTCGAGCTTCTCTATGTACTCGACGAGGTCGTAGTTGTAGTCGTACTCCTGCTCGGGAGTGCAGTCCTCCGACGGGGGCTCGATGCCGTCCTCGGCCGCGCGGATGGCACCCTGCGTGAGCATGTTCTGCACGACCTCGGCGTTGGCGTGCAGCGAGTTGAGCGAGCTGTCAAAGATCTGCATGCTGGTCTCGTAGGTCGCCCGAAGCGTCTCGTTGAGCTCGGCCTTCATGGCCCTGGTGAGGCAGTGCATCTCCGTGACCTCGACGCCCACTTTCTGCACCTCGCTCAGGATCTGCTCGTTGGAGACGCCGCCGCCGGCGCCCTTGAACAGGCCGAACATCTTGAGCACGCCCAGGCCGCCCTCGGCGATGTAGGTCCACTCGTTGCGGTAGAAGCCCCTGGCGATGCGGTAGGCGTTGGCGCCGAACTCGGCGACCTGGCTCGCCTTGGGATCTATCTCGGAGAGGACCTCGGGCACGTACTGGGCCACGGCGTCGTAGTTCTCGTAGTCCCACTCGGTCTCCTTGCACTTCTGCATGTACTCGATCGTGGCGTTTTTGCCTTCCTCGTCCGTGGATTTGTCGTCGCCGCTCTTTCCGTCGCCGTCGTCGGCGCGCGACATCTCGCCCTCGGCGAAGCCGGACTCCACCAGGGCCTCCTGCACGGCCTCGGGGGCGTCCTCCTCCACGACGAGCTCGCCGTCCTCGAGGTGGGTGCCCTCGGGGAGCGAGATGTCCTCCTCCGTGAAGCTTGGCTCGTACTCGCTCAGCTCGGCTACCAGGGCGTCGTAGTCCACGTCCTCGACCACCACGCCGTTGTCGCCCGGCACGACGTGCACCACGGCGTACGACTCCGTCCCGGCGAAGCGCACCGTGTACGTGTCCACGGTCCCGGCCTCGCCCTTGAAGGTGAGCGCCACGGTGCCGGCATCGTTACTGAAGTCCGTGACCTCGGCCTGGCGCGTCTCGTACTGCGGCTCCTCGCCCTCAGCGGCCTCGACGGGCGCGTTGTAGCCCACGACCACGTCCTCCTGCCTAACGGAGGCGAGGCCCCACTCGGCCGCCTCGACGCCCTCCTCGGGCTCGGCCGCCTCCACCGCCTCGACGCCCTCCTCGGGCTCGGCCGCCTCCACCGCCTCCTCGGCGTCCGCGGCGGTCTCGGGCTCCACGGCCTCCTCGACGACCTGCCCGTCCTCGGGCCCGCTCTCCTCGACGACGACCGCGTCGGAGCCGCCCTCCTCGACGACCTCCACGTC
>CADBYM010000117.1 GCA_902798915.1 uncultured Coriobacteriaceae bacterium | reverse complement strand
GTGCTGCCACTTCCACAAGCACGTAGGCGAGGCCGCGGTGCGCGAGGTGGCGGACGCCGCGATCGCTGCGGCGGGGCTGGCCGAGGGGTGACGCCGGACCGGAGGGTGCTCCGCCTCGCGACATGGCGCCTGGCGGAACGCGCGGGCGACCTCCCCCGACTTGGGGGAAGTCGCCCGCGCGTTTGCATGCGGCGATTGTGGGGAGACCCAGCGCGGGGGAGTGCGACCAATTCGTATAGGTCTAGTGGCCTGTGGCGTTCGCGAACTTGGCATTGAACCATGACGTTCGTGAAGTGTACAATTATTACCATTATCGGAGATATGCTGAGGGGGTAAGAACGTGAAAGGTGAATTGGAGCGCATGAGGCGTGACCTTAAGGGGGACCAGGCACTCGAGAAGAGGGCGCAGGAGATATTGCTACGGATTGCTGATTCGGGCGAGGCAGAGAGCGACTCCGAGGTTTGGGCAATGGTCGCCCGAGAGCTCGGTTACGACGTGACGGTGGCAGACGTGGAACGTCTCGTCGCGGAGCTCGAGGAAGTCGAAGAAGGGGAGCTCTCGCTCGATGACCTCAGCGAGGTTGCGGGCGGCGCCGAAGATGGTGGCTGGATCTTTTGCTGGGCGGACTACAACTGCTTCACCGTATGGAACAGGAATCATGCGAACTCCGAGGAAGTGGCTTGCTTGGCAGACTATATATGTGTATCCGTCGTCAAGAATTCCATCCTCCTGAGGATGTTGCCAAATTCAAGTTGCGGAATTAGCCATGCTTTTTCTTAGGGCACCATTCTCTGCGTGCCGACAACGGTAGTGCAAATTAACCATACAAATGAGGACGGAGGATTGCTGCATGAACGAGAAGGCAGAGATGAGGCGCTTGGAAGCCGACTTGACCGCTGACGAGTCGTTGCGCGTGCGCTTCGAGGAAGCTGTGAGAGATGCCCGCGGGATGGGCCACGCCGAGACGATGGCTCGGGTCGCTGCAGAGTTGGGCTACCAGATTACTGCAGCCGACTTCGAGCGGGCCGAGGCGGAGGCACAGAGTATCGACTTGGACGATTTGGCAAGCGTCGCGGGAGGTGAGGATGGAGTTGACTTGTACGGGAGGGATTTATGGTGTGAAGTCAACTACCATTGCGATATCGCTTTTATGCACGGAGAGGGTGGTACCTCGGTCGAGTCGTGTTTTGCTAGCTACAGGTGCAATGTGATTTATCACTGATAGAACTTCTGCATCTGAGGCAGCTTTGCGGAATCAGGAGTCCTGCCACATTGAACCGCCTCCCATTTCTTAGACACGAGAAATGGGAGGCGGTTCATTGTCCGACGGGCTTTGAGGTAATCCGCCGGGGAAGCTCCACCTGCAAGCGGGAGCATTTGAGCATCACCATCGGGAATAGACGGACACAAGGCAATGATCATCGGATCTGGCCCCATCATCATCGACCAGGCAGCGAGTTCGACTATTCCGGCACGCAGGCATGCAAGGCGCTGTGCGGCCTCGGCTACGAGATCGTCCTCGTCAACTCGAATCCCGCGACCATCATGACGGACCCGGGAACGGCTGACCGCACCTACATAGAGCCGCTCAACGCGGAGCGTCTCACGGCCATCATCGAGAAGGAGCGCCCCGACGCCATCCTTCCCAAAGGCGAGGTCGTCGTCGCCGCGGGAATGGCCGAGTACGAGCCGGGGGATGCGCGGCTCCGCGACGTGTTCCGTCGCGCCGACCAGCGCATGTACGAGCGGAAGGCGCTGCTCAAGCAGTTGCAAGGGGCCAACCAAGGGCCGCGATAGGGACGGCGGGAGGAGGCCCCTTCGTCGCTTACTGCGTTGCCAATGGGGTCTCGCTGGTGCCTCATGGCGCGTGGCGTGCGGATATGACCTTCTCGTCTTGACCGAAGGGGCGGGTTGTGGGATTCTGCATCGCATGTGGACAGAACGTGTCGGCTGACGCCATTTCGAGAGGAGAGTCTGATGAGTGCAGGCAGCGAGTTCGAGCGCATGGTTCGGGACTTCGAGCGGGATACGGGGCTGGAGGAAAGGGCACAGGACATCCTGAGCCGTTTGGTCGAGACGGGCGAGGCGCGCGGCGAGGTCGAGTCGATGGCGCTCGTGGCCCGCGAGCTCGGCTACGACGTGAAGGCGGCGGACGTGGAGCGCTACG
>CADBYM010000116.1 GCA_902798915.1 uncultured Coriobacteriaceae bacterium | reverse complement strand
GGCGTTAAACTCATTGCCTTTGTCGTTGACGTAGGCGCCCTCTTTTGTGTCGTAGGTGTAGCCGAGCGACTCGACGGACTGCACGAGCTCCGCGCCGGTAAGCTCGCTGAGGGCGTAGGAGGTGAGGCTGCCGTTGTCGTCGACGCACTTCTCGGTGAGGGCGGCGGGCGCCTTGGACTTGTCCTTCTTGCCCGTTGCGTCGCCTTTCTTCCCCTCGTTCTTCGACTTGGCCGATGTCGCGGCCTGCTGCAGGGAGCCGCTCGGTCCCGAGCTCGGCGATAAGGCCGACGCGACGTGCGTGCTGCCCGAGACGATGAGCGCGGCTGCCATGGCGAGCGTCGCGAACCGTGCGACGCGATGGCGTCCGGGGCGGTAGCGTCCGACGTAGGATGATGCGTTTTCGGTCAGTTCGTTTCCGTGGTGCGAGCAAATCATGGCAATCCCTTTCCGTGGCGTGTGGCGTGTCCAAACCGTCGCCAGTATTCTAGCGCGTTTTCGCAGCGCCGGTCCCGCCGATGCGCGCCGGGGCGGACGAACGAAGCAGGCGTGTGAGGCTCCGCGCACCGACGGTGTCCAGTTACGGGCGAGGGCGGATAGTGATGCCACGCGCAGGGATAGTATCCTGTGTACAATGGTTGAGCGTTTTGCGGCATCAAGTGGAGGCCATCGAAGCCATCACCGACTTGTTCCGCGGGCAGGAGTTTCTGAAGAGCGAGTTTACCGCAGACGCAGGGTGCTCGGGACAGCTCGGCTTCGAGTCGCTTACGGTGGGCCACGCCAACGGCCTGCGTCTCTCCGCAAAGCAGCTGCCGGAGAACCTCCACGGCATTCAGGAGGAGAACTTGCTTCCCGCTATCGCCGTGCCCGAAGAAGAGCATCTTGGTCAGCTCCTCGTTCCTCGCCCTCGACGCGAAGCCGATCTTGGTCTAGCGTTTCGGTGAAGCGGGCGATTGGGAGAGCCGTACGCGAGACGCATGGTTTTAGGCTTTTGACATACGACAGGAGGCAGCTGGCCAATCTATGGGAATATTGCATCCAAAGGCTGAGGTTGAGTAGAAGGGTCAAGCTTGAACAAGACCAGTGAGAATAGCACGTGTTCTGGTACAATATGCAATGACAGTGCCGGGGACACCTCTCAACGATGTGACAAAGCCCCGGCCCATTATGTATTTGGCACGGGAATCAAGTCGCCGGAGCAACCGTCTTTCTCGACGCTCTATCGGGACATAACGCTTGACCATGCATTTCAAGGAGCGTTGTTCACACGCATTATTCGGTTCGAGAGATCTTTCAAGAGTCAGCTCTCCAACGCTCTCGCCAACTCGCGAATCTTGCTGCTTGCGAAGCGAAGAGGTCAATCGCGCTGCACTACGGGCTGGACACTTCGTTCGTCGAGAGCTGGTTGTTTTCTCTCAGCTTCGTGAGGAACGAATGCGCTCATGGCGGCGTGCTCTATGGACGAGAGCTCGAAATACAGCCTCGAGCGCACAGGCTCTTTCCACAGGTCTCCAACAGGCGTGCATTCTATCAGGTGCTTGTCCTTTCGTGGTTGCTGGAGTGCGACATCCCCAATTCGAGCCAGATGCTAATCGATGATTTCGCCAAGCTCCTGTCTTGCGGTTCCTTGCGACGTGGTCTTGCTGCGCCAAAAGACTGGATCGACGACGTTAGAAATGTCCCCACTATGGCAGGTTTGCACAGTAAAGGTGACACAATACGAACCAACGATGAGCTCGAAGTATGCCTTCAGTACCCCTAGGAGCACTGGCCACGTCGCGTCCCTGCCTCCGCGAAGTCGAGGCCGCAATTTCTGTCCTGCGCATGCGCTACCGTGAGCGTGGTGCCTCCATAGCGCATACCTCACGCCTGCGCATGGAGCTGAGGAAGGCCGCGCGCGGGCGCGAAACCGTCGCGACCGAGATGGGGGAGCTGTGCCGTGGGCGATTACCGGGACTACAACGAGGACGTGCAAAGAATCAAGTCTGCGATCCTGCAAAGCCAGTACGAGACCGGACGCGTGGCAAACTCCAACCAGCTTGCACTGCATTACGGAATCGGCAGCTATGTGTCAGCCAATACACGATCGGGGAAATGGGAAACGGGGGTCCTTGCGTCAATCAGCAACCAGCTTCAAAAGGAGCTTACCGGTCTCCGTGGGTTCTCGGAGCGCAACCTCAAGTACATGAGGACGTTCTTCGAGGAGTGGCAAGAGCAAATTGAAGGGGGGTCGTCGCTTTCGGCAC
>CADBYM010000115.1 GCA_902798915.1 uncultured Coriobacteriaceae bacterium | reverse complement strand
GTACGTCACGCTGACGGAGTCCCTGGACGCCTTGGCCGTGATGGAGTTGGCCGCCTTGGCCGCGCGCCTCACCGTCGAGGTGTAGGTGTCCGCGATCCCGGAGCGCGACGACGCTATCTGATCGGGCGTGAGCCACCTCTGCGCCTTGTAGGACCACCACTTTCCGTTGGGGGCGGTGGCGGCGGGGAACGAGAAGCCGCTAATCTTGAGAGAAAAATGCTTGCCCACCTTCAAGGTCTGAAGCGCATCGTTGCCGTTGAAGAAGACGCTGCTCATGTTCGTGACTCGAGACGTGTCGAAGCTGGACAAGTCCAACGACCTCAGCTTTACGCACGCATTGAACATACATCCCATGTCCTTCACCTTCGAGGTGTCAAACCCGGAAAGGTTAAGCGTCTCGGCCTTGGAACCCTCGAACATGAATGACATGTTCTCAACCCTCGACGTATCGAACGAAGAGATAACAATAGCCTTTGCCCCGCACGATTCGAACATGCCCGACATGCTCGTCACATTAGAAGTATCGAAACCGGAGAGGTCGAGCGTCTTCAGTCCGGCACACAGGTAGAAAACGAACTCCATGCTCTCCACCTTCGATGTGTCGAGACCGGAGAGGTCCATCGTCTTCGCGTTGCCGAGCATGCTGAAAAGCGAGTCAATCCGCTCGCCGCACACTACCTTTCCTTCGACCTTGACCGACGTGATATCCTGCCGCCCCTGCCATGGCCATTGAAATTCTTTTCCATCGCGCGTGGTGTTCGAAGGCAGCGTGCCGGAGCCGCCGCTCTTGGGTTTGATGGTGAGCACGCCGTCGGAGATCGACCACGAGCAGGTGCCGATCGTGCCGGAGTCCGCCGACTGGGCGGAGAGCCCCGGACCCTCCGTCGGCAGCGCGCCGGCAGCGTCCTCCTCGACCGCCTCGGCCACTATGACGTCCTCCTCGGAGGGGTCGGCGGCATCGGGCACGATGTCGGGCTCGCCCCCAGGCAGCGGCGCGGTGCCCCCGTCCTCCTCTATCACTTGCGGGTCGTCCGCCTCAAGTTCGAGGTTGACATCCCCATCAGTCGGCTCGACCGCCAACGACGGCTCATCATCAGCCACCGCGACGACATCGCCCTCAAGCGCGACAGCGGGCACGCCTCCCCAAATCATGGAGCTAGCTAGAGCGATCGCGATGGTCGCCCTGAGTACAGGGTACTCTCTTCTCATAATCTTTCCAATCTCTTAGGAGACTTAAGTGCGATTTCAGTTCCGATTCAATCATATCAATAGCAACTTGCTATCGCAAGTCAATCTCCACGAGTTAACTTCAACGATGCGACAGTCGCTGCCGACAATCTAGGCCATGGACCTCGAAGTACAACGTTCTCGCCTCGTTCTCGCCGAGACCATTCTTGCCAGCTTGCTCCCTACGTGCCCGAACGTATTACTCTGTCGTGCCATCACATGTCATTCTGAAGACTCGGGCCATACACTCAACCCATGGACAACACCGAACGAAGACAGCGGCTCGGCAAGGCGATCGCCGAGGCGCGGCTCGAGACGGACCTCTCGCAGCGCGACCTCGCCATCGCGGCGGGCACCAACCAGTCGTACCTCTGGGAAATAGAGACCGGGCGCGTGAGCGTGGGCCTCGACCGCCTCTGCGGCATTGCGAACGCCCTTGGACATGCGCGTCCGTGACTTCGTAGAGTTCTGACATCCATGGACGAAGAGCCCGATGCGACAGAGGAAGGCACATCCCTGGGAGCAGACTACTCAGTAGATATCAATGCACAAGCCATATACCACAACACGGCAGCGATCATGCTGTGGGACCGCGGCCATCAACAGGCGGGCGGCAACCGTGAGAGCCACCGTCCGTCTCCACACTACCAAGTGATAAGTCTGCTTAGCACTGCCTGCAGGATGGCCTCGAGGCGCCTGGACTGCACGAAGAGGCCCATGCCGTCGGCGGTGGATTCTGTCTCGTCGGTGGGCTCGATCGCGTCGGCCTCGACGACAACGCGCTCGACCTCCTCCATGACGCCACGGCCGCTCAGGCAACCCATCCCGGAGCGGGCCGCTGTAACCCATCCCGGGGCGAACTACTCAGCAGCTATCGATTATTGAATCGCCCGGCACAAACGCGCTGATAGGCACATACTGCTCCATTTATCGATACCTGCTGAGTAGTTTGGCAGTCTTTCAGATTTGGCAACCTTTCAGGCGAAGTTGTGCGTAGCTCCGCACCGAGCACGATATCCCGCGCCTTCAGGGCACGGTCCGCAGAGAAGGCAGAGACGCAGAGACGTGCACTATATGCAAATTGGCAGTCTTGGTTGGTGCGTACAGTAAGTGCGGTGACACGCCCAGGGCCTCCTGGGCAGCGTCGATTCGTGTTGTGGCCGAAGGGTGTGCCTGACCCTATCGGCCATTGCTTTGAATGCGTTGCTGTCTTCGTGCTCGGTTACGTCTCCTTCTTCTACGTCGCCTTTCGGCCCGTGCGCGGGCCTTGCGTTCCTCCCGCGCGGCAATCCAGCAGGCGACGGCCGCGACCATTTACAAGAATGCGTGCCGACGGTTCCATGGGCCGGCCCCCTCTCCGGAGGCGCCGCCCACACTCGGGCGTGCCACCGCGTCTGGCTCTCTGGCAGAGGTCCTTTGTCGTTGCAAGGCCATTGGCACATCCCCGCAATCGACCGACGAGGCGGCGGGCGATCTGCCTCGGCGCACCGCCAAAGGCATCCGCCTCGTATGGCAAGACGAGCGCGAAACGTCCCTCCGAGCGAGCCGGCTGAGAACCACCTCGCCCGGAGGGACGTTTGGGCGGCCGGCGGGGGTGCGAAACGTCCCGCCGGGCGATCTGGCTTGGCGCGGGCGGCGTCCGCCCGGCCGGCTCGCCTCGCGGGCGCTACTTCACGGTGACCGTGCAGGCGACGGTCTTCGAGCCCGCCTTGTAGTTGGCGTTGCCCGCGGCGGTGACCTTGACCTGGAGCTTGTAGGTGCCCTTGGGCGTGCCCCTCTTCGCGGTCACCTTCCCGGTCGTCTTGTTGACGGCGAGGTAGGACTTCGCCTTGGCGGTCACCCACTTGGCGACGGAGAAGGACCTCGCGCCCTGCGCCTTCGTGACGGTGAGGGGGGCGACCGCCTGGGCCTT
>CADBYM010000114.1 GCA_902798915.1 uncultured Coriobacteriaceae bacterium | reverse complement strand
TACGGGCTGAGGGAGGGCCAGGACGCCGTCTCCTTCGTGGAGGGGATGGGCAGGCAGCTCGTGGACAGCATGGGCCACGACCTCTACACCTTCGCCGAGATAGCGCGGGAGCACGGAATCGGCTCGGACGTGCTCTTTGCCTATCGAGGCGAAAGCTTCGACTTCGGCACCATCGGAGGCCAATCTGCCGAAAGCGTCCCGCTCGAGCTCGACAAGGCGAAGACGACACTACAGGTGGGCGTATCCGAGAGGGACGGCCGGGTCGTGTTCGACTGTGCGTGGCGCGCCGACCGCTACAGCGAGGACTACATGCGCCGGTTCGTCACCTGTCTGGAGAATGTCGCGGTACAGCTCGCTGCAGGGGTCGGCCCGGACGAGGTCTCCCTGTTGGACGAGACGACGGCAGCCGAGGTGGACGCCCTCAACAAGACGGGGAGGGACTGGCCCGAGAGCGACGTCGTGTCCATGTTCCGCGACGCGGCCGCGAGGTTCGCGGACAACGTGGCGGTGTCCTTCGGCGGACGAACCTGGACCTACCGCGAAGTGGACAGCCTCTCGGAGCGTGTCGCCTGCGAGCTTCGCGATCGGGGCGTACGGGCAGGCGACGTGGTCTCGATTCTGCTGCCGCGCTGCGAGTGGATGCCCATCGCGGCGCTGGGCGCGCTCAAGACCGGTGCGGCCTACCAGCCGATGGACCCCGACAACCCCGCCGAGAGGCTCGCCTTCATGATGGACGACGCCGACGCGACGACGCTGATTGCCGATGGGAACCTGCTCGGCCTCGTCCCCGGCTGGGAGGGACCGGTCCTGCTGACGGGCGACATCTCCTCTCTCCCCGACCGCGGACGCGTGGAGGGCGGGCCGGGACCCGAGGACGCCTTCGCCGTACTCTACACCTCCGGCTCCACCGGCACGCCCAAAGGAGTGGTGCTCGAGCACCGCAGCCTCTCGAACTTCTGCCGCTGGTACCAGGAGTACTACGAGGTCGACGATTCCTGCCGCGTGGCCGCCTACGCCAGCTTCGCCTTCGACGCCAGCATGATGGACACCTACCCAGCCCTGACCGCAGGCGCGCGCACGTGCATCGCGCCCGAGGAGATCCGCCTGGACCTCCCGGCCTTGAGCGAGTGGTTCGAGCGTGAGGGCATCACCCACTGCTTCATGACCACGCAGGTGGGCCGACAGTTCTATAAGGCAGCCGACGTAGAGTCGCTCCGCTGGTTCTCGATCGGAGGGGAGAGTCTCGTCTCGATGTCTCCCAAAGCGAACGGCTCACGTTTCGTGAACCTGTACGGTCCCACCGAGTGCACCATCCTCACCACCGCAGTCGTAATCGACAGGAGCTACGAGCGCGTACCCATCGGCAGGCCCCTGACCAACTACAGGTGCTACGTGGTTGACCCCCTCATGCGACGCCTGCCGCCGCTGGTACCGGGCGAGCTGCTGATCGCGGGATACGGCGTGGGGCGGGGCTATCTCAACCGTCCGGAGCTGACGGAGTCAGCTTTCATCGCCAACCCCTTCTCAGATGAACCCGGCTACGAGCGCGCCTACCGGACGGGCGACATCGTTCGCGTGCTGCCCGACGGTGTCATCGATTTCCTCGGTCGCAACGACAGCCAGGTGAAGGTACGCGGCTACCGCGTCGAGCTCTCCGAGGTCGAAGGCACCGTACGGGAGTTCCCGGGCGTCACAGACGCCACGGTGCAGGCCTTCGAGGACGGGACGACCGGCGAGAAGTATCTCGCCGCCTACGTGGTGTCGGAAAGCGCGGTCGATCCGTCCGAGCTCAAGGCGTTTGTCGCAGCGCGCAAGCCCGCCTACATGGTGCCCGCCGTCACGGTGCAGGTGGACACCATACCGCTCAACCAGAACCAAAAGGTAGACCGTCGCGCCCTGCCCAGACCGGAGCGCCCACACGTAGAGAGCGTGGTGCCCCAGAACGAGACGCAACAGCGCATTTCGGACTGCGTCTGTGAGGTCATCGCGCACACAGAGTTCGGCATCGACACCGATGTCTTCGAGGTAGGCCTCTCCTCGATCGGCGCGATACGGCTGAGCGCCCTGCTCTCCGAGGCTTTCGGCGTGCCCGTGTCCATACGCGACCTCATGGCGTATCCCACGATTCGAGCACTCGAGGAGTACCTCTCCTCCTCACGGAGCTCTCAGCAATCCCGCGCTCCGCAAATGACCTATCCGCTAACCCAGATGCAGATAGGCAGTCTGCTTGCGACGCTGGCCAATCCGCACTCCACTGTCTTCAACACCCCGATTCTCTTCCGGCTCTCGGAGAACCTCGACCTGTCACGCCTGAAGCAAGCGATCGAGACCGCCATCGCCGCTCATCCCTACCTCAACGCGAAGGTCGTCAGGGACGCGAAGGGCAACTTCCGAGTCAGGCGAGAT
>CADBYM010000113.1 GCA_902798915.1 uncultured Coriobacteriaceae bacterium | reverse complement strand
GGAGTGGGCCGTCGACGACGGCGCGGACGCGCTCACGCTCACCACGCAGGCCGCGCTCCCGTCGCGGTACGACCTGCGCGACGACGGCTTCGTGACGCCGGTCAAGGCGCAGACCCCGTGGGGATCCTGTTGGGCGTTCGGTGGCATCGCCGCGGCAGAGTCCTCGATTCTCTCGTCCATGGGCGTGACCTATGCCGACACTGTTCGGGCGGGCAGTCCCCTGGACCTTTCCGAGCGTCACCTGTCTTGGTTCGCGCCACATCCCATCACAGAGGCTGATGACCCCGAGCAGGTAGGCGAGGGAACGTATACGTTGTTTGACGGCAACCATACATATGACGCCGGCGGTAGCAGCATTTTCGTCACGACCTTGTTCTCGCAGGGCGTCGGCCCCGTTCCGGAATCACTGTTCCCGTATCGAGGGGTCGACGAGAACGGAGAATCGCACACGCTTGCCGATTTGATAGAGGCAGATTCCGAGTATGCAGTGCTCGCCTTCTTCGCAAACATGACGGGCAATACCGTCGAGGGGTACAGGGTGGTAATGCAGAATGCGGCGGACAAAGCCGGCATAACATACGACCAACAGATCCAAAACATGCTGAAGCTGATGAGGACTAACTACGCGGCGTTTATCCCCTGCTACGCCAACTTCGAAGACTGGACGATTCCTGCGACGGATGCAAACGGCAGATCGAACCGCATCAGGCCGTATTCCCAGGTGTTCAAGGACGGCAACGTGCTGCCCGAGTACCTGGAAACCGACGGGAAAGGCGACAAGGTGCCCAGCGCGGCGAGCATGACCGCCATGAAGCAGGAGCTAGCGAACGGCCACGGTGTTGCCATACGCTACAAATCGGACGTTTCGCAACCCGGTCAGGCTGGTGACAATCGCTACATCAATACTGACACTTGGGCGCAGTACACCTTCGAAGTCGAGGGACCCGACCATAGCGTGTGCATCATCGGCTGGGATGACGACTATCCGGCAAGCAACTTTACCCACACGGTGTACAAGCAAGAGGCGGGATCGTGGGTAGAGGACACAGCTGCCAGTGCAATGACCACCCCTCCGGGCAACGGTGCTTGGATTATAAAGAACAGCTGGGGCTCCGAGACCGACGTGACGACCGATGACCTCGGCAACGAGGTGGGTCGTGGCACCTATGGCGTCCGGGACGCCAATGGGAAGGCAACCGGGTACTATTATCTCTCGTACTACGACAAGTCGATCAAGGTGCCCGAGACGATGACCTTCTCGTCAAACCTCGTGGGGCCAACTGGCATGCTCGGCATCTTCCAGCATGATTACATGGCCGCAACCGATGGGGTCTACACGATGAGGGACTCGGGCGCTGTCATGAGTTCGGCGAACGTGTTTGACCTCAAGAGCGAGAATGGCGACCAAGTGCTGAAGAGCGTCGCGACGCGCACGTCGGGACTCAACCAGCGCGTCACCTTTGCCATCTATCAGATGAACGACGGAGCCAAGGACCCCACTGATGGCGAACTGCTCCACAGGACTTCGACCAACTTCGAGTATGCGGGCTTCCACCGCCTGGACCTGGATGTGCCCATCACGATGTCTGCGGGGCACAAGTACTCGGTGGTCTCGACCGTCTCTGAGCTGAATGGCACCGGGCGTACCTATACCGTGTCCGCAAACAAAGGCGTATCCCAGGAATTCGTCAATTGGTACAACAAACTACAAGGAAAGATAGTCCTGTTCATGTACGACAAGGCGGTCGTGAACAAGGGCGAGAGCTTCCTGTACAAGGACGGCAAGTGGGTCGACTGGAGTGAGTACGTACCCACGATTCCCTTGTCTCCCGACAGAATCCCGGGCTCTCCTGGAGAACGCTACATCGACCAGTGCCCCATCGACAACTTCTCCATCAAGCTCTACACGGTCTCGGCCGAGCATGCCCACGACTTCTCCTACTCCGCATCGGGTGCGACCATAACGGCGACCTGCGGCGGCGCGGGCACCTGTGACGTCGTTGAGGGACTGACGCTCACCATCGCCGCACCCACCAACCTCACCTACGACGGGACCGCAAAGGCCGCCTACATCGCCGGCGGCTACAGCACCACCGCCTTCCCGGGCAGCCACGCGATTCGCTACTACCGCGGCGACAAGCAGGTCGCCGCCAAGGACGTCGTCAACGCCGGGGACTACGTCGCCACCCTGACCGCCGGCGGCGCCACCGCGAGGGTAAGCTTCACAATTTCGCGCGCGCCGCTCACCAGCATCGCCAAGGTGGCCGACAAGGCCTACACCGGCAAGGCGATCGAGCCCACGCCCGCGGTCAAGGCCGACTCGAAGACCCTCGAGGCCGGCACGGACTTCACGTACTCGTACAAGGCCAACGTGAAGGCCGGCACCGCCACGGTGACGGCGACGGGCAAGGGCGGCTACGCCGGCTCCGTCTCCGCCACGTTCAAGATCGCCAAGGCG
>CADBYM010000112.1 GCA_902798915.1 uncultured Coriobacteriaceae bacterium | reverse complement strand
TCGCGAAAGGATGCGCTTGCGCGCAGGACTCATCCGAACACGTACGGCTGTCAATTGAAAAAAGAGGAAGATGTTCGGATGAGCTCACAACTCAACCGCTTACGATCTGCATAAAACGGTATGAGCAACGAAAAATAGTGATTGACGGTATCTTTGACTTGATGGTATACTAGTCCTAGGTGGGGTTTCCCCGATAATTCCCGGTTATGTAAAGTAAGCCGCCACGAGAGTGCCTTTCCCCGAATGGCATTATTGTGGCGGCGTTTCATTACAAATATGCGACCAGCATCCAAGAGTGCACCAAAAGCCTCGCGCAGCATAGTAATATCAAGCCCTTGCTCTGGAACACATTGGAATCACGAGGAGCAAGCAACAATGCTTCCGATCAAGAAAGGACCTCTATGCTAGCAAAGATTCTCATGATGCTTGCGTTCATTGGGGCCGTCGTGTTCATCGGCCTCAAGACGCGCAGCCAGGCAGGGAGCGTCGAGGGCTTCGTGCTCGGCGGACGTAACGTCGGACCATGGCTTTCGGCCTTCGCATATGGCACAAGCTATTTCTCAGCTGTCATCTTCGTAGGCTACGCAGGACAGTTCGGTTGGAAGTATGGCGTCTCGGCGACGTGGATTGGTATTGGCAATGCCTTCATCGGCAGCCTGCTCGCCTGGGTCGTGCTCGGACAGCGCACGCGCGAGATGACGCAGCGTCTGAAGTCTGCGACCATGCCGCAATTCTTTGGCTCGCGCTATCAGTCCGATGCGCTACGCATTGCGGCTGCAGCCATCATATTCGTCTTCCTCATTCCATACACG
Organism: uncultured Coriobacteriaceae bacterium; assembly: GCA_902798915.1. Taxonomy (GTDB): domain Bacteria; phylum Actinomycetota; class Coriobacteriia; order Coriobacteriales; family Atopobiaceae; genus RUG440. Next base: position 1,663 of record CADBYM010000112.1, on the reverse strand, counting down.
GCAAGCGTCTACAACGGCCTCTCACGTCTGTTCGAGATGGCATTCGGCATTGACTACACCATCTGCATCATTGGCATGGCAATCGTGACTTGCATATATGTGGTGCTTGGCGGATACATGGCAACCGTCGTCAACGACTTCGTGCAGGGCGTCGTCATGCTCATAGGCATCATCGCCATTATTGCGGCAGTCCTTGCCAACAACGGCGGCTTCATGACTGCCCTCACCTCACTTTCGCAGATACCCGTCGAGGGCTCAAACATGCAGGGCGCCCTCGCCGGATTCTTTGGGCCTGACCCGCTCAACCTGCTTGGCGTCGTGGTGCTCACCTCGCTGGGCACTTGGGGCCTTCCTCAGATGGTCGGCAAGTTCTACGCCATCAAGAGTGACGATGCCGTGCGCAAAGGCGCCATCATCTCGACGTTCTTCGCCGTGATCGTCGCCGGCGGCAGCTACTTCCTCGGCGGCTTTGGTCGGCTTTACGAATCGCAGGTCGTCTTCAACCCGACGACCGGCGCACCCGTCTACGACTCGGTGGTGCCCTCGATGCTCTCTACCCTACCCGACCTGCTCATCGGCCTCGTGGTCGTGCTTGTCCTTTCGGCGAGCATGTCGACGCTTTCCTCGCTCGTGCTGACGTCCTCCTCCACCCTGACGATTGACTTCATTCGCAACCGCATCGCTCGCGACATGGACGAGAAGGGCCAGCTCACGTGCATGCGCGCATTGCTCGTGGTCTTCGTCGCGCTTTCGGCGGGCATCGCATTGTGGCAGTACACCTCTCCCGTAAACTTCATAGCCCAGCTGATGGGCATCTCCTGGGGCGCGCTAGCCGGCGCCTTCCTCGGCCCGTTCCTCTGGGGCCTGTATAGCGGACGCATCTCGCGTGCCGCCGTGTGGGCGAGCTTCGTCGTCGGCGTGGGCCTGACCACCGCAAACATGTTCCTCGGCTTCATCGACTCGCCGGTGAATTGCGGTGCCATCGCCATGGTCCTCTCCCTCGCCATCGTGCCGCTTGTCTCGCTCGTAACGCCTGCGGTACCGTTCGAGGTGAACCCCTCCGCGCAAAAGTAGCAGCACTCCCGATTTGGTGCCAGACGGCCCGCCCCCTGCACGGCAAGGGGCGGGCCGTCTTTTCGCCGATGCAGATGCACGCACAAGCGATTGCCAGAAGCATGCCTGGATTGCATCTTCTATCACCCACAAACGACCGCGGCGTATGTCCCCTACCCCACCCTATTACATAGCAGATAACATCGAGAACAGCCTTCTCGCTGCTCTCAAAGCGCATGGCGAGACATCGGCAATGGCCAAGGAGGTTGAAGCTCTGAAAGACCCTGCCTATCTTGCAACACATTGCGGATAGGTCCGTCTTGGCATCACACACGCCTGCACCGGCATGAGGATTCTGCGAGAGGTCGGCGTCTCCAGCCGGCCAAGGCAGCGCGGGAAGGTGGACTTGCCCGTCCGTGCCCGATGGTCTGATTATGAAAGCCACCTCACCCCGCCCCAAACGATCGCACCCGCGCGGCCGGGTCATCCCCGCGCGTGCGGGGAGCATTTATGTTTGCAGACCTCTGTTTTGCATTTGTCAGGGTCATCCCCGCGCGTGCGGGGAGCATTTATGTTTGCAGACCTCTGTTTTGCATTTGTCAGGGTCATC
>CADBYM010000111.1 GCA_902798915.1 uncultured Coriobacteriaceae bacterium | reverse complement strand
TGCTTCCCATCCTCATCTCTGCATCTCCTTTCCGCTCGCGCATGGCGATGGCATATATTGGCTCAATATTGTGGACGCACCGCGCCCCCGCACGGCTATCGCGGATTTTCTTTCGGCAAGTCTACACAAATATCACACTTCTCGGGCCCGCGCCCGAGGAGCAGCGCCCCGCCGGGAAGGAAGCCCGACCACGTCGCGGCTCGCTTACAGATACGATTTCGGTACTGGGCGGCAATTGAGTCATGCGTCTCGGCAGCCGCACATCCGGTTCCCTCATGTGGCCCACGCCCACACCTCGGGACACGCGAGGCCCGGGACACCCGCACAACCGCTCCATCGGCAGAAGGCTCTAGACGGTAGCCGTCGACGAGCCCAAGTTCCTCTCCCGAGGCGTTCTCCGCCGTATCATTGTGCTTGCCAGCAGCGCCATACGCCCTCGCGATTTCATGCCGCCAGCTACAGTATTCCTACCTGAAAATGGGGTTCCTTGACAAAAGTGATGGTTCTATCATCTTCTGCCAGCCCTTGGAAGTAGTGCTGCTGGCTATCCGTCCCAGAAATGCCCCACGCACCTCCCTCTGCGATGGCCCGTGGGGTGTTGCTGCCTGATACAGGTGGTCCGCAAGGGACGACTGCTAGGGACCAGTCGGGCAGCTCACTGCGACGGCCAACTGATGTGTTGTCACCGATGCGGAGACGGCGGTCGGCCACATGCAGTGGTGGATACCAAAATGGCACGCACGATGGGAGCGCACCTCAGACCGCACGGCACCTGCGCCGCGATAGATGTGGGCAAGTCGTTCCACTGGGCGTACGCCGTCAACGACGGCTGGGATGAGGTCCTGAGCAGGAGGTCGAGAACAGGCAGGCCGACGTCGATGCGCCGTTCGCGGAGGTCGGCAGGGACGCGCTCGCAATCGTCGATCAGAAGAATTGTATAGGCTCGCTCGTCGTCAGGACGTCCGTGGGGATGATGCAGTTCGTGCTTACGATCGCTGACGCCGATGACCTAGGAGCGTCGGTGTCGCTTGATGTCGTCGCAGCTCGGGCACGCCACCAGGTGCGCCACGCAGGCCAAGAACCGCCTGCACGCGGTGTGGGCGGGTTCGACCCGGCGTTCGTGGCCACGGTCGACCTGTCGTGCTCCTGGCAGCCCGCCGTGCTCGCGCGTCTCTAAGGCGCTTCTGGGATCAACTCGGCCGGGTGTGGTCGTACTCTGAGACTTGCGCGAACGCCGGCGCGCAGACGTCGTCTCGCTAGGCCCTGTGTGAGGTGACGGAGCTCTCGGCGCAACATGGCATCCGCCCAGCGGCTAAGGAGGACCTGCTCAGGGGCCTAGCGTCGAAGATCGGGTCGCCGGATGCGCAGCGGCGCGAGCCAGAGGCCTCGATCGCCGGCGAGCTCGCCGGGGACGAGACGTACTCGTGCCTGCTGGCGATACCGCGTATAGGCCCGAAGACTGCAACGAGGCTGGTCACCCTGGTCTACGTCCCGCTCATCACCGGCGACGACAGGCTCACGATCTACTGCAGGCTCGCGCCGGCCGACCAGCAGTCAGGCACGTCCTTATCTTCAACGTCCACTTCGCGATCCGACAAGAAGACGCCCGAGAACCTGCTCATCTCCACCCGCGGCTCCGTCATCGGCATGATGAACAGGTTCGGGGGTACTATGTCAAGTGCAGGTCGAGGGGCATGCCGCACAACAAGGCCCTGAAGGCCGTCGCGAGGAAGTGGCACGGCGTGATGTACGCGTTGATGCGTAATAAGGTGCCCTACCTCATGAACCGCATGCACCGAGTCTCTGCGGGATCGCCGTCACGATGAGCAGCGCTTACCCCAAGCGGCAACCCGCCGCACAGCAGGTCGGCCACAACATTGCTCTGAGAGCCGTGCCGCGCGCGAGGCCCTAATTGGCCCACACGGTGACGCTCGCCAAGGCCCCTGCGCCTAAACCGGGCGCCAACTGCTCAAGACCCGACTCCGGGGAATCCGCCCCCAGTGGAGCTCGCAAGCAGCCCCGGAGACTGGACGAATCTGAGGGCGCCCCACTCATCCCAGCGCAAGGGGCTGGGAGCATCGCCCCCGAAGCCGGTGGCCCCGTCTGTCTCCGTCCCGGCGGACGGCGTCCGGGCGGACGGCGCGCGCCCGCCCGTGACAACGCGGGGGCGCCCCGGGGCCGCCATGGCCCCGGGGCGCCCCCCGTCGCGTCAGATCCCGCGGGACGGCTACTTCAGCACGAGCACGTACTTCTTCTCGTAGCTGATGCCCGTGTCCTCGAGCTTCATCCTGTCCTTCTCGGCGACGAGCTTGCCCGACCAGTCGAGCCAGCGCGAGGTGTAGGTCACGTCGCGGCGGCTCTTCGCGAACGCGCCGGAGTTCCTGCGCCACTCGGAGGGCTCCTTCTTCAGCTCGAGCCCGATGCCGAGCTGCTCCTTCCCGGGCTTGAAGCCCTCGGGCAGCACGCCGGCCGAGACCAGGT
>CADBYM010000110.1 GCA_902798915.1 uncultured Coriobacteriaceae bacterium | reverse complement strand
TTTGGGGACAGGCCCCACGAAAGGCCCATTTTTCAAGGGTTTGGCGGGGCCTGTCCCCGCCGCGTTCTTGACTTTCGGACATATATTTTACTACCCGACTGTCTGAAAGTCAACCGCCCCCACATGGTGATTTAGTTCATGGCGCATGAAGCCCGTGGATATTGAATTTACCGCACCCCATTGACAAATGCGGCGAAATATGAGATGATATCCTCGTCTCAATGTGCAAAAGGCGAGGAACCATGCTCAAGATAAGACCAGTCTGGAAGGCTACGGAACTCAACCGGTTCAGGGAGCTCGAGGAGAAGTACCACTACATGGGGGAGACCCATTCCGGCGGCGACACGCTGCGCCTCGTCATCGAGGACGACGGGGAATGGGTGGCCATCATGGTCTGGGGCGGCGCGTGCTACCATCTGAAGCACCGCGACGATTACATCGGCTGGCCTCCGTCGCTGCGCGCCCAGCGGCTGAAGCTCATCGCGTCCAACCGGCGCTTCACGATCCTCGCGAAGCCGGGCGAGCGCAGGAACCTCGCCTCGCAGTGCCTCGCGCTGGCGGCGCGCGAGATCGCGGGCCTGTGGACGAGGAAGTTCCACTACCGACCGCTCCTCGCGGAGACGTTCTGCGACATAGAGCACTCGGCGGGCACGTGCTACAAGGCCGCGGGGTGGGTTCCGCTCGGCATGACGAAGGGCTTCACCCGGACGAACAGGCAGGAGTGCGACTTCTACGTCCCGAACGACAGGCCGAAGACGCTCTGGGTCAAGCCGCTCGCGCCGAACGCGCTGGAGCTGCTGAACGCGCGCGAGCTGCCGGAGGACTGCGCGCTCGGCGCGCAGGGGAACTCGGACGGCGTGCTCCCGATCGGCAAGGCGCAGAGGGAGTCGCTGCTCGACGCGCTCTGCCGCGTGAGGGACACGCGGGACAGCAACAGGACGTTCCACATAGGCGGGATGCTCTCCATCGTCGTGATGGCCATGATGAGCGGCGCGAACTCGGTCAAGGCCATAGCGAGGTTCGCAGAGACGCTCGACATGCCGCAGCGCAGGGAGCTGTGCATGCCGCACGCGAAAAGCAGGGCTGGCGTCGTAGCGAAGCGCGAGTACAAGGTCCCGAGCTACGTCACGATCTACAACTTCCTCAGGACCCTGGACCTCGACGACTTCGCACGGAAGCTCACCGAGTGGATGTCCGCGCAGGAGGGCACGCTCCCGAGGCAGCTCGCCTTAGACGGCAAGTTCGTAAAGGAGGTCATGGGCGTGGTGTCGGTCGTGAACGTCGAGAACGGCGCGCCCGTGGCAGTCGCCCCGGTCTCGCGCAAGGAGGGCGAGACGGGGAAGTGCGAGATGCCCGTCGGGCGCAGGCTCCTGTCGGAGATGGACCTCACAAACGCGCTCGTCTGCTCGGACGCACTACACTGCCAGCACGACACGGTGCGGGCGGTCGCCCGCTCCAACGGCGAGAGCCTCGTGCAGATAAAGGACAACCAGAGGGGACTGCTCGGGAACGCAAAGGCGGTCGTAAAGGCCAGGCACCCCGTGGGCTTCAAAAAAAAGTAGAAACCGGACACGGGCGCAGAGAGGCGCGGGAGACCAGGATATTCAGGCTGGACGACCCGGCCCAGCTCGGGATGTTCGGCATGCACACCCTCGTGCAGACCCGGCGGCAGTGGGAGCACCTGTCCGGGCCGAACAAGGGGAAACGGACGGATGTGGAAACGTCATACCACGCCTCGACCATAGAAACAGACGAAAGGCACGGCGTGGACTTCTTCGCCAACGCGATACGCTCCGAGTGGGCCATCGAGACGGGATACCACGGCAAGCGGGACTTCGCATACTGCGAGGATGTCCGCACCAGACGCTGCTGCGCAAACATCATCGGCGCGATGATGCTGGCAAGAACCCCGGCATTCGTGTTCATGGCCAAGCGCGGCATCGGGAACTGCCAGCAGTTCAAGGAAGAGCTGCAGTCAGATCACGCCATGTCGCTGCGGATGGTCGTGGATGTACCTTCAAACTGAATCACCATGGTGGCTTCGCAACCGCGCCTATGGCACGATTGCGCCGATCGCCAACAAAACACAGCAACACGTAAGTTTTCTCATAGACATAATATCCTAACCGACAATCAAGGTTGGCGCGCGAACCTCGCGACAAAACAGCACGATAGGCGATCGTTCTTAATGAGTTTCAGACGGTCGCCTTCAAGCTTGGCGTCGACAGGCGCAAGATCGTTTTTGTCATCGATAACGCGAACATCTTTAAGTCGCCATCCAGCCGAGTTCTCAAGAACGACATCGATGCTCCCAAGTCCACTCTTATAGTCGGCCACGAGAACGACTGCTTCACGTCCGTCCGCACTGACAGCGGCAAAAGGCGTAACGCCCTTGTCTGACGAAGTGGCGCGAATCTTCGTCTTGCACTTGACAAACTCACCCATCGCCTGAAGCGCGTAATACGGCTTGAAGTAGCAGCGCTTGACGGCGTCGAAGTACCCCCAGTCGCACCAGTCGAAGCCACAGCCATAGAAAAACGCCTGCGAAAGAGC
>CADBYM010000109.1 GCA_902798915.1 uncultured Coriobacteriaceae bacterium | reverse complement strand
CGCCTTGGCGATCTTGAACGTGGCGGAGACGGAGCCGGCGTAGCCGCCCTTGCCCGTCGCCGTCACCGTGGCGGTGCCGGCCTTCACGTTGGCCTTGTAGCTGTACGTGAAGTCGGTCCCGGCCTTGAGGGTCTTCGAGCCGCTCTTGACCGCGGGCGTGGGCTCGATCGCCTTGCCGGTGTAGGCCTTGTCGGCGACCTTGGCGATGCTGGTGAGCTTCGCCTTGGCGATCTTGAACGTGGCGGAGACGGAGCCGGCGTAGTTGCCCTTGCCCGTCGCCGTCACCGTGGCGGTGCCGACCTTGGTGTTGGCCTTGTACGAGTACGTGAAGTCGGTGCCGGCCTCGAGGGTGTTCGAGTCGGCCTTGACCGCGGGCGTGGGCTCGATCGCCTTGCCGGTGTAGGTCTTGTCGGCGACCTTGGCGATGCTGGTGAGCGGCGCGCGCGCTATAGTGAAGTCGACGTGGGCCGTTGCCCCGGCAACGGTCACTCGGGCGGTGTACTTGCCGGCGTTGACGACGTCCCTCGCCAGAACCTCCTCGCCACCGCGATAGTAGCGGATCTCGTAGGGGCCGGGGAAGGCGACGGTGCTGTAGCCGCCGAGGATCGATGCGGCTTTCGCGGTCCCGTCGTAGGTGAGGTCAGTGGGCGCGGCGATGGTGAGCGTGAGGCCGTCCGCGATGTCACAGACACCGGGGCCGCCGCACGTGGCCGTGATCGTCGCGCCCGATGCGGAGTATGCGAAGCCGTGCGTGTGCTCGACGGGGGACGCATACACCTTGATGGAGAAGTTGTCGATCGCAAGCAGATCGGTGTAGCGATCAGCGGTGACCGGAATACCGTCTAAATCTCTTGGTGCGGGAATGCTTGCGAGGTGCTCACTCCAGTCGACCCACTTGCCGTCCTTGTACAGGAAGCTCTCGCCCTTGTTCACGACCGCCGTAGAGTATTGACCGATGTTTATTTTTTGCAACTTCGCTTGGTCTACCGCATTCTTGGTGATGCCCTGATTCGCAGACACGGTGTAGATGCGCTTGCCGGTACTGTCCAGCCTGGACGCCGTCGAGACGATCGAGACCTTTTCCCCTGCGCTCACGGCGATGGGCTGGTCGAGGTCCATGCGGTGGAAGCCCGCATACTCGAAGTTGCTGGAGGTCCGCCAGAGAAGCTCGCCGTCAACAGGACTCGTGGCACCATCGCGCAGCCGATAGATTGCGAATGTCACGCGCTGGTTTTCCGCCGACGTGCGCGTCGAGATACCCCTCATCTCGGCGTCTTGCGGCACCTCAAAGACGTTTGCCGAGCTCGAGACTTGGTCCGAATAGTTCGTGTAGAATCCAGCTGACGCAGGCATGTAGTCATGTTGCAAGATGTCAATGGTGCCGGTAGATCCAAGCAGGTTGGTGGAGAAGGTCATCGTCTCGGGGTTCTCGATCGACTTGTCGTAGTACGAGAGGTAGAAGTATCCGGTACTCTTGCCCTCGGCATTGGGGATACCGTACACGCCTGCTCCCACCGGGTTGCCAAGGTCGTCGGTCGTTATGTCGGCCTCGGAGCCCCAGCTGTTCTTCACGATCCAAGCGCCATCGCCCGGGGGCGTGGTTTTGGCGGTGCCCGCCATGTCCTCGACGGGTTGTCCTTCCGCATATATTACGTTGCCATCCGCGTCCTTCTGGTACACCGTATGATGAAAGTTTGCTGCCGGATAGGTGTCGTCGTAGCCGACGATGCACACCGCATGGTCAAGGCTCTTTGGTTCGTACGTGTATTGTGCCCATTCAGCCTGGTTCATGTAGGTGCTGTCAACCGGCTTTCCCGGCGACGCCACGTCGGCCTTGTAGCCGATGGAAACGGCATGGCCGTTCACCAACTCCTGCTTCATGGCGATTATGCTCGCCTCGTTGGGCACCTTGTCTTTGTTCTTGTCGGTTTCCAGGTATTCGGGCAGCACGTTGCCGTCCTTGAGCACCTCGAAGGCCGTGTACGTGCGGTTCGAGTGGCCGTTGGGATCCGTCGCAGGAATCGTCCAGTCATCGTTCTTGGCGTAAAAGCTCGTTTGGAGGAGGTCCCTCCTGATTGTTGCCTCCAATTCGGCAAGCTTCACCTCGTAGGTCTTGCTCTCCCTCTCTGCCATCTGTTCCAGCGTCTGCCGAGCTTTATCCTTGGTGTCGTTAATCTCCTTCGCTAGCACGGTCAGCACACCTTGCTCGGGGTCTTTCTCGAACTCCGCGAGGGTAATGCCGAAATCACCCGCGAGGTGCGACATCCCGTCCGTTCCCACCCCTCGATACGGGAACAAGACCTCCGGCAGAGGCCCTACGCCCTGCGAGAACAACGTGGTGATGTAAATTGCCCGACCGCCAATGTCATAGCAGGCGTCGAGGGCGTCGCTCACCGGGCGTAGGCCCTCGCCCGCCTGAGCGGGGTTGTCGAGTTCGGTGACGGGATGCAACGCATACCACGCGAGGTGGCGCTCAGACAGATCAAGCTGTCCCTCTGCGTACGTAGTTCCCGCGGACGAAAGAATCGAGGACTCTGCCGCGGCAATGCCGGCGAACGCCCAGCAGGAATTCCATGGGGTCTGCGCCTTGACGGGCGTCACGAAGCCGTCGTCGCGCAGGTCGTACCGCGACGGGAGCGCGGCCTGCGTGGTGAGCGTGAGCGCGTCCGCGCCGTCGTCGACGGCCCACTCC
>CADBYM010000108.1 GCA_902798915.1 uncultured Coriobacteriaceae bacterium | reverse complement strand
GGAGGGCTGGGAGCCCTCGTGGACGCGCGACGGCGCCGTGAGCGGCGGCGCGGGGAGGGGCAGGCGCGTGGAGGCGGTGCGCGTGCGGCTGCACGGCGCGCTCGCGAGGCGCTACGACGTGTGGTACCGCGTGCACGTGAGGGGCCTGGGCTGGATGTCCTGGACGAGCGACGGCATGCCCGCCGGCACGACCCACGAGTCGAGGCGCGCCGAGGCCCTGCAGGCCGTGCTGGTGCCGAGGGGCCAGGGCGTCCCGCCGAACCACTTCCAGGGCGCGAGCCGCACCTTCGCCGGCTCCTTCCGCGACGGGGTGGAGGTCGCCTACTAGGGACGCCGGGCGGCGGGGCGGGGCCGCCCCCCGCCATGCCCGCCGCACGGCACGCGGCGGGCGGCCCGCCCCCGGCCGCGCCCGCATGGCGTGGCCTGATTGGCCCCGGAAGGCGGTCGCTCACCAAGAGACGGGCCCGCGGGCCGGTTTCCGCGCAGGGCCGCGGCATCGGTCTCGCGACCGCATCGAGGCGGGCTGGCGAGAGAGGGTCCGCGGGCGGGGACGCCCCCACCCGGTTGTCGGAAACCCCATGACTCCCTACGCTCCAAGTGTGCATTCTGCATCATCACATGTATGCATGTACCTGTTTACCTGCGGATTCTTTCATAAAAGAATTACGATGCTCGCAGGATGTACACTTCTCGGGCGGGTGGCTCGGGTTTTCGGATGGCCTGCCATGGAGCGTTGCGACGGGAACGGCGGCAGGCCTGGGTGCGACTTCGGCGGGGCCTAGCCCTACATGGAAGGAGGCATGCGCCGCGTCCGGGTGCCGTCCGTGGTGGGGCAGGCCGCTGGCGGTCACCAGGAGCGGGGCGTGCGCGTGGTCCGCTCGGACGCGCTCCTCGTCGGCTTGTCTCTCTTGCCAGGTCTTCGCCCGTGCTATGTGCCGCAACTGCACAGATGCCTTAGAACTGCGAAACGACGGTCGGCCCTGCGAAGGGGCGGGGGATGCAGGTGGGAGCAAGGAGAGATGCTATGGGTTACCTGATGGGCTTCGTGCTGTTCGTCTTCGGCGTGCCCGCCATCATGTGGCTTTTCTCGGCCTCTTTTGCATTCTCGGTAAAGAGGACTGCTGTTTTCGTTGCCATGGCGGTCATCGGCCTCGGCCTCAGCGTCTGGTCGATCGTGCACATGAGGAATGTGGGGAAAGGAAACCCCATGGACGCCTTCAACCACGAGGTCGCCCCGCGGACCAGCGAGCTCATGGCCGATGGACCCTACGCCATCTGTCGCAATCCCATGCTGCTTGGGATCCTCATGTACTACCTCGGCGTCGTCGTCCTCCTTTGGAGTGTGGGCTCCGCACTCGCATTCGCTGCCTACGCGCTGATCATGTCCGTTCAGGTGTCCTTCGAGGAGAAGCGTTTGGAAAAGGACTTTGGTGAGGCGTATGTGAGGTACAGGGGGAAGACTAGGCGACTCGTTCCGTTTGTCTGGTGAACAAATGCCCTGCAGGCTCGAAGCCTCCTCCAACACTGCAATCAGGTCGGGGGCCTGGTAGAAGGCTCCGCGCTTCGCGTTTCCCATCTTGGCGAGGATGTCCCGCTTGCAGGCCACCTCGATTAGGTTGCGGGCCGCCCGGTCGGTGATGCCGAGACGAAGACGTTGCCAACCCGGCTCTCGCAGGCCTGCGTGACCAGCCCCTCGCCCACCTGAGGGACGACCCCGCCCAGGCCGCCGGTCGTCTTAGGTGCCGCTCTTTCGCTCTTTGCGAAACTGACGCGTGGCGGACAGCGGCGTCCTCGGCTGGGCGCTGAACGGCGCGGCGCGCCAAGGGCTGGGCCGGAACCCCTTCCATGGTCATTGCCCGCAAGTGCGCTAGGCCCGGGAATCGCCGCGTGCTGAACGGCACGCGCGGTGGTGTGGGGGGAGGGCACGCCGACCGACGGCGTGCCCTCCCCCGATCGACCTGAGCGTGCCCTGACGCTCTATGGTCGATGTGTTTTTACATAAGACTCTTCATACAGTACCAGAGCGTATCGCACAAAAAACCGACTCCGCCCGCGACGCCGGAGAGCTCGTCGAGGCTGAGCTCCTCGTCGTCGGCGGCGGTGCGCTCCGCGTCGGAGACACTCACGTCATAGCCCAGCGATGCCGCGGCCATGACTAGGGCCTCGGTCTCGCTCGAGGCCTTGCCCTGGTCCGCGATGTCCTTCGCCGTCTCCTCGATCCGTGCGCGCAGCGCCTCGTCGTTCGCGAGGTCGGCGTCAAGGCGCCTTGCCTCCGTTATGCTCATAATCCGTCTCCTTCTGTCGATGGTCTAATATTGGGTTGCAATTATAGTCCGTTGCGCGGGCCGTTGGAAGGGGCCGGGGCACGTGAGATGCCGCCGAAGGCGACTCACGTGCCTTGGGTGGAACGGGGGACGGGTATTTCGTTCAACCCCTGCCGGCCCTCGACACGGTTCGGGCTTCTTCGTCGCCGATGCTGTGCTTAGGCAACTCCTCTATGTCCGGGCACCCCTCATCAATGTGACCTGCAGCATGGAACGAGCGGATGTTGCCCGACCCCACCGAACACTCCGAGAACAAGCTCTGGATCCACGTGTACGGCATCGCCACAGTACTCGCGATACTGCCGCCGAACAGAGCCCCGTCATGGCGATGAACCCCGTTGAAATAGCCTGCGTGCCCCGTCTGGAGGCGATGCTTCGGCTTCTTGAGGGAACCGGGGGACGTGCTGACGAGAAGGTGAGAGCGATTGCCCAGATGGCACCAGGCGAGCAGCGTCCCGTGCATCTCCGCTAACAGGTCGTCTGCCCGGCGCATAAAGGATTTCATCACCTCCTTTTTTCGACCGCCATCACGTAAATCTTTCGGGTTTCATCAAGGGCCTACCCAGCCGCCGCGCCGCCGGATGCGGCGCGGCGCTTGATGTGTGCCGGGCATGGTACACACCCAAGGGGTGAAAGTCCCCGGCGCGCCCGGCAGCGGGAAGCGCGTAGCCGATGGCAAGGGTGTCCGCCGCGAGA
>CADBYM010000107.1 GCA_902798915.1 uncultured Coriobacteriaceae bacterium | reverse complement strand
GACCTCCCCGAAAACGCTGCGTTACCGCGAATACTACAGGCAAAGGCCCAGCTAGGACAAACGGCAGGTCACAATATCATCAACTCACTGCAAGAGGGGTTTTTACCGTTATTTGACCCGCCTTGGCGGGAATAATCAAAGGCGATTCTAGCACAGCGGGAGACTGGCAGGATCAGAAGTTCAGGTCCGAGAGCTCCATTGAGCCAGCTCATCATTTGCTCCAAGCAGTGTGCGTCGTGGTTCCCTAGCTCGCAGGACGCATCCACGTCGGTTTTCCGCCATCCACCAGTGCGGTGGCGAGTTCGTCCAATGCGTGAGTGACCGCGTCCTCTTCACAGCTCCCGACGAGGTGCACGCCACTAACTACTGCATTGGCGACTACGTCACTTGGAGTGTGCCGGTGGAGGATTTATCCGACTGGCGCTGCGAGGGGGTCATCTTCCGCAAGGGGGCAGGATCCAATGACCGAGCACGACAAGTACAACCCCTTCGCGCCGGACGTGTGCCAGGGCCCCGGCGGTAGGCACTACCTCGTTACCTGTATCTGGGTGTTTGGCTATGTGTCGGTCGCCGTCTCGGTCAGCCCTGCTGGTCCCTTCTCCCACCTCGGTATCGTTGCGCATTCGGACGGATTCATCCTGTACGGTGGCGTACGCTTTGACCCGGTCGTGCTCTGCGAGGACGGGCACGCCTATCTCTATTGCGGATTCTGCCCCGACAAGCACTATCCCGACATAGGACCCAATGTCAATGAGGAGGCCTACATGGTCGAGCTTGCGCCTGACATGCTCACGGCCCTGACCGAGCCCGTATGCATGGCCATTGGATGGGGGCAAAAGACTGCACCTCCTACGAGGGGCATCCCTTCTTCGAGGCCTCTTCCATCCGCCTCATCGGAGACTGGTGCCACTTCGTGTATTCGAGCTTCCAGGGCAACGAGCCACCACAGACTGTCGCGTACGTGCTGATCGACACGCAATCCAGCTGGTGCCAGGCATCGTCTCCCTCCGCAACACGCTGATTCCATCGCTACTGCTGCCCAGGTCGGTCGCCGTCCTCCCGTGTGTCCATGTGGCTGATGCGTGGCTTGACGACTACGGTGAGACGTGTCGCAGTGCGGGGGTCGAACTGGTTGGGCTGTAGTGATGTGCCCCGGCGTGCTTGCCGTGTCGATGCGAAAGTACGTGTATGCCTTCTTGTTGCTGGCCTACTGCGTTCCGTTGCCACCTGAAGTATGCGTACGTCACAGAGTGGGCACGCCCGCTGTATAATTCCCAAGGTGTAAAAGTGCGAAGGACAGGAGCAGCGACGTGGGTACAGAGGAAAGGGTCACGGAGCTCGGGATTGAGCTGCCGTCGTCATCGCCGGCCAAGGCCATGTACGTACCGGCGAAGCGGGTCGGAAGCACGCTCTACGTGTCCGGGCAGATTCCGATGCTCGACGGCGAGATGCCCCTTCGGGGCCGCGCGGGCGCGGAGCTCGCGCTGGAGCAGGCGCAGGAGGCGGCGCGCATCTGCGCCATCAACCTGCTCGCCGTCGTGCGCAGCGAGCTCGGCAGCCTCGACGCCGTGCGGGGCGTCGTGAAGCTGCAGGGCTTCGTGGCGAGCGCCGAGGGCTTCTTCGACCAGCACCTCGTCGTCAACGCGGCGTCCCAGCTGCTCTTCGACGTGTTCGGCGAGGCCGGAAGGCACGCCCGCACGGCGGTCGCGGTGCCGGCGCTGCCCATGAACGCCCCGGTCGAGGTGGAGGCGGTCTTCGAGGTGGGTGGTGACGCATGAGGCAGTACGTAGTGGATGCCTTCACCGACGAGGTCTTCCGCGGCAACCAAGCGGCCGTGTGCGTGATGGAGGGCTGGCCCGACGAGCGGCTGATGAAGGCCATCGCTCGCGAGAACAACTTCTCCGAGACGGCCTTCACGGTGCGCGAGGGCGACGCGTGGCGCCTGCGCTGGTTCACGCCGACCATCGAGATCGACCTCTGCGGGCATGCGACCCTCGCGACGGCCTACGCGCTCTTCCGGTTCCACGAGCCAGAGGCCGACGAGATAGCCTTCCGCACGATGAGCGGCGAGCTGCGCGTCACGCGCCGCGACGGGTGGCTGGTCATGGACTTCCCGGCCTATCGGCTGGGTCCCGTCCCCGTCACCGACGAGATGGAAGCGGCCCTGGGCGCCCGGCCCCTTGAGGCGTACCTTGACCGGGACCTGCTGCTCGTCTACGACGACGAGGACGTCGTGCGCAACATGAGGCCCGACATCGCCCTGGTGGCGGGCCTGCCCGGCATGGCGGCCTGCCCGACGGCGCCGGGGACGGAGTTCGACTGCGTCTCGCGCTTCTTCGCGCCGGACATGGGTATCGAGGAGGACCCCGTCACGGGGTCGGCGCACTGCATGGTGGCTCCTTACTGGGCGCAGCGCCTGGGCAAGGACGAGATCCACGCTTGGCAGGCGTCAGAGCGAGGCGGCGAGCTTCTGTGCGAGGTGCGCGGCGAGCGCGTCTCCGTCGCCGGCAAGGCCGCCCTCTACTCGGTGTGCGAGCTGCACGTGTAGCAGAACCCGCGCGGCTGCTAACCAGCGATCATGGAACGGGGGACGTAACCAGAACAGGGGACGGGCTTTTCGTTCCAAACTTGTGCCGAGGCCGCAGTGCCCTACGAGTGCGCCCACGACAGAGGCCGTGGGCCTCGATTCAGGATTTGCGAGGCGGCCATCTGTCTGTTTCCTGGCTCGGACCGAGCCTCGGTTCGCGAAGCGTGATAGTGAGGGCGTCTTTGGAAAGGGCCTTCTTGTACGACAAAACCACGTTGCGATGCCTCGACTCCGCATTCTCTTTGCCTTGAGCGCCCAACGCTACCGTGCCGGTCTGCCCGTTTACCGCTGCGAGGCTCTTCTTGCCGTTGTTCGAGGTGACCAAAAGCCACATGGGAAGCAGCACACGCTCGGGTTTCGTGCAAAAGACAACTGCGCGGGAGTAATAGTGCTTCGGCTTGGCGTGTTTCCAAGCGGATGTACTCATGACGTTGCTCTCGCATACGATAAGGGCGAGGTCCTTAAGCCTTCGCTCGA
>CADBYM010000106.1 GCA_902798915.1 uncultured Coriobacteriaceae bacterium | reverse complement strand
ACGGCCGAGCGCGTGCGCGAGATCCAGCGCATCAGCCAGGAGCCCGTCAGCCTCGAGACCCCCATCGGCGAGGAGGAGGACTCCCAGCTCGGCGACTTCCTCCCCGACGAGGGCGCGACCGACCCCTTCGACGCCACCAAGGACATCCTGATGCGCGAGGACATCGACGCGGAGCTCGACACGCTCGCGGACCGCGAGCGGAAAGTGATCGTCCTGCGCTTCGGCCTCGAGGACGGGCACCCGCGCACGCTTGAGGAGGTCGGTCGCGAGTTCGGCGTCACGCGCGAGCGCATACGGCAGATCGAGAGTAAAGCCCTCGTAAAGCTGCGTCGTCCCGGCCCATCGCTGCTGTTGTCATACACCCGGTGAGTCACTCGCGTGGCCTAAGGGACGGCCTTATGGGAGAGTGATACGATGGGGCGCTGAGGGGGTGCTGCGGCATGGTAAGGAAGCGGGTTGTCTTTAGAGGTCACGTACAAGGGGTTGGCTTGCGCGGCACGCTCAGCAAGCAGTGCCTGAGGCGGCATGTGACGGGCTGGATGAGCAACGCGCCAGACCCGTCGATGGTTCTCGCGGAGCTGCAGGGGGATATGCGCTCTATCGACACGGTGCTCCGCTCGGTCGCTTCATACTTCTCTGATTCGACGAGAAGCCGTGGGATGTCCGTGAGCATCATCGGCGAGGTCGACCCCATCGATGCGGATGCCGAGATGCACGAGGTGCAGTGGAGCGACGTCGGTGAGACCTTCTGACCGGCATGTGACGGTGGGTTGACGCCCAGAAGTCCCTCCGCACCATCCCTTCGGGTCAGCTCGCACCATCCCTTCAGGCTCGTACGCTACAAGCGTGTAAAACATAGTTGGCCCTTCTCGATATCGCGCACAATGAAATACTGGTTTATTGTCCTCGTTAGGGGGTACGCATGTCAGATTCATCCTCGTTCTTCGAGCGCAAGGACGTCAGGCCGAGCTTCAAGCGCTATGCGATAGACGCGTTTGGCGCCATGGCGCAGGGCCTCTTTGCCTCACTGCTTATCGGTACGATCTTCTCGACGCTGGGGGACTTGACGGGCATCGAACTGCTCGGGCAGATTGGCGGTTTTGCCAAGGCGGTGGCGGGCCCCGCCATGGCCGTCTCGATAGGAGCCGCCCTCGCCGCGCCGCCGCTGGTGCTTTACTCGCTTGCCGCAGTGGGGTATGCGGCAAGCGAGGCAGGTGGTGCCGGCGGTCCCTTGGCCGTCTTTGTGATTGCCATCCTGGCGGCCGAGTTGGGCAAGCTGGTCTCGAAGGAGACCAAGGTGGACATACTCGTGACGCCAGGTGTGACGGTTGGCATTGGGTGTGCGCTCGCCGTGGCCGTTGCTCCGTGGATTGGGGCGGCCGCCTCCTCGCTTGGCGGGCTCGTGATGTGGGCGACAGACCTGCAGCCGTTCCTCATGGGCGTGGTGGTTTCCGTCGTGGTGGGAGCTGCGCTGACGTTGCCCATCTCAAGTGCTGCCATCTGTGCCGCACTTGGGCTTACGGGACTTGCCGGTGGTGCCGCCCTCGCCGGTTGCTGTGCGCAGATGGTCGGCTATGCCGCGGCAAGCTTTGCTGACAACGGCTGGGCGGGCGTGGTGTCCCAGGGTTTGGGGACCTCGATGCTCCAGGTGCCGAATATCTTCAAGAAGCCCGCCACATGGGTGCCCGCCCTTGTGGCGAGTGCCGTGACCGGACCGGTGGCAACGGTCGTCTTTGGACTCCAGCAGAACGGTGCGGCCATCGCGAGCGGTATGGGGACCTGTGGGTTGGTGGGCCCCATCGGCCTCTACTCGGGATGGGTTGCGGATGGCATTGCGCCAGGCGTGCGTGAATGGTTGGGAATGGCGCTGGTGTGTGTGGTGATTCCTGCCATGGTGGCGTGGATTGTGGCGTTCCTCATGCGCCGCAGCGGCATCATCAGCGAGGGAGACATGCGCATCGAATAGGCTGGCCGCTTGTTCCTATACGGGTGGAGCATGGAAAAGCATTTTGAATGGGTATTGGTAATGAATCGTCCCTTGTCGTAGTATTCATTGCAGAGGATGGGCAACTACCAAAAGGAGCAGACATGATTGACGAGCGCATCGGTGTGGAGCTTTCCGACTTTCCCTTGGGAGACGTGAACCCTGCGTCTGAGTATTTCTCTGGCGACACGTACCTTGCGGTGCTCACGAACGAGCAGGTGCCCATGTTCAACGTGACGTTTGCTCCGGGCTGCCGCAACAACTGGCACGTGCATCATGCCACCGAAGCTGGTGGACAAATGTTGGTGTGCGTGTATGGTCGCGGTTGGTACCAGGAGTGGGGCAAGCCGGCGCGCGAGCTCCATGCGGGCGACGTGGTGAACATCCCTGCCAACGTGAAGCACTGGCACGGTGCGGCGGCTGATAGCTGGTTTCAACACGTGGCGCTCGAGATCGAGGGAGCGGACGCTTGGAACGAGTGGCTCGAGCCGGTCTCGGATGAGGAGTACGCTGGGCTTGGCTAAACGCATCGTCAGTGGCATATGACCAACAAGGGCCCAAGAGGGTAATTCCTCTTGGGCCTTCGTGGTCTGCATCGTTCATGTGCGGTAGCTTGCGCCCGTCTACTTCCGCAGGTTTTGGGATGTCCGGCCGGCACCGTTGGAGTGGGTGCAATTCTGCATGATCCGAACCTCAGTTTATCGCATTAAGCGCATATGGTTTGGGTCCGCCATGTGGAGAGACACCGTTTTCTTCACCTGGGGTCGGCTATCCCCTTTGCATGCCAGTCCGAGTCCATTCGAAAGTGAACAATAAATAATGGAATCAGTAACAAAACCCCAGCTCACGAGCAAAAGGTATACAGATTGATGTAATCGTTGTGCACTTTATATTTTATAGACCGGCAAACGATCACATTATGATTCAAAGTAAAACGCGCTGAGCTGGGCTTTTGCAAATGATTCGAATAATTATTGTGCAGTTTTACCTGTGGCCGGGGTCCGGCCGAAAGGTTACCGCTGCAGGCGGAGGGTGAAGAGCCCGTATCGGCGAACATCCGCCATGGCTCTTCGTCGCATTTGGTGATGGCGGATGTAGGCGGTACGATGATTTTGACCTGATGAGGTAATACTCCGATATCGGAATATTACCTCATATTCCGACATCCCGGAAATGCCGATGTCCCGCTTGG
>CADBYM010000105.1 GCA_902798915.1 uncultured Coriobacteriaceae bacterium | reverse complement strand
CGAGTGCAGGACGACGAGCAGCCGCAGCCGCAGAACTACGCGGTTCTCTCTGCGGACAAGATGACCCTCACCTTCAAGTGGGGCGACCCCGCGACGGAGTCGGAGGACGTAACGGTTTTCACGGGTTACGAGGAATACCATTCCATGGACTACCACCCCAAGTGGGAGGAAGGGAAGACCACCGTGACCACCGTGGTCTTCGATGGCTCGCTCAAGGATGGCGACACATATCACCTGCGTCCGACTGACACAAGTTCCTGGTTCGCCGACTTCCAAGTCCTCAAGGAGGTACGGGGAGGCCAGAACGTGGACATGTCGCGCAATACGAAAATGATCTTCATGTTCTATCAGTGCTTCGCTCTCGAGTCTATCGATGTCTCTACGTGGGACACGTCGAACGTGACCGACCTTCGTGACCTCTTCTTTCAATGTAAGAGTCTCAAGGCGGTCGACGTCTCCAAATGGAACACAAACAACGTCGTTTGGATTGCTGCGGCCTTCAGTGGTTGCAGAAAGCTGACGGAGATTGACGTTTCGGGTTGGGTGACCTCCAAGGTCACGCATACGTCGTACGTCTTCAGCGGCTGCGAGGGTATCACCGAGCTTGACCTTTCGGGCTGGAGTGGGGCCAGCCTGCAGATAGCGGTGGACATGTTCAATGGCTGCTCTTCGCTCAAGAAGGTCATCCTTGGCAGGGAGTTCTCGTTCAAGGCATCGGAGGGAAGTCGATACTGGGCTGTGCTTCCCACGCCGCCGTCGACCGAAGGCTACACGGGAAAGTGGGCGTACACGGCCAAGGCTGATGGCGTCTCCGAGGACATCCCCGTGGGCACGTCGAAGACGCCTGCGCAGCTGCGTGACGGCTACGACGGTGCGAGCATGGCGGGCACGTGGGAGTGGGAGTACCTCCCTTGCACAGTGACCTTCGACCCCAACGGCGGGACCATGCCTGACGACCAGCGGGAGCAGCTGCTCGCGCAGGGACAGAAGGTCACAAGGCCCCCGAACCCTACGTATGACGACCACCTCTTCAGTGGTTGGTTCACTGACGAGGCCCTGAAGCAGAGGTATGACTTCTCGCAACCTGTGGAGTCCGACCTCACGCTCTGCGCCTCGTGGTTTGTCAAGAGCGAGATGGGGCCGGTTGACTACGTGGATGAGCACAACTCGAAGCTCACTGCCACCGAATACGCGGTCATCGAGGAGGGCCTCAACGAAGTCGATAGGCCCACGCTCACCACTGGCACCTACGTGCTTGCTGGAGACGTCACCCTCAACAAGCGCCTTCTCATTGAGGGCGAGGTGACGCTCATCCTCTGCGAGAATGCCAAGCTCGTCGTGAACGGTGGCATAAACAACGCGGATGGCAACACGCTACATGTGTATGGGACCACGCTCGAGGATGGCTCACTAGAGGCGACTGCACAATACCCCAACTACGATGCGGGTATCGGAGGAAGCAACTACGAGTCAGGCGGAACGTTCGTCATGCATAGCGGAAGCGTTACAGCAAAGGGCTATTACGGAGCCGGCATTGGCGGCGGTGCCAACTATCGGTCATATGGGGGTGTGAGGCCCGAAGGCGCAGAGCACGTCTACGGCGGCACGATTGACATTCGCGGTGGCAAGATCACAGCGAGCGCCAATTCTTACGCTGCCGGCATCGGTGGAGGATATGCGTCGCACGGCGGCGCCACGCACGGCGGCACCATCAGTATCTCCGGGGGAAGCATCAACGCAACGGGCGGCTCGTCTGGCGGTTCAGGTATTGGTGCGGGAATGGGAGATGAGGCGAGCACGTACGGCGCAGAAATAGAGATTACGGGCGGCACTATCGTAGCCCAAGGAAGCTACTGCGGAGCTGGAATAGGCGGGGGGCGCTCGGACGGTGGCGACTCGACCACCGGGAACGTCACCATCACGGGTGGTACTATCACCGCAAGAGCAGGGAATGGCGCCGCAGGCATAGGAGCTGGTTGCATCCAAGGCTCGTACTCCGGTCACACGTACGAGTCCGGCGAGGTGCGCATCACGGGCGGAGAGGTGCATGCGTATGGCAGCACGTCCGGTACGGGTTCGGGCGCCTCGACCGGTCCGGGCATTGGTGGCTGTTGCACATACGCCCGTGGTGTGCCGGCCATGAAGGTGACGATCGGGGGGGACGCGTACGTGGAGGCGTACGGTGGCAACCTGAGTGCCGGAATCGGCGGGGGCAACGAAACCTCAGAGACGCCCATCAACGAGGCGGGCGTCATAGAGATAAGCGGCGGCACGGTTAAGGCGTACGGTGGCAACCTTGCTGCCGGAATCGGTGGGGGAGAGTATCAGCACGGTGCCGAGGTAACGATTTCGGGCGGCACCGTCGAGGCTTATGGGGACACTTACCAAGGATACGGAGCCGGCATAGGTGGTGGCAATGACGGCAACGGCAACACGACCACCATCACGGGAGGCAAGGTGACCGCAGTCGGCGGGAAATACGCACCCGGCATCGGGGGTGGCGCCTCGTCCGGTACCAACAGCGGTACTACCACCATCAGCGGCGGAGAGGTGACGGCGCGTGGTGGCCAAGGTGCGGCTGGCATTGGAGGGGCGAAATTCGGCAATGCCGGAACGATCGTCATCTCGAGCGGGACCGTGGTCGCAGAGGGCGGAGAGAGCGGGGCCGGTATCGGCGGCGGTGATGTCGGTGGCTACGATAGAGCGCGCTACCCGGTCTACTCCAGTGCGATTGAGATAACCGGTGGCGACGTGACGGCAACGGGTGGTAACGGCGCATCCGGAATCGGCTTTGGAAAAAGTGCCAGCGAATTGGCAAGCATGAGCGTTACCGTCTCGAGCGGCGAGGTAAGGGCGACTGGTGGCGGGGGAGCGGCAGGTATCGGGGTTGGCGCTGATGCGACCACGAAGGCGGCCTGCACGGTGGACGTCACCGGCGGCATCGTGACGGCACAAGCTGGCGAGGGCGCCAAAGCGGTCGGCTTCGTCGCGTCGGAGGAACCGGGTCAGAGCGTTCCAATGATGATTTACGATGCGGCCAAGGTCATGCGCGGAAACGAGGCCGACGGTGCGGGAGCGACCGTGAGCCTTGCGCTCCCCACGGACGAGCGCGTGGACGATTGTTGCAACTACTTCTGGGCCAAGATCTCGCCCTGCGACCACGAGGGCGCGACGCCCACGCCCACGCAGGACAACCTGAGGCACACCGTCGACTGCGCGCATTGCCTGGGCACGAGGGACGCCGAGGGCAAGCTCGTCGAGCACGACCACGAGTGGGTGGAAGGTGCCGGCGGCGCCGCGTGCGCGTGCGGCGTGCACGCC
>CADBYM010000104.1 GCA_902798915.1 uncultured Coriobacteriaceae bacterium | reverse complement strand
CCGGTCTCCGTGGGTTCTCGGAGCGCAACCTCAAGTACATGAGGACGTTCTTCGAGGAGTGGCAAGAGCAAATTGAAGGGGGGTCGTCGCTTTCGGCACTTGCAAGTGCCGAAAGCGAGGCCTTGTCAATTTGGCACTTGCAAGTGCCGAATCTGGACGATGAGTCACAAGCTGCGTTTTTGTCTATCGGCTTCACTCACCATCGAACCATCCTCGAAAAGGTCAAAGGTCTCAGCGAACGCCTTTTCTACATCAAGCTTTGCGCTCGCGAGCACCTCAAAGTAGAGGATCTAAAGCGTTCCATACGCAACGACGATTATCACCATCAGGGGCAAATGCCCAACAACTTCCTCGAGACGATGCCGAGCACATCGCGTGCGCTAAGAGCGATCGAGACCTTTAAGGACGAGTACTTTCTCGACTACATCAACGTCGAGGAACTGGGCGTCCGCGACGCGGCGGACATAGACGAGCGCGTGGTGGAGCAGGCCATCGTCAACAACGTGAAGAACTTCATCATGACCTTCGGGCGCGGCTTCTCCTTCATCGACAACGCCTATCACCTGGACGCATTCGGAGAGGACCAGTTCGTCGACCTGCTCTTCTTCAACCGAGACCTCAACTGCCTGGTCGCGGTGGAGCTGAAGCGCGGCAGATTCAAGCCCGCCTACCTGGGTCAGCTGAGCGGCTACCTGAGCGTGCTCGACGAGTTCGAGCGCAAGCCCCACGAGGCGCCGTCCATCGGCATCGTGCTCTGCAAGGACATGAACGAGGCGTTCGTGAACCTCGTGATCCGCAACTACAACGGCCCATGGGCGTGGCGACCTACACCACGGCAGAGGACGTGCCGAAGGACGTGCGCGAAGCCCTGCCCGACATCGACGACCTCAAGGCGCTGCTGGAGGGGGAGGATGGCTAGGTGACCGGGAGAACAATTCTGCACCAAGTTGGTGCAGAAACGAATACCAACGCAGAGCAAACGATTGTCCAGGCGCATCTGGACAATCCGCGACAACCTGTTGGTGTAATTGTTATGAGCAAGAACGATGAGGATCTGACTTCGGAAACCAAGAATCCGGGAAGCGGGGATTAGCAATTACCGACTTCGAGAAGATTGAGATGCGCAAGGCCGAGCGTGAGCGTGACGCCGTCGCGAACGAGCTAGAGGAGCGGGTGCTTCGTCTGCTCGCCGAGAACCCCTCGTTGAGCTACGAGCGGATTGCGAAGAGACTTGCAGTGTCACTCAGAAGTGTCGCGCGTGCCATTAAGGCACTCCGCGAGCGGCAAAGTATCGTACGAGACGGATCAGACAAAACGGGCAAGCGGATTGTTGCGAAAGACGGTGAGTAACCTATGACGGGAACAGGTTCCTTTTAGTGTACTCGACTATAGACGGTATGGGTATGGTCCTTCAAGTCGAAGCTTCGGCAGAATGGTTCAGAGTAGCGGGCGCAATAGATGGGTCCGAGGAGGGCGAGGACGAGCTTCGTGTTGCCGTGTTCTCCATGACAACCGTGCATCTTGCTTCTCTGATTTGTTACCTAAAAGTGGTGATGTCTAGCGCGCGTCTTTGTTAGTCTGGCCCACCGTTCATATGCGTCAGGAGGATTCACAATGACTAGATGGTAGATGGGTGCGATTACTTGTCGTGGGGCTCGTGGCTTGCTGCCTGATTGTTTTGTCGGGTTGTGGCTCGGGAAGCGGTTCTGAAGCAGAAGAGAAGCAGGCGGATCTTGAGTTTACGGAAGTCGAGCTTGCTTGCGAGCGGGCAGATGGTTGGTTTGGCGCCCGAGGTGCGCGTTTTGAGATAACGGGATCCGTAAAGAACAATACCGAGAACCCAGTCAATAGGGACAACCTTCCTCGCATCAAGTCGGGTGAGGAGACCTTCAAGCCCAGCTTACGCAGGAGAAACTTCTGGCTGGTGAGACTTGTGACTTCTCGTATGAGGGAGAGATCGACCTTGGGAACGGAGAGCTCTCAAAGTTCTCTTTCAAGAGCTCGTTTGAATATTCGGGCCTGGATGAAGCGGAAGCCGAGCTGAACGATGGCGTGCAAAGTGTTGCTGATGAGTATGCAAAGGAGGACGCCGACGAGAAGGCAGCAAAGGAGAAGGAAGAGAAAGAACGAAAAGAGGCCGAGGAAAGCGGGAAGAATAGGAAGCAAGAAAGCGCGCGGAAGAGGCGGCAGCTGCTTCTAAGTACGAGTACGCCTATGTGAGGCGTTTGTCTGGCTACAGCTTGTACTACCTCATTGACCTCGACGAGATGACAGCCACCAGCTTCGGAACGAACGACTCGGGTTCGATGGTACTGCCTTGTTCAGGTGACTTGGAGAATGGCCTTACGATTGACTATTCTGACTACGGTTTTACCGAGCGCCTGCAATTCAAGAGGTCTGGGGATGACTCAGTTGCTGTGCTCACTGACGGAAACGGCTTCGATTGGGAGTACACAAAGACTGGTGTGGTTAAGGCGGAGGACGTGTTGGCTAGCGTCAGCTAAAAGAGAACTGGGCTGCCGATACGACGGTGTGTACTGGGTCTCGCGATCTTGGTTTTCATGGCCGATTGCGTTGGGAGCGTTGGCGTAAGTGAGTTAGTGCCTGCATCCTGCGCCTTGCCCGCTGCGTCTGTACCTGACGCGGCGGGCCTTCTTTCGCTCGTTGCGAACTGCCCAAACGTGCGGATTCCGCCTCGTGCTCAAGAGCGACACGGACAGGATCCAAATCGATACCGATCGATGAGTGTGTACACCTGTGATGTGTGTAAGATGTACGCTCGGCTGACGGTTAGCCTTGTGCTAGGCAGCGCCTTTGCTTCGATAGAAAGGAGTTGCCATGGAAGTTTTGATTGCTGTTCTGCAGCTGCTAGTAGTGCTCTTAGGAGTATTGAAGGCATACTTCGAGCTCAAACGCTCGGGGAAGGATGAAGACGACCATTCCGATGCACGTAGTAACAACCAAAGGCCAAAGCATCTGAGGGATTGAGACAAAAGTATAGGGCCGGTGTTGGCAGACACCATTGGCCCTAGTCAAAATCCCAACGGCGTTGCCTAGCTAACCCTTTACTGACTAGGCTGCCGTCAGTCGTATTCTACCCGCTTCCGCAGGTCTCAGTCAACGCGAGCGTTTCTATTTTGGCTAACGCCGATGGATGGGCCGTGTACGACCGCATAGACATACTTGTCATTGCGCACCATGACATCGTCCGTGGAGCACTTGTTCAAGCCGGTGAACGCATCGCGAACGTCTTTGTAGCCGCTGGCTATTCGGAGATACGCGATCGGCGTTAAACTCATTGCCTTTGTCGTTGACGTAGGCGCCCTCTTTTGTGTCGTAGGTGTAGCCGAGCGACTCGACGGACTGCACGAGCTCCGCGCCGGTCAACTCGCTGAGGGCGTAGTTGGTGAGGCTGCCGTTTTCGTCCTTGCATTTCTCGGTGAAGGCAGAAGGTGCCTTGGAGTTGTCCTTCTCGTCCTTCTTCGACTTGGTGGAAGTCTCGGCCTGCTGGAAAGGGTTGCTTGGTTCTGTTATGTGTGATGAGGCCGACGCGACGCGTGTGCCGCCCAGGATGACGAGCAGGGCCACCACAGCGAGCATCGCGATGCGCGCGATGTGACTGCGCCCGACCAGGGGGGACACGTTTTTGGTCAGTTCGGTTCCGTCGAGCGAGAGAATCATGGCAAACCCCTTCCACACATTCTAGCACGCTTATGCAGAGCCTACCCATTGACACGCAACAGACCGGACGAACGAACGCGGATCAGGAATGCACCGACGGTGTTCAAACACGAGCGAATGTAGGTAGAAGTACCACACGAGAGTATACTTGTGGCGCGGTGTTAAAGATGCGATTCGCGGGAAGGGGATGCCATGCCGCTGCCGAAGGATAACTACACTGCCGATGATTACTGGGCGCTGCCCGAAGGCGCGCGAGCGGAGCTCATCGACGGCGAGCTGTGGGACCTTGCCTCCCCAAGCAGGATGCATCAGGAAATCGTTATGGAAGTCGGCACGCGGCTCAAGAACCATATC
>CADBYM010000103.1 GCA_902798915.1 uncultured Coriobacteriaceae bacterium | reverse complement strand
TGCGAATCTCAAACCGCTCGACGCCAAGGCCCTCAAGAAGCTAGAGAAGGGCGGAGGGAACGCAAAGATCGCGTATCTCCGAATAGCCAGCGGCTACAAGAACGTCCGTGACGCGTTCACCGGCTTGAACAAGTGCTCCACGGACGACGTTGTAGTGCGCGAAGACACGCAGGTCTATGCCGTCGTGCACGGTCCGTCCATGAAGGAGTACCTCGTAATCGTGGGACCCAAGGACGACACCTACGTCCTCACTATGTACACCAACAAAGGCGTCGCCGCTGGTCTGGTTGACAAAGTCAACAGCCTTGACGGCACAGAATCAGAGAAACTTGGCAACAGCATCGACGAGGTGTGGAAAAGCCTTACCGGCGGTTCCGTGGGCGATTACGTGCGCGAGCACCCGTTCAAGTAGGCACGACCGTTTGGGTCGCGTCCGCGAGCTCGCGCCCGACGAAGGCGCCGCTCTCGACGATCCGCAAGACGCGAGCATGGCGTTCAACGTTCTGTCGCAGGCAAGACAAACCCGTCATTAAACCACCAGTTTAATGACAAGGGCGTCCGCGCGGTGCAACTATGCAGTTGTGCCAAGGGAGAGCGAAAGCCCCCCGAGGCGAGAAGAGCCGCAGCGGTGTTCATGACTGCATCTTTTTCTTCTCTTCTTATTATGCATCGGACGCACTACCTTCCCACCGCCTTCGGGCCCCTACCACGTTACGATGCCTTCTGGCACAACTCCCCGCGCGAGTCATAGCGCGACCCCGTTGTCATGGACGATATTCGCGGCATGGAGCCCGGAACCAGAGTGGCCACCCTGGTTCCGGGCTCTTTGTTGGTCGGCCCCCACCCTGCGGCAGGCCACCGAAAGCCAACTCTTCAAACGTGCAGTTCGGCATCGAGTCCTGACGTCGGGTGAAAGAACCGACGCTTACGCTCGGGGAATTTCGTTCCAGTCGGCGCCGGGATCAAAGCCGCCCGAACCGCCAATGACGTCGCCCGCTCGGTTCTCGTATGCGCGACTGGCCGAAACGTCGAGCTCCACCTCGCGCCCGTCCGATGTCATGAACGTGTTGACGCCCCGTATGGCCTCCGAGTAGTCGGGCGCCGACGCGCCTCCATAGCCGCTGCCGCTATTGAACTGTGCATTTGTCCGCGCCCTGAAGGCGGCATGCTGCGCGTCGCTGTTGGCCTGCCACGATGCGAACTGGGCGTCGAAGGCCGCCTGCTGCTGCCGGTTCGCAGCGAGCATCGCTTGCGCCTGCATGTTCATGCGGTTTATCTGCTGTCTTTCCGCCTGATGTATGGCGGCTGCCTGGCGCTGCCCATACGCATCGGACATCGCCATGACGTCGGGATGCAGCCTGTAATCCATGACGAGCGGCAAGAAAGCCTGCCGATATGCCGCATCGAACCGCTCCTTGGTCGTGTAGAACTGCGCGAGGCCCGAAACGGCCCAATAGATGGTGCCGGCATTCTTGTACGCTTCGTAGTCCGACGTGCACCATGTGGCGTGGTTGGCGCCAGCGGGCATGCCGGGCTGCGCGACTTGGGCAGACTGCCTTTCTCGCCCGCGATTCTGTGAGAAGAGACCACCCAAGGCAGAGCCAAATCCAGTCATCAACCCGGCCGGATTGAGCTTGTCGACACCCGAGCCATCACGCATCGCGTACATGCGCACATATGAGGCGAGGTTCCACACCACGCCTTTGTAGGTGAACTCATAGATGCGCACAAGCTCACAAGCCCACGGATCCCTGAGCGTGGTACCGCCCGTCGCTTGCGCCGCGCGGGTGAACTCTTGCTGGGCTATGTTGCGAAGGGCGTCCAGACGGTTGCAGCCCTCCTCGCGCACTAGGGCAATGCCGGATTCGGCGAGATTCTCCGCCATCTCGCGCATCTTGCAATCTGCCAAGACGCGCGGATCGGGCATCGGGGCGTGGTTCGAGCGGTCCACGCCAACGAGGGCGGTACCGTAGACGGCCATTATCGCCTTCATGCTGACACTGAGCTGCATTCCCGCGTCACCCACCTCAAGGGAAATGCCGGCAATGCCGTCCTCGCTGACAAAACACGCGCGAGGCGCATACGGGCGCGAGCCAGAGCCCGTCACGATGCAGGCGTCTTTGAGCTTCCACGTGGAGGGAAGCGTCACCACGAACAGACCCTTGCCGTTGTCGTCGCGCACCACGGCGCCCCGTCGATACGTTGGCTGCTCTGCGACAGCCCGCGACGCTTCGGCCGCAGCCGCCTCGCGGGACCGTTCTTGCGCGGCGGCCACCTTGTGCGCAGCAGCCGCCTCACACGCTGCCTGCGCCGCAGCCTCCTTGCGCACGCGCGCCCCGGCGGCCTCGCGCGTCCTCTCTACGTCCACCGGCTTTCCGCAGTGCGGACAAAAGCAGCGTGCTGCACCTAGCGGAGGCTCAAAGCTCTCGCCGCACGCCGGACACATTAGGGCTGCCCCCTGCTCGCTCATCGCTCGCCTCTTTCACTCGCAATCGTCTCTTGCCGCTCGATAGCTGTGTCGTATCTCGAGCACCACGCCACAAGTATACCCGTTCACAACGGAACCATCTGCCCCACCCTTGTTTGGGCACTGCAGCCTCCCATGCGCTTGCGGCCCAAGAACAAACGACCACGCTACTCGTCGTGAAGTAGCGAGATGCCCCGTTCCGTGTCTTCCACATGCGTTGCCATCGGCTCCCGCGCGATGATGCGTACATAGGCCATGTCGCCCATGCATCCTGCCAGGTGAAGGACGGCGGCAAACCACCCGAGCAGTGGCATACCCAGCAGCGCGGGCACCAGCACGAGCACCGTCGTCACCAAAAAAGTCGGAGCAAGCAGCACCACGCAAAAGCGTCGCTTGGGCAACATGACACCCGCGGCCGACGTATAGAGCATCCAATCCGAAAACCCAAAGCATATGCGCGCACTAAACCCCGAAAGAAGCGCAAACGCACCGGCATGCACAAGCTCGTGAACAGGCAGTGCGACGAGGCTCGCCAACGCCAGCAAGACAAATATTCCCATGCATGCCTCCTATGCTCACAGGTCGCTAGGATAGCGTAACCGCACCTCTCTCTTATATCCTTAGGCCCCGCGCTCTACATCCGCTCGATAATGTCGGCAAAGTTGACCTCGAAGCCGGGGAAGATCTCGGCGGGAACCGTCTCGGAGAATGGGTATGTATCCATCACCGCCTCGGTGTCGAAGCGGTATGCAAGCACACGCGCGCGCTGCGGGTCACAAATCCAATACTCGCGCACGCCCGCCTCACGATACATGTTGAGTTTGGAAATGTAGTCCATCTCGGGATTGGAGGGAGAGACGACCTCGACCACAAAGTCGGGAGCGC
>CADBYM010000102.1 GCA_902798915.1 uncultured Coriobacteriaceae bacterium | reverse complement strand
CTGCGCGTCGGGCTGGCCGAGGCGCTCCTTGACGAGGTCGATGACGAGCTGGTCGGGCACGAGCTGGCCAGCGTCCATGAAGGCCTTGGCCTGCTTGCCGAGCTCGCTCTGGGCCTTGACGGCTGCGCGGAGCAGGTCACCGGTGGAGATGTGGGCGATGCCATAGTCCTCGACGAGCTTCTGGCCCTGCGTTCCCTTGCCTGCGCCGGGGCCTCCCAGCAATACGATGTTCATGGTGCCGCCTTTCGTGGTTGTTGTTTGCACACACCAACACCTAGCGCATTGCAGCACTTCCTCCCAAGTAAGAAGTACACCGGGACAGTTTTTCCCGGGTAAGAAGTGCTCCGCTTATATCACCGCTGAGGATGTACGATTTTGATCATCCTGCGGGTGGGACGATGCGCACTTTTCGGCTGTTTTTGTACATCGTTCCCACTTCAGGATGACCAAGAGTGTACATCCTCAGGAGTTATCGCGTGCCCACGACCCTTCGCTTGGGACGCAGCCACTTTGCTGGCTAAGTCGAGAAGCTCTGCCACGCGGGCTTCTTCGCCAGCAATCGTGGCACGAACCAGCTCCTTAGACGCCTCGATTGCGGCAAAGGTCGGCTCCCACGAAGGCTCGTCCGTCGAGTCGCAGAAGATTTGGTGCACCTCTTTGTTGGGTACGAAAGCTACGCCCTCGCGGGAATCCCAGCCAAGATTGATAGGTGTGCAGGTTAACCGGAAGCCTCGCACCATCCATGAGCAGCACGATCTTCTCCCGCAGTCCATCGTAGTCACGGCGGATGTATCTCGCCAAGGCTTCGTACGTCTCGGTGCCACCCCAATAGTTGGCAACCTCGGCTGTAGACACCGCCTTTGCAACGGAGCGTGGCGCATAGATAGAAAAGCGCAGTGCCTCGCGCTCGCCCGGCAGCACGATCCCACCCACCTCGTAGCCGTCATACCATTCTCGCAAGACGGAGAAGTCGCGACCGTGCTCCTCGCAAAGCTCACGAACCTCTCGCTCGGTAAAACCCGCATACTCGGCAAGCTGCAGCGGAGCGATCATCGAGTACTCGTCGAACATGTTCAGCGCAGAGTGGACGCCATACTTCTTGATGGGCAGGATTCCCGTCATGTAGGCCAATGCGACGAAGGGCTGGTCCTTGAGCCAGTCGCGCACCTCGCCGCTCCTCATCATCGCGGGCTCGGCCGCCGCGACCTTCAGACTGCCGAATAGCGCCCGCGCGTCGCCATCCCCACGTCCGAATATGAGCAAACCATGTCCGCC
This sequence comes from uncultured Coriobacteriaceae bacterium, assembly GCA_902798915.1. Taxonomy (GTDB): domain Bacteria; phylum Actinomycetota; class Coriobacteriia; order Coriobacteriales; family Atopobiaceae; genus RUG440. Next base: position 4,656 of record CADBYM010000102.1, on the reverse strand, counting down.
GCCATCGTCTTTCCGAATCGACGAGGACGCGAGACGCTGACATAGCGCTTATTCGTGTTCACACACGAGTTCAGATACGAAATCATTGCCGTCTTATCAACGAAGACCTCCGAGTTCACTGCCATCTCGAACCGGCCGCTCCCCGTGTTGAGGTAGATGCCCATGACTTGCTCCCGTCTCCCATACGGTTTCTGGCGCATCAAAGCCATTCTAGCATGCACGCAGAGCGGCACGCGTTTTGCCCCGGAAGAGTGGAACGCTACGACTCTGCGGACTACGTCGGGGACAACCACAAGAACGGCAATCGTCCTCGAAGGTGGACGATATACATAGCAGAGGGGCTGTCCCGAGTGACCGGTCACTCGGGACAGCCCCCGATGGGCACTTAAAGGTGCCGCTACACTATGCGACCGAAATCTTGCAGGTGACGGTCTTGGACATCTTGCTATAGCAGTCGTCCCCCTTCGCGGTGACCTTCACCTTGAAGTAGTAGGTGTCCTTCCGCAGCTTCTTGGACAGGGTGACGCGCCCGTCCTTCTTTCGCATGACGATTCCCTTCGGTGCCTTTCGGCCGGACTTGGTGCTGACGGACTGGAGGCTGCACGTGTAGGCACCCTTCGCGTCGCTCACCTTTAGCGGGCGCACGCTCTTCTCGCCACGCTTGAGCGACTGGTACTGCACGGTCTTGTTGGCCGCCTTGACCTTCATGGTGTTCTTGGCCTTCTTCACCCTAAAGGTCACGGCCACGTCCCGAGTCCGCTCCTTGTAGTTCGCAGTCCCCGCAGCCTTGACTCGGAACACGCAGGGATACGTACCGGGCTTGAGCCCCTTGCTGAGCTCAATGGCCCCGTTCTCCGCGATGAAGATGCCCCAAGCGCCGGATTTCTTCGAGTAGGTGACCTTGCCCTTAGCCCCCGTAACTTTCAAGAAGTTCTGGCGCTTGAGCTTCTTGCCCATGGAGGAGGAGTTGTAGGCGAAGTCGAACCTCTTCTTGACGGCAGAGACCTTCATGGGGTTGGCGGCCTTCACAATCTCGAACTTGACGGTCCGCGTTCCCGAGAACTTCCCCTGTCCCGTCACGGTGACCTCGTACGTCCCCGCGTTCTTGCGCCCCCTTGAGTAGGACACCCAATAGTCGGTGTAGTCGATCGTCTTGCCAAGGACGAGGAGGAGGCCGTCATGCCTCACGGTCACGGTCGGAGTATGCTGCTTCCCGTCGTAGGTGTAGCGGATCTTCGAGAGCGTCACCGTCGTCCCGTCGTTAAACGGCGTGGTCCTCCGATAGGAGGCGGCGACGTTGTCGGGTACCTCGCCAGAGGTATACACACGATTGTCGACGGACGACCTCCATATCGGGGTCCATCCCGACCCGGGAAGGACCGCCTTATAGCATGTCCCGCTACCAGCGAAGCTGAAATCCGAGCCCAGCTTCACCCTGGTAAGCTCGTCGCAACCCCTGAACATGCCGTCCATGAGCCCAGACTGCGACGTGTCGAAGGAGGAGATATCCAAGGAGTAGAGCAAAGAACACCCGTTGAACATATCAATAAAACAATGAACCTCCGAGGTGTTCCAAGTGGAAAGGTCCAGCTCTGTCAGTGAGGAGCACCTTTTGAACATGCTGTCCATGTTGGTGACCAATGACGTGTCGAGGTTCTTCACGTCTGCGCTCCGCATGGAGGTACATCCACTGAACATGCCGCGCGCCTCGCCAACGAACGACACGCCGGGCTTGATTACCACGGAGGTGATCGTGGACTTGTCCCACGGCCAGGCCCAATAGACGCTACAACCGTAGCCAGTACGATCGATTATGCCACTGCCGCCGCTGCCCGGCGCTATGGTGAGCTTGCCGGAGCCGTCGACGCTCCACGAGCAGCCGCCTTCCAACGTGCCGGAAGTGGCGCCCTGGGTGGTAAGGGTCAGGCCGGCGTCGTCGGCTTCGGGAGCCGTCTCTGCAATTTGTTCTTCCTGCACAGCGTCGACGGACATCGTGTCCTCCGCGACTCCCTGCGGCTCCAGAACCTCGACCTCAGTCGACTCGTCGGCACGTAGCTCATCCAGCACGGTACTGACGGACAAGGCGTCCTCCTCGGCGGATATGTCTTCAAGCGGCGCTTCGAGCGGGCGGCTCCACGCCTTCCGCGAGCGCGGGCGCCGCCGCCCACGCCATCGAGAGGGCGAGCGCGCACGCCGCGGCGACGCGAGCAACGCCGCCGAATGGCCTTCTCTGATTCATGACTGCCTCCAATCCATGCCCACACATACTTGCAACGGTTAACGTCCCCAGGGGACGACGGGTCACTTCACCGTGACCTTACAGGTGATGGTCTTGGCCTTCGCCTTGTACTGGTAGGTGCCCGCGGCCTTGACCTTGATCTTGATGGCGTACGTGCCCTTCTTCGTGCCCTTCTTGACGGTGACCTTGCCGGTCGTCTTGTTCACGGTCAGCCGGGCCGACCCGGACGCCTTCGCGTAGGTTACCTTGCCCTTGGCGGCCTTCGCGAACTTGATGGGGCGGGCGACCGTGACGGCCTTCTTCTTGAGGGTCGCCTGCTTGGCGGTGCGCCTCACGGCCTTGACCGCCATGGGGTTCGCGCCCTTGACCTTCGTCGCGGTGTAGGTGTCGGCGACGTTCGACCTGCTGTTCGCGATCTGCTTGGGCGTGAGCCACGCGAGCTTCTTGGCCGACCACCACTTGCCGCTCGAGTTCGCGGGGGAAGGAACCTCTATGACGCCCCTCCAATACCCCTTGCCCACCTTCCACGTTTTGAGCGAGGAGCAGCCTCCGTACATGCTTTCCGACGGGTTAAACGACTCCTCACCGGCTCCCATCAAGCTTTGCGTGCTCCAGCTGGAGAGGTCAAGCTTAGCGAGCGAGGAGCAGCCCTTGAACATGATACCCATGATCTGGACCTTTGAGGTGTTCCATCCGGAGACGTTGAGGCTCTTTAGCGACGAGCAGTCGTTGAACAGACCCCACATGTACTTGACCTTGGAGGTGTTCCAAGCGCTCAGGTTGAGTGACGTGAGCTTCTTGCAGCCCATAAAGACGCCGTTCATGTCCTTGACGTTTGAGGTGTCGAAGTCGGAGACGTTTACGGACTTCAAGGAAGAGCAGCCGTCAAACATGTAGGACATCTTCGTGACGCCGGAGGTATCCCAGCCGGAGAGGTTCGCCTTGGTCAGTGATGGGCAGTAGCCGAACAGTTCGTACAGGTCCGTCACTCCCGAGACATCCAGGCCGCTGAGGTTCGCGGTGGTGAGGGAGCTGCATTTGTAGAACAGGCACGCGAGGCTGCCCGTGCCGCGCACCGTGCCGCTCGTCGTCACGCTTTTGATGCTCTCGCGATAGTCGTACCAGGGCCAGAAGTCTTCCGGCCAATAGTCCGCCTTCGAATTGCTGTCGAGGGTGCCCGCCCCTATGACGAGCTTGCCCGCGGACGTTATCTTCCACGGGCACGTGCCGCACGTGCCGCTGGCGATGAGGGACGAGGACGCGCCGAGGCCCTTCTCGCCAGTGGCGTCCTGGGGCTCGATCGCCTCGACGCCCTCGACGCCGATAGATTCCAAGGCCTCCGCCGTCTCTGCGCCCGAGACCTCCACGGCCTCGACTGGGTCGACGCCAGCATCGTCGGTGACGCCCTCCTGCAGATCGCCGCCCTCCTCAACGGCCGCGATCTCCGGCTCCTCGGACTCGACCACACCTTCGGAGAGGGCGGCTCCACGCCTTCCGCGAGCGCGGGCGCCGCCGCCCACGCCATCGAGAGGGCGAGCGCGCACGCCGCGGCGACGCGAGCAACGCCGCCGAATGGTTTCCTTTGATTCATGACTGCCTCCTAGAAACAATCGAACATTAGGTCGCCCCATTTTGCATCAGCGACAGAGCGCTCATGTGTTCTGGGTCATATTATAACCGATGATAGCATAGCCCAACACGAACTGAAAGGTACAATATGCGGGAGACGCTCCCCTTCCGTTCGCTGGGGAAACGTCCCCGAAAGCCCCAGCAGCACCTTTCGCTCACCGACAGGAGATGATGCTTATGTCGAAGCCGAGGGTCTACTTCGCCGGCTCCATACGTGGAGGACGCGTTGACGCCTCTCTCTACCAGCGGATAATCGCTCGCATCAAGCAAACCTGCGACGTGCTGACCGAGCACGTCGGCGACCCCACGCTCAGCGCGCTCGAGCAGGGCCCGGAGAGGGATGCCGCGATCTATGCACAGGACACGGCGTGGCTTCGCGAGAGCGACGTCGTCATCGCCGAGTGCACCTGCCCCTCGCTCGGGGTGGGCTACGAGCTCGCCTTCGCAGAGGCGCACGACAAGCCCGTTCACGTCTTCTACGACCGCACCAAGGCGCAGCTCTCGGCAATGATCGGGGGCGACGTCTACTTCCACGTGCATCCCTACCGCGGCGAGGTGGAGCTGTTCGCGCAGCTAGAGGAGGTGCTCGAAGGGCTCTACGCGAAGCGGTGACGCAGCAGGCCACCAGAACGCAGAGCGCGCGGTCTAGCCACTACCCTACGAGGACCTCCTTGCCTCTGAAGGCGATACCGTAGGTGCGGATGCGCTCCGGTGCGATGCCGCGCGCGACGAGGCCCGCGACGTAGCGCTTGTCATCGATCTGCTTTCGGGCGCGCGCGACGGTGTCG
>CADBYM010000101.1 GCA_902798915.1 uncultured Coriobacteriaceae bacterium | reverse complement strand
CTTCAGGGCACGGTGCCGGTGGTGTGGATGAGCTTCGCGAAGGTGAAGGGCGAGACGCTCGCGGAGACGCTCGACGGGCTGCGGCGGGTGATACGCTCGACCGTCCGCGCGCACGACTACCTGTGCGGGTCGGCCGCCCTCACAGGCGACGACCGCGCGTTCCTCGCACGCGTGTCCGACGACATGCCCACGAGCGTCGCCGCCGACGCCGTCAACCAGCTCTGCTCGATGCTGCACCGCCACTGGGGCGTCGCGCCGGTGGTCCTGCTCGACGAGTACGACGCGCCCATGGAGTGCGCCTTGACGCACGGCTACTGGGACGGCGCCTCCGGCTTCATGCGGCAGCTCATGAACGCCACCTTCAAGTCTAACCCGGCGATGGGCCGCGGGCTCATCACGGGCGTGACGAGGGTCTCCCGCGAGTCGATCTTCTCCGACCTCAACAACCTGGTGGTGGTGACCACCTCCACGCCGCTCTACCAGGAGTCCTTCGGCTTCACGCAGGCCGAGGTGGACGAGGCGCTCGGGGAGTACGGGCTCATGGAAAAGCGAGAGGCCGTGCGCGACTGGTACGACGGCTTCACCTTCGGCGGCATTGGGCACATATACAACCCTTGGTCGGTGACGCAGCTCCTGCAGTTCGGGGAGTTTCGGGCCTACTGGGCAAACACCTCGGGCAACGGGCTCGTCTCCGAGGTCGTGCGCCGCGGCGACGAGGAGCTCAAGGCGGACTTCGAGGAGCTCATGCGCGGCGGCGAGATACGCAAGCTCATCGACGAGCAGGTGGTGTTCTCCGAGCCTGCCACGGTGCCGGACGCCGTGTGGGCGCTGCTGCTCGCGGCGGGCTACGTCACCAGCCCGGGGCCGGTGCCCAAGTACGTGGCGACCACGCCCCGCCGCCTGCGGCTCACCAACAAAGAGGTACGGATCTGCTTCGACCGCATGGTACGCGGCTGGTTCTCGCCGGCGCGCGTGCGCTACGACCAGTTCGCCCGGGCGCTCCTCGAGGGTGACGCGCGAGTGGCGACCCGCTGCCTGGCCGAGGTCACCCGCGCCTGCGTCTCGTCCTTCGACGCGGGGACACACCCCTCCGAGGCGTCCGAGCCCGAGCGCTTCTACCACGGCCTTGTGCTAGGGCTGCTCGCGAGCCTGCGCGGGAGATACTCCGTGGAGTCCAACCGTGAGAGCGGCTTCGGACGCTACGACGTCGCGCTTGTGCCCGCATGCGGCGCCGCCGGCACCGACCCAGCCGTAGTGATGGAATTCAAGGTGTTTGACGACTGGGACGAGGAGACGCTCGCCGACACCGTGGTCCGTGCCCGGAAGCAGATCGACGAGAAGGCCTACGCAGCCGGGCTCGTCGAGCGCGGCATCGCACCGGAGAGGATTCGCACCTATGGCATCGCCTTCCGCGGCAAGGAGGTGCTGGTCGGTTAGCTTCGCCCCAGCGGCTGACTGAGCGAGTAGGCGTCCACCCTCACGTCCGCGCCGTCATAGCCATGAGTCCTCCGTCGTGAATGTTGGCTATCATGGGTGCGTCGTTGAGCAGGTCGGGCACCCCATACATGCCCTTGGTGTCCCGGCTGCCTTTGGCACACCGCACCATCCAGCTGCTCTCCGCGAACCCGCTGGCGCTCGCCTACGACAAGCTCGCGGCGATCCTTCAGAAGGTCCGCACGTATCTGCCCACGATGGAGATAACTGGGTGCGCGGCTTCGACGAGCGCGTCATGCGCCGGGCGTTTGGCATCCCGGCAAGTTGGAAAGTGGTCGCCATGATGCCGATGGGCTATCCCGCACAGAACGCCCGGCCATCAGGGTGGCACTTCAAGCGAAAGAGCCTAGAGGAGCTTTGCCGCTTCGTGTGAGGAACGATTCGCGAACGACTGCGTCGAGCAGCCGGCGTGTCAGCGGGTCAAACGTGGCGATGCGGGCCAGGTTCCCGGAGACGCATGCCTTCGCCAGTACGTCCCGGAAGACGCCGAGGCTCTCGGCCTTGGCGGTGGTGAAAATCCGCTCAGACGCCGAGAGCTCGTTGATGGCAGGACTGACTGCAGTTCGCCGATTTGGCTCGCCCCTCTGTTACTCCTTGCCAAGCACCATGCGCACGAAGCTCGGCTCGAAGTGCTTGGCGCGGCTGCCCGAGTAGCCCATGTCGTGGCTGGAGATGGTTGCCATCTCGTCGGGCGTGAGCTCGAAGTCCCACACGTCGAAGTTCTCGCGAATGCGCTCCACGTGCGTTGACTTGGGGATGACCACCACGCCGCGCTGTATGTTCCAGCGCAGGATGACCTGCCCCACTGTCTTGCCGTGAGCCTCGGCGATGGCGAGGAAGTCCGGCTCCTCAAAGGGGTTGTAGCGCCCGCCACCAAGCGGAGCCCACGCCTCGGGCACCACCCCATAGCGATGCATGACGTCCATGGCCGACTCCTCGGCCATCAGGCCGTGCTCCTGCGTGTAGTACGGATGCAGCTCCACCTGGTTGACGGCCGGCACGACCTCCACGCACTCACAGAAGTTGGTGAGGATATTGGGGTAGAAGTTGGAGACGCCGATGGCCCGCAGCTTGCCAGCACGGTATGCGTCCTGCATGGCGCGCCAGGCGGCAAAGTAGTCGTTGCAGGCCTGGTGCTCGAGATAAAGGTCCAGATAGCCGATGTCCAGACGTTCGAGCGAGGCGTCGATGCCCGCGGCCGCCGTGGCCTCGTCCTTCATGTCCGTCACCCAGAGCTTGCTGGTCACGAACAGGTCCTCGCGCGCGCAGATGCCGTCGGCGATGGCGCGGCGGACGGCGGCACCCACGGCCTCCTCGTTGCGGTAGGCAGTGGCGGTATCGATGAGCCGGTAGCCTATTCTGATGGCCTCGTAGACCGAGTCCTCGCACTCCTTGGGGTCGGGCACGCGGAAGACGCCGAAGCCCATCATGGGCATCTGGGCATCGGTGTTGAGCTTGATGTACTGCATGGTCTCCTCTTTCTCACGGGATTGCACTATATGTTACTTTACGAACCAAATCTGTCAGAAGCATCTGGGCGAAGCGCTGGAATCGGATGATGCGCGGGTCCTTGTTGATCATCCAGGCGAGGGAGAGCTGTCCCATGGTGCAGCCCTTCTCCTCGGCCATGCCCATGGAGATCACGTACGTGCCCACGGGGCAGCGCATCGTGTTCCGCGGCGCGGACGATTCTTTCAAGCTCAGGGGCGTGAAGTTCACCAAGGGCTATTGCAACGGGCTCTCATCGAGCTTGACGAGGAGACCCAGGAGCTCTACTGGAGTACCGACCCGTTCGAGTTCATCAAGACACCCGAGTTTGACAATGCCATTACACTGTTCAGCGGGGTCATCCAGCAGTCTGACTATGACCCGCAGAAGGTCGACAAAGGTGTAATGAGCTATAGCTCCGCCGAGCAAAGCGTGGAGCTCGCGTATTTCAAGCTCAAGATAATATCTCAAAGTCCCCTCTTGCAGAGAGTTGATATTTCGCGATTCCGCACGCCCGCCTCGGGTAGAATGGTCGCGAGGGCTTGACCACCATACGAGAGCGCGGT
>CADBYM010000100.1 GCA_902798915.1 uncultured Coriobacteriaceae bacterium | reverse complement strand
TCACTTCGATTGCGCAGACGGCATCCTCGCACGTAACGACGAAATCAACTTCGAGATTGCCCTCCCGCCACCAGAACACCTCAACGTCGCCTGCGTAAGAGAGGTTCACCAGATATGCGCCCACGGCCGTCTCCACCAAGCGACCGCGCAAATCATGGTCTGTAAGCAGCGAGTCGCGTTTGCGTCCGAACGACGCGGTCATCAGTGCGGTGTCGTGGACCATCAATCTTGGTGAGCTCGCTTTCTGTCGCAGCATCTTTGGGTCGTATTTTTGAAGCCCGCTCATCACTCCGGCGTCGCCGAGCAGCTTGAGATAGTGGGCGATGGTGGCTGTGTTTCCGCGATCGTCAAGCTGGCCGAGCAGCTTGCGGTACGAGACTTCCTGACTCGAATATGGAGCACCTACTCCAAAAAGCCTGCGCATGAGCTCGGGATTGCGCACTTCGCTCAGCCTCATGGCATCGTTGACGATGCTCGGCTCGATGACTGATGCGTTCATGTAGCGCAACCACCGCCGGCGATCGAGACGCAACGGTGCGGCACCTGGATAACCGCCGAAGAACAGGAACTCATTAAGGCTGTAGCCGAACGCCTCGGCACACTCGGGATAGGTCCAATGAGTGCTCTCTATGAGCTCGAATCTGCCGGTTAACGACTCATCGAGGCCTTCCTGTATGAGCGTAGCCGACGAGCCGGTAAGCAGCACGCGCAAGTCGATGCCCGTGACGGCGTCCTCGTCCCAGAGCGTCTTCACGACCGCTGACCAGTTCGCGACGTACTGCACCTCGTCTATGACAAGCAGCGCTGGGCCGGAGGGTGCAAGCTGGCGCGCCCGGTACCACTGCGCCTTCAGCCAGTCGGAATTCGATTCGTTTTTGGTTGCCTCTACAAACAAGAACGGGTATCCATGTCCCTTCAACGCTTGGGTTACTGCCGTGGTCTTCCCTGTCTGCCTGGGGCCGATGACTATCTGGATGAAGCGTCTTTGTTCATTAATACGCTCTTTAATAACACTAACAATGCGCCGTTTATAAGGCATAATAAAACTCCTGTCTCGCAAATATTGCGAGATATCAAGCAATGTGGCGCGCGCCCGATCGAGGGTTCTTCATGGACTCGAGTCTTTGATGGCAGGGGGGCATCCCCCATGAACACATCCCGATGAGCATGCGGCCGGCCTGAAGGGCGCGGCTCCGCAAGGCTCATTAAATGTTACAGTGTTGGAGTATGAGAGTGTTGCAGTGTGGCGGCGCCGGCAGGGTGGCCGGCGGGCCGGACGAGAGGAGAGAGGACATGAGGGGGAAGAGGTTGGTGGCCTGGGCGCTCGGCGCCATCATGGCGGTCGCGCCGCTGTCGGCGTGCGGGCAGCAGCCGGCGGGGGGCGGCGCGGAGCCCGGCGGGGTGATGGACCGGGAGGCGGAGCCGACGGGCGGCGAGCCCATCTCCGTCGAGGAGAACGACGAGGGCGTCTACTCCGTCACCGTCACCGAGGAGAACCTGACGGAGGACCAGGGGCTCGCCGAGGAGGTCGGCCAGATCGTGACGGCCGAGGAGGCCGGGGTCTCCGGGGAGGAGATGTCGCGCGGCGACGTGGAGGCCGTCGAGGAGGGCGGCCCCGACGCGGTCGTCGTCGAGGAGAGCGGGCCCGAGGACGGGCAGGTCGTCGAGGAGGCCGTGGAGCCCGAGCCCGCCGCGGACGCCGAGGGGGCGGCCGAGCCCGAGGAGGGCGTCGAGGCGGTGGAGGCGGCCGAGCCCGCCGAGGGGGACGCGGAGCACGCCGAGTGGGGCCTCGCGTCCGTACAGCGCGAGGACGTGGTCGTGAGCTACAACGTACCCGTCGATGTCGCAGAGGGCGAGGAGCCGCAGCACGAGACGCGCCGGGCGGAGGTCAGCGACTTCGCCAACGACGGTGCCGCACACGGTGCGCTTCGCCGGGACGGAGTCGTATGCCGTGGTGCACGTCGTGCCGGAGGACAACGGCGTGGTGATCGAGGACGTGGACTACGACGCCCAGGCCGCCGAGCTGGGCGAGTACGAGCCCAGCTTCAAGGAGGGGGACATCGCGCTCCCCGAGGGCACCTACCTCGAGGACGGCGAGATCGTCGTGGCCGAGGACGCGCCGGAGGCCGTGCAGGAGCCCCTGGTCGAGTCCGGCTTCGCCGAGAGCGAGATGTCGCGCGCGGACGACGGCGGCAATAGCGACAAGCCCGACGACGAGGGGGAGGCCAAGAACGCCACGATCGAGTACATGCAGAGGTGCAAGGAGACCGAGTGGGACTACGAGAACTACGACGCCGTGGCCCAGTACGTGCCCGAGGTCCTCTCCGAGGTCGACCCCAAGGCCGGCCAGGTCGCAGAGCTCGGCGCCAACGCCTACCGCATCGCCAGGGGCTTCTACCGCAACGAGTGGACCTACATCGCCGAGGGCGGCCTGGGCGTGCTCAAGATGTTCGGTCTGTTCAAGGGCGCCGGCGGCGGCGTCTCCAACGAGCAGATCCTCTCCGAGGTGCAGAAGGTGGGCGTCGAGGTCACCGAGCTGCACTGCCTCACCAGGGCCATGAAGGCCGAGCTCAACGAGACGCTGCGGGCGACCTACGAGAACAGCATACAGATATTCGACAGCGCGCTCAACTCGATGCACGCCAACGCCGACGTCGTGCAGAACATGCTCACACAGGGCGCCATCCGCGCGGCGGCCGACGGCATCGAGCCCCCGGCGGAGGACTGCTCCCCCGAGGAGGAGTATAGGTACAACTACGACCTCGTCGAGTACATCGAGAAGCTCGAGGCGGCCGGAGGCTACGACAACAGCGCCTTCAAGGGCTTCACGAAGCACATGGAGAACCTGGCCTCGGACTTCACCAAGGTGACCGGCGAGGTCGCCGACCCGAACAGGTCCGGCCCGGTGGCGACCTACGACAAGTACTGGAACCTGCACTTCAACTACGACACCCAGGGCTACTACCTGCGCAAGTCCTACCGCGCGAACATCGAGTACGAGCTCAAGCGCGCCTTCGGCCTGCTGGAGATCTACTACAACGTCTTCGCCCCCGCGACCAAGGGCAACTACCTGTCGTACAACAACGACCTCTGGAGGGCGCTCGAGCGCCTGGAGAATCAGGACGCAGGCACGAGCCCCGAGGAGGCCTTGTCGCCATGGCCGTACGAAAGCCGTAGGTACCTTCTTTCCGGTCCCGTGCGCTGCAACACCTTCGACAAGACGATCGAGTCCGTGAAGATCACCTACTGTGCGAGCGGGAACAACGTGGGCACCGACGCGCTGGACGAGTACGTGCAGAGGCTGCACGGGCGCAGCGTGGAGGACGACCTGAAGCTCGCGGGCCTGTGGAGCGACTCGTGGGCCTGGAAGAAGGGGGAAGGGTCTTACGATTACAGTCCACACGGGCTGGGCTTCAACGGGACGGGCTCGACCAAGGACAGAACGTACAAGGCCGACATCATCGCGTACGGCAGCGGCCAGATACACAAGCAGCAGACGACGTTCGCCAACTACAAGGACTTCAGCGTGTTCGACGACGATGCAAAGCAGTGGATGATGAACTACATCTGGTTCTACTTCAAAGAATAGCCACGTGACTTCGTAAGATGGCCGTGTTCCGCAGGAGCACGCGCGGCCCAAGCGACGGCCCCCGGGCGGCAGACCTGCCATCCGGGGGGCGTTATTCTCGTGGAACAGGGGACGGGTTTTCCGTTCCACCGAGATGGAACGGAAAACCCGTCCCCTGTTCCCGACGCACCCGTACCAAATAAGAAGACGTCAAGCCCCTTGATCTTTGCGCTCCGTAGGTTCATAGACGGTTTGGCAATCTCTCGCCGGGGCGCCCGCGAGGTCGCCTCCCTCATGGGTGGGCTCTATCGCGATGAAGGCCGAGCTCGACGAGACGCTGCGGCAGACCTACGAGAACAGCCTCCAGGTCTTCGACAGCGGCCTCAACTCGCCGCACGTCAACGCCGACGTCCTGCAGAACATGCGTGGTGCGGCCGCACCGCGCGGTCTTTTTTGAGGAGCCAAGAGGCATCTACTATAATGCGATGTGAAAAAGAAGTCACCCGCAATAGGAGTTCGGATGGAAGTGCGCAGGAGGCCCATCGCCTACTCGATGGCTAGCGGATGGCCCGCCATCCCGCCTGCGCGCGGCGGACAAAGATGGGCGTGGCGATGCTGAGGGGCGGAAAGATGAAGGTGCTGGCGGCCGTTGTGGCAATTCTAGTCGTGCTGCTTGTCGCGCTCGCGGCGCTCCTCGCGCACTTCGTGATGAACGGGAAGCGGCCGACCCTCGAGGAGGCCTGGGAGTGGCAGTCGGCGCGATACGACACGAGCTTCTACGATGACCTGGAGAAGACGGACTATCTCGTGGAAGGTTACGACGGCTACCAGCTGCATGTGCAGCTGCTCGCGAACCCGAGTCCCACCGACCGCTACGTCATTCTTACGCACGGCAACACGGACAACCACATAGGGTCCCTCAAGTACGTGCCCATGTATATGGACCTCGGCTACAACTGCATCGTCTACGACATGCGCGGCCACGGCGAGGACGAGCCCACGTTTACCACCTACGGCATCCTCGAGGGCAAGGACCTCGCGGAGCTGGTCAAGGACACGCGCGAGCGCTACCCGGGGCTCGGCCGGCTGGGGCTCCATGGAGAGTCCCTGGGGGCGTCCACCACGATCGAGGCCCTGGCGTACGGGCCGGAGGTGGACTTCGCGGTGTCGGACTGCGCGTTCGCCGACGTCGAGACCGTCCTGGGGCAGAGGCTCAAGACGGCGCATGCGCCCGGGTTCCTCGTGCCCCTTGCCGACCTGGGCATTCGGGTCCTCTACGGGTACTCGATATACGACATGCGGCCCATCGAGGCCCTGGACAAGAGCAGGGTCCCGATTCTGTTCGTCCACGGCGACGCGGACGCCACGGTCCCTCCGCAAAGCGCGCGCGACCTCTACGACAGGGCGAAGGGCGTGCGCGAGCTTCACTACGTGGCCGGGGCCGACCACGCGGAGTCCATCTTGAAGGCGCCCGAGGAGTACCGCGAGGTCGTGGCCGCCTTCGTGTCAAAAGGGGATACTCCCCAATAAACATGTGTCGAAAGGGACAGTCCCCCATGAACACATCCCGATGAGCATGCGGCCGGCCTGAAGGGCGCGGCTCCGCAAGGCTCATTAAATGTTACAGTGTTGGGGTATGAGAGTGTTGCAGTGTGGCGGCGCCGGCAGGGTGGCCGGCGGGCCGGGCGAGAGGAGAGAGGACATGAGGGGGAAGAGGTTGGTGGCCTGGGCGCTCAGCGCCATCATGGCGGTCGCGCCGCTGTCGGCGTGCGGGCAGCAGCCGGCGGGAGGCGGCGCCGCGGGCGCGGTGCCCGACGGGGTGATGGACCGGGAGGCCGGGGAGACGGGCGGCGAGCCCATCTCTGTCGAGGAGAACGACGAGGGCGTCTACTCCGTCACCGTCACCGAGGAGAACCTGGTGGAGGACCAGGGGCTCGCCGAGGAGGTCGACGAGGTCGTGACGGCCGAGGAGGCCGGGGTCTCCGGGGAGGAGATGTCGCGCGGCGACGTGGAGGTCGTCGAGGAGGGCGGCTCCGACGCGGTCGTCGTCGAGGAGAGCGGGCCCGAGGACGGGCAGGTCGTCGAGGAGGCCGTGGAGCCCGAG
>CADBYM010000099.1 GCA_902798915.1 uncultured Coriobacteriaceae bacterium | reverse complement strand
CGAGAAGCACCACCGAGAGGGTCTCGCGGAACTCCCATATGTGCCGCATGGCCTCCCTGCCGTCGGCGGCCGTGAGTATCTCGTACTCGCTTTGCAGGACGTTCTCGAGCATCTCGCGGTTGATGGCCTCGTCGTCGACGATGAGGATGCGGCGCTTTCCATTGACGGAGTTGAAGTTTGCGCGAGCTTCGAAAAAGGGCGGGACCGATGCAGGTCCCGCCCGACGTTTTACGTTGTCACGTGTCGTAAGTGCTTAGTCGTAGCAACAGCCCTATCGACCTTCCCGACGCCGACGGAGGGCCAGCCCGGACGTGAGCAGCACAAGAGCGGACCCCAGCGTGAGGATGACCGTCTCGGGACTCGCCCCATCGCCCGTGCGCGCGAGGGTACTGCTGCCCGAGCTGCCGCTCGAACTACTGCCCGAGCTGCCGCTTGCGCTGCTTGAGCTTCTGACCGGGTTGCTGCTTGAACTACTGACCGGGCTTCGTCCTGAACTGCTGCCGGATGTGACTCCTGAGTTGCTGCCCGAGCCGCCCGTGTTGTTACCGGAATTGGTGCCCGTGTTGCCGCTGGGCTTGTTGTCCGTGTTGCCAGAATTGGTCCCCGTGTCGTCGCTGGGCTTGTTGTCCGTGTTGCCAGAATTCCCGTGTCGTCGCTGGGCTTGTTGTCCGTGTTGCCAGAATTGGTCCCCGTGTCGTCGCTGGGCTTGTTGTCCGTGTTGCCAGAATTGGCGCCCGTGTCGTCGCTGGGCTTGTTGTCCGTGTTGCCAGAATTGGCGCCCGTGTCGTCGCTGGGCTTGTTGTCCGTGTCGTCGCTGGGCTTGTCGTCCGTGTTGTCAGAATTGGCCCCCGTGTCGTCGCTGGGTTCGTCAATCGGCTTGGTACCGTCCTCCGTCGGCTTGTCGTCTCCGGGTTCGTCCTCCGTAGCGACCGTGAACGTCACCGTCACCGGGTCGCCGTCCTCGAAGTAGGCGACGAGCGTGTGGGCGCCCTCGGAGAGCCCGGAGAGTTGGTCGGCCGAGAGCGTCACCCTCAGGTCGGCGTCTCCGACGACGCAGGCCGCCGGGTCGACCTCGCCGTCGTCGAGGGTGGCGCGGCTGAAACGGGGCCGGCCGTGCTCAGTGGTCTCCTCGAAGGCGAAGGCCAGGCTCTCGGAGGATCCCTTCGTCCAGGTGGCGCCGTCGCCCTCCGTGCAGGCGTAGGTCGCGCTCGGTGTGGTATCCCCGGGGTCTTCATCCGCAGGCTGTCCCGCAGCGGCGACCGTGAACGTCACCGTCACCGGGTCTCCGTCCTCGAAGTAGGCGACGAGCTTGTGGGCGCCCTCGGAGAGCCCGGAGAGGAGGTCGGCCGGGAGCGTCACAGTCATGTGGTCGTCGCCGACGGCGCAGGCGGCCGGGTCCACCTCGCCGTCGTCGAGCGTTGCGCGGATGAACCGAGGCCGGCCATACGTCGTGGTCTCCTCGAAGGCGAAGGCCAGTCCCTCGGAGGAGCCCTTCGTCCAGGTGGCTTCGTCGCCCTCCGTGCAGGCGTAGATCGCGCCGCTTAACGGCAGGGCGTAGGCCTTGATGGAGAAGTTGTCTATGACGCACCCGAAGGCATTTGTTTTGACGTTCGTCTCTTCGCGCTTGTCCGCCCAGTCCTTCCAGGCGCCGCCCTCGTATATGTAGCTCTCGCCCCTGTTTACGACGGCCTTGCCGTACTGGCTGCGCTGGCCTAATGTCCCCTGGAATAGTTCGGCGCGCTCTTGGCTTATGGCCTTGTTTGCCACGGTCTTATAGACGGTCATCCCGTCTCCGTTCACGTAGGACACTGTGGACACCACGGAGAAGCGCTCGCCCTCCTTGAGCCTGACGGGGTTCTCCAGGTCCGCGCGGTGGAAGCCAGCGTAGCCATAGGTGCGCGTGAACTTCTCCACGAGCGTGCCGTCCGTGGGGTCCTTGGACTCGTCAGTGAGCAGGTAAATCGCGAAGGTCACGCGCGAGTTCACGTCGTCCGTGCGTGTGGAGACCGATGTGATCTTCTCGTCGGATGCCGCCGTGAAGACGTTCGCGGATGACAGCACGTTGTCGCCCTTGCCTTCGAGGATTAAGAAATTGTCGTAGGCCGGCAGATAATCGTACGCATACGTATGGAACTCCCTGCCGGCCAGGTCCATGCCGAAGGTCATCGTCTCGGGATCTGACAGCGTCTTATCGTAATACGAGACGTAGAAGTACCCGGAGCCGTCCACGCCCCAATCGTTCTTGCCGAGGACCTGATCCCCGTACTCCTCGCTATGCTTCGTCTCGACGCCGTCCTTGCGGCCCCAGCTGTTCCTCACGATCCAGGCACCGGCGGCCGGTGGGGCCTTCGAGAGGCCATCCCCGTCCACGCCCTGGTTGAAGTTGCTCACGGCGTAGTTGTCGTCCCAGCCCACGATAGCGACCTGGTGATTCGAGGACCTGTTGTCGTATACGTAGGCCGCCCACGTGTTATTGTTCGTGTACCTGGCCTCGCCCGCCTGGTTGGGGGCTGACTGGTCCGCGCATATGCAAACGGATACTGCGCGACCGCGCATGAGCTCCTGCTTCATCGCCTGCATGCCCGCCTCGTTGAGGGAGACGACCCCCTGCGCGTCCTTTGTGATGGGCGAGGGCAGCAGGTTGCCGTCACGTATTGTGTAGCCGGCAAAGACGTTCCTGTTTGACTCGCCGTTCTCGTCTACGGGGTCGATGGTCCAGTCGTCCTTCTCGCTGTAGGAGTTGACCATGCTGCCGTCTTTCAGGCCATCAATCGTCTTCTGGTAGAGCGAGTTGATGTAGTCCTCGACGGTGGTGAAGCTCGTAGTCTCCTGTATCTTCTTAAGCAGCTTCTCCTCAGCGTTCGCTCCGTCCTCGTCGTCCTCGTCGTCCTCGTCGTCCTCCTCGTCGTCCTCGTCGTCAATACAATCATCTATAAGGCGCTTCCTCGCATCGGCGCACCACTCGTCTTTGTGTCCTAGAAAGTACTCGTAGGTTGTCATTCCGGTCTTGCCGCGATACGGGAAGTCCTCTTCGAGCACCGGTCCGACGCCCGTGGAGAAGAGCGAGGTCGCAAGTATGGGGTTCGACGCGATGAACGCGGCGTTGCGGTTCGTCTCCGGGTCCTCGCCAAACACATATAGGCCCTCGCCCGCCTGCGACGGCGGCGCATCCAGGTCGGTGACGGGATGCAGGGCAAACCATACGAGGTGTCTCTCGGAGAGGTCTACGGGCGTCTTGAAGTCGGCAGCGATGCTCGTCTCAGCGGCTGCGATACCGCCAAAGGCCCAGCAGGTCGAGTAGGGACTCTGACACTTTACGGGAGTCACGTTGTCTGGAAAGGCTTGCCTCAGGTCAAACGACACCGGAAGGTCCGCCTGGGCTTCGAACACCGGTCCGACTTGCTCCCCCGTGTCGCGTGTCCATATGGGCACGTCATCCTCGGCGCGGGCTGGTTTCGCCGGCGCCAGGCCAACGATCATCGTTGTCGCCATCAGAAGCGAGAAGACAGCTCTGAACCATTTCTTTCGTGGCCCGTACATACGACCTCCTTTGAATGAACGCATGCCAATTGCGCATTATAAATATGACACATGACAGGCGGCTTAGCATTTTTACGCGTCTGTGCCTGCATGACGTTTTACGCATGGGTCACGCAATCCGCTGCGGGCACGTCGGGCGAAGCTACGATAAAGAAATGCGACACTGCCTTCTTCATGAGCCAAACAAGTACGATCACGGATATTGCTGAATATTGTTGATTCTTACATAAGGGCAAGTCGCACCTGTCGGTGGCGCTCGGCATGCTCGCGATCGCCGCCGGGAGGTCGGTCCGGTTCGTCACCGCCGCCCAGCTCGTCCTCGAGCTGAAGCGCGCCCTCGGGGAGGGCAGGCTCGACGAGCTGTACGCGGACTACGGCAGGGACAGCGTCCTGATAATCGACGAGATGGGCTACATCCCGCTCGACGCCGAGGGGGGAAGGCTCCTGTTCCAGGTGATGTCGAACTGCTACGAGCGCCAGTCCATGATCATCACCACCAACATCGAGTTCAGCAAGTGGGGGATCGTGCTCGCCGACGAGAAGCTGGCATCGGCCCTGGTCGACCGAGTGGCGCATCACGGCCGACTCGTCGAGTTCGGCGGGAAGAGCAGGCGAGTCACCGACTCGCTGATGCTCGGGAACAGGAAGGGGCGCCAGTAGATGGACACCGAATTCGGATTCGTGTCCCTGCCGGAAGAGGGGACGGAGCTCTTCGGGCTCCTGGAGAGATGCGAGGGGTGCAGCGTGACGAGATGCAGGATAGAGGCGCCGGACCCCTACGCCGCGGAGGAGATGGGCAGGAACGCCCATTGGCCCTGGTGCCCGGGATACTGCGCGGAGTACGCATGGAAGTCACGGGAAGCCCTGGGATTGTAGCAATCGGGTAGGAGGCGCGCCATTAATTGACGCGCCGTCCTCCCACACCACCGTGCGTACCGTTCGGTACACGGCGGTTCCCAGACTTAACACTTCACT
>CADBYM010000098.1 GCA_902798915.1 uncultured Coriobacteriaceae bacterium | reverse complement strand
TACGGGCTGAGGGAGGGCCAGGACGCCGTCTCCTTCGTGGAGGGGATGGGCAGGCAGCTCGTGGACAGCATGGGCCACGACCTCTACACCTTCGCCGAGGTCGCCTGGGAGCATGGCTCTGGATGCGACGTACTTTTCGCCTACCAAGGCGAGATTCTTGCCTCCGACACCATCGGCGGCGAGCCGGCAGACCTGCTGTTGGACGGCAGTGCACCGGATTCCGTAATAAAGGCACCAATCTCCATAGAACTGCGCGAGCGAAGGGAAAGGCTCACCATCCGCTGCGAGTGGTGCGCCGACCGCTACAGCGAGGACTACATGCGGCGGTTCGTCGCCTGCCTAGAGACCACCTGCGCGCAGCTTGCCGCCCGAATTGGCCCCTGCGAGATCGCTCTGCGTGACGAGTGCGCCGCTTCCGAACTGGACGCTTAAGCCCTGTTACGGTGGTAGACAAGTCGCGTAAGTCGAAATCTTATCTATCCTGCTATTCTGTCCTGTATGCGCTTCAACGTGCGGCGAAGCAGCCTGGAGACCTGCACCTGCGAGACGCCGAGGCGGTCCGCTATCTCAACCTGTGTGAGTCCCTCCTCGAAGCGCATGCGGATGATGTCCTTCTCGCGCGCCGAGAAGTCTCGTATGGCATCCTCCAAGAGCATACGATCATCCGACGACGCGAGTGCAGCATCCTCCGTGGCATAGTGGTCGATGACCGACGGCGAGTCCTCCTCGCTGTCCCCTCCGCCTTCGAGCGGCACCGAACTGTAGGCTGTAGACGACTCCATGGCCTCCAGCACGTCTTCGACACTCGAGCCAGCGCGCTCAGCAATCTCGGCCACGGAGGGTGAGCGCTGCAACTCGCGCGTAAGCTCCTCGCTCACCTGCGTGACCTTCGCAGAGAGCTCCTGGAGACGCCGAGGGACGCGCACCGACCAGCCCTTGTCCCTGAAGTGTCGCTTTATCTCGCCCATAATGGTGGGAGTGGCATAGGTGGTGAACTCGAGACCACGCGAGGGGTCGAAGCGATCGATTGCCTTTATGAGGCCGATTGTGCCCACCTGAATAAGATCGTCAAGCGGCTCGCCCCGATTCCTGAACTTGGATGCCAAGTATCGTACGAGATTGAGGTGGTTCATTATGAGCTGCTCGCGCGCCTGCTCGTCACCCTTCTCGCGATAGCGACGAAACAACTCGCGCGTGCGCGTCTTGTCCCATGCGAGCACGCCAGAGCGGGAACGCCGGGCTATACGCGGCTGCTGCTCCTCGAAGTCGCTAGATGCCATGGGAAGCACCTACTAGCTTGGTCGCCCTCAGCACCGCACCGTCCGGCGAGAACTCATAGCTATCGCTCACCGCACAGAGCAGCACCTCCGCAAGGCCGACTTGCTCCATGACGGAAGGATCCTCATCGACGGCCGCATCACCAAGGGAGAACGACATGCTCAGCCCCTCTGCAGAGACCTCAAAGTCTATGTCACAGACATCGGGACGCGTCGCGCAGGCGTAGACGAAGGCCTCCTCCGCCGCCATCCTAGCGTCCTCGACCTCCTCTACGTTCATGGCGCACAAAACGGCAAGGTTTGCAGCCATCATGCGCACCGAACGGGCAAACGAGGGCTGAGGCGGAATGCTTAGCGTGACGTGCGAGGCAACCATGCCGCTACTCCCCTTCGCTCTCGTCGCCATACGTGAAGTAGTCACGATGCGGAGACTCCTCCGGCTTGGCGTTCTCCGTCTCGGCCTTTGGAGCATTCAGCCCCTTGTCACCGGCTTCGGCCGACCTCTGGGACCGCGCAGAGAGCTTGCGCTGCTTCTTGCTCTTGGCTCCCGTAAACTTGCCAACCACACCAGCCACACCACTTACGGCACTGTTCGTTGCCTTAGAGACGGTGCTTGTCACGTTAGAGGCGGTGTCGGTGACCGACGACACATCCACCAGGATGTCGTTGACCGAAGCCAAGTCGACCGTTGCAACGTCAACGGCGGTCGAGAGCTTCTCGACGAGCGGCTGCACTTGCGCAACCGCAGGACCCAAGTCCTCTACCATACCATCCGCCTTTTGGATGATTGGCTGGACCTGCACGATGGTCTGGTTGGCATTGTCTGCAATCTCGCCAACCTGCTTGCCTAGGTCATCGACCGTCTGCCGCGTCTTCTTGAGCGTTCGAGTCAGCTCGAGCACCGCACGAACCGCCACGACGGCAAGCACCGTGAGCACGATTATGAGAAGCTGCCTGAATATCTCTGTAAGCCAGTTAAGCCATTCCATGTTCGCCTCCGTGTTGTTCCGACGAACGGAGGCATGTGCCCCGTTCTGCCCACATACCTAGTATTCTATCTCAAAACAGCTTAAATGAAACACCCTTCCTAGAGGGGTGCTTTTACGCCAAAGCGCGTTATGCCTCGGTCTTGCCTTGCTTTTGCTTTGGGTTAACGACGGTTTGCCAACCATGCTTTGCCGCCAATCCTACTGCGCGCCGCGGTCTCGGCCAATCGCCTCGATGCGCCACGACTCCCAGCCCCGCGGTCCAGGATGATAGAAGGCTCCACGCTCCAGCCCGTCGGGAAGGTACTGCTGCTCTACCCAGCCCGCAGGATAATTGTGCGGGTAAAGATAGGGGCCGTACTCGTCTGAGCCGGGCCGATGGCGATCGCGCAAGTGGTTGGGCACCTCACGCCGGGGACCGTTGCGCACCTCTTCCAATGCGGCGTCGATGGAGGCCTCCGCCGCGTTGCTCTTTGGAGCGAGGCACATGTAGATGACCGCCTGCGCAAGGTTGATGCGGCACTCCGGATACCCAATCACCTCAGTTGCCTTGAAGGCGGCCTCGGCGATAAGCAGCGCCTGCGGGTCAGCGTTCCCGATATCCTCCGAAGCAAGTATCATGATGCGTCTTGCGATGAACTTGGGGTCTTCTCCCACGTCTATCATGCGCGCAAGCCAGTAGAGGGCGGCATCGGGGTCGCTTCCGCGCATGGACTTGATGAAGGCCGAAATCACGTCGTAGTGCATGTCCCCGTCCTTGTCGTAGGGAAGGCCACGACGAGGGTTTGCGTCAAGCACATGCTGCGGGGTAATGGTGATGGGCCCGTGCTCGCCTGGTGCGGTATCCCCCACCGGCGCCGCCATCTGACTGGCAAGCTCCAGCGATGTGAGTGCGGCTCGTCCGTCCCCGCCCGCAAGGGTCACGATTTCCTCCAAGGAGGCGTCTTCGAGCATGAACGTACCGCCCAGACCCTCCTCGGCCACAAGTGCTCGCCGTACGAGTTTGCGCACCGCCTCATCGTCGAGCGGACTCAGCTCCACCACGCGCGAACGCGAGATGAGGGCCGAATTGACCTCGAAGTAGGGATTCTCGGTCGTCGCGCCTATGAGCACCACCGTGCGATTCTCGACGGCATGCAGCAGAGCGTCTTGCTGCGAGCGATTGAACCGATGAATCTCGTCCACAAAGAGGATGGTGCGCCTGCCTGTTGTGAGCAGGCGGGAGTCAGCCGCCTCAATCTCGCGACGCAAGTCCTTGACGGTGCCGGTGATGGCAGAGACTTCGACGAACTCGGCATGCGTGGTGTGTGCGATGATCCGCGCAAGCGTCGTCTTTCCCGTGCCCGCCGGACCGTATAACAGAACCGACGAGAGCGTGTCGTGCTCGATGGCAAGGCGCAGCCACGAGCCGGGACCAACAGCCTGCTCCTGGCCCACGTACCCGTCGAGCGTCACGGGACGCATTCGTACCGCAAGCGGGGCATTCTTTATGCGGAGCTCGCGCTCCATGTTTGAAAAAAGCGTTTCCATACGAACAATTGTACCATATGGAAGACCCTTCGTGGAAGGGTCTTCAGGCTTGTCCTACTTCACGGTGACCTTGCAGACGACGGTCTTGGAGCCGGCCTTGTAGTTGGCGTTGCCGGCGGCCGTGACCTTTATCTTGATCTTGTAGGTGCCCTT
>CADBYM010000097.1 GCA_902798915.1 uncultured Coriobacteriaceae bacterium | reverse complement strand
CTGTACGAGAGGCTTGAGCTCGTGGTCGTCAAGTTCGACAGGGAGGACGTGGTCACCACGTCCGTCCCGGAGCTGATAGAGGACGAGGACGAGGACTGAGTGCGCATTCTCGGACGCGATGCGCAAATTGGGGTGGCCGAGCCTTCGATTGGTGGCGGTTCAGCCGACGTTGAGCCGGGTGTGCTTCCCTACACCGACGAGGGTTTTGACGGAGCGAGTCCTTTCATGCCGCAAGGGAACGCCCTGCTGCCACTGGCGTGGCGCGGGAGGTGACTTGGCGGAGAAAGGCAAGGGAAGGGAGAAGGGAAGATGTTGAGTGAAGCGAGAGTGACGGCGAGGCGTCTGGTCGCCTATGCGTTGGTGGCGGCACTCGTTGCGGGGCTCATACCAGTGTTGCCGGAAGACTCGCGAGCTCTGGCGGAGGAGCTTGAGTCAACCATGGAACAGATCGACGAGGAAGGCCCCATTGTGGCCGAGACGAACGAGGAGTCCATCAAAGAGGACGATGGCGATCCGATTCAAGAAGAAGCTCCCGAGCTCGTCGTACAAGGCCCAGAGAACGAAAGCGATGATGTGGGCGTGTCTGAAGAGCTGGCTGACGAGTCTCGGGCGGGCGCGGCCGTTGAAGAGCTGGCTGACGGACCTCGGGGAAGCGAGGCCGTTGAAGAGCTGGCTGACGGACCTCGGGGAAGCGAGGCCGTTGAAGAGCTGGCTGAAGGACCTGAGGCAAGCGCAAACGTCGACGAGCCAGTCCTTTCGACCCAGTCTGCAAGCATTGTTGCCAATCCACGTATCGTGCAAGATGCGTCGATGGCGTCGGGCCAAGTCGTGACATGGGACTGCGTGTGGTTCGGCTCATACCCGCAGATGGAGGTGACCTCTGCAGACGCGGAGTACGCAAGTGCGACTAACGCGACGTACGACTCTAACGGCGACGCGACGGTCGGCGGCGTGAGGTATAGACGCATCTCTATGTCTGACGCGACTAGTAGCGGATTCTGGCCGAGCGGCTCGGCCACCTACCGCTACTTCCGATATGAGCCCGTCAAGTGGCGCGTGTTGGAAGTCAACGACAGCAGGGCCCTGGTAGTCGCCGACGTCGCGCTGGACTCCCAGTATTACAACACGAACCGCACGGGGGTCACCTGGGAGACGAGCTCCGTGCGCTCCTGGCTCAACGGCTACGGCGCCGGATCCAACCAGCCGGGGACCGACTTCTCATCGAGGGGCTTCGTCGATACGGCTTTCACGTCCGAGCAGGAGGCAGCCGTCCTCCAGATGAAGGTCACCAACGCCGACAACCTGTACTACGGGACCGATGGGGGTGCCGACACGAGAGACAAAGTGTTCCTGCTTGCCGAATCCGACGTGCGAGGCACCTCAGCCACCAGGCGCGGCTTCGCCAGCGACTACTCCACCTCCGACGAGGCGCGTCGCTGCAGGGTGAGCGACTACGCGAACGCGATGGGGGCGTGGCGCTCTACACCGGCTAGGGACGAGGGCACCTGCTGGTGGTGGCTTCGGTCTCCGGGCAACTACCAGGACTACGCGACGCTCGTGGGCGACGACGGCTTCGCGTACCGCAGTGGCTATCACGTTGCCCGCGAATTTGGTGCCGTCCGCCCGGCACTGAACCTCGATCTGACGTCTCCTGCCGTCGCCTGGGCCGGTACCGTCTCCAGCGACGGGGGTATTGAAGAGGTTGCCGCAGGCGACGATCAAGACCCTTCTGGTGGCAGCACCTCGATCGTCGACGCGGTTCGTCCCTATGTCTCGGACATCGACGTGGCCTTCGTCGAGCGCGTGCTCTCCGATGACTCCATGTCTTATGAGGAACAGCTGGCCAAGCTGCGGGCGTTCTTCGCCAACTGGGGCATCACCGACCCGCTGGAGGGCATACGCTACCTGAGCAGCACGACCGGCAATCGATTGGCATACAAGTACCTGACCACCAACGAGAACTTCCTCGCGTACAACTGGCTTGATTGGCTCTACAACACGAAGCAGGGACAGGACACGAGGAAGCACCTCTATGCGGACGGGCTCATCTTCAACAACGAGCGCTCCTCGTACATTAATCCGTTCGACTACATCAACAACGACCTGCCCGGCGTCAAGAAGTACAAGGCGGTGCTCAAGAAGTTCATGGAGGTGAAGGAGGACAGCCCCGCTAGCGACGCTGTGCAGAATGCGAAGACTTACGCCAATTATATGGGGAAGATAAACTCGCTGTATAAGCAGGGCGGCAATGAGGATTTGGAGGCACTTGAAGCAATAGAAAACGAGATGATGTCAAAGAAGACCCTTACGGAGGTCGAGTCGACGCTCGGCAAGTACGCGAAGGCGCTGCATGACTATTCGGAGACGTACAACGATGGGGCGGTTCTTTTCGATATCGAGAAGCTCTCTAAGGCGCTGGGTTACTCGACAACAATCCTTTCGTTCGCGTCCGCCACTGTCGACGACATCGTTGCCATGATCAACTTGGACAGGGACATCGAGGTGTACGAGAGCTACCACAGGTTCTTGGATCATGTTCAGTCCGACTCGAACCTATCGGATGAGCTTCGCACTGCGGCGGCGGCGATCATGAAAGAGGCCGAGAACGGCTACCGAAACCGCATCGTCTCGATACTTGGCAACGCGTGCGAGTTCGCCAACGGGATGCTGTTTACGAACAAGTCCCTGATGGAGATCGCTCTCGTGAAGGCTGGGGTGTCGGGGACGTTCGCTGAGCTCCTCGGCGGCGCCCTCTCCACGCTCTCCTTTGGCACGTTCGTGTCGAACATCATCGTGGACATGAGCGATGTCGTCAAGCAGGCGGCATATACCCAAGCATACGCCGAGCTTGGCGCGTCGTACGCGAACAAGCTCAAGGAGGACGAGCAGGCGCTCTTCTCGAGCCAGAGCTCGGACGACGCGTGGCGGTTCTTCGAGGACTACACCATGCTCTGGAAGCTTCGCTACATGGGCGAGGAGCAATACCGCGATATGCACAAGATCAAGGTGTTCATCTTTGCCTCCGTCCCGACGTTCGGGTACCGCATGAAGGAGGAGGCGGTGGCGGAGAATCTGAGGTTCCTCGAGAAATGCCGCTTCGACCTCTCCCCGGACATCGTGATTCCCGATGGCGTCCAGTACCAGCAGAAGGCGGTGCTGCGTTGCCCCGTGGACGTTGACGTCTACGCACCGGACGGCACGCTCGTTGCGACCATGGTCGATGGTGCCGAAAGCGACGTCGAGAACGAGCACGGGCGGTTCGTGGTGACCTATGATTCGTGGGCGGAGGAGTGGGCGAAGGTGGCCTGCCTCAGTCAGGACGGAGACTACAGGATTGTCGCGAGGGGCAACGATCTCGGCACCATGGACGTGCAAGTAGCGAGGGTGGGGGACGCCAACGTATACTCGCTCGACAACGTTCCGGTGGGTCCGGGAACCTCGTTGAGGTTGGGGACTGGCGCCGTTGCCGACGGATCGGCCTTCGAGGTGGACGCCGACGGAGACGGGGAGTATGAGGCGTCTGGCTCGGTCCGTGGCGCCGATCCCGAGGGGGAGCGCGTGCGCGTGGAGTCCTTGGCGCTCGATCGGGATGTCATGGAATTGTCGGAGGACGGTACGCAGCTGCTCGGAGTCACCGTTGCTCCGGCAGCCGCCACCAACCAGCAGGTCTCCTGGGTCTCCCTTGACGAGTCCATCGCTACTGTCCTTGGCGGCAGGGTGCGGGCGGTTGGGACCGGCGAGACGACGGTGCTCTGCGTGGCGCAAGACGACACCGACGTGGTTGCCGAGTGTCGCGTGACCGTCTGTCCGCACCCCGCCTGCGTGGTGACCATCGACGCCGGGGAGGGCGCGGTCCTGAGCGTGACGGCGCTGCAGCCCGACGACGACCAGGCGGGCGTCGGGGGCACGCCGGTGGCGAGCGGCGACGAGGTGCCCTACGGCACGACGCTCATGGTGAGGGCGTCGGCCGCCCCGGGCCACCGGCTCACGGAGGCGCCCGGG
>CADBYM010000096.1 GCA_902798915.1 uncultured Coriobacteriaceae bacterium | reverse complement strand
GACGTGGAGGTCGTCGAGGAGGGCGGCTCCGACGCGGTCGTCGTCGAGGAGAGCGGGCCCGAGGACGGGCAGGTCGTCGAGGAGGCCGTGGAGCCCGAGCCCGCCGCGGACGCCGAGGGGGCGGTCGAGGCGGCCGAGCCCGAGGAGGGCGTCGAGGTGGTGGAGGCGGCCGAGCCCGAGGAGGGCGTCGAGGTGGTGGAGGCGGCCGAGTGGGGCCTCGCCTCCGTGAGGCAGGAGGACGTGGTCGTGAGCTACAACGTGCCCGTCGATGTCGCGGAGGGCGAGGAGCCGCAGCACGAGACGCATCAGGCTGAGGTCACCGACTTCACACGGTGCGCTTCGCCGGGACGGAGTCGTATGCCGTGGTGCACGTCGTGCCGGAGGACAACGGCGTGGTGATCGAGGACGTGGACTACGACGCCCAGGTCGCCGAGCTGGGCGAGTACAAGGCTGGCTTCTCGGAGGGGGACATCGCGCTCCCCGAGGGCACCTACCTCGAGGACGGCGAGATCGTCGTGACCGAGGATGCCCCGGAGGCCGTGCAGGAGACCCTGCTGGATTCCGGCTTTGCCGAGGCCGAGATGTCGCGTGCCGACGACGGCGGCAACGCCGATAACAACGCCAACGCGGGCAACGCCAATGCCAGCAACGCCACGATCGAGTACATGCAGAGGTGCAAGGAGATAGAGTGGGACTACGAGAACTATGACGCCGTGGCCCAGTACGCGCCCGAGGTTCTCTCCGAGATCGACCCCAGGGCCGGTAAGGTCGCGGAGCTCGGCGCCGACGCCTACCGCATCTTCAGGGGCTTCTACCGCAACGAGTGGAGCTACGTCGCTGAGGGCGGCTTGGGCGTGCTCAAGATGTTAGGACTGTTCAAGGGTGGCGAGGGCAGCAGCGGTGTGTCAAACGAGCAGATCCTGAGCGAGGTACAGAAGGTTGGCTTGGAGGTCACAGACATGCACGCCCTGACCAGGGCCATGAACGCGACGCTCAACGAGACCCTGCGCCAGGCCTACGCAAACAACCTGCAGACCTTCGACAACGCGGTCATCTCGCTGCACTCGAATGCCGAGATCGTCCAGAAAATGCTCACGACGGGCGCCATCCGCGCCGCGGCTGACGGCATCGAGCCCCCGGCGGAGGATTGCGTCGCCGAGGAGGAGTATGACTACAACTACAGCCTCGTCGAGTACATAGGGAAGCTCGAGGCCGCCGGCGGCAGGAAGAACAGCGCCTTTAAGGGCTTCACGAAGCACATGGAAAACCTGACCTCGAACTTCGTCCTGGTTGCGGGCGAGGTGGCCAAGCCGGCCGAGGCCAACCCCGTCAAGACCTACGACAAGTATTGGAACCTGCACTTCAACTTCGACACCCAGGGCTACTACCTGCGCAAGTCCTACCGCGCGAACATTGAGTACGAGCTCAAGCGCTCCTTTGCCCTGATGGAGGTCTACTACAACGTCTTCGACCCTGAGACTTCGTTCAACTACGACGAGTACAACACGGAGCTGTGGAAGGCCCTCAACCGCCTCGAACAGCTGGATCCGGGCCTCAGCCCCAGCGATCTGCTTCAGTGGTTTCAAGGCAAGCCTTACTATGAATTCAAGCACCAGGTGTATTGCAACACCTTCGGCAAAAACGTCTATGGCATCCTTGTCGATTCCGCCGAAAGAGCCGGCAACGACGTTCCCAGCGGCGTGCTGGAGGAATACGCCAGGAGGCTCCACGGCGGCAGCCTCGAGAAGGATCTCAAGCTTGCCGGCATATGGTGGGACCAGTTCAACGGCTATTGGTTCAAGTGGACTTCCGACAGGCCATACGAGCGATGCGCCCACGGGATGGAGTTCAACGCGAAGTTCAACACGGACAAGCAAACTCACTACGTCGACCTCATCACCCCTAACGGGACAATCATGAACAACGTCTTGACCTATAACAACGGCAAGCAGCTGAAGCAATACGACGACTCCAAAGAGAGCCACAGCCATATGCCCAACATCATTCTCATGTTCGAGGGCGGGAGGTATTACTGATTACCCCTTGGAACAGGGGACATGGAACAGGGGACGGGTTTTCCGTTCCACCGGGGTGGAACGGAAAACCCGTCCCCTGTTCCAGGAGCACGCGCACCCAGGCGACGCCCCCCGGACGGCAGACCTGCCATCCGGGGGCGTTATTCTTGGCTACGGTACGCACGTCAAATTTTGTGACAGCGGTGATTCATCGTTCAGCGTATTATTTAGTGTAGGTGCTCCGCCTGAGCTTTGCGAAGGCGGCGTAGTCGGTGAGGTGGTGCTCGGTGAACGCAGGGGACTTCGTGGTCGTAGCCGTTTTGGTCGCGCTGATCGCGCTTGCGATCTGGCTCATGCGGCGCTCGCGCGGTTGTGGTGGCTGTGCATCCTGCCCCTATGCGAAGGGATGCACCAAGCGATGACCGGCAAAGGGGCTGTCCGAGGATGTATGTGATGGGAAGAGCGGCGAACAGATTGTACGGCGTTTGGAAGGCACGCGTCGTGGCCTGCACCGTCATGGCTCTGGCCGCTCTTCTGGTGTGTGCATCGCTCACGTCGTGCAGTGGCGTAGGCCCGGGGTCCGGGACTTGGACGATTTGCCTTTATCTCTGCGGTTCGAACCTCGAGAGTCGCCAGAGTTGGGCGACCAAAACGCTCGAAGAGATTCGCGAGGCTGGCGTGCCAGAGAACGTCACCTTGGTGATCCAGACGGGCGGTGCGAAGAGGTGGCACTCCGACGACGTGGCGAACGGGACGCGATTCGTTGCGCATGGGCATGAGTTGGAAGCCGTGGGCGACGTCGGGGACGTGAACATGGGGAAGGGGTCCACGCTCACGGACTTCCTCACGTTCTGTGCCGAGGAGTATCCTTCCGAGCATGCGATGGCCGTGCTGTGGGACCATGGCGGGGGGCCACTCAAGGGCGCCTGCTTTGACGAGAAGAACGACTTCGACGCGCTCACGCTCCCCGAGTTGGATGAGGCCTTCGCGGCGGGTGTGGACGCGCGCGGCAAGCCGTACGACCTGGTGGGCTTCGACGCGTGTCTCATGGGGTCGTTGGAGACTGCCATCACGATGTCTGATGACGCGTCCTGGCTCGTCGCATCCGAGGAGTTGGAGGCTGGGCCTGGCTGGAGCTACGTCGAGCTGCTTCACTCGCTCGGATTGGGCGTGGACGCGCGCGCAGCGGGCATCGCCATCTGTGAGGGATACAAGGTAAAGAGCGTCAAGTACAAGAAGGACGCGACGGCCACGCTGTCGGTCATTGACCTCTCCAAGGTCAGGGCAGTGGAAGACGCCCTCGACGAGCTCATCGATGCCCTGCGTGCCGAGTATGGCGGGACCAAAGTGGTGCGTAGGGTCGCCTATGGCGTGCGGAACGCCGAGTCCTTTGGAGGAGCTTCTCACAAGGAGGGTCACACCAACCTCACGGACCTCATCGGGATCACGAAGGGCATGCTGTCGCAGCCTTCCTACCAGAAACAGCAGGAGGGGCTTGCGGCAGCGATCGAAGAGGCTGTGGTCTTCTCCGTGTGCGGGGATGCGACAACTGGTGCGAACGGCCTCTCGATGTGGTATCCCATATCGTCGTCGGCTTCTGAGGTTGCCAACTACGCCAAGGTGTCCCCGCTCGAAAAGTACGCACAGCTTCTCGCGTCATTCTTTGCCGAAGACCCCGTGCCCTTGAAGTTCTTGGACGAGGTGAAGATGGACAAGGACGGTGGCGTCACGATGACGGTGGACCCCGCCTGCGCCGATGCCTTTTTTGACCTCTATGTGGAGAACCGCCGTACCGACGGTACCTACACCGATACCAACGTGGACATTGCAGACGACTGGGACAACCTCTCGTTCACCTACACCCCTGCACTCGCGGTGGCCATCACGCTCGACGGGATGGTGCTCGACGCCAACGTGGTGGGATACGGATTGGGATACGAGACGTTCTCATCGCCCATTGAGGTAGACGGGAAGAGGACGAACCTACGCACGACGTGGGTGGAGAACGAAGAAGAGGAAGATGGCGGCCACTACGAGCTGCTGGGCACGTGGGGCGGCATTGACGACCTCAACGGCCTCGCGGACCGCTCCATGGCCGACCTCGCGCCGGGGAGCACCGTGTCTGCAATCTCGCTGGAAAGCGAAGAATTGCGTGAGGACATCGTTGTTGGCAAGCAACCCAAGGTGTCGGAGACCCCGCTCGCGCCCGGCTCGTACGAGTTCCGCTTCGTGGCCATCGACCTTATGGGCAACGAGTATCCGTCGCAGGAGGTTGCCTACGAGGTGGCCGAGGACGGCACCACGACAATTGTTTCTGTGGGTGGCGTGCCAACATCGTAGAATGGTGCCACGGCGTTTAAGCGAAAGGAGTCGCACGATGGATGAGAGGAAGCGGTCGGAGGCCCAAGAAGCCCTTCGCGGGGAGACGGGCAAGCCCAAGCAGGAGGAGCGTTGCAAGCTGGCGAAGGATGAAGTGGATGGCGTGACGGGCGGTCGTCCCCCCGTACACGTTCCGCCGCAGTAGGCGCAAGAAGTGGCCGTCACGCGTCCACTCGCTGCCGCCTAACGAGCTCTGCGAACAGGCCGTCCTTGGCTATGAGCTCGTCGTACGTGCCACTCTCTGCGATTCTTCCGTCATCGAGGACCAGTATCCTGTCGCAGTGTCGGATGGTCGATAGCCGATGCGCCACCACGATGCGCGTGCAACCCATGGCGTCGAGCGCATCGGTTACCTGTCGCTGGGTCTGGTTGTCCAAGGCGCTGGTCGCCTCGTCGAAGATGAGCAGCCTGGGCTTGGGGGCTATGGCGCGCGCGATCATCAGTCGC
>CADBYM010000095.1 GCA_902798915.1 uncultured Coriobacteriaceae bacterium | reverse complement strand
CAGGAGGTCCTACGATGCAGTTCAAAGAGTTCGTTGAGAGGATGCAGGCAGACGACGGGCTGAAGGCGCGGTTCATCGAGGTCGCGCAGAGGAAGGACGAGGACGCCCTCATCGCCTTCCTGGCCGACGAGGGCTGCGAGACCACGATGGAGGAGATCGGCGCGGCCATGGCGCAGGGCGACGACGAGGAGCTGGATCTCGACAGCCTGGATGGTGTTGCAGGCGGGATAAGCAATGAAGCATGGCTCTATCTGTCTTGTGCAGGTGGAGCTTTGACAGCAGGCTTGGCTATACTCGGGTGCAACGCTTTAATGGATTAAGGCAGACGGTTGCTCGCCTCAAAGCATAGAATGTCATAGAGCAGCCGTTCGAGATTCCAGCGTTATATGAATGGTGATTGGCTCTGTTCCTTTTCCCGTTGGCTCTTCTCACCCAGACTCGGCCGCCCCGTCCCGCGCAGCGGGCAGGGCGGCCCTCTTGGTGTGCCGGGCATGGCACACGCCTAACGAGTGAAAGTCCCGAGCGCACCCGGCAGCGGGAGGCGCATAGCCAGGGGCAGGGGCGTCCGTCGGACGGAGCTCTTCCTGCCCTGCGGGCGCGAGCGGCCGGGCGGGAGGATGTCGTTCGAGCAGGTGGGCAACGCCGTGGGGCTGCGACTATGCAGCCGGGGAAATCGTATTCCTTGAGGCCATGGCAAATGGCAGCCTATATGCAAACTATGCCATCTCCGTCCTGAAACGCAGGTTCTCGGCATACGCAACAGATTCGATTGTTAGAGCCCGCCCTTTCGGATGGTCCAGCAGAAGCCACATCTATTGCATGTCGCGCGAGCGACATGCTTTGCCTTTGCCGAGCGCACACCAAACAGCGCAAGTACGCTATCACTGAGTCCAAACGTGAGCCCGCAGAGCGCGTCTTCAAAACTGGTCTTCAAGCCCTTCTTAGTCGTAAGCGGCATCGAACCAGGAGATGACTTCCTCACCACACGTATAGAATATGACTGAGCACCACACTGGGGACAAGGTCGTCCGTGACGAAGTGTCGAACGCATCTGCGGACGAAAAAAGGCCAGAAGGTCACGGCCAGCCATTCGGGCCGCTATCACAAGAAAGACAAGCGTCACGAGAAGCACCATGACACCAGTCTTCATTCCTTCAAAATTCACGATACAGCTAATGATGAAAAGACCGACTACGGCCAGCAGCAATGCTTTTATGTTAAAGCGTCTACCGTTGGGTTGAGCCATCGTGACCCCCGTCTCTTGAATTGTAAGAACTCCAGATTCTCCTCAGTATCCTAATCCATTTTGTTGTCGTGAGCATCCGGCACGCATCCCCTGCGCAGCCGGTCCCTTCCCGCCGAAGCGAGAGCTTTGCTCAGCTGAGGGAGCTTGGGTCACTGATCGACAGCACGAGCTTGACGAACGCCGCCTCCTCATCGTCGCTGCCGCCCTTCAGCTCGCGTTCGCATGTGGCGCATGCCCTGAGGCACGATGCGAGCTGCGTGGGCGTATAACGACGCGCTGACTGCACTAACCCGCGTACTTGCCATTCCTGCCTCCCCAACGCCTTGGACACATCAGCCTGCCTTCCCCGATCGGTGAGCGAGCGTGCGCAGATGAGGTCGCGCACTCGTCGCGTCAGAAGCGACACCAATGCGAGGTGGGACGGGTTGGGCATGTGTCGGTACAGCTCGAGCGCACGTCGCGCGTCTCCGGCGGCGACCTTGTCCAAGAACTCCCATGGCTTGACCTCAGCCGTGCGAGAGACGTTTGCCTCGACGTCCTCGACTCGGATGGTTCCTCCGCACTGCTCCCCCAGTGAGCGGATGGTACGCTCGAGCAGGGTAGTGTCCTCGCCAATGCGGCTGACGAGCTCTTGGGCGGCGACCGAATCGATGCTATACCCAATCGAGCGAGCCACTCGTACCACATAGCCGGGAAGTTGGCGCGCGGCAATCGCGTCGCACGTGATGACGGCCTTGGGGCCAACCTTCACGACCGCCTTGTACAGGCGCGTGTTCTTAGCGAGCGCCTCCGTCTCCAGGCACAGCACGCTGCTGGGGTTGGGATTCTGCAGGTAGGTGACGATCGCCTCCGAGACGGGCTTGGGAAGCTTGTTTGCCTCGTGCACCAGCACAAGCCGGAATCCCGAGCCCATCGGCAGCGTGTTGAGCGAGGTGACGAACTCGTTGGGCACCATGTCGACGGAAGCCGTCCGTTCGTCGAGGTTGAACGCCTCAAGTCCCGCTTCCAGGCGACCCTTCAGGCGGTGGATCACGCGGTCGCGCTTGAGCTTGTCTACCCCTACGACAAGGTATGCCGCCAAAAGACCGCCTTCGGCCATGTGCACCCACTCCTTGCATCTCTCGCGCGGATAAGCCCGCGTCATCAGTCCGCCTAGGTATTCTCGCACAACGGACGCTGCGTGTGTACGATGGGACCGCTGGCGCCAGGTCGCACCTCCACGTCCCCCACGTCCTTGGTGCACAGGAACTCCGAGCCAGTCGCCTCAAGAAGGCTCACGCAGTCGGGACTGGGATGACCGTAGCTATTGCCCTTTCCAGCGCTCGCGACGGAAACCTCCGGATCAAGCGCCGTGACCAGCTCGATGCTCACTGACGCACTCGAGCCGTGATGCCCGACCTTCAGGAAGTCCACATCACACAGATCGCCACGCGCAAGGGCCGCCGAGGTCTCCTCCCGCTCCGCGTCACCCGTGAGAAGTGCCGTCAATCGCCTGCCGCCCTCGTCGTAGCTTGCGAGCAGCTCGATGGAGTCGGGATTCTCGTCGCCTGCGACCGGGCCGACGGGCGACACCATCCGCAACGTGAATCCGCCGACTTCGAGCGCGTCTCCATAGCGAATCTCCTCGATGCCGCTGGGCCTCACGCCCGTGATGGCTTTGGCAACCTCTCCCGTCAGATGCGCGCTGACGCCTTGTGCGACGACCACGCGCTCGCATGCGACCCTGCCCGCCAGATGCTCGATTCCCGCATAATGATCCTCGTGAAGGTGAGTTACCACAATGGCATCGAGATGGACCACGTGGTTGCGCCAGAGTGCCTCCACCACCGAGTCGTCGGGCCCAGCGTCAACGAGCACGGAACATGCGCCGTCCTGCACCAGGATGGCATCCCCCTGCCCCACGTCGAGCACGCAGATGCGCGTCGGTGCGAAGAGCCTCCAGCGAACGAGCATCCCCGCGAGGAGGAGGGCGCACGCCACCATTGCGAGACGAGCCTTGGAGGGTGAAATGCGAGGCCAACTCAACAGAAGCACGACGAGCGCACATACGCATCCCAGGGGAATCGGAGAACCTTCTTGTACAGGCAACTCGGGGAGCGCGAGTGAGTCGACCAGCCGAAGCAGCCACAGAACCACCACTGCCAGGACATCGCAAAGGATGAGCGTGACCCCTTGGACTGGCGGCAGCCAGCAGAGCGCACCGGCGACCATGCCTGTCCCCACCATGAGCGTGAAGGGCGTCGCCACCAGGGCGTTGGCGAGGGGACCGGCCAAGGAGACCGTTCCGAAGGCTGGACCCACGAGGGGAAGCGTCGCCACGAGTGCGACGAGGGAGGCGCCCATCGACTGCTTGAGTCCCGTGGCCGCCCTCGCAAACCGACGCCTGAGTCCCTTGGGAGTCCGACGCGGCAGCTTGACGTGGGGCAGGACCTGCTCCAAGGCGTAAGTTCCGTACGGTCCGAGCACGCAGAGCCCACAGACGGAAGACACGGAGAGCACGAATCCCAGACGTCCACTCAGCGAGGGTTCCCACAGGGCCATCACGAGTCCCACGACGCATACGCCAGAGAGTGCGTGAGCGCGCCTTCCGACGGCATTGCCCCAAAGGGCCACACCCGTCATCGCCCACGCACGCAACGCCGATGCCGGAGCTCCGCAGAGCAGCACGAAGGCGCCTCCTGCCGCGACAAGAGCCAAGTTGCGTCGACGCGGTGCGATGGTACAGGCCGCAAGCCCCGCCTCTATGAGACCGAGCAGTATGGAGAGATGCCCGCCCGAGACCGCCACGAGATGGGCCGTCCCGCACCGTGCGAACAGCTGGTCGAGGCCACGCTCGCGAAGGGCCCGACGCCACCCGCACACGCAGCCCGCAAGCAGCGCCCGCGCCTCCGACTCGTCTGTGCGCAGAGACTCGATCACGGCCCGCCTCAAGGCTCCTAGCATTCCGCGCAACCCCTGAGGTGCCACCTCGCATGTCACGCGTGTCGCTCGCACCGTTCCGCAAATGCCCTGCATACGGGATGAGGCTCCCCATTCGTCATCACCCAACGCGCTGAAGTTCCCCGAGCAGCGTATCGTGGTGCCGGCGTCGAATGGCTCTTGCGAGACGAGCCACACGGATCCCAAGGCCTTGTCCTTCCAGAGCGCGCTCGCGCGGCACCTGAATCCTTGCGTCCCCTCGGTTGCGTCCTCGTCGACGCAAAACTCCCAGCGCGAGATCGGAGAGGCGTCAAGCGCCTCCGACAGGCCTTCCCCGCGCACCAAGGTGAGGGATGCGAGAACCACCGCGCAGAGCGCACCAACCGCGACCAGCAGGCATACGGGACGGACAAACCGCAGGAACAGGCCAGTGCAAACCGCCATCGCGATTGCGGTGGCGGCAATCCGTCCCGAGCCACCTTCCAGCCAGGGAAGCCCCTCGCGCATCAGCGCCCGTTCGACCACGATGACCGCCAGGAGCGCAAATGCGGCAGGTGGAACGTCGGGGCGCCTCGGCATCTGCCGCCCGTCAAACACAGATTCGCTCCCGCATCTTGGCGAGCTTCTTCTCGCCTATGCCCGAGACCCGTATCAGGTCATCGACGCTCGCAAATGGACCGTGGCCCTCGCGCTCCTCGATAATGGCCGCGGCGGTCGCCTCGCCCACGCCCGGCAGCGTGCAGAGCTCCTCGGCCGAGGCGACGTTGACGTTGACCAGCCCCGAAGATGCGTCCTCCGACGACGTGTCGCAGGTCGCCGGCCCATCCATCTGCGTCCCGCGTTCGATGGCCTCCTCTCCCCTCGCGGGTATGTGGACCTTTTGCCCGTCCTCCGCCGGTGCGGCCAGATTGACCTGCATGGTGTCTGCCTCGGGCGTGAGCCCACCGGCAAGCTCCACCGCGTCGTTAATGCGTGGGTCAGCCTTCTCCAGCACGTAGACGCCAGGCAATGCCACCGCGCCGTCCACGTGCACCAACACGCGCGAAGGCCCCGCCGGCGCGGGCGTCATTTCCTCGGTCTGCTCCCGATCGGGTCGTCCCTCGGGAAGCGCCTCGCAGAGCACCTCGACGGGAGCGTCAGATCGGGCGATCTCCATGCCGCTCGTGCCCATGATTCTTATGGCGGTCGCAACGGCAATCGCCGCCACAAGTGCGCCGACCA
>CADBYM010000094.1 GCA_902798915.1 uncultured Coriobacteriaceae bacterium | reverse complement strand
GACCTCGCGCCCTGCGCCTTCGTGACGGTGAGGGGGGCGACCGCCTGGGCCTTCTTCTTCACGGCGGCGAGCTTGATCGTCTTCGCCGCGGCCTTCGCGACGAGCGGGTTGGCGGCCTTGGCGACCGTGAGCCTGGCGGCGGCGCTGGTCGCGCCCTTGTGGTTGGCGTCGGCGGCGAGGGTGGCGCGCACGTAGTAGGTCTTGGCGGCCTTCACGCTCTCGGCCTTGACGGCCTTCGCGCACTTGGCGTCGGAGAAGTATGCGTACGTGACCTTGCCCGCGGAGCCCGACCTCGTCACCTTCCCCGTGTAGGCGAGCGCCTTGCCGGCGTAGGTCCTAGTCTGCGCGGCGAGCGAGATGGACGAGGCCGCCTTGGCGATGGTCCACGTGATCGCCTTCGCGGCGGCGGTGCCGTCAGGCCACCTGTGGTTGGCGTCGGGCGTGGCCGTGGCCTTGTAGGTGCCGGCGCTGGTCGCCGAGGTCGTCCCGGAGAGCGTGTAGCCGGCACCGGCGGCGACGCCCGTCTGCGCCTTGCCGCTGTAGGTGCGGTTCGTGGCCTTCGGCACGTCTACGCCCGCGCGGGCGATGGTCCACGAGACCGCCTTCGCGGCGGCGGTGCCGTCAGGCCACCTGTGGTTGGCGTCGGGCGTTGCCGTGGCCTTGTAGGTGCCGGCGTTGGTCGCCGAGGTCGTCCCGGAGAGCTTGTACCCGGCACCGGCAGCGACGCCGACCTGCGCCTTGCCGTTGTAGGTGCGGTTCGTCGCCTTCGGCACGTCTACGCTCGCGCGGGCGATGGTGAACTTTGCGGCGGCGCTCGTCGCCGCCTTGTGGTTGGCGTCCGCGGCGAGGGTCGCCTTCACGTAGTAGGTGCCGGCAGCCTTGACGTCGTCAGCAGCGACTGCCTTGGTGCAGGCAGCATCGCTGTAGTACCTGTACGTGACATTGCCAGAGGCGCCCGACCTGCTCACGGAGCCGCTGTAAGAGAGCGCCTTGCCCGTATAGGTCTTTGTCTGGGCAGCCAGCTTGATAGAGGAGGGTGCCTTGTTGATAGTGAACGTTGTCTCCTTCCTTCCCGTGTAGATGCCCTTCCCCCTGATGGTCACGGAGGCGTTTCCCGCCGCCACGTTGTCCGTAAAGGAAGCCTCGTAGTCCCAGCCCTCCTCGAGCGTCTGACCGCCCACGGATACAGTAATCGCCGGTCTTACCGGCGCGCCGGAGTAGACCACCCCAGAGAGGCCGCCGATGGTGGCGGACGAGATGTTAACCGTGTCGGCCGCCGTGATAGATGCGGCAGACCCGGAGACCAGCGCCCTTATCTGCGCCTGGTCCCTCGTACCACCCATGCCGAGCTGGCCGTATGCGTTCCTTCCCCAACTATAAGCGGCTCCCTGGGAATCGACCGCAACGCAGAAGCCGCCACCTGCCGCCACGACGCTCATTGAGTCACACACCTTCTCGAACGAGTCGCATGACCCTCCTGCGGAGCCATTGCCGAGCTGGCCGTATCGGTTGTCGCCATACGTCCACAGCGAGCCGTCGTCCCTGATGGCCGCCACGAAACCGTCGTCGACGGAGGCGCTCGCGACGCCGTCGACGACCTTGACTGGGGAATACGAGCCGTTAGCGCTGCCCCAGAGACAGAGGGATCCATCAGTCAGAATTGCGGCAGACGTGGAGCCCATGTCCACAGACGCAACGCCCGTGAGAATCCCAGTCGGCGAGAGGACGTTCTCCTTCGCACCTGTCCCGACGGCACCGTCCATCGCGCCGGCGCCCCAAGTGTACAGCCGACCGTCTGCAGTCACGTAGGCGCCGACGTTACCGCCCATCGAGACCGAGGCGACGCCGGACGCCAGCCGCACGGGCGAGCTGCGATAGTCGAGGAAGGACGTTGGCTCCCCTATGCCGAGTCCGTCCATCCCCGCGTAGCCCCACACCCAGAGCGAGCCGTCGACCTTGACCGCAGCGGTCGTGCCATTGCCGCAGCAAACCTGCTTTACGTCCTCCATCACCTTGACGGGCGACGGGCGGAAGGTGGTCGTGCCATCTCCCAGAGAGCCGTACTTGTTGCGGCCCCACATCCAGAGGGACCCGTCCCTCTTGATGGCGCCGGAGTGCTCGTTGCCAAGGGACACCGCAACGACGTCGTCCATCACCTTGATGGGCGTGAGACTGTCCTCGTAGGACCCGTCTCCGAGCTGACCGTTGTCGTTGCGGCCCCAAGCCCAGAGGGAGCCGTCCTCGAGGATAGCCGCGGAATGGGCACCACCAGCGGCCACGTTGACGACCCTCTGGTCGAAGGCGGACACGACCTCGCCATTGCTGATGACCTCGGGTGACGTGAGCCCATCCCCAGGGAGGATGGTGTAGGTCTCGGATTCGTCGAGACCCACGACGCGCGTCACGCAGTCATCGTCATTACGCACGACGAGTTCCGTGACGCCGGATATATCGATGCTCTCATCCGTCTGTGCCATCTCTACGGACTCAGAACCAACACCGGAAATGACTACCTCACTTGCATTCTCGGAAATGAAGCCCGCCTCGAACCTCGACCCTTCGGGCTGCGACAGAGAGACCGCATCCGGCCCACCCTCGGAGACATGTAGCCTGCCGCTCACGCCAGTACGCAGCAAGAGCTGCACCCCACCATCGACAGCAGTGACGCTTAGCCCAGTTTCTGCGCTAGTCTCGGGAATAGTGTAGTCTCCGCTTCCCTCGACCCAGTAGAGTTCCGATGCCTCCCCATCAGGGAAAGACTCACCATTTGAGCGCTCAATACGAAACACCCGATCTTGGAAGGACTCAAACAGCTTCGACTTGAAGTAGTTGTTGCCACCATTCGATATGAGATTATCCTGTTTCGCCCATATCTCAACCAAGTTGGTTCCCACATCGTAATCCAAGCCCTCAAGCTCAGAACGTCGCAAAAGCGCAGCGAGACGATTGCCGGGCGTTTGCCAACTAATCTCGGCGTCTTTGTTCTCGTCGTTCCATCCACCGTACTTCCAGTGCACACATCGCCCGGACGAGTCCTTCGTGATTGTGAGAACATCCCTCCTGTCCCAACCCGGCTTGTTCGGATCGTAGACCAATATCTCCGTCTTGTCTCCATCGTCCCTCGCGATGCCCATACCCCATATGGTGTGGTTGTCATTCCCATGCATGCCGATGGCAATAGGTTCCGATTCTTCCGGATTGAGAACGCATGCCAAAACGGCTTCCCTCAGACCATCGAGGTCGTTCTTGTTATGCTCCCACTCTGCAGCGAGGAGCTTGTCGTTCTGCACGATGAATGCGTACTTGATGAAATCACTTGCACTCATCCCTATATCAGAGCTTTGCATGTCCTCGCTCACTGAATACAGGTCAATCGCCGGATACCCATCCCTCGTGAATGAACGTACGCAGGGGAATGAGTGTGACGCCACCGCTTGGGCAGACGCCACCATGCCAAAACACAGACCTTTCTTGCTACTGTCCTGGCCGTCTTTGTCCAGATTGTCTGTCTTGAACTTCAGTCCCCATACCTTTCCAAATAGACGCTGGTAAAACGACATTCCTATTTCATCGCCGAAGTTTTGGAAGTGCCAAGTGTTGCGCCGGTCATACATATACTCGTCAGATAGGTAGGTCTCGAACTCGACCGACTTGGACCCCATGTAGTTTCCGATGCCATGTATCGTTGCCTTGGCCTTTCCCGGCACACTGTTGTTCTCATAAGACACGGTGTAGTCCCTGCCTTGCTGCAGCGTCTTCTTCATTAATCCCGAACCCATTTGGACTTCTACGCTCGGCTTGGTTCCGCCCCTTTTCCAGGTCACCCTAACGCCATCGTTTGAATCCTGGCCGTCGACGCAAACGTAAGCATCTGCAACGTCGGTTGAAGTGAGCGGAACTTGTCCTTGAGAACTGGGACTACCCAAACAGAAACCCGGCCGAATGGAACTGGAGGTATTTGGGTGACTGTGGCTGAACCCCTCAGCGGCCGTTCGGAGATACCAGTGGTAGCCATAGTAGCTGTTGTAATTGCGCAGCCACCATCCCCCGCCATTAAACAATGGCATGTCTTTGCGCTCATATCCCTCTTTGCTTAGTGAAACACCACCGTTCGTGAATAGCTTATATGGCGAACCACCCTCACGACGGTTTATACAAACTTCTCTAGCAGAGAGCAGCCAGAGCTTGTCGCAGGTACACGACGTCCCGTCGTAAGTCTTGGTTTCTTTTTCAACGGGTAGTATCAGTTCATTAAGTTCACGTGGTAGAAGCTCTAGACCATCGCCATTCAGCCATCGGCGAAGTGAGGAATCTTGCCAGCTGACATAAGAGCCATCAATTGGCCTGTATGCCAAATCCTGCCAAAACATAAACGTTATACCCGTCCGCTCTCCTGACTGAAGGCCGTCATGACGAAAGCCGAGTATTCGCACAGATGTCTTCGTCCCATTTGAAAGAACGACACTCTTTGTCCCAGCATTTACCAGGCTGTCATCTGCATCGAGCAGATTGTAGTGTTTGGCAATATCGATTCCTGACTCATCACTTGCGGCAGCACTAATCGCACAGGCGATTGCGTTTATCTCCGGCCAAGAGTACTTGCCAAGACTACTGCGAACCGTGACGTTTGGGAGTCCTCCGTTTGCCAGCGAACTGCTTGACTGCACTCCAAGACTGTCTGTTCCCAAAGACTCAGCGACTGGCTCCACCGGTTCCGCACCAATCTCAATAGTATTCTCCTCGCGCACTTGTTCGTCTTCATCAGTTATTGATGATTCTTCACCTTCTTCTTCAACCTCCGCGACCTCGGCTATTGCCAACGTGGCAGCCTCGCCGGAATCATCAACCTCGCCACCTTCGACGGTGAGGATGGCGTCCTCCGGCGCTTCCAGCGCCACGTCCTCAGAGGCGGACTCGGTCTCAAGGCCGTTGGCCGCGTCGCCATTCCCCTCGGGCGGCAAGGCCTCGTCCGAGGTCGCATCGTTCTGACCTGCGTCCACCTCCACGACTGGCACCCGCGCCTCCTCAGCCATCTCCGCGAGCGCTGGGACGGGAATCGACCCCCAGCACAGCAGGTAGGCGAGCGCAAAGACTATAGCCGCCCTCGTCGTCGGATGAAGCCTCATGGCCCTCTCCCCCTCTCGTCCCCGGCGCCATCGCGCCGGCGCCCCATACGACCGCGGGGACGCGCACGCGCCCCCGCCGCAATGAATCCCCCTGCCCTACGCCTTCGTCACCCTGAGGCGGTACGGGTGCTGGTGCAGGCTGGCGCCCTCGACCCGGAAGTAGTTCCTCCCCTTGCAGAGCGCCACCTGGGCGGTGCCGCTGGCCCCCTTGACGTCGGTGTCCACGGTCAGCACGTAGTCGTCGTAGTCGAGCAGCCCCTCGTCGAACCACGCGACCGAGATAGTGTCGTAGGCGTTCGCCCTGTCGTTGATCAGTGTCACCTTGTACTTTCCCGCCTTGGAGACATCCAGCACGAAAATGTCGTTGTCGTCCCCGAGGAAGCCGATGCTCTTCCCGTTGTCGCCGCCAATCCTGCCGCTGTACGTCGTGCCGACCTTGACGGCGTTGGCCTGTGACCGCACGTCGTTCGGCTCCCTCTCCTTCGCGGTGGCCGCGTCCTTCTTCACGGTCACCTTGCAGGCGACG
>CADBYM010000093.1 GCA_902798915.1 uncultured Coriobacteriaceae bacterium | reverse complement strand
GACGGCCGTGGAGAGCTTGGCCATGCCTCCCGCGGGGTCCTCGGCGTCCAGCGCGTAGTCCCAGGGAACGAACATGCCATGGGTGTCGCTCGTGGCGAGAATTCGCAGATGCTTTGTCTTGGGCGTGTCTCCCCCGGACGTCTGCGGATTGTCCCCCGGTGCACATCCGGAAAGCAGCGTGGTTGCGGCACCCGCAGCCGACATGAACTTGAGTGCTTCGCGTCTGGTGAGCATGAGCAGAATCCCTTCGATTCGAAACCAATCGACTGGCGTCACATAAGTATGGGCTTAGATTACCCCCAAAAACCAGATGGTGCATTGTCCGTGGCATCCGCTCACCCCGCCACCCGGATCCACCTCGGCTCTTACCTTCTGCAAACGCGAGCTAACGGAAGGATGCGGCATTAGCCTTCCGTAAGAGATCAAATTCCGGCCCCAATGAGGGGCATATCATTATTCGTTAGCATGGCAATGGATAAACGATAGGCATTTGTTATTGTTTGTGCGAGCGCGTACGATTGAGTCATCCAGAATTCGGCTCATTTGGGAGACGCGCATGAACATAGTCATTCTCAACGGGAGTCCCCGTCCCAAAGGAAACACTGCAGCCATGGTCGCCGCCTACCGCGAGGGGGCGGAGTCGGCTGGTCACACCGTCACCGTGTTCGACGTGTGCCACATGCGCATCGCGGGCTGCCTTGCCTGCGAGCACTGCCACCAAAGGAACCCGCGCACCTGTGTGCAAGCCGATGACATGCGCCTCATCTACCCTGCGCTCGATGAGGCCGACATGCTGGTGCTCGCCTCGCCCGTGTACTATCACGGTCTCTCTGGCCAGCTCAAGTGCGCAATCGACCGCATCTACGCCCCAGGCTACCCGCGCCGACTGCGCAAGGCAGCCCTGCTGCTGAGCTCGGGTAGCAAGGACGTATACGATGGTGCAATCTACACGTACCGTCACTCATTCCTAGGCTGGCTACACCTGGAAGACATGGGCATCTTCACTGCGGCCGGCGATCAGAACAAGTCGCACGAGCTGCTTGTCCAGTTACGCGAGGCCGGTGCATCTCTCGCCGACCCCGAAGACCACAACGTTCCGCGGCTTGTGATCCG
The DNA here is from genome assembly GCA_902798915.1 of uncultured Coriobacteriaceae bacterium. GTDB lineage: Bacteria > Actinomycetota > Coriobacteriia > Coriobacteriales > Atopobiaceae > RUG440. The sequence continues at coordinate 4,768 of CADBYM010000093.1, read as the reverse complement.
CTGCGGCGACGTCGAGGTCAAGGCACCACTCAATCAGACGCAGGCGGCGCGCGACCTCATGAACCGTCTTCCCCTTACCGTGGTGGGCCACGACTCGGGCGTGGACTATTGCTGCGAGCTTAAGGAGGGCGACTTCGACGAGGACGAGAAACAGCAGGGCTGGAACGACGGCGACATTAGCGTGGCGGACGGCTGGTTTGCGATTCTGCACAGTGGGCAGGAGGAGTCGGCCACGTATAGGGTCATGGTGGTCGCACACCTAGAGGAGAAGGACAACGAGCTCGTGCGCGCACTCCCCCACGACGCCACCTTCGAGCTCAGTCTGGAGGAGCCCTGGCATGAACGCTAGAACACGTATCGCGCGCCTCGTCTGCACGCTGCTCTGCGCCGCAACCCTAGCAGCCTGCGGTGCGACCCCCGAGACCGCCACTCCCACAGCAAGCGAAGAGACGCAAGAAACATCCCAAACGCAAGGGGTGGCAGAGATGCAAGAATCACTTGAGACCACAGAACAAGAAACCGAGGAAAGCGAGGCAGCCATGGAAACCATCACGATCACAGTAAACGGCCAGAACTTTGAGGCGGATCTGGAGGACAGCGACCTTGGTCGCGCCTTCATGGCCATACTGCCTCTCGAGCTCGACATGTCCGAGCTCAACGGCAACGAGAAGTACCACTACCTAGACACACAGCTGCCCAGCAACCCAAGCCGCCCTGGTCGCATCGAGGCGGGCGACCTCATGCTCTATGGTTCTGATTGCGTGGTGCTCTTTTACCAGAGCTTCGACACGAGCTACAGCTACACGCGCATCGGTCGTCTTACCAACGCCGAAGGCATCGCCGAGGCAGTCGGCACAGGATCGGCAACCGTGGCATTTGTCGAGCGACAACAAGCAATACCGACATGTGGAATAAAGTGCTCCCTGCTTCGGTGCCCGAAACAGGGAGCTCCGTTCTCCCCACGCATAGCCGCTCATCGACTGACGTGGACATCGCTCTCTAAGCGATGGAGTACTAGATTGCCAGACCCGCGGCGTATGCCTCCTTGCCAGCCACGAGCGCGTTGCCAGCCTTGATGGCGCTGCCGACTACCTGCACGTTGTCGCAGACCCTGCGTGCCGCGTCCTCGAGCGGGTTGTAGGCGCGATATCCGAAGCCAGAGACGACTTGACCGGCAGGCAGCTTGTGCTCGCCCTTGGCATCTTCGTACACTACGCCGTCGGCCTCGATTGCCTTCACCGTGGCTCCCGTCTTCCACGCGACGCCATTCTTCACCATCATCTCGATGAGGCACACCTTGGTGAAGGGCATCATGTCGGTGAGGATGTCGTCCTGCATCTCGAGCACGGTAACGGGCACGTGCGGGAGCAGTACCTCGGCGATGTACTCCGCCGTCTCGCATCCCACCTCGCCGCCGCCGCACACGACGATGGGCGCGTCTTTGATTTCCACCTTGCCGAGCAGCACGTCCTCGGCGGTGGCAACGTTGGCGCCATCAATGCCGGGCACGGGCGGCACCAGCGGCTTGGCACCCGTGGCCACGATGATGGCATCCGGAGCAAATTCGCGCATGGCGTCCTCATCCACCTCGCAGCCCAGATGCACGGGCACCTCGAGCTCCTCGAGGCTCTTGCGCAGACTGCTCACAAATGTGGAGAGCTCGCCCTTGCCCACCGGGAATGCCGCCGAGCGGAACTGGCCACCCAGGTGCTTGCGCGCCTCAAAGACCTCGGGCTTGTGGCCGCGCAACGCGAGCGTCTCAGCAGCGATGAGACCGGCCGGGCCGCCACCAATGACCATGACGCGTTTGGCCTCGGCGACCTTGGCAAGGTCGTTCTCGAACTCGCGACCACAGCGCGGGTTGACCAAGCAGCCGGCCTGGTCGTCCATGAACAGCGGCATCTCGCAACCCTGCAGGCAACCGATGCAATAGCGGATGGCCTCGGTACGTCCTGCCTTGGCCTTGGCGGGCAGGTACGGGTCCGCAAGCGAGCCGCGGGCCATGCCAATGAAGTCCGCCTTGCCCATCTTGAGCAGCGTGTCGGCCATCTTGGGATCGTTGATGCGATTCGCCAGGATGACGGGAATGCTCACGAGGTTCTTGACCTGCTGTGCGCGCTCCATGTTGAGGGCATGGTCGGTGAACATCGGTGCAATGATTTGGTCCTTGGGGTGCGAGGCATACATGCCGTTGGAGATATGCAATGCGTCGAAGCCGATCTCCTCAAAGTGGCGGCAGAGCTCATAGGTCTCTGCCTCGGTACGACCGCCCGTCACGAAGTCCATTGACGAGAGACGCACCTGGATGGGGAAATCTGGCCCCACCTGAGCGCGCATAGCAGCAAGAATCTCGTCCACGATGCGTACGCGGTTGTCGAAGCATCCGCCGTATTCGTCCACGCGACGGTTTACGGCAGGAGACAAGAACTCCGCCAAAAGATAGCCGTGAGCGCAATGCAGCTCAACGCCGTCGTAGCCCGCATCCTTGGCGCGACGCGCTGCGGTGCCAAAGTCCTCCACGAGCTGGTGAATCTCGTCGACGCTCATCTCGCGAGCTTGGAACTGGCACATGGGATCCTTGGTGGGACTCGGCGCCACAGGTGTCTCGCCACCGTTCGCGGCTGGCGTCGTCTGGCGACCAGGGTGATACATCTGGGCGAAGATCTTTGAGTCGTACTTGTGCACAGCCTCCGTCACGCGACGGCTGCTGGCGACGTGTTCCTCCTTCCAGAAGCCGGGAATGCGGCTGTAGCCTTTGCCCGCCGGCTGCACGCAGTAGTCCTCGGTGATGATAAGACCCCAGCCGCCCTTGGCCTTCTCTTCCATGTAGGCCACGTACTGGTCGGTGATCATGCCGTCATAGGTGCAATAGTTCATGACCATCGCAGGCACCACCAAGCGGTTGGGAATCTCGCACGTACCGATCTTCATGGGTGAAAACAGGGTTTCCAGCTTCATAAGATATCCTCTCCTCAGTGCGTTTACCGTTAGGATTAGCATAAGGGTGGGGGTAACCCCAGGTCAACGGACCAATGCGGAACGATGGGCATGTGAGGAGCAGTGGTCGTGCGCTACACGCAAAAGGATCTTTGCCGGGCATTCGACATAAAGCGCGACACGCTGCGGCATTACGAGCGGCTAGGCATCATTCGACCGCAGATAGATGCCAAGAACGGCTACCGATACTACGACGACTGGCAAATCAACCTTCTGTGGGAGTGCAAGCGTTATCAGGCCATGGGGTTTAGCCTTGCGCAGGTGCACGACATTCTTCACCATAGCTCATTAGCGGAAGTCGAGCGCTCGGTCAATACACGCCTGGGCGAGATGGAGCGTGAGCTCGCGTACAGGACCATGGCACTCGAATGCATGCGCGCGTTTAGAGAGAAGCTCCGCGGTGTGGAGGAACGCCTGGGTCGCTATGAGGTGCGCACGTTTCCTGCAGCGCGTTTTGTAGCGCGTCGAGAAGTGCATGACCTGCTGTTGGACGAGCATCTGAGTGAGGCAGGCAGCTTTGTAAACCGAAGCCAAGCAGTGTTCCTTCCACCCATGGCGTACTTTCCCGATGCGCATGAGGAGCGCTACTTCTGGGGTTTTGCAATGACGGTGGACCGCTACGAGATGCTCGGTGGCCCAAAGGACGGATGTGTCGAGCTTCTCGCAGGCAGGGCACTTACTACGTGTGTGGATGCTGGCGAGCGCTGGGGATTTGGACAGAAGCTTTTTGAAGGACTGCTCGGCGAGGCTGAACGGCTGGGTGAGCGGCCTGCGGGGCTACTGTATGGTCTACTGCTGTCTAGGACGTATGACGCCTCGGGCTCGTATCATCGCTATGTAGAGGCGTACCTTCCACTGATTGACTGATATTTAGAAGAGACCCTCGTCTGCAGCCTCCACGACCACGATGGAGTTGCCCTTGGCGTGGCCCTCGGCGCGGATATACCAAATGCCATCCGCCACCTTCTGGCTCTCGCTGTCACCAAACTACCGTGACAACAGGTCTGGCAACGGGAACGGAGGATGTTGACCGACTACCTTGACGAGACTATTATATTTAATAGTCCAAGACGAGGAGGAGCCATGCCCGCAGCCGTAAGCACCATAACGCAGTCCGGACAGGTGAGCATCCCCAAGGTCATCCGCGACATCTTGGGAGTCGGACCACGCGACCAGGTCGAGTTCTTGAGCGATGGAGAGCGCGTCCAAATCGTAGCCGTTCCCAAGGACCCACTCACTTTGGGCACTCGCGAGGAGTTCTGGGAGAGCGTTGCCCGCGCGGATGAGGATTATGCAGAAGGCAGAGTCACCAAGGTGCATGCCGTGACCGACAGCATGAGGGATCGCTATGGCCTATGAGGTCGTCGCGTCCGATGAGTTCAACGCACTCTTGGACGAGGCAGTCGCATTCCGTGTCGACAATTATGAGCTTCGAAGTGCCAGGAGACTCCTCAATGCCGTCGACAACCTCAGCGATCATCTCGCCGACAATCCGCATATGGGAAGGGTTGTAGACGATGACGCCGATGACGCAACACCCCTGCGTTGGGTGCGCGTGGACACCTACATCGCAGTTTATCGTGTCCACGAGAGTCACGAACAGATAGTCCTGCTCAAGCTCTTTTCTGCGACCTCGAACTGGCGCAGGAGGGTCTTGCACTAGCAGAACGTGACAATCGGGTAGGAGGCGCGCCATTAATTGACGCGCCGTCCTCCCACACCACCGTGCGTACCGTTCGGTACACGGCGGTTCCCAGACTTAACACTTCAC
>CADBYM010000092.1 GCA_902798915.1 uncultured Coriobacteriaceae bacterium | reverse complement strand
CAGGCACGATGTGGGCGGCAGAATATGCTGCCTCGCGAATCGACGATCCCGCCCTGCTCGTGAAGGTGGCGCTTGAGGCGGGGACGGACAAAGGTGGCAGAATCGCCGCAAAACGCATCGACGACCAAAGCACCCTGGCTCAGATAGCCCGATCGGCACCGAACGAGTTCACCAGAATCGCCGCGATGGAGAAGCTTGACGACATGGACATCGTCGCCGAACTCGCATACCACGATGCGGATCGCCATGCGCGCTGCAAAGCGGTTGAGCGCATCACCGACCAGCAAGTCTTGGAAGACATCGCCCGAACCGTGCAGGATCCTTACGTCCGTGAGGGCGCCCTCGAAAAGATCGACGATCCGGAGCTGGTACGCGACATCAAAGCCTCCTGGAACCAAGAGCAGCGAAGCGCGACCGATTACGCGGACGGGCTCCGCGACGCCGTGCACCAGATCGCCGCCGAAAAGGACGAGCGCGCCAGACGCGCCTCCGAAGGCCGTTGCCCGCATTGCGGCGTGCCGCTGACCACGCCTCGAGGCGGTATCCCCAATGGCGCGGCGGTTTATTGCAGCAACTGTGGCGGGCGTATTCGCTAGCGGAGAGGCGGCACGTGATGGTGCGCGAGATGCCTGTCCCGTCACGGGCCTGTCCGCATGCGCGCGTCTCGCATCATGGAGATGCCACGAAGAGCATCAAGTCACGATGGTGTAACGAACCCGAGCCACGTTTGCCAGGCTATGCGCTTACCGCCTACAATGGCGGACAGCCAAAAACGAAGGGATGCCGCCATGCAAGAGATGATTGACATATACGACAGCAACAAACAGCTTACGGGTGAGACCATGGCCCGCGAGGGCGCCTTCCTGCATGAGGGTCAGTACATGCTCTACGTGCTGGCGCTCATCGAGGACGCGCGGGGACGGTTCCTCATCACGCAGCGCTCGCTCGACAAGCATTGGGCTGCCGGTTGGTGGGAGGTGACCGGAGGCGGCGTGCGTGCGGGCGAGACGTCGTCTCAGGCGGTGCTGCGCGAGGTTCCCGAGGAGGTTGGCCTGAAGGTGACCGGAGAGGTGCCCGCGCCCGTCTACAGCTACGAGAACGTCGATCTCAAGCGCGGCGACAACTACTTCGTTGACATCTATCACCTGCATCTGGACTTTGACGAGTCTGACGTGCGCCTCGTGGACGGCGAGGCCGTGGACTTCCGCCTGGCGAGCTGGGAGGAGATTGCCGGGCTCGCCGAGCAGGGCGTCTTCCTGCACTATGAGCGCCTGTGCCAGGCGCTTGAGGCAGAGGGCGTGCTGTAAGTGCACGGGTAACTGCTCCAAGACCTGTACCACATGCGTTCGAAAGGGCTTGCCCCTTGGAGGGTCCAGCTGTTGTGCTTACGAGACCCTAAGCACAGTCTTGCCCTTCGATCCGCCGGCTGCCACCTTGGTCAGGGCTGCGTTCACGTCCTCGAGCGCAAAGACGCTGTCGACCGACGCCTCGAGGCGCTTGTCTCCCACGAGCTCGGGGATACGCGTGAGCCCCTTGCCGTCCTCGTGGACGAACACGAAGCGGTAGCGCTGCCCGCGCTTGGCCGCCATGCGGTCGTACTTGCCGCCGACTAGCCAAAACGCGAGGCGCTTCCACTAGGGCAGCCCCGCGCGCTTGGCGAAGTTGCCGTTGGGCAGACCGCGGAGCGACACGAGCGTGCCTCCTTGCTTGAGCACGGCAAACTCCTTTGGCAACTCGCAATCGCCGAGCGTGTCGAGCACGAGGTCCATGTCGTGCAAGACCTCGGCGTAATCCTGCGTGCGGTAGTCGATAAAGGTCGATGCGCCCAGTGCGCGCATGCGCTCCTCTGACGCTCCGTTGCCGTTGGTCGCGACGGTGAGCCCCTGCCAGCGGCCACGGGTATGGCCATGGCGCCAAGGCTGCCCGTGCCTCCTGATACGAAGATAGAGTCACCGGCATTGGCGCCCATGAGCTCAAGCGACTGTAGGGCGGTGAGCGCCGTAAGGGGAACGCATGCCGCCTCCTCATTCGAGAGATAGTCCGGAACCTTCGCGAGTGCCGTCTCTGCGACCGCGGCATACTCCGCGAACGCGCCGATCTTGGCGAGTGGCATGCGACCGTAGACGCGATCCCCCACGGCAAAGCGGCCCGCACCCGAACCCAGCGCCTCAACGGTGCCAACCAGTTCGTTACCCATCATGAGCGGGAGGCGATAGGGAACGATCAGCTTCACCTCTCCCCGTATAATCATGTTGTCGAGGGGGTTCACGCCTGCGGTATGCACACGCAACAGAACCTCGCCGGGGCCGGGCTCGGGTACGGGCAGTTCTCGTATCTGCAGCTCGCGACCATTCTTGTCGTATTTGTCGAGTACGGCAGCTCTCATGATGTGACTCCCTCCCAGTCATTGGTCTGCGCGGCATGGGCACGTAAGGCGGCCGTGCAGTCGGCGAGCGTGCGGGCCCGCAGCTCTCGCGCGACCTCTTCCCCTAGTCCTTTGAACATGTCTTCCAGCACCGGAGCGATGTGCCTGCCCACGATGCACCGGTCGCTGGGGTTGGGATGCACCTCGAACAACTCGACGTGGTCCGTCTCGCAGGCGGCGAGGTACACGTCGAGCAGCGTGAGCTCCGAGGCGTCTGGCACGAGGCGGAGACCGGTTGATCCCTTGTGGCTCCGCACGATGCCCGCCTTGCGAAGCGCCCCGGAGAGCCTGCGCACGTAGCTCGCGTTCGTTCCCATGCTCTCTGCCATCTGCTCGGATGACATGGGCTTCTCGGCCTCCGAGACGAGGACGAGCAGGTGCAAGGCGGACGCGAAGCGGGTGTCCCTCATCGCGCGGCCACGAACGACGTGACGTACTCCACGTCCTCGGGGGCGATTATCGCCAGGTCACACGTGGCGAAGCGGCCCTCGAGTCCCTGCTCCTGTGTCGTTAGCCAGAAGTGCGAGAGCGCGATGCCCATGTCCACCTTCTGGATGTCGCCGAGCGCGCTTTCCTTCAAGCTGTGTTCCTCGAAGAAGTGCACGGCGTCGCCATCCACAACAGCGCGCCAGGGCTGCTTGTTCGTGGCGGAGGGGGCGAGGCGCAGCATCTGCAGCGGCTCTGCGAAGCGGCCCGCTTGGTCGAGGGAGAGGGGCGAGCCAAAGGAGTCGTCGAAGAAGACCTGCGAGAAGGGCAGGCGCTCGTCGGACTTGATGGCTTTGCGCATCATGCCCTCACGCAGCGACATCTTGGTGGCGGGGTAGCCGACGGGGCTCGCTACGGGCATGACCTCGTCAGGATTGACCTCCATGGCCTTCTCGAACGACTTGCGGGAGAGCGACGCCGCGAGCATGACGGTGCCGATTCCTCGCTCTGCCGCGCGGAGGCAGAAGGTCTCGAAGGCGAAGCCCAGAGAGAGCTCGGCCCCCTGCACACGCTCGACCTTCGCGGCCACGTAGTCGCACGCGCCCACGATGACGGGGCTCTTGAGGCCGTGTTCGGCCGCGTCGAGGAGCCGGAACCCCACGGGCACGCCGAAGGGGGTCTCGATGCTCTGGATGACTTGTTCGACGTATGCGCGGTCCTCGGATGTGAGCGACCGATTCTCGAACGTGCGGACGCTCCGACGGCTTTGAATGACGTCGACGATTCTTCCCATGGGATAGCCTCCTAAGATGTATCGATGATAGATACAGCTTAGGAGGCCGGGCGTTGCTCGTCAACACATTGAGCATCGAAAGCTCAAACGTTGCCTTGTCTGGTAGCGTGCGAACTTGAGCGATATCTTCCTCGCTCAGGCGGACAATTGGCATCACGCGGTATTCCTGTGACTGCTCCTGCCCGCTGTGCAGGATGGCAGACCAACCGTCCGTCACGCTGATGTCTCCGTCCTGCCAGCCTTGGCTCTTCTCGGCCTCATCAAGGGCGGGGTAGTTTCCTGCATGTCATCTTTCTGAACGCAGGTGCGCGGCTTTCGTGTGGCAGTATTCGCAGACTGGGCATCCCGCGATCTTCGTCCGACACACGTCAAAGACCGTTACCGTGTGGCCGGCGCTCTCTGCCGCCATCGCGGTGAGCGGCAACCATCGCCGCCGTATTGCTCTTGGGGCGAGGGCTCCCGTTGAGGATGAGGATGTTCATTGCGGTGACTCCTTACTGCTGCGCGATGGTGATGCTTACGTCACCGTTGCCCAGAAGCTCTGCCATGCCTTCGGCAGTCTGGCTGGTAATGTGCCCGAGGCGCGTGTAAGCCCAGCTGTTCGATCCATAGAAGACCACGATCTGGTTGCCAGAGTACAAGACGATGTCACCGGCGGCGGTTGTGGTCCGCACGTCGTTGCTCGTGAGGTACGTTCCCAGCGGCCCTACCTGCTCGAATCCTCCGTACATGGAAAGACTCACGGTCAGGGGTGCGTCGGCCACGAGCGCTCGGAGGTCGGCAACTGCCTGGTTGTCCTCCCATTCCACGGTCACGTCAGTTCCGCCTACGCTCATCTTCATCATGTCAGCCTCCATCTCGTTGGTCTCGCTCTTTGGTTCGGGTAGGGATCCGGTATCTGTTGCGGTCTCAGTTTCCGGCGAGGTCTCAGGCGCCTCGATGTGATTCGCACCACCAGAGCAGCCTGCGATCGAGAAAGACAACGCCAGAGCGACCGCCGCCAAAGCAACTCTTCTCATCCTTCCTCCGTCCTGGTTAAGCCGCCTGCCTATACTCTGATGTCACGCTCGCTCCATTACAAATGCAGATAACGCATACTTCGTCATGCGCCTCCTGCATCACGTCGCTGTTTGGCTTTGGGGGACGATGCCTTTTGGTGGCCGATCCGCAGGGATGGTTACGAAGAGGGTTGTATCGTTGCGTTTGGCAATATGGAACGGCAACGGCACACCGAGCGCCAACATGCAAGGAGTCAGTTCATCTTTCCGCAGTTGCCGACCTTCTCGCCGGTGACGAAGTACTCATAGGTCGGGAACTCGAAGAGCACGGGCTTGAATGCGAGGTAGTCAATCTTTCCCTTCTCGTTCAGGACGGCCTCGTCCGCATAGGTCGCAAGGATCTTGCAGATGAAGCGGTCGAAGTGCTCCAGCTCGTAGTTGCCGTCCACCTCGCACTCAATGGACACCTTGGCCTCGTCGATGAGGGGAGCGCCGTTCTCGCCCATGGTCCAGGCGAACTGCTCAGACTTGTCGACCTTGTTGCCAGACACGGTGCCCATCTTGTCTGCCTTCGCCAGCCAGGACTCGTCCACGACGTTGACGGAGAGCTTCTTGTTCTCCCGGATGCCCTGGTTGATGTAGTGCGCTTGCACCAGGGAAATCATCAGGTGGCTGTGGGCCACAGTCCCGGCATGGGCAACCAGCGTCCCGGTGGGCTTCTCGTCCACCATTGCGCCCACCACGATGACAGGGCAGGGGTAGAGGGCCAGCGTCGCGCCGATGTTCTTCTTCATGTTCATACTCCTTATCTTTTGTTGTGTTGAACTGTGCGTCGCTGCTATACGGACGGGTCGTAGCCCATGCTCCTCTCCTCGCATTACGTTCCTTGTGAAGGGGTTGACGTTGCGGCTGAGGCGGACTCATGTAGATGGTCACTTGGCTAAAGTCTGGGTTTAAGTTGTGTCCTCGACGAGCGAAAAAGCATCTGCGTGGGAGTCATACTCGTAATGGGCATAGGCATGGCTACATGGGATCATGAACCATGGGACGGTCGAATGGTTCTCAATTCGAGGGTCGATCGGAAGATGTACCTCACTCATGCATTCGATAGGACTCGGGCGTGAGTTCTGTATCCGAGCATCTAAGAGCCGATTAAGGGCGCTTGCCTTAGCAGACGCCCTACAATATATAATTGCGATGAGGGTGCAGCCATTTAGATGTGAGATATAAAATCCCCTCTTGCAGTGAGTTGATGATATTGTGACCTGCCGTTTGTCCTAGCTGGGCCTTTGCCTGTAGTATTCGCGGTAACGCAGCGTTTTCGGGG
>CADBYM010000091.1 GCA_902798915.1 uncultured Coriobacteriaceae bacterium | reverse complement strand
CGCGCTGATGACCGCCGCCGACCGCGCGAGGATGTACGACCCCTACTTCGGCGAGTACTACGAGCACCTCACGAAGCGCAGGGGCAAGCACCACTACGTTGCCCTCTCCGCCGTGGCGCGGAAGCTCTGCGGCGTGATCCTGGCCCTCCTGAGGGAGCGCAGGAGCCCCGTGCCCTATGCGACCGAGCCTCCCGATGAGTAGGCCGCGACCGAGGCCGCACGTCGAGAACCGAGCCACGGGGGGGCAGGATCCTCGCCCATCCCCGCAAGCGTGGGCGGCGGGGCCATTCCCGTATGCGAAAACGCATTTCGGGCTGATTCATTTATCACCATATTCCGTTATCAAAGATCAATCGAACTTTTTTCCGTTTCCCACTTGACAGAACTTAGCTGGTCTTTCGACTGCATTGTCAATTATCTTTCAGAAGGTCATGTTTCTCTCTAACTCTTCCCTCGACAGGAAGGGTGCCATATCTTCAAGCGGAGCAGATACCAACCTCCCGTCGTCCAATCGCCTACTAGAGGCCTTAGGTTCCGTCACCTGCGTTGGAGTCACGAATACTTGACAGATTGCATAACCCTCATGCGCAAGTAGCCCCTTCAGCGTGTCCTCCAAATCGTCGATTCCCCTTGATTCGAAGTATGGGAAACCATACGCATACGCAATCTTTTCTAGATCGGGAAAGCTCAAGTCCCCGGACTCTTCGCCAATACCAACATGGGATTTATCGCCAAAGAATGCGTTCTGGGTGAGCCTTATGGAGTGATAACCGCAATTGTTGATTACGACAATGCGAACGGGTAGCTTATTCTGTCGAATGGTCTGCAATTCCTGAATATTCATCTGGAACCCACCCTCACCCGTAACAAGCAGAATCGGCTTACTTTCGTTTGCAAGGCACACACCGATTGACGCGGGTAGGCAATAGCCCATAGGTGAGGTGGAGTGGTTGGTTATCACACGCTGGCCGCTCTTCATTGTAGCTGCCTGCCTACACACCACTCGCGAGTTCCCCGAGGTCGTCACATATACCGCCCCCTCGGGCATCATTTCGGAAAGAATCTTGTAAAAGACGTATATGCTCCCGCGGCCGTCAGGCGTATGGTATCTCTCCTCGGTGACCACTGGATACGCATCTAACCAGTTCTTGCAGCGTTCAATCCAGCCCTTTTTCCTAGGCAGTGACTCTACGAGTTCGTCGAGCATGACATCACAAAAGTCTTTCGCGTCGGCACAAATCGGCATGTCAATGTGCAGGTATTCACGCTTCAGCTCCTCGGGATCCACATCAACCATAACCTTGTATGCGTGCTGGGCCCAACTGTCTGTGGCATAGCCCGTCTGTTTATAGCTCAATCTGCTGCCTATGGACAGAAGGAAGTCGCAACTCTGAACGGCAAAGTTGCCCGGCCTGTCACCGGTGGCACCGGGTCTTCCAGCGTATAGGGGATGGTCATTCGGAACGCAGTCTAGCGTCGTCATTCCTGTCGTCACGGGAATCCCCAGACGGTCAACAAGCCTCATGAAGCTCTCATAACCCCCAGATAATCTCACTCCCATGCCGCAGTAAAGCACGGGTCGCTCAGCCTCGCGTATTCGCTCGAGAATCTTCCGCACTGTCAATCGGTCAAGCCGTGGCTTTTCTTCCAAGCCCTCAGAGATATGGTCAAATGCAATCAACTCATCTGACTCAATCGTTGCAGATTGCACATCGAGCGGAATATCGAGCCACACGGGACCAGGACGTCCTGACGTAGCGAGAAATAGCGCCTTCTCTAGCGAATACTTAATGCGTAGTGGATCTATAACCATTTCGCAATACTTGGTCATTCCCGCAACAGAACGGCAGATGTCGTATTCCTGCTCTCCATTCGACCTCAGGTCCAGTCCTTGCCCTCTCACCGTGAGGGGATAGCGCACCTGACCTGAGAAGACAATCATAGGGATGGAACCCATATATGCACACAGACATCCTGTCATTGCATTTGTACCGCCCGGCCCAGACGTTACGCAGACCGCAGCCATCTGGTTGTTCAGCCTGTAATATGCCTCAGCAGCTATCGCGGATGCCTGCTCATGATGGTTGTAGGTTACCGTCAGGCGCTTCTCGTGACCAAAAGCGTCGTTCATGAAGATTGAGCCGCCGCCCACCACCGTGAAAAGGTGGTCAATTCCATGCCCTATGATAGAATCAGCGATGTATTCGGCTACTGTCATTCTCATGCGGCCACATCCCTCGAGCAATATCGGAATGCGATGCTGGGAAGGGCGCACCTGATTTCGGAACTACTCAGCGAGCGCCCCCCGTCGTAGCAATCACGAGGTATGCAGTAGCCCATCCACATAGACACATACATGTTGTACTCAACCTCCTCTTCAAAGAAACCGTCAATGTGTTGACAATGATGTCATATATGAGGGGTGAAGACCAAGAGAGGTTTTTTCGGTCCGCGCCCTCGAATCGCCGGGTGTCATCGGCAGGTAATAATCGCATCTCACGTTCCTGCGGTCGCGACATTGAAGTGCGGTAGGGACGAGACGACGAATTCTCACTCCCCGCACCAGAATTCGCGATCGAAAGAGCGAGGGAACTCGTCATCCGTGGCCGTGACGCCCTTCGGTACTTCTACGACCGACTTCGCACTCGACGAAGAACTCGTTCCTATTCGTCGCGGCAACGGCTAGACTGAAAATCACCTTACACGAGACGAACGACCTGCCGCGCCACTTATAGCTGGTGAAGGGGAACTGTACTGATGGTAGTCTCGTAGCATGCTTAACCGGAGATGACGAGCATGGGTATTGATACCTTCTAGCTACATACGACGTCGGGAATAGTATTAGTCGCTCTGGGATCCGTTGTCATACAGACGGCTGCAATCTTGCTGGGTGTACGGCCACTCGACCGCCAACGACACTGACCTGCTTGTTGTGATTGTAAGTCACGTCCAAGACCTCATGATGGCCTAATGCGCCATTGAGGTGCATCACCCCCTCAATCACGGAGAATATGTATGTTGCCATATGGCCGCGATCAAGAAGTCCGCTACATGGGCAGCAACCCACACGTCAGTCCTCAACCGCATGAGTAATCGCCTCAGCCATCCGCGCCAGCCTTGGCTCGTCCATGCCCGGATACACGCCAACCCAGAACGTATCCCGCATGATGCGGTCCGTATTCGATAAGTCGCCCACGATGCGGTAGGCTTCCGTACCGCGCAGGCAATCGAAGGCAGGGTGACGGATAACGTTACCTGAAAAGAGCATGCGCGTTTGCACTCCCGCCTTCTCCAAAGCCGGTACGACCTTGGCGCGCTCCACCCCCTCGCAGCAGGTGACCATGAAGCCGAACCAGCTCGGGTCTGATCTCGGCGCAGGTTCGGGCATCAGCAGTCTGCCGTTCAATGGCTCGAGTGCCTCGCGCAGGTATGCCCAATTCCTCTTACGAGACTCCACGAACGAGGGGAATCGCTCAAGTTGGGCACATCCAACGGCAGCCTGCATGTCGGTTGCCTTCAGGTTGAAACCTAGACGGCTATAAACGTACTTGTGGTCATAGCCAATAGGCAGGTCTCCCCGCCTGCCGTCAAAGCGATGCCCACAGAGGTTGTCCTGACCCGGTGCGCACACGCAGTCGCGACCCCAGTCCCTGAGCGATCGCACGATTCTGTGAATCGTCGAGTTGTTAGTGTAAACAGCACCGCCCTCGCCCATGGTCATGTGATGCGGCGGATAAAAGCTCGAAGTGCCGATGTCACCAACCGTACCCGTAAGGCACTCCTGACCATCGAGGTTGTAAACCGAACCTAACGCGTCACAGTTGTCCTCGACGAGCCAAAGTTCGTGAGCATCACAGAAGCTCTTGACCGCCGCAAGATCGAACGGGTTGCCCAACGTATGAGCTATCATCACTGCTTTGGTCCTACCAGGGTTATATGCTTTCTCAAGCATCGAAACGTCGATGTTGTACTGCGGCATGGTAACGTCCACGAAGACGGGCACCGCACCATACTGCACGATGGGCGCTATCGTGGTGGGGAAGCCCGCTGCCACAGTTATCACTTCGTCGCCTCGTCTTATTGCACTCTCACCGAGTTCCGGCTGAGTGAGCGCCCAGAACGCGAGAAGATTTGCCGAAGACCCAGAGTTGACCACCGAGCAATACCGCAATCCGAGGTAGGCAGCAAACTCCTTCTCGAACCTTTCGGTCCACTTGCCTGCTGTAAGCCAGAACTCAAGCGACGAGTCAACGAGGTTGACTATCTCCTCGGCGCCGAACACCCTTGACGCATAGGGAATGTAGTCTCCCTCCTCATAATCCTTGCGCGGCACCTTGTAGCGTCGCGCGTACTCCTCGACGAGCTTCAGGATGTGCTCCCGCGCCCGTCCCTCGCTCATATCTTCAAATGCCATGATTCTTAGAAGCTCCTCTATACCCGTATGCCTCTGCATGATTGAGCGATGCGAAAACCCAATCTACAGCTCCTTAACAATGCACCCTGCAAGCGCCTTCATTCCTTCGTCACCGAGATGTCTGGCTACACCCTCATACTCGATAACACACATCCCTCCGTCATCACCGTCTACCGTCTCACCGAGACCCGCAAAGTATTCCACTTGGTCACGGATACCGTCAAGCGGGACTAAGATTCTCCCGCGCGCTGCAATGATGTCTCCCTCTTTGCTTCGACTCTACCTGCGGTTCGACCGCCGATCGGCACATAAGCGCTCTCGACACTTCAGAGAGTTCTTCAGCAGACTCAAGGTAGAATCCTTCTATGGGTGTGACTGGGATGACGCCGCAATCGAGGAGTTCATGGGCATGCTCGACACGTACCTGCGGTGGCACGGGAACATGAGCATCAAGAGCAATCTTAGCTACATGAACCCTGTGTAGTGCCGCGAGAGCCTTGGAATCGCGACCTAGGAACAGACGGGTAGATGAGGGTTTCGGTCTTGGTTGGGGCCCTACGGGACTGAGATCCCGACGCCGTAGTCATCGTGTATTTCAGGCCCCAACAGGCTCAGGAACTTGCTACTCCTCGGCAAACCAACAGCATTGTTCGTGGAGCCTTATCCGGGAGACGGAGGAAGGCTCCTCGTGCGTTCGACCATGCCTCTGGAGAAGCCCGTATCACAGATGTACGCGCCCAAAATGCGCGAGCTTGCAAGGCCCTAAAGCGTAAGGCAGGTTCCACGGAGAAAAGCATAGTGGGGCACGACATGTGGAATGTTAATCAGGAATGATGAATTTCAGGATTCCCCTCACAGCGCCAATTCAACCATCCGTTATTCATTTTGAGTGCCAGATTAATCGATGACCGAGATGACGCTTCGCCATCGCGTGATGAGGTGCGCGGAGGATGACGATCACCTCCATGAAGAGGTTTGCCGTCACATACTCGTCGGCTACATCAATTCCCGAAGAATCACCATTTCTAGCGAGTATCAATACGTACCAGTTTCGCTATACTCTTGCCCTATGAAGAGCGACGACGTTATCACCGTAATCGTGCCTGTGTTCAACGTGGCGGGCTATCTGGACGACTGCCTGCGCAGCGTCGTAGCGCAGACGTACACCAATCTAGAGATTCTTGTGGTCGATGACGGCTCATTCGACGGGTCCGACGCCCTGTGCGACCGGTGGGCGCGGATGGATTCGCGCATCACCGTCATACACCAGCGCAACCGTGGCCTGAGCGCGGCACGCAACATCGGCCTCGACCACATGTCGGGCGAGTTCGTGCTCTTCGTCGACTCGGACGATGTGGTGGAGCACGGGTATGCCGAGGAGTTGCATCGCGCCATAACCGCCTTGGGGACTCCTTGCGTCGTCTGCGGATACGGAACGGAGACGGACGATGGCAGCGAGGTCAACTACCGGCCTACCGCCGAGCCCATGGTTCTCTCGGCGCGCGAGTGCCTCTCTCGTGCGGTTGCCCCCACTGACGTGGAATACGGCAACATGCCCATCGCGGTGT
>CADBYM010000090.1 GCA_902798915.1 uncultured Coriobacteriaceae bacterium | reverse complement strand
TCTCGCGGCGGACACCCTTGCCATCGGCTACGCGCTTCCCGCTGCCGGGCGCGCCGGGGACTTTCACCCCTTGGGTGTGTACCATGCCCGGCACACATCGGGTGTGCCAAGGGGGGATACTCCCCCGTTGGCACTGGAGAGCATCTGCTGAGAAATGGCTTCCCGAGGGTGCGCCTGCTGACTTTTCGCTTGCAGAGGGTGCACTCAGACGAAATCGCGCTTGGCGAGGGTCAATCTGCTGGATTTCCGCTTGCAGAGGGCGAATCTGCCGGGAATCGGTTTGCAGAGGGTCATCCCACCCTCTGCAAGCGCAATCTCAACAGGACCACCCTCTGCAAGCGCAATCTCAACAGACGGACCTTCGCCAACCGCGCTAAGGATTGATGAGCATGCCCCAGACGCCCTTTGCGTTCGCTTGAGACAATCGCGCGGGCACGCTGAGGCTCACTGTCGAAGGACAATTGAAGCGCTGTAGAGGCGGACGCGCAGGGGCCGCCGGAAAGCGCTTGTCAGCTATACTACGGGATAAGCAGTAGCCTAGGGGAAGGGCCGGGGGCTCTACACGTGGCGGGGAGACTACGTCGAGGTGGCCCTCACCGCCGTCGTGAGCGACACGTTCGCGGCGGCGTCCGCCATGCTGTGTCGCATACTCGCCAACGTTCTGACGGGCCACGTGCCCGACCGGGGCTGGCTCTACATGCCAAACCTGTCTACCGTGCTCGACGTGACGCTGGTGGTCCTGATGACGATGGCCCTCCAGAGATACATCGTTGGGCTGCTGCGCAACGTCCGGCGCACATCCATGCGCCACCACCTCGCAGCTTCGTGCGTGCGAAGCCGACACGGCGCAAACCGAGCACCGGTAACGTTTACACGGGGCACCCGGATACCGTCCGGGTGCCCCGTGCTTCAACGAAGGTTCGGGCAGGCTCAGCGTTCGGGAAGCTCACGTAGATGGCCCACGTGGATCCCTATATGGCCAACGCCAAGAATCGCGGCTGCGGCGACGGCTATGGGCGACTGGTACCAGACTCCCAGCAAGAGGAAGGCAGCCACCGGCAGGCTCGCGATGGGCACGGGGATGGGACCAAGGGGCTGGTACATGCCGTCGAGCTTCTCCCCGTCCTTGAAATAGCGGACCCAGGCGACCTCGTAGAGGACCATGAGCGAGAATGCAGCCACCAGCCACAGAAGCCACGGGAACGAGAGACCCCTCGGGCAGACAAACACGACGGCGGAGCAGGTAGTGAGAACCTGTCCGATCCTCTCGAACATGAGGAGGGTCTTATTCTCGTGACTCGCTAGCTCTTCATAGCCCCGGGGTTGGTTCTTCGCCCATCTGATGTTGGGGACGAACAGCATGAGCAGAAAGACTACGCCGACTACCGAGAAACCGAACTGCATCTTTGCCTCCGAACCTTCGACTAGCGCTCCCCGTATTCTAGGACAATGAACGCGACGGTTGTCTTAAGGTCGGTGCCTTCTGCCAAAGGGAGATGTGTCAAAGAGGGATACTCCCCCAATGACACATCAATGTGCAACAACGTTCCTAGTTGCCCTTGATCTTGTCAACGAGACCTGTGACGGCGCCCTTAGCCCGGTCCACAGCGTCTTCTGCAACAAGCTGCACTTCCTCAAGGGAAACCTTGCCATCCCCGTCGATGTCCAGGTCCTGCTTCACACCGTCGACGGCCGATGCCGCTGCATCTGCAACGCCCTTGGCCTGAGCGACCACCGCATCCGCAACTTCCTTGACCTCAACTTTGCCGTCAGCGTTTGCATCGAGCGCAGCCTTGCCCTGCTCGACGAGGTCGTTTGCCGCATCCAAGATTCCCATAAGAGCCCCTTTTCACAAGTCCACATCACAAACGTGATAACAGTATATCCATGCCCGCAAGGCAAAAGTAGCCAAACACAACGCCTCTTCGGCAGAAGCCTTTCGCTGCAAGAGGGAATCACCTGCCACGGCGCTTCCTCTTGCGCTTCTCCTGTCTTTGTTCGAAACGCTCTTGTCGCTCTTGCTCTCGTCTCTCGCGTGAGGTCGCCTTGCGTTCGCGCGCGGCGGCCTCACGAGCCTCCGACAGTGCCGCCTGGGCCTTAGTCGAGGGTCCCCGCAACTTAAGCTCGCGCGAAGCCTCGCGCTGCCTGCGCTTGGGGTTGGCAGAGACCTTCGGCACACGCTCCTCGAGCTCGATTGGTCTCGTGAATCTGAGTTTGTTCCAGCCCTTGCAGACGAGGTCTTGCACTTCCTCTGCGGATGGCTCGGCGCCGAACACGACGCGACACACGCTGAGCCGTCCTTCCTCGACGCACTCGAACGTCCCCACCCAAAACTGGCCGTCGTGATAGACGGTCAGGGTGGAGGATACCCTGATCTCCCGCATGGCGATTTCCTCCTTTATGTAGTCACCACGCGGAGAAGGGACAACCAAGGAGGCAGGTTACTGACGCCTTACCAGGCGCATCCCGACTACCCGACGGGATTGTGTTTTTATCTCCGATGCACATAGCATACCACAGCGCGTCCGATTCGCATTGAAAGCCACCTGGTCATCGATGCGATGGCGAATAGGACGGAAGGCAACCTGTCGGGCTTGGCGGGCGGCCTTCCGCGTTGCTTGCATCGCGCGGGTTAGAAGTTGAACTCCGCCTCCCAGTCGAAGCCTCCGCTCTCTTCATAGGACCACGGCCAGTGGCTGCACCAGTCAGGCATCACTGGGCTCTCTATTCGGTCGATGCTCGGGGTATAGGGCTTCAAGTCCAGCACGGGACTACCGGGGAACGCGTCGATGTAGTAGAGTCCGACCGCTGTCCCCTCCTCGTCCACGTAGGCGATGTCTACGCTGGACACGGCGATAGGATTGGGGCGCATCGGGGAGCGCGTTGCGAACACGCCCAGCTCGTCCGGCCCCTTGACGTACGGCTTTTCCTCGATAAGGCTGGCGACGTCCCCCGAACGGTCGAACCACCAGACGACCAATATGTGGCTGTATCCCTCCAGGCCCCTCAGCGCGGGGCCGTAAGCGGAGTCGAGCACAATCCTCGCGCCACCCTCGTCTTCCTCTACTCTTCCGATGGGATGCACTTCCATCTTGCACATGGCAAGCCTCCTCATGAACGTGGACACATCTCATCGAGCGCTCGATAAACCCATCCTACAAAGTGTGGGGAACACTTCAACCCCCTTTGGCATCACCCATCAAGCTCCCGCAGGCGACGCTCGGCAGCCTGGCGCACCCGGCCTACCGCCCGGAAGTCATGATGGTCGCGCGTATGGATGATGAAGTTGTTGTCCGCAGGCCTGGGAGGAGGCGTGATGGCCGGCTTGGTGTAGACGTCCCGCTCGTCGAGCATCGCGAGGAACTCCCGTAGCGCCGCAGGGTCGCTCACCCTTTCGATGAGCGTCATGAGGTTACGCTCGTGGTTGGGGTTCGTCATCAGCATCTCTTTGTAATTCGCCTGACCGTCTATGTAGTCGATCAGCTCTGCGAACAACTTCGATGAGAGCATGCGCCCATCGCAGAGGTACTGGGTCGCCTCCCTTTGCAAATCTCGCTTCTCGTCGCAATCGAGCATCGGCCAGAGCACCTTGGCCACATCCCCGCTTGGCTTCTCCTTGAACATGGCAGTGAGCTCGGCCTTATTGAGGTCGATCCCCAACTCGCGGCGAAGCTCGGGCGACAGGATGCGCGTGCCCAGAAAGCCCGTCGGGTCGACCGTGCCGCCCCCGGCCAGGACCTTGCACGCCGCAATGGCAGACTCGGCCTCGCCCATGCGCTCCTCAACCGCGGCCTCGCACTTGCCCTTTGGCCCGTAACCGGACCAATGGGGATAGACGTCTTTGGCGTGCATCCTGCCGTACCGATTCTCCTTGAGCAGCAGGTACAGGTCTGCTAAGGCCTCGCTCGATGTGATGAGGCTAGCGGCTAGAACCTCGTCTTCCTCTGGGTTTCCTGGTCTGCAGGTCCTAATGTATTCCTGAGTTGGCACCTTCCCCGCGAAACGCACCAAGTGAGCCTCGTCCATGCGCCTTATGGCCGTCTGACGGATAACGAAATATCCGTCGGTGGTGGCAATGTCGTACAGGGCAACCTGGTCAGTCATACGCGACACGGCTTTGGCGCGCACCTCTCCCAGCGGGGCCTCACGCGCTATCTTGGCAAGTTGCGCCTGGTCGGTCACCTTTTGCACGGCAGCGACCGCCTTGTTCTTCTTGCCCTGCTTGTCGGTCATCCATACTGGCTTGAACAGTCCCATGTGCTTGCTTCCTCTTTCTGGCTGGGTTGCGCTCGGCGGCATTCCCGACGGACCCCATGCGCCCCAGCCTATCAGCGCCTGTATATTCGCACTATGGCGGCCCTGTTGTCGAGCTTGGAATCGAGGCTGCATGAGCAGCCGTGCCATTCAACACTCCAATAATTGGGCTTACGACGCAGCCCGAAACACGTTGGGCAGACGTACAGGAACATGTTGATGATGGAGTCGAAGTCCACATCCTCGCCTTCGGGCACGGGCTTCCAAGACATTCTGTCCGGTTTTGCGCATCTGCACGAGAGCTTTCCGGCGTTCCAATCGAAGCGGACGAAGCTGTCGCACGACTCGCATCGAATCCAGCCCAGCTCTCTGTAGCTGGAGATGCCCTCCAACTCGTCGAGCTTTGCCTTCTTGACGGAGACGACCACGGGCCCCGAAAGGTCATGGCCGTTCGCATCCTTTATGGGGTGCTCCTCGAACAACGCTATGACGCGGTCTCGATCCTCGCGAAGACGGCATGCGGCGTTCGCCACTGCTCCGAACAGGGCAGCTTTCTGCCGTGTGTCCATCTCCGGATTTGTGGCAATTGCCGGACCGTCGAAGTCGTCGAATACGAGTTTTCGGAGCGCGTCATCGCTCAATATCCCTTGGGCGGCCCTCTCGCACACGGCGGGGTCGGTTAGGGCAAGCCTCGCGAGCACGGCATCGACCTCGCCGTTTTTCCAACCGTGATTATTGACGACCAGCTTGTCTACCGCTGCGAGCCTCACCGTGTCCGACGCGGACGAGGTTGCTACCGTGACAAGGGCCATGCGCAGCTCATCTTCCGAAACCGCTTTGTGCTCGCAGCGAATGCCGAGCTCTAATATGACCTCAGCGCGGCGCTCGTCGCCGATGCCTTCGTCGAGCGCTAACTTCGTCAGCGACTGGGCGTCTTCGGCACCTTTCAAGATCGTCCGCCATGCTCTGTCCGAGTACCTTGACGAGCTCGAAGCGACGCGGATCAGCGCATCGGGATCGCTGATCCTGTTGAGCGCGCCGACCCGATAGTCGCTCACCCCCCTGCGGAATAGGGTTGTCCACGACCAGCTCGGCAAGCACGAACCGGTCGGCGATGTGCTCGAGCGCGGCTTTCTGCACGTCATCCCGAGTCGATTCCCGCACGAGGGAGGCGAGGAGCGCTTGGTCGTTCAAACGGCGTATGGCGGCGGTTATCGTGGCGCTCCCGCTCGCGCCCTTCGCGATTCTCATGAGGCGGTCTTGATCGGCTATCTTATTGACGGCTGCAAGGGACACCTCTGCATGAGGCGCTCCGGTCGCAGCTCGCATCAGCAGCTCTTCGTCATTCATCCTCGCAACGGCGGCCAGCCTTACGTCTTCCAACGGCGCCTCGCGGGCGATTTTGGCAAGCTGCGCCTGATCGACAATTTGGTTTACGGCCTCAATCGCGCGAAGTGCCTTGCTGGAATTGCGAGTTTTCCATATCGGCCCGAACAGTCCCATGTGCTTCGCTCCTTACCCTGCCTAGTCGGGTTGCGGCCGGCGGTATCCCGACGGGCTCTATGGCATCGCCTCTCCGCTAGCGAATACGCCCGCCGCAGTTGCTGCAATAAACAGCCGCGCCATTGGGGATGCCGCCTCGAGGCGATGCCAGCGGCACGCCGCAATGCGGGCAACGACCTCCGGAGGCGCGTCTGGCACGCTCGTCCTTCTCGGCGGCGATCTGGTGTACGGCGTCGCGGAGCCCGTCCGCGTAGTTGGTCGCGCTTCGCTGCTCTTGGTTCCAGTAGGCCTTGATGTCGCGTATCAGCTCCGGATCGTCGATCTTTTCGAGGGCGCCCTCACGGACGTAAGGATCCTGCACGGTTCGGGCGATGTCTTCCATGACTTGCTGGTCATCGATGCGCTCAACCGCTTTGCAGCGCGTGTACCGATCCGCATCGTGGTATGCGATTTCGGCGACGATGTCCATGTCGTCCAGCTTTTCCATCGCGGCAATTCTGGTGAACTCGTTCGGCGCCGACCGGGCTATCCGAGCCAGGGTGCTTTGGTCGTCGATGCGCTTCGCGGCGACTTTGCCACCTTTGTCCGTCCCCGCCTCAAGCGCCACCTTCACGAGCAGGGCGGGATCGTCGATTCGCGAGGCAGCATATTCTGCCGCCCACATCGTGCCTG
>CADBYM010000089.1 GCA_902798915.1 uncultured Coriobacteriaceae bacterium | reverse complement strand
GCTGGGATCGACATTTTTGGGTGCCGTGGCCGAGAACTCGGTCGCCCAGGCGCTTGCGGCTAACGGGTACAGCCTACACTACTGGACGCACGACAACCGTTCCGAGATCGACTTCGTCGTCGAGCGACAGGGCTGCCTCTCGGCGGTGGAGGTCAAGTGGGGCGAGAACACCAGAGCCAGAAGCCTGGCCTCCCTGCGGGCGAACAGGTCGGTGGACAGGCTCGTCAGGATTTCCGCCAAACCATTCGGGAACGCTGGCGGAATGACGTCGGTGCCGCTCTACGCTGCGCATTGCCTGTAGGCAAGACTGGGGCGGCTGGCATGAACACGATTGCGACTCGCCGAAAGGATGCAGTTCTTGCATGAGGCCCATAGGCGAAGAAGTGATTGGAGGAGAGATGTGCACCGTTGGCGTGACCATTCCGGATGCCGTTAGAAAACGATTGCAAAGATAGCGAGGCCGTCGGTCCCTCTTCCACTCCACCTGGCCTTCATACAAGATGAGCGGAACGCCTTCCTTCCGTTCCTCGGTCTTGTTCTTCGGGAATCGTCGAAGGGGAGACGTCCGGCCGCCCTCTCTCCACAGGCCCAGCGAGTTGTCGTGAATCTCATTGAGGGGCGTTGGGATGGCCTGAATGCCGGCGAGCTGTCGAAGAGGCTAGGGAAGAGCCGTTCGAGCGTTAGCAAATATCTTGCGAAGATAGAAGCCATGTGCCCGGGAGTCGTGAGACGTTCGGGTCGTGCCGCGATACTGTGCAGCGATTGTTTAGAGAGGAATGACCTGCTAGATTGCTTCGAGTCGTACCTCAGGTCGCCCGTCTCTCGTCGGCTCCGCATCTCGTACGGGGTGGGCCTTAACGAGCTGGCCGCTGCAGGCACGCGCCTCGCGGGACTCTCCGCTCTCGGGATGACGAGCGACCTAGCAGTTAGCGGCAACTATCCGGTCGTGGCCTTCCCACAAGAGGGCCTGGCAAACGCCCTGTCCAAGCTCGGCAAGGGCTCCTCCCGCTGCCCGAACCTCGTCATCCTTCCCGCACGTCCGACTGCGGCATAGCGTCTGAGGATGTACGATTCGCGTCATCTTGGGAGTATGCACAAGTTGCCAAGGCAACTGTACATAGTCGCCCTCTCACGATGACGAACAACTTGCATCCTCAAAAGGCATAGCGATGGCAACGACAGCGATGGGCATCAGCAACAATGGCACGAAACGCCCCGCCCGAGGCGTCGGATCGCACACTCGGCGAGCTGCGCAGTGTCGCGAGACACCATACGCGTAGTCTTGCGCCACGACGAGACGACTGAGTATGGCTGACTTGAGGGAGTGCTTACCTACCTATAGAATGAGCCTGCAAGAACCAGTCCGAAACGTCGTCGAGGGACGCAAACATGCGAGGTGCTGAGGCAGGGCTCGAGGCTTATGGACAAGACGTGACCAATCGTGCCGAGCACGAAGATGTCGCCCATGCCGAGCGCACCGACGACGACGCGGAGCTCGTGGCCTTTCGCTGCCCTGATTGCGACGCGCGCTACGTCGGCCGCGAAGCGAACGCGGCAACGACCTGTCCATGGTGCGGGAGTTGCCTGCAACCTGCGGGGCCTGCGCGCGAAGAGGAGGTGCCCGCCTTTGCGGTGCCATTCTCGGTGACGCGAGAGCAGGCTGTGGAATCGCTGAACAAGTTCGTTCGGGACACGTGGTTTGTGCCCGATGACTTCGAGGTTCAAGTCAATCTTGCGCGGCCCACCTACGTTCCGTATTGGCTCTTTGGGGCCAGGGCGTGGGAAACCCTCACCATACTGGACCGGACCCATGGCAGCGGATCACAGTCCTATTGGGGCGCGTGCCAGTCCGCGCGGGCGACGTATGGGGACCTGGCCGTGAGCGCGTCCCGGCTCATGCCACCGTTCTACATGGAGGCGGCGGGCCTGTTCTTCATCGACGACCGTCACTCGCCTTTGGAGGCGTTCGCCAGAGGGGTCGTTGCGGAGGTGCCCGATGCCCCAGCGACTGAGAGAGCGGCACGAGCCGAGGCAATCGCGAGCGGCATGCTCCACGACTGGCTGTTGTCACGGACCACGCCCAACACCGGCGAGAATCTGGGCTACGACTGGTGCAGAGGTCTTAGCGTCGAGCAGATTGCGATCAGACGTGGCGTGGAGATCGTGGAGCGAAGAGGCGAGACTCGCATAACCGACTGGCGTCTTTGCGCGCTGCCCGTGTGGCTCCTGCACTGCACGCGCGAGGGCGAGGAGGATCTCTTCGTAGTGAACGGCCAAACGGGCGTGTGCGCGGGCACCCTCGCCGTCGACGATGCCAAAGCGAAGCGTGACGCCTCGCCTGGCTTCGAGCTGAGGATTGTTGTTGGGATAGTTGCTACGTGCGCCCTCGCCTATCTTTGCTGGAGGGCTCTTGTTTCCCAGCCGACACTTGACCTGCAGGGGGCCGAGCACGTGGCTGCAGTAACGATGCTTTTTGCCTTCCTTTGGGCCTGGGTCCTGCATGCTGCTCCCGCTAGGTCAGCCGGCACACACTACGTCTCGGTACAGGAGATGGCCGAGGGCGCCCGGGTAATCCGACCGACCCGCGACCAGCACATCACCGCGCACTGGAGAAGCAAACGCGCAGGAAGCCCGAAGCGCGCCCGCCACCATCTCGAGAGGTGGATGGATTCCCGGAAGTGAGCGGGAACGATGCCACCGGAGGGCGTCCGGGGGTGACCCGGCAGAGACTGCCAAACCGCGCATGCAAGTTGGGCGGCGCAGACGTGAGCCGCAGCGATTGCCATGCGGACAAGAATCCCCCATGCTACGTCCTCATACGCGCGTGGATTAGCTGTATTCTGAGAAGTCGCAGCGTGCTGCGCACAGGGGTTAGCCCCGCGTCCGTCGCCAGAAAGGAAGCAAGCAATGAATCGCCCTAGACGCACAACCCTCCCGCTCCTGTTCGCATTAGTTGTGGCACTCTCGATGGGAGCAGCACCCCTTTGGGCCTATGAAGAAGGACCCGACGCCCTCGAGCCGACCCCTTCCGCCGCCCTCGAGGGAGAGGCCGATGCAGCCGCTCCGGTCGAGGTGACCAACGAGGCGAGGACGATCACCAACGGTCTCGCGGTGTCGAACAGCAGGTTCGCAGTCAAGGCCACCGGCACGGGAGAGGGAGGTGCGGCCACCGTCGAGGTGGGAGGCGACCTCGCCAACACCACCGTCAACGAGGGACAAAGCAGCGATCCCCTCTTCGCCACGCTCATCGCATATGGCTTGGGCGAGGGCGCGGTGAGCGCAAGGGTGAACGGCGGGGTGTCCATTGCACCGAGCGAGGTCGCACAGAGCCCCAAGGAGTTCTGCAGCATCTTCAACAAGGTGTCGGCAGGCACCTCATCGGTCGAGGTCACGGGTGACGTGAGCGCTGCCGGCAAGGGGGATGCGACATGCGTCAAGATGGATGGAGACTCAGGCTCCAAGGCCTCGCTCAAGGTCGACCAGAGCTTGATCGCGATGTCGGAGAGCGAGGGGGAGGAGGAATACGACTCCTTTGCGGCCGACATCCAGGCCAGTGACGGTTCGGAGGTCACGCTTGAGGTCGGGAAGGACGTGCGTGCCGAGGCGGGAGACTCGACAAATGCAAACGCATGCGGTGTGCGCGTGACCAGCGTTTCGAACCCCGGAAGTCCTGCGGCGTTGTGCGCTGCCACGGTACAGGGCAGCATCGAGGCCACGGGTACGAACACGGCGGTCGGTGCGAAGCTTTCCGCACAAGAGGGCTCGTGCGCACGGCTCGAGGTCGCGGGCGATTCGGTCGGTACGAGCGAGAGCTCGGGCATCGGCGTCTGGCTCGAATCGACCAACGGCGGCGTTGCGGACGTCTTGGTGCAGGGCACCGTGCGCGGCACGGCTGAGGGCATTCGATTCGACGCCGCGGACGCAGCGATCCTTGACATCACCGCGTGGAAGATAGAGACACGCGAGGGTGGCGCCTTATTCCAAAAGGGAGAGTACGCCACATGCGAGGCCGCAGACGTTGCCGCGCGCGCAAACTACATCGTGCGCCTTGAGCAACCGGAGGCAGGGGGTACCGTAACGGCCGTGAACCAGAGCAAGGAGGACCTTTCCCAAAGTCATGGCTTCCCGGTCGCGCACGCGGGGGAGAAGGTCTACCTCGACGTCGCACTCGAGCCGGGCTACCTCGTCAAAGGCGCCTACAACGGCAAGGAGGAGAAGGTGCCGCTCGAGCGCGACGAGGGAGGCTATTTTCTGACGGTTCCCGAAGGCGGCGGCGTCTGCCTGTCCGTCGAGCTCGCGCAGGATGAGTCCGCCTCGGGCATGAGCATCGTGGACGGCATGGCCCAGCCCGTATTTGCCTACTCGGACGTGCGCGACACCGACTACACGAACGAGAACAGCGAGCTGTACCGGTTCGTCGTCTACGTAGAGACCGACTTCGACACCGATCTGGACGGCAAATGTGACCTCGTCAAGACGTACGTGCAGGTTCCGCGTGCTGCCGTTCAGGGCAGGTACAAGGCCCCGGTGCTCTTCTCGGCAGATCCCTACAGTGCGGGAAGACGTGACTCGGACAGCACCTTCGAGTACTCCCACCCGCCCGTGGACGACGGCGCCCTGATGGTCGGACCAGACCACCGCACTCCACATGGTGCCGTCACGACAGAGGAGCTTGCCCTCAGCCCGACGTCCGCAAAGGCCTCCGACTGGAACTATGAACTTGATGAGAAGCAATATCCCTCGGGAATTGCCTCCCTCGACTATTACCTCGTGCGTGGGTTTGCTGTGGTGCAAGCAGCGGGACTGGGAACGTATGGGTCGCAAGGCGTCGAGTGCTGCGGCACGGTGATGGAGCGAGATGCGTTCGTCGACGTCATCGAATGGCTGCATGGCACGCCGGGCCGGGCCGCCTATGCGGATGCGGAAGGAACCATGGAGGTCAAGGCGACGGACTGGTCGAGCGGACGCGTGGGCATGACGGGACTCTCGTATCCGGGGGCCATGTGCTACGAGGTGGCGACTTCGGGCGTCGAGGGACTCGAGACGGTCGTTCCCGTCGCCGGACCGGCAAGCTGGTACGACAACTGCAACAGCCAAGGCATCTGCACGAACGCAAACACGAGCTACAACTATATGACCGTGTTGTCGGACGCCTGTGCGAGCAGGCTCTTTGCTGATTCCGACCAGGCTGTTCTCGACCTCTACCAGCGGCTTCGCACATGGACAGGTGACTCGCAGGGAGAGCTTGCGGGCGATTACGGCCCCTTCTGGGAGGCGCGCGACTGGTACACGGGGCAGACCGGCATCCGGGCGTCGGCGCTCATCGTGCATGGCCTCAACGACGAGAACGTCTCGACCAAGCACTCTGATCTCATGAGAAACGCGTTTTTGGCCTCGGGATGCGAGGTCAAGATGCTCCTCCACCAAAACAAGCACGTGTTCCCGGCAGATGACACCAACTACAGCGACATCATGATAGGCAACCACACCTACCTCGAGTGGCTCAACCTATGGTTCACGCGCGCGCTGCTCGACGAGGAGAACGAGGCGGCGAGCCTTCCCAGCTTCACGGTGCAAAGCAACGTCGACGGCTCCTTCTATGGCAGTGAGCGTTGGGACGCCAGTGACGTCATCACCTTGGGTCCCGAGGGGGAGGGGGAGACCACCGTCCGGGCGGCGGGCGCGCCCATGTGCGCGATTGATCCCTACGAGCAAACCCTAACGGGCGAGGAGACCGAGCATGCCGCACTCTGGAAGATGAACGCGGACGAGCAGTTCACCATTGCGGGCAAGGTCCCCGTGCGGGTGCGCGCGAAGGTCGATGACGTGAAGCCGGGTGACATCATGATGGCTGCCGTGCTGTATGACGTGGCGGACGAGCCGTTCGGGGCATTCGCCGTCACCGGCAGCATGGAATCGGAAGTCATCACCAAGGGCGACGGCTCCACGTTGAGCTATGACCTCGTGAGGTGGAAACAAGAGCGGACGAAGAGGAAGCTCATATCTACGGGAAGCATCGACCTGCGCAACCCCGAAGCAGGCTACGAGCCGGCCACGGCAACGAGACGCGCGCAACCAATCGAGGCAGACACCTACTACGACTACACGATATGGCTCAAACCCACGTACTACACGGTGCAACAAGGTCATCGGCTCGAGCTATACCTCGTTCCGTTCCTCAACTACGCGACCTATGCCGATTCCAGCACGCGGGACTACATGCTGCAGAGGCAGGGGCTCGACAGCTCGAACATCATGAGCATTCGTACCGACTACAGCTTCACCATCCAGAACGCCGCAAGCAGCGCAGCGCTGCCCCTGGCCGAGGAGGCATCCCATCCCATCGACGAAGAGACGGGGGAGCAGGCTGCGTCTGAGGAATCCGGGAAGGCGGAGGAGGCGAAGCCGCAGCCGCAGCCGGGAAATCCTCAACCAGAGAAGACGAGCACCACGACACGCGCCGCCACGACGGTCCGCAGCGCCACTGACACCGCGCAAAGAACCCCCAACACCGGTGACTCCTCGCCCAGCCTCGCCCTCGCGGCCATGTCCATGGCCATCGCCGCGATGTTCGCGACAGGACTGGGTTTGATGAGAGACAACGGTGCTCGAAACCTGCCGGGAGAACACGGCGGCAGCGAGAGAACGGTATAGCTTTTGTGCATAAGTGCGGAAAATCGTCAAGCTCATTGGGCGCCAACAGGCATATTACCGATGTTTATAACGATTTTCCGCACTGGCTATAATAGACTCTACTTGCGCGGCATTTGCGCACGTAAATGGGGGTGTGCTCCCGAATTAAGCACCAGATTAGTCACAAACTACCAAGCGATAGC
>CADBYM010000088.1 GCA_902798915.1 uncultured Coriobacteriaceae bacterium | reverse complement strand
CCACCTGTGGTTGGCGTCGGGCGTGGCCGTGGCCTTGTAGGTGCCGGCGTTGGTCGCCGAGGTCGTCCCGGAGAGCGTGTAGCCGGCGCCGGCGGCGACGCCGACCTGCGCCTTGCCGCTGTAGGTGCGGTTCGTGGCCTTCGGCACGGCGACGCTAGCGCGGGCGACGGTCCAGGAGATCGTCTTCGCGGCGGTGGTGCCGTCCGCCCACCTGTGGTTGGCGTCGGGCGTGGCCGTGGCCTTGTAGGTGCCGGCGTTGGTCGCCGACGTGGTGCCCGCGAGGTTGTACCCGGCATCGGCGGCGACGCCCGCCTGGGCCTTGCCGCTGTAGGTGCGGTTCGTGGCCTTCGGCACGTCGACGCTCGCGCGGGCGATGGTGAGCTTTGCGGCGGCGCTCGTCGCCGCCTCGTGGTTGGCGTCTGCGGCGAGGGTGGCCTTGACGTAGTACGTGCCGGCAGCCTTGACATCGACGGCCGCAACCGCTTTGGTACATGCAGCATCAGAGTAGTACGAGTATGTCACCGTACCAGTTGAGCCGACCTTTGTAACCTCACCAGAGTAGGCAATTGCTGTGCCTACGTAGGTCTTGGTCTGGTCGGCTATGGAAATGCGAGACGATGCCTTTTGAATAACAAATGATATTGTCCTGAACCCATTGTACTCGCCTTTACCCACCAGGACGCATGCATATGCACCCGAATCAACGCAGGTCTCGGGAGAAAACGTCATGCTGTAATCAATCCCATTCTCCAACGTCTTTCCAGCACACGAGACGGTAACCGAGGGGACCTTCGGGGAGCCATCATACGTGAAGGCGCCGTTTGAGAGGCTTATGGTACACAGGGAGAGAGGGATGCCGTGAGAGATGGAGTATGTGTCTGCAATTCCTACTCGATCGCTGAGTATTGCGGCCGTCCCGAACCATGCCTTTTCCGTTATGGACCACCACTTTCCACCCTCCATAACAGATTCGGGAAACGCAGCTATGGCGTACCCTTGCCCGAGCGCAACACCCTCGAGGGACGTACACCCCTCGAACATCTTGGTCGACCAAGATGCCGACGTGTCCCCGACACTCCACCTTGAGAAGTCGAGGGCCTTTAGACTTGAGCATCCCGCAAACATATCTCGCGTGCTAACGCTCGCGGTGGTATCGAGCCTAAACAATGCAAGATCCTCGAGAGACGAGCAGCCCTTGAACATGCCCCTGAACCCGCCCCAAGAAGAAGTCGGTGGCTCGACACCTGAGACATCCCAGTTCGACAGGTTGAGAGAGACCAGCGATGCACAGTTCTCGAACATATTAGAGAGTCGTTTCGCATGGGAGACATCCCAATCGGAGATATCCAAAGAAGCCAGACTCCCGCATCCTGCAAACATGTAGCTTAGACCCTCGGCACCAGAAACATCCCACCCCGACAAATCCAGCGTCTCCAGTTGCTGGCAGTTTTGGAACATGCCACTGAATTCCCTCACTCCCGACAAATCCCATCCCGAAAGATTGAGGTGCTTGCAGGTGGAACCATAGAAGAGTGACTCAAGGCTCTCGCAAGCACCGAAGTGCATGTTTTCGGCATCGAGCGTATCAATTGTTGGCTGACCCATCAGTCCGCTGTTTCCGCCCCCGAACATTTTATCGATGTTAGTTAACGCTGTGCAGCTCCATCCGTTAAGCAATAGCTTTGGAATCGATGCGCCATTAAACAGACGAGACATATCCCTGACCTTACCCACATCCCATCCGGACAAATCAAGAGCACCGGTGTAGGTAGTACACGCAAGCATGCCGGCCATGTTTGTCGCCGAGGACGTATTGAGGCGCTCAATGCCCTTCGGAATTGCGCAACCGTAAAACATCATGGACATGTCAGCAACATGGGACGTATCGAACTCCCCAAGATTTATCGAATCGAGGCTCGTGTACGCAAACAGGCACTTCATGTTGCGCGAATTCGAGGCATCGCAACCAGACAAATCCGCCTTTGCAAGCGTCTTCATACCGCAAAACATGCCTTGGCAGTTCTCCGGAAGGACCACTCCTTGCTCGAAAACCACTTCCCTGACTTCATCCGCGCAATCGAACCAGGGCTGTCCCGTAAAACGGAGATTGTATGAGGTCATCCCTTCGTACTCCTTGAAATCTCCGCTCATGTTCGATGCCACGCCGGGGTGAACAACGAGTTTCCCATCGACGCCGACCTCCCAAGAGCACGAACCCCATACTCCCGACGCCAACACGTTACCGGCGACGGCCGACCCACCAGTGTTCGTGTAAGTATCGGCAATTCCCGAGCGCCCACCCACGATTTGGTACCGCGTGTACCACGCACTATCTTTGGACGACCACCATTTTCCGTTTTCGGAGGTGAAGCGGGGGCACATGTCCGTCGACTTGAATTGGTAGCCCTTCCCAACCTTGAACTGGCGAAGGGAATCGCAGCCGTTGAACATATCGTAGCCACTTTCGACGCCAACACTACTCAACGACGAGACATCAAGCGCCTCAAGCGACTTGCAACCGCTGAACATATCCCGCACGTCGTTCAGCTGGGGCGTGACAAAGCTGGACAAGTCAAGTGATGTCAGCGATTCGCAGGACGCGAACAGCCTGCGCATATTGGTGACCTTGGAGGTGTCTAAGCCCGTGACAGCAAGAGTCCTCAATGATTTGCACTCTGCGAACATGGCCTCCATATTGGTCACCTTAGACGTGTCGAAGCTCGATAGATTGAGTTCAGCGAGCTTTTCGCATCCCACGAACATTCCGTTCATGTCGGTCACGTTGCCAGTAAAAAGCCGAGACGTGTCAAGAGCCCCTAGGTGTTGGCACCACGCGAACATGCAGTTCATGTCCACGACGTTCGTCGTGTCAATGTCTGCGAGCGTTACCGACTCAAGCATATAATCATCCGCAAACATAAGAGCCATGTTTGAGGTACCCGACGTATCAATCCCGGAAAGATCGATATGCTTGACGTTGCCGAGGCGCCATAGGAGACACTTGCAATTCGACGGAGCGATAACTCGCTCGCCTCCCGAAGCCACAAACTTCACTTGGGTGACGGTATCGCATGCCTCGGGGTCTTCAAGCCACGGGATTACGATGTTATGATCCACGTCGACAGTATCGGAGCCGGTACCTGGATATACCGTGAGCACCCCGTCATCTGTGATCTCCCATGGGCACGTTCCCCATGCTCCCGATTCAATCACCTTCGGACTAGCGTGCGCATCCTCATACACACTCTCGATGCCGCTGCCAGTCGGCATCACCGTGGCCAAGGGAGAGCCATCCTCCAGCAGGAGATCGACCCGCGATACGCCATTGAGGTCCATGCCTGCGACCACGATGCGGTATCCGTCCTCCACGCTGACGTCGCGTTGCATCTCCTCGGGCGCGCCAGAGTCACCCCTGTAGACCTTGCAGAGGACCGACGACGGGAGCTCGGCGTCGACGCCCGCCATGCCAACCGCGACGTCGCTCAGCCCGTCGGCCCTCCGGTAGACCTTCGCGACGCAGACGTCTGCATATGGCTTCGAAACAGCTCCTTCCCACTCGTCGTCCTCCACCCGCACCGTCGCGAACCTCGCCTCGACCTCCACGGCCTCCCTCGCCGGGAAGCGGTAGGTGGAGTCGGTGCTCATCAGCTCGTCGCCGACGTACCATCCCGAGAGCCTGTGGTACTCGTCCACCGGCGTGGCCGTGAGAGCCACCGAGTCGCCCCTCGCGTAGACGCCACCGCCCGATGCCGTGCCACCCTCAGAGGCGACGCACGTGACCTCGACGTTTGCGGTCTGGTCACTAGCCGATATCCACTCCGAAGGGGCTATGCTGCCAGAACTTGAGGAGATAGAGCCGGGTTCATCCTGCGTCAGCGGTCCAGGGGCGACATCACGGGAGTATGCCTCTCCCTCCGTGAGGGGCAGGTCGTACCAGACCGCTCTCCCTGTCACCTCGCCGCCAATTGCCTGCTCCATGACGCACGTCATGGACCCCTCTTCGGTTCCCCTCAGCTCCACCCGCGCCTGTAGCCCGTCGGGGATCAGCACCTCCTTCACGTCGCCGCTTACGTCGATGCATATTTCGTCGGTACAGGTAGCCACGCCACCCTCGGCCCTTCCAAGCTCGTTGCCGTTTGCATCGTACACGTACACATCGACCGGGCACTGGACTAGGAAGTGGCACATGTCGTTCCACATGTTCGCCCAGAAGCCCGGGTCCTCCTCGCGTTCGGGGTCGTAGATGTAGTCGAAGAGGGCCCGCTCGAGCCTTCCCTTCGCCGCCTGGAGCTTGGACATCGCGTTCTTCACGTAGCCGTTGTTCACACCCGCATCCGAAAGGTCAAGAGACGCTATCTTGTTTGAGATTCCCGTGGCATCCCGAAGCACCCTCGTGACGTCGTAATCGTCCGTGGCGGAGACGATGCCACTCACGATGTCGTACCCCTCGCGAAGCCCCGTGCAGTACCGGAAGAGGTCGCCGAAGCCGCACTGCTGCAGCTGCGTGACCCTCTTCTCAAGCGCCTTCTTTATGGAACTCTTTGTCCAGTCGGAGATGCCCGTCACGCTGGCCAGCTCCACGAACACAGACCTCATAGCCTGGTAGAGCGCGTCCTTCTCCATAAGCTTGAGCTTCTCGACGTACGCCGTGAGCAGCTTCGCGGTGTCCTCCGCACTCGTGACGGACATGACGTTCCAGGAGCGACCGCCCCCGGTGACGGTAAGGAACTCCACGCCCGACGACCACATCGAAGTAGCGTTAAGGTGAACGGTATAAGCCCCGACCCTCGTATCCAGAAGAGTCCCGCTCAGATTGTTCTGAATCTCGTTCACGAGCTTCGCTGAAATCGTTATGGTGTCGGCGCTCATGTCTATCTTCTTGGCAAACGGCTCAGAGCCAACATACGTATCCAAGTACGTGGCGAGCACCTTGTATGCAGCCGACTTAGCCGCATCGGGCATGTCGGCCGGCATCATGACGAGCTTGCCCTTGTCCGCGACAGCCTGCTCGAGCAGCAAGCCGTGGTTGGCCGCCATATTCAAGCCACTCACCCGCTGCGCGGCGCCTTCGGTCTGCACCTTCAGGATGGACAGGTAGTCGTCCATCGCGCGGACGAAGGTGGTCGCCTCATCCCGCACGGCCTGAGCCGAGGACCTCGCGTATTGCTGCGCGCCGTAGTAGCTACGAAGCGGTTTAGTTCCTATCGTTATGTCACCCTCATCCGAGCCAGGAACCGCTTGCTCGTTGACGACACCGTTGCTGGAAACGATGCCGGCGTAGGTGATTTGATTGGAAGATAGGGAGATTCTCAAAGCGGGGCGGACGGCATAGCTGACGCCGTTCACGCGGTCGCCATAGCGGTGGACGCTGCCGCTGTCGTTAACGAAGGCAGCGTAGTAGGCGTGAATGCCCGGCGACCGCAACCTCCAAGAGCAGTTGCCCAGATAGGAGCCGACGGTGCTGGTCAAGGCCCCCATGGCGTGGGCGTAGTCGCTCGACTTGCATCGTCGGGCCTCGTCGTAGGCATCGCAGCCATCGGCAAAGCCGTGTCTCGCGCCTCCCGTGCCATATACCTCGGACTCGCTCAACAGGAAGACCCTGTCGTAGGTCGTGTTTCCGCCCGCCTTGCCAAAGTACTGGTTATTCGCGTTGATGACCGTCGACTGCTGTATCGCGGACCTCTCCGCAGACGAGAAGGCCACGTCGTAGAAGCTCTTGGACGAGTAGTCCGTCCCCGGCTGGTTGGAGCCAGCCCCGTAGCCGTTAAGCCAGGAACGCACCGAGCTCCTCTCCCAAGTTACGTCGGCATTGTTCGTGTTGTAGCACTGATCATCAATCGCGATGTTGGACACCACGAGCGCGTCAGAGCCGCTCACCTCGAGCACGCGCCACTTGACGGGCTCCCAGCGGAAGTAGCGGTAGGATGCGGAGCCGTACCCGTCGTCAGACCAGTATCCGCTGGAGGTCGCTTCAGACTTGGAGATGCGGCGGTACCTCTTGCCGCCCACCGTCGCGTCGCCGTTCAAGTCCCAAATCGCAGACGCGAGCGTCGCGTATTCGGCGTCGTCTGGGGTCACCTCCGACTGCGGGTAGGAGCCAAGCCACACGCAGTCCCACGTCGCGACCTGGCCAGATTGCATGGAGCTGTCCGCAACGACGCGCGGGTTCGACACGCTCGCGGACTGGGTGGCCAGGGTCGGTTCCTGCCCCCCTTCGTCCTCTTCCGCAACGCTCTCGACTAATGCCTCCCCTTGTTCTTCCATAGCCGTCACCGCAGAATCCGCGTCCCCGGCCACGACCGAAGCATCCTCCACAACGGGCACCTCCCCCGTAGCCTCGGAGGCGGTTAATGCGTCGGCTTCATCAGCCTCGCCCTCTTCGATAGTGGAGATGGCGTCCTCCGGCACCACGTCTTCGGAGACGGATTCGCCCTCAATGTCAACAGCCGCTTCGCTGCTTCCCTCGATTGGCGCAGCTCCATCCGGAGCCGCATCATCCTCCCTTGCACCCACCTCCACGGCTGACACCCTTGCCTCTTCCGCCATCACCGCCAGCGCGGGGGCGGGCAGCGAGCCCCAGCACAGCAGGTAGGCGAGCGCGAATACTATCGCCGCCCTCATCGTCGGATGCCCCTTCATGGCCCTCTCCTCTCTCGAGACCGTCAATGCCAGCAGCAAGCTGCGGCGAGGACGCGCCCGCGCCCCCGCCGACTCGAATCTCTCTGTCCTACGCCTTCGCCACCTTGAGGCGGTAGGGGTGCGGATCGCTCAGGTCGAAGCTGTAGAGGTACAGGTAGTTCCTGCCCTTGGCGAGGTCGAGCGTCAGGGAGTCGGTGTCTCCCTTCACGCGGGAGTCCACGATGACGTAGGCCTCGTCGCCGTAGTCCGTCGCGTAGTCCCCCAGCGTCTCGTGGAAGATGTTGATGCAGATGCCGACGGGGCCGCCGTCGGCGTCGGCCATGTCGTTGACGAGCGTCACCTTGTACCTGCCTGCCTCGGGCACGCTCAGCACGTAGTAGTCGTTGTCGCCGCTGGAGGTCTTCCCGCTGTACGTGGTGCCGACCTTGACGGCGTTGGCCTGTGACCGCACGTCGTTCGGCTCCCTCTCCTTCGCGGTGGCCGCGTCCTTCTTCACGGTCACCTTGCAGGCGACG
>CADBYM010000087.1 GCA_902798915.1 uncultured Coriobacteriaceae bacterium | reverse complement strand
CCGTCGTGGAGGACGGCACTCACGCCGAGCTCAGCCGGGCGGGCGGCGTCTACGAGTCGCTCTGGGACCGCCAGACCGGCGCCTTCCTCGAGGCGGAGTGAGTACCCCGTCGCATGTTCCTCCTTCCCTAATTGACCGAGAACGTGAACCGGTGTCTACTAGCTGAAGATAAGTCAGTCGTAAGCCACCCAACAACATGCCCCCGAAGGACAGCGTTGTTGAAGTATCCCTAGGTATCGCTAGCCATCCATTTCACGGAGATTGCACAGAAGCTCTGGGGTTGCCACCGATTGGAATGCGCATCGAAGAATGTCATCCATACCGCTTGCCCACAAGGCGCTCTGTCAGTCAATCGAATTCACGTATCGCAAGGCGACAGCTCAAGGCAACTCGTTCGCGTTGCGGATTGGTATGAACGCCTCCCCTGCAAAGCGAGTATCATTATGCAACATTACGTTTTAATCCATCGCCCGCCGGAGGAAACCTATGGCAGCTGCTTCCATCGAAGACAACATCGCCCTCCTTGAGCGCCTCATCGCCAATTGGGAGGAAGAGACCATCGAGTTCAAGGAAGCAGGCAAGGACTACGACACCGACAGGATCGGCCGCTACGTCTCCGCGCTATGCAACGAGGCAAACCTCGCCGGGTCCGATACCGCATGGCTCGTCTTCGGCGTGCGAAACAAGACCCGCGAGGTCGTAGGGACCTCCTACCGCGCGGAGCCCGAGCGTCTGAATTCGCTCAAGCTCCAGGTCTTCGACGGATGCGTCCCAAACTTCTCGCTGCGCGGAATACGCGTCGTCGAGCACCCGCAAGGTCGCGTGGTGATGCTGGAGATTCCGGCCGCGCCGCAAGGAATGCCCATCTCGTGGAAGGGGTTCCACTACGCCCGCGCCGGTGAGAGCCTCGTGCCCATGCCCACGGAGAAGATTGACGCCATCCGCAATCAGGAGTCGTTGCTCGATTGGACCGCACAGGTGGTAGCGGATGCGGAGCTCTCCGATCTCTCCGAGGAGGCCATCTCCACTGCCAGAGAGGCCTTTAAGCAGAAGAACAGCCCGCGCATCTCACCCGAGACCGTCGACGCATGGAGCGACGATGAGTTCCTCCGCCACCTCGGCCTGCTCACTCGGAGGGGCATGACCCGCGCCGCCATCCTGCTGCTGGGCAAGCCAGAGTCCGTCTACCTGCTCAATCCGCACATGGCCGAGGTCACCTGGCGCCTCATGGGCGAGGAGCGCGTCTACGAGCACTTCTCAATCCCCTTCATCCTCACCACCACGAGAATCTACCAGAGAATCCGCAACTACAAGCTCAGGCTCGTGCCACACGGCGAGCTCGTCCAACGCGAGGTGGAGAAGTACGAGCAGACGACCGTGCTCGAAGCCCTGCACAACTGCATCGCGCACCAGGACTACACGCTTTTCTCTCGCATCGCGGTCCTCGAGTATCCCGACAGGCTCGAGTTCGTGAGCGAGGGGTCGTTCTTCGAGGGGACGCCCGACGAGTACGCCATCGAGGCGCACATGCCGAGGCGCTACCGCAACACCACGCTCGTCACCGCGATGACCGAGCTCAACATGATCGACCACCTAGGCTACGGCATAGAGCGCATGAACCGCTCTCAGGCAAGCCGTTACCTGCCGCTCCCCGAATACGACCTCTCAAATCCTGGCGAGGTGAGGCTCACCATCTGGGGCAGCGTCGTCGACGAGGCTTACACGGCAGTGCTCATGCGGCGCTCTGACCTGCCCTTCGACGAGGTCATGGCGCTCGACCGAGTCCAGAAGGGCCGCCCCATAGCCGACGACATGCTCCGCAGGCTCAGGCGCAAGGGACTCGTGGAGGGACGCAGGCCCCGCCTCAGAGTGGCCGCGTCCGTCGCCGAGGCAGCCGGGGCCAAGGTCGACTATCTCGAGCAGCGCGGGCAGAGCAGGGAGTACTGCGTCGCCGTCATCACTGACCTCATCGCTAGGAACGGTCCCTCCACGAGGGCCGAGATCGACCTCGCGCTAGCGCCGCACCTCCCGGCCGACCTCACGGAGTCTCAGGTCCGGAACAGGGTGGACGGCCTCCTTCGCGGGATGCGTGAGGAGGGCAAGGTGCGCTCCAATAGGATCGATGGCCAGAGGAAGTGGCTGCTCACGTAAAGCGCGGTCGAAAAACGCGACGAAACGCGAGGATTACGTGTCCGCAGACGCGATGGCTGTGGCATCCGCCCAGCTAGGAGGTATGAGCCTCGCGTTTCTCGCATATTTAAAAACGCGAGAACATGGCGTAGAAACGCGAGTGCCATCGCAGCCCGCAAGCGGTCCGGTCCTCGCACTTTTCCGACACCATGCCTGCACCAGGGATATCGACCTCGTCATGGGAGATTACGCTCGCGGCTGCGTGGCCATCGCCGCCGACACGCTCGCGCACGTCAGCTTCACCCACGCCGGCGCCACCCTGTGGGAGGACGTACTCTCCTGCATGGAGGGGGACCTGCCCGTGACCGTACGCGTCCTGCCCGTCCCCATCGAGAGCTTTGGCTTTGGGATGACGATCGACGACCGCCAGCCGCTCATTGACGAGGACGTAGTCGCGCGCGGGGCAGCTCTCTGCGTGGACCGCGCTCGTGTCCGAGGGACCGCTTCCATCGCAGCTTCGCTTTGACGTAATGAGCGTATGCGTCAATCCCAAAGCTAGGCGCATGCACGTCCACCACGTCCGCGGGGTCTGGTAGGAACGACCATAGCCGCAACAGGCACCACCCGGGATTACCAAGGCGGACGCCTTTCTTTTGTGTGGAGTACGTGCAAGTCAGATGCCGTGAGGGTACGCGGCCGGGGCCGCGCCACGGCGGCGGCAGAGCTCTTCCGCCGCCCATCCCGCACGCGCAGGCACCCCTGACGCTTGTGAGGATGGGTAGATGCCCTAGGCGTCTTTTGAAAGCCCACAACTGCCCATACCGAGACGACCAAAACCTGGCGCCGAGGCTCATCACAGGCCTAACCGTACATTGAGTATCGCGCGAGGAGGCTTATGAAAGCAAGGAAGACCGCCACACTCGAGAGGACCAGCCCCACTCGATAGTGCTTCATCTTCCTTAGGCAGGTGCGGGCGTTGATGTGCGCGTCGTCGGCGATTCCGCCCAGGAACCAGCCATCCCCCATCCCGTACAGCCGTCTTTTGAACTCATCTTTCGTGAGGCTGCTTATGTCACCATAGTAGAGCGGGAACTTCCGAGCCTCCTTGCTGCGCGCTCTCACGCTCCTAGTCCACTTACACCCACTACCGCTCTCGAGATTCGGGTAGAGTGCGGCGGTGAAGAAGACCAGTGCCAGCATCATAGCGACGATGCTCGCCCAGAAGCAGAAAGTGTGCATCGCAGCAATCCAAGCCACGGGCACCACAGATTGATCAGGTGACGTCACCCTCTCAGCAAGGAACGTGACCACTCCAAAAGCGCCGAAGTACACGCCCGTCGAGGTGGCAACCTTGCTGTCCGCGTTCTCAATCCACCTGTTCGCCTGCTCGTACACGTACTTGGCGCGCTCGATGCGCTTGTTGAGCTCCTCCCGTGAAAGGCGCCTCTTCCTTGAGGGCGACTCGGCGCTATTCCCCATGGGCAACACGCTCCCCCTTTGTCTCGTATCGATTCGGATCCCTTTGGTATTCTCGCAAGCCCCTGCCACCGTGAGCGTATGCCTTGACCTCAAGCCTGTCTGACTCGTCCCTCATCACGCGCTCGTACCCCACGAGCATGTACTGCGCCGTTCGGACGCTCTCGAGGATCGCATTCTGCATCCGCCCGAAGGACTCGGTCATCCCAACACAGAGCCGATACCCTCTGGGACCACGCGCGGCGCCATTGAAGAAGTGCACGTCCTCGTGGCGCAGCTTCTCCAGGTCGACCCATGCTGCCCCATATACCTTGCAGCCATGGTCCCGGTAGTCGAGAGGCACCTCGATGTAGAGCTCCTTGGAGTACTCGCCCAGGAAGTCACCCTCGGTCGCCATCAGCCTGTCAACTAGCAGTACGTCCACCGCGACAACCCGTATGGTCGCAATCTTCCTTGTCGAAAGCGGCATCCTCAGGCTGGAGAACGGGTAGAGGCGTTGCAGCTCTCGGAAGTCCCGGACAACCGACCGGCAGTAGTCCTGCCAGAAGACTCTGGCGAGCTCCTCGGGCATGCCAGGGAATCTCACGGCCGGGTTCCCCAGGCGCCGTTGTAGTTGTTTGACCTCGTGTTGACATACAGGCTCCTTGACTCGACCTTACGCCTGTACTCATCGAAGCCGACGTGCGTCACGTAGTGTCCGCCCCGGTATGTGAACTGCTCTGCCAGGTCCGGATCTTCTGCGCACAGGCCCTCGTACGCCGCCCTCGTTATCGCGATCTCGTCCTCTTTGGCATGACGGTCTTCCATTAGGTCGGCCTCTATTACCGTCTCGCCAAGCAGTATCCTGTCCTTCTCTCCGCGGGTGCCAATCTTGGCGGCATACATGGTGCCGAACGCACCGCCGACGCCGATGTGGACCCCCATCCCGCGGACCGCGTCGAT
The DNA here is from genome assembly GCA_902798915.1 of uncultured Coriobacteriaceae bacterium. Taxonomy (GTDB): domain Bacteria; phylum Actinomycetota; class Coriobacteriia; order Coriobacteriales; family Atopobiaceae; genus RUG440. The sequence goes on along the minus strand of CADBYM010000087.1, from coordinate 2,754 downwards.
CATGCGCATGGCCGCAAGCACGGCAGCCTTGAAGCATCGCTCCTCTGGATGACGAACCCCCGCATCGGTCCGCATTGGGACGTTATGGAACAGGGCGAACTCCCTGTCACCCTGGAACTGTACGTGGAGGCCACCGTGCCCCGTAGTCACGGAGTAGAGGGCTTCGAGAATCCGTCTTGTGCGCTCCGACATCTCGTCGAGGTTGATGTCGTCCTCGTCGAACTTCGAGGTAAAGTCGCGCACGTCGGCGAAGAGGGGGACGCCCTCGATCCTCTTGCCGTTCGTGCGCGTGATATCGTCGAACGACATCTTCCTCCGCACCTCGTCAAAGCGTAGGTCCTCAAGGTTCAGGCTGTTCGCGTAGTCTCTGACTTCCTTTTCGTTCAAGTCCCTCGGACCCAACGACCTGCACAGGTCAGCGAGCCTTGCCGAGTAGTAGCAGTCCTGTCCGTACTTCTCGAGCGAGTCGTCCTCGATGCGGCTGAAGCTCCCCCTGAGCGTCTCTCCCAGTGAGCTGTATACCCCCTCCGTGACGCTGAGCGATGATGCGCCGGAGAGTGTCTGGAGCTTTGCTGAGGTGTTTGCCACGTATCCTATGGTTGTCAGCTCCGTGTAGTCCCCGGAGGTGAACGTGAAGTCATAGAATTCTCCGTAGGCCGCGCCGGCTCTTATCACGAGGTCCTTCAGCAACCTGTACTTGTATATCTGCGCGTTGAGGTACCCGCACGCCTGATAGGCGTATGCGATGACGTCGGCGGCGGCGTCGAACGCGGGCACGAGGCCGTCAACGACGTAGAGGTGCAGCCTCGAACCCGTAATCTTCTCGACGACGAGGTTCCGGTGCCCCCTCTTCCCGTACCGCTCGATTGAGGTGAACAGCGTGTCGAGCGCATGGACGGCATGCTTGACCCCACCGGTCCTCTCCTCCTCGTCCGCGACCACTTCGTTCAAGTTCTTCACGTCGATGTAAAAGTGGATGCCCTCGAGTCTCTCCATCCAAGCTCCTTCGTGTTGGCCCGCACCACGACTGGCCCAAGCCCGATTGATGTTTTCTAACTACTTGTACCACTTGGCCCGGACATTTAATCAGTTGATACATACATCAGTTCGATTCTTGCCACGTCGCAAGGTGGTGTGGCGTGGCCATACTGCGGTCCAGCACGTCGGGGTCAATCTGCTCTTTCACCACGAGTGCGTCTCAGCTAGCTGCGCCTCGGCCGTATGCTCCACCAAATGCCTCGACCCGCCCTCGCCTTCACCGCATGGGTCGCTCGATTCTTGTGCCCGGTGCAGTACGGGCAGGTCAGCTGCTTGTTCCTGGTGCGCTGTTACATCGTAAGCTTGAGCACGTGCCCGCAATCGTCCCTTCACCACACCTTCTTGGTGCTTTATCGTGGTCACTTCGGTAGGCTTCAGAGGTCAATTGCCCTCGTAGTACCACTGGACGGAGAGGTCTGGGGGACGACGGTGGCCACGTCGTCGAACCCTGCAGGACCTTCCGGTTGTTCAGTAGGGATAGCCGATGTCGCAGAGCAAGCGATTGCGGACAGGCAGCTACCAGGTGTAGCCACCCTCGCAGCGCCACCACACGCAGCAGTTCGATATAACCGTCACGTCGGACGGGGCCAAGCCCTCGCTCAGGTCGACTGCCCGTTGCGCCGCCAGCTCGTGATGCGCCGTTGCCATGTCGTTGGCGCCCACCACGAGCAAGCTCCCCGCGTACACTGGGCATCCCGCATCCCCGTACGTACGATCCTGCACCGTCTGCTGCCACGCGTGGCCCTTCTCGCACCGACACCATACTTGCTTGACGCGCGCATGGCGTAAAGCGGCCTCAGGTCCCCGTTCGGCGTTGGGTGCCGCTGCCTAGCTAGCGCGGAATCCAGTGTGGCCAGGTCGTTGTCCTCGGCAACAACCTTCCTGCTCGCGCAGCGGGGACAGCAGCTTCCCTTTGCTTCGACGCTCCTTGCACTGGCCTGCCAATCGTGTCCGCACGTACACTCCCACCAGAAAAGCTTGTGCGACACTATCGTCACGTCGCCGGAAAGAACGTCGCCGCTATGCGTCGGATACCAAAGTGCAGGAATCCCTAAGTATCCGACTCACAGAATCGGCGCAGCGTGTCGGACGCTCCGCGTTGCGAGCCTCGACAATCGGTGGATCCATCTCAGTCTCAGGCCCAGCGCCGCATACTGGGCACAGGTCCATCACTGCGCACGCATCGTCCCATCCGCTGCAGAAGATGTGTGACGAGCCCGAAGTGGGCAGCGGCCTCATGGGCCGTTTCGGCAACTTAGTTAAGGTATCAGCCAGACACATATTCACCGATGAGCTGGGACGACATGGCAGCCAGGTGGAGTCCACCTGGCCCCTCACGGCCTTGCCGGATGGACGGGATGGCGAGCCGCCTCGACGCGCAGCCCAGATGCCGAATCGTTCGCCGGGTGCGTCGCCGCGTCCGCATGGCGGCGCAGTCCACCAAGTGGTTCACGAGAGGGGCTACCGCTCGCCGATTCCGTGGGGTGCCGCCACGGACTTGGTGGACTGTTCGGGTGGACTATCGGTGGACTGCGAAATGCAACCCTCAAGTAACAGGCTGTCTACCTGCGCAAACGTCGCGCTAAGGCCTCAATCCCATGTGTGTGCAGACACACCTACAACCTCACCATGCGCTTCAACTACTTCAACTCGATGATGCAGCGCATGAACCGCGCGGTAGGAGACGCGGCCGAGATGACCAAGATCCTCGATGAG
>CADBYM010000086.1 GCA_902798915.1 uncultured Coriobacteriaceae bacterium | reverse complement strand
GCGGAGTCGCCCGCCCGCCACCAGTCCCTCACGAAGCCGGTCTTGTCCACGTAGAAGTAGCCGTTCGCGCGCAGGTCTTCGAACCCCTGTGCGCCTATGCTGATGGTGCGTGTCATGAGCGTGCCTCCCATCTTCGTCGCATCAATCATAGCATCACCACGAGGTTGCCAAGGTCGCATGGTTTCCTGGTGTCGTTCGAATCTCTGGCGCTTCTCGTCTTCGTCCCTCTTCCGCGCGTCAGCCTTCCTCCGCAGGGCGGAAGCCTGCCGCTCCTCCGACACCCCGACTACCCAACGGGATCGTGCTTATATCTCCGAAGAGCAAAGCATACCGCTGTCGGCGCATTTGCCAAAGAGCGGCACCAGGCACCTTCTCGAGGCGTCCATAGCGTCTGAGTTGTACCATATCTCCTGCCGCTGATTGTTCGAAGCTGCGCTCCGTGCCAAGAGTTTGAAGTATAGTGTTGTTGACCCGAGACGAACCTCAGCATTTTGGACTTGAGAAACGGAGACGCCGATATGATGGGGAAGAGGATTGCGGCATTCGTTCTGGCAGTGGCAATGTGTCTGTCTGTTGGCCTCGCGGGCTGCGGGGGAGGCGGTGAGAAGGGCACCTTTGATGCCTCTGGCTATCAGGGCAGGCTCGATGACGGTTACAGCTTCGTCTACATCCAGCTTGGCGAGGATTCCACCATGGTATCGCTGACAGATGACGAGCATCAGGGTGACGACGCCGAGACTTACTCGGGCCCTGCCGTGACCGACGACGCAGGCAAGACCACCATCACTGACGAGGAATCTGGCAAGAGCATCTCCTTCACCCTTACCGAGAATGAGGGTGGTAACGCCGAGGTGGATGTCGAGGGGCATGGCAAGGGTACGTTGAGTGCATACGAAGGCAACATCTTTTCGATAATCGGCCAGATGGCAGAGGATGATGAGGCCAGCAAATAGCAGACGAGGGCAATAGCCGGGTGGGTCGCAGCAAGACGCCTGAAGACATGTTTGTGCTTGCCATGGAAGAGGGTGTGAGATGGCGGACTCCAGCGCACGCGCGCCGGGAGTCTCAAACTAACGAGTGGCAAGCAGGCTGGGCAAGAGGTACAGATGGGCGCATTCAACGATTCGGTGTATGAATTGGTTCGCCAGATCCCGGAGGGACGTGTCGCAAGCTACGGGCAAGTCGCGAGGCTCGTCGGACGGCCGCGAAACGCGCGCTTCGTGGGCTTCGCTCTGCATGTCAACCCAGAGCCCGGCGTGATCCCCTGCCATCGCGTGGTGTTTCGGGACGGGTCGCTTGCTCCAGGATTCGCCTTCGGCGGCGAGGGCGAGCAGCGCCGCCTGCTGCTGGCCGAGGGCATAGAATTTCTTCCGGACGGCCGCGTCGACATGGAGCGCTTCCGCTGGGAGGTCTGAACGGTGCCCCGCTGGAAGCCAGCCAAGGTTGTGGCGATGTCACAACTGCCTGCAGGATGTAACGAAAAGCCGTCTCGCGGGCCGGCAAATGCGGCGAGCTGCCCTACAGGGGGAAGGGCATCTGCTCCGTGTCGCCGAAGAGCGGGGTCGAGTGAGTCGTGGCCTCGTGCGCGTAGTGCGAGAGGGCGTCCACTACCAAATGGTTGCAGCCGTGGATGCAGCGTGCATAGTAGGACTTGACGCGCCCCTCCATCGGGTCTCCATCAATCTCTATCTCCATTGCACCGCTTGACTCGACGCGAATCTCTCGTCCCTCGTAGCTAGTGATGTGGGGCCGCTTGGAGGCTTTGCCCTCGGGGTCCATGAAGCCCGCCACAAGCGGACTCAGCAACTGTGCCGTGGCCTCAGCCTCGACGACGAAGACGTCGAGCACGCCGTCGGTCATGGTGGCATCAGGCACCAACATGATGTCTCCCTGAATCATAGCATTGTTTGCCACGAGGCACGAGATGCCGGTGTGCTCATGAACCTTCCCGTCGACCGTGATCCTGAAGGTCTGCACTTCGGGGCGGGGGTTCGCGAGGGCTGCGGCGAAGTAGGCCGCTTGGCCCATGGAGCGCTTCGCGGGAATGGCCGTCTTCATGATCTGCGCGTCAAAGCCAAGGCCGACCATAATGGAGAAGCCCTCACGATGTCTTCTGCCAAACTCGTCGCGCCACGATACCTCGCCAAGGTCGGTATCGACCGAATGCCCAATGCGACAGGCGCGGGCCAATGCGCTCGGCTCCGCCGAATTACCGATGTTGGCAAAGAGGAGATTGGCGGTGCCAGAAGGGAAGATGCAGGTGAGGACGTCGCGGCCGCGCAAGAGGTACAGCAACGTGGCGACGGTGCCGTCTCCGCCCGAGATGACGACAAGGTCAAAGGACTCTGCGTCCTCGAGCAATGATTGGCCGCGGTCACGTGCATCCTTCAGCAGCAGACGCATGACACATTCGTCGCCCTCACGCACGATGGCGCGTTGGAACTCGAAAATCGCATCTGAACCAAAGCCCGAGGCAAGGTTGTGGATGATGAGAATGCGCACGCGTGCCTCCCTTGAATGCATGAAGCGTCCAACAGTGTTCGCAAAGAACCAGAATAGCACTCATGCACATGCAGACACTATTCAAGTCAAAAACAGGGTACTATGATAATCGTTTTGGAGCGAATCGGACGAATCGAGAGCACATGTACATTTGCGAGCCAGAGATCTTGGCTGCGTTCTGCGAGCGTGCACGTACGCATGCGGTGGTTGCCGTCGATACGGAGTTCCTGCGGGAGCGAACGTATCATCCCAAGCTGTGCCTCGTCCAAGTGGCCACTACCGACGAGGTTGCAGTCATAGACCCACTGCTTGTCAAAGACCTTGCGCCGCTTGCCGAGATCTTTGAGGACGAGCGCATCACCAAGGTCTTCCATGCCTGCGATCAAGACCTTGAAGTCATTGCGGGTGGTATGGGGTGCATTCCGCATCCGGTATTCGACACACAGCTTGCCGCGGCGTTTCTCGGTCACCGCATGCAGATGGGCCTTGGGGCGCTCGTGCAGGTGTACACGGGCGTGCACCTCGACAAAGCGGACAGCCTTACGGACTGGTCGAAGAGGCCCCTCGACGACGAGCAGCTTCGGTATGCGGAGGAGGACGTGCTGTACCTGCCCGGTATCTACCAGACGATGATGGATGACCTCGTGCGACTGAACCGTCTGGGATGGCTTGCCCCGGAGCTCGCCGCCATATGCGATCCCAAGCGCTTTGCGCGCGACCCACGCGAGGCGTTCGTCCACCTCAAGCGGTCGTCCTCGCTTACGAGACGTCAGCTTGCCGTCGCGCGCGAGGTGTGTGCTTGGAGGGAGCGAAGCGCAGAGCGGCGAGATCTCCCGCGAAAGTGGGTACTTGCGGATGAGGTGGTGGTGGAAATCTGTCGCCGCACCCCGCGCTCAAAGGATCGCCTGCTGCGCATCCGCGGTACGGACCAGCTCTCGGACAGGGATGCCGAGGGGGTAGTGCGCGCGGTGCGGCAGGGCACGGCATGCGATCCGGCCCATTACCCCTACATCAAGCACCGCCCGCGACCCACGGCCGAGCAAGACAGTGTCATCGATCTTATGTACGCGATGCTGCGCCTAAGCTCAGATACATGTGGGGTGGCGCTTCCGCTCATCGCAACTCGCGACGATCTGTACGGCTTCGTCGCGGGCGAGAAGGACTCGCCCTTGCAGAGCGGGTGGCGCTACGAGGTCGCGGGCGAGCGGCTCGGCGCGCTGCTTGCCGGAGAGGTGGGACTTACGGTGAAGGATGGGCGCGTGGAGATGCTGTAGGGGGATGGCGGACGATTCTCTCGGCAATTTGTGTCCCCTGCCGGTCGTATGCTTTAGACGTCAGACGAGCGGCAGCGGCGTTTGCGCACAAGTTGAAGCACGCGCGTCGTTTGGTGCTGGTTAGTTGAAGTGGGATGGAGGTCGTGCGGTGTTTTACCATAGCGGATACTTGATCGTTGTTCTGGTTTCCATGGTGCTAGGTGGCATTACCCAGGCATACATCAAGAGCACGTACAACAAGTGGTCCAAGGTGAGGAGCGGGCTCGGCACGGCTGGTGCGGACGTGGCGCGCAGGATGCTCAACGAAGGCGGAGCGGGCAACGTGGGCATCACGCGCGTCGCGGGTACGCTCACGGATCACTTCGACCCACGCGACATGCGCCTGCACCTCTCGGACGACAATTATCGTGGCGGGTCGGTTGCCTCCGTCGCGGTGGCATGCCACGAGGCCGGGCATGCGGTGCAGACCGCGCAGGGTTATGCGCCGGGCGAGTTTCGCGCGGCACTCGTCCCTGTCGTGAGCTTCTCGCAGCAGGCGTGGCCCCTCGTGTTCTTTGCGGGTGCCTTCATGGGGCTTCTAGGTCTCATGCAGATTGCGATAATCCTCTTCGCAGCTACCGTGCTCTTTCAGCTCGTGACGCTCCCCGTCGAGATTGACGCGTCACGCAGGGCAATCGCGTACCTCTCGAACACCATGGACGGCGAGGAGCTTGCGGGCGCCAGGCAGGTCCTCGTGGCTGCAGCGCTCACGTATGTGGCTGCGGCACTCGTCTCAATCATCAACCTACTCTATCTTATGTCCCGCGTGAGGAGGCGCTAGCAATGGCAACGGGCAAGAATCCCCTTGGATCGTCTGCTCGGGCGAGAGGTGGCGCGTCTTCGAGTGCGCCCATCTCGGTGAGTGAGGCGGTGAATGCCGCAAAGTCGCAGGTGACGGCCATGCCCACCCTCGTGGTGGCAGGTGAGGTGACCGGCTTCCGTGGACCGAACGCACGCTCAGGGCACTGCTACTTCCAAGTGAAGGACGACTCATCTGCTATGGACGTCATCGTGTGGCGCAACACCTACGCGTACTTGGGCACGCAGTTGCGCGACGGCATGCAGGTGGTGCTTACGGGCAAGTTTGACGTGTATGTGGGAACGGGCAGGCTCTCGTTCATCGCGCGATCGGTGGAGCTCGCGGGGGAGGGGCTGCTGCGTCAGCAGGTGGCGGCGCTTGCGCGCAAGCTCGAGGCTGAGGGACTCATGGCACCTGAGCGGAAGCGCTCCGTTCCTCGCTTCTGCGTGCGCGTGGCCGTAGTCACGTCGCTCTCGGGCAGCGTCATCGACGACGTCAAGCGTACCCTGCGTCGGCGCAATCCTCTGGTGGAGCTCGACGTCGTTGGTTGTGCGGTTCAGGGGCCGGGAGCGCCTGCGACGATCATTCGTGCGCTTCAGGTCGCAGCTGCCGCTCGCCCCGAGGCCATTCTCCTCGTACGTGGAGGCGGGTCCTTCGAGGACCTCATGACGTTCAACGACGAGTCCCTGGCGCGTGCCGTATCCGCGTGCCCGGTTCCCGTCATCACAGGCATTGGCCACGAGCCAGACACCAGCATCTGCGACATGGTGAGCGATCGACGCTGCTCCACACCCACCGCTGCGGCTGAGTCGGTAGCGCCTGCCATAGACGAGGTGGTTGCCGCCATCGAAGGACGTCGTCAACGCATGGGCGCGGCACTTGCAGGCTTTGTGGCCAACGAGCGGCAACGCTGCGAGTCGCAGGGGATGCGTGCCGGCCAGACGATGCTGGCACGCGTGGCTCACGAGCGCTCGGTGCTTGAGGCCATGGCGTCCCGTCGATGCCTTGAGGACCCGATGGGGTTCGTGGAGGATCGCTCGGTGCAGCTCATGCAGAGCGAGCAACGTCTGCACGATGCGATGCCGCGTCTGCTGGAGCGAGGCGAACGCGAGACCACGATGGTTGCCGCACGGCTCTCTTCGTGCGGAGAGGCGCTCACGCGCCCGCACGAGGCATTCGTGGCGCGGATGGCCGCCTCCCTGGACGCGCTCTCGCCGTTGGCGGTTCTCGCGCGCGGGTATGCCATCACACGGGACGAGGCCGGTCATGTGGTGCAGGACGTGTCGCAACTCGCGGTGGGGCAGGACGTGAGCATACTGCTCGGCAAGGGCACGTTCGAGGCGTCGGTCACACAGATTGTGCAGAACGACTAACTTGTTCACAGGAAGCAAGAAGGGGATGGAGTAAGCATGGCAAGCAAGCAGGAGTATCGCAACATCGACGAGATGACGTTCCGCGACGCATCCACCGAGCTCGAGCAGATTGTGCGGGCACTTGAGGCGGGCGATTTGGAGCTTGAGGAGGCTCTTGACCGCTACGCACGTGGCGTTGAGCTTCTCAGCAGCCTGAGGGCGCGACTCACGGACGCCGAGCAGCGGGTGCGTGTGCTGCTCGACGCTTCGCAGGAGGTCGTTGCGCCAGACACCATGGCCGCACCCTCGACGGCATATCTCGACGAGTAAAGGACGATGGAAGGAGAAACACCATGAAGGACGACTGCATCTTTTGCAAGATAGCCAACCACGTGATCGAGTCGGACTACGTCTACGAGGATGACCTCGTCGCCGCATTTCGCGACATGAACCCGCTGGCACCTACGCATGTGCTGGTGGTGCCCAAGGAGCACTACGAGACCATCGTCGATGGCGTGCCGCCACAGACGCTCGCAGCAATGGCGCATGCGGTGAACGAGGTCGCCAAGACCGAGGGTATCGATGAGTCGGGATTCAGGGTTACCACCAACGCTGGCGCGGATGCCGGCCAGGTCGTGCAGCACCTGCATCTCCATGTGCTCGGGGGCAAACGCCTCACGGACGACCTAGCGTAGCGGGTCTTCCTTTGGGAGCACGCCCCGGTCACGGCCGCTCGCAAAATGTGCATACGGGGGCGTGCTCTTTAAAGTAATCTCCTGCTAAGATAGACCCTGTCCGTAAGGGCGCCGTCGCGCGCCGAGGAGAGGAGTCCCAACCCATGAATGTTTTGGTCATCAATGCCGGTAGCTCGTCACTCAAGTTCCAGCTTCTTGACGTGGATACGCGTGAGGTATACGCCAAGGGCAACTGCGAGCGCATCGGCATCGACGGTTCGTTCGTCGGATATGAGTCGATTGCCGTCGAGGGCAAGCAAAAGATCGAGGCTCCGCTTCCCGATCACAAGACCGCAATGCAGTACGTGATCGACATCATCAACGCCACGGGCAAGGACTTCATCGGCATCGGCCATCGCGTCGTTCAGGGTGGCTGGTACTTCCCAGAGTCCAAGATCGTCACCGACGAGTCTCTGGGTTGGGTGCGCGAGGTGGCGCCGCTCGCTCCGCTGCACAACTATGCCGAGGCTGACGCCATCCAGGTGTGCCGCGAGCTCTTCCCCGACAAGGGCAACGTCGTCGTTGCCGATACCTCCTTCCACTACAACATCCCCGAGATGGCGTGGCGCTACGCCCTGCCGCGCGACGTGGTGGACAAGCTGCACATCCGCAAGTACGGCGCTCACGGAACGAGCCACCGCTACATCTGGCGCGCCGCGAAGGAGTTCCTGGGAGATGACCTGCACAAGCTCGTGAGCTGC
>CADBYM010000085.1 GCA_902798915.1 uncultured Coriobacteriaceae bacterium | reverse complement strand
CCGGCAGACCTACGGCTGGGAGGGCTCCTGGCGCAAGAACGGCTCCGTCTCCGGCACCACCGGCCAGGCCAAGCGCCTCGAGGGCATAAACCTCAAGCTCGCCAGCAAGCCCGTCCCGGGCGGGATCAAGTACCGCACCCACATACAGGGGATCGGCTGGCAGGGCTGGCGCGCGAACGGGAGGCTCTCCGGCACGACGGGGCAGTCCAGGCGCCTCGAGGCCATACAGGTGAGGCTCACCGGCAGCATGGCGAGGCGCTACGACGTGTGGTACCGGGTCCACGCGCAGCACTACGGCTGGATGGGCTGGGCGAGGAACGGCCAGTCGGCGGGCACCCAGGGCCACGCCTACCGCCTCGAGGCCATCCAGGTGGTCCTCAAGGCCAAGGGCTCGAAGGCCCCCGCCGCCTCCTACAAGGGCGCCGTGCGCGCCACGAAGGCGCGGTTCAAGCGCGGCCCCGTCACCATCTCCGGCTCCGGCTGGAAGATCGCCCTGCCCGAGTACTGGCGGGGGAAGGTGACGGTGAAGAAGGACGCCTACGGCTCTGGAAGCTACGCGATCTATCCCAAGGGCTCAGCGAGTGAGTACTTCGTTCTCATGACGCAGATCTTAACTAATCGCGATAGCATAGACTACATGGCCAGCAGAGGCACTACCCACGAGGGCACGGGAAGGCTGGGGAGCGGCCAAGGCGTTGACATCCGCATGGGCGACGACGGGTACTTCGTCTTCCTGGTGAACCTCGGAGGGGGGAGGTACCTTTCCGTAAGCACCTGTCACTACGAGGCGCGGAGAGAGTTCATGGGCTCCTATGGCCCGAGCTTTGCTCAGCTCTCCACCCTTGAGGATTTGCAATCGATGGGCAAGCTTTACTATACCGACCGATGGGACTACGACGTGCCCATCGCCTGCCTGCGCACGATCGCGAAGCGGACTTCCGTAGGGTAGCATCGCGTGGGGAGAGACGCGCCGTTGGTGGCGCCTCGCGGGCGGGCGGCTTCAATCGGGGCCGCCCGCCCGCGCCCTGACGGCCCATGGCCAGACCGCCCGTACTCGGCGGCCTCGTTCGCCGAGATACTTCGCATCTCGTGGGCCGCCCAAACGTCTCGTCGTGCGAGGTGGACGTCTTGGGCGGTCATCCCCCTCAATGGGGCGAGCGGCTTTGTGCGTCGGTGGTTGGTGCAGGCCAATGGGCTTTTCTTTGCAAATGGGTTGCTCTAACGTAAGGTTTTGGTCGAAAGTTGTCGTTAGAATCAGCACGTGCACGCTAACGCCGGAAAACTTGCGTTAGGGAGCTCCAGCGCGCTTATGCGAGCGGCTCTCCTCCCTCACGGAGGATGGCCAGATACGACTCGTATGCGAACGTCTTGTATCGTTGCCGCGTCACATCGGTGTCCCGAAGGATTCCCATACGAACGAATGACTCAACGAGTCCGGATGCGGTCGTCCTACTTACGGAGAGGGCGTCGCGCACCATTGAGGTGGTGACTATTGGGTGCTCCTCGAGGTAGTCGAGCAGAGCGAGCCCGCTGGTTGTGTTTCGCCCGAGGCCCGACCGTATGGTCGCGGAGGACTCGTTGTGGAGGTCGGCCAGGCTGAGAAGGGAACGCTGGGCGTCTTCGGCGCACGATGCCAAGCACTCGCAGAAGAACCTCACCCATTGTTCGTACTCGCCACGCTCGCGCACGGCGGTAAGGCGATCGTAGTACTCGCTCCGATTGAGCTTGAGTTCGTAGGAGGGGTAGAGCAAGGGCATTCGCAGAACTCCGTCGTTGATGAGCGAGAGCGTGATGAGCAGGCGCCCCAGCCTCCCGTTCCCGTCAAGGAACGGGTGTATTGTCTCAAACTGATAGTGGACGAGGGCCGCCTTGACTATGGGGTCGATGTCATTGCGGTTCATGAACTGTTCGAGTTCCGATAGGGCGTCTTGCATATCCTCGACGTTAGGTGGTACGAACGGCGCAGTCTGAATGGTGCAGCCCGCTGGGCCAATCCAGTTTTGCGAGGTCCTGACCATGCCGGGCTGCTTGTCGGAACCTCTCACGCCGCTCAGCAGTCGTGAGTGGGTCTCCTTGAGCAGCCTAGTACACAAGGGAAGGTGGGTCATCTCCCTTACCGCAAGTTCCGAAGCCCCGACGTAGTTGATAACGTCCGCCACGTCGCCTTGGAAGGCTGCGTCGACCGAGGGGTCGAGCACGTCGTCGAAGGTGCATTGCGTCCCCTCGATCTGTGCGGAGAGCAGCGCCTCCTTCCTCACGTACATGGCGAGGTACATGTTGGCGTTCGGCACGAACCGAGACATACCCTCCACCTCTCCGACCTTGCGTGACGTGCGGGCGAGCTGTCGTATGTCGTCCTCGCTGAATTCGAGGGGTAGGACCGAGTCGAGCGAAGAGGGAACGAACGATTGGTACTGGGCGATGCCCGGAAGGTTGGTGCGCAAAGAACCCTGGCGCGTACCGCTGACTTGCATGACTCCTCCTCTCTTTGGTTGATGGGAGAAGATTATTCTAACGCAAGATTTTGTCCGAAAGTTGGCGTTAGAATCAGCAAGTACGCCCTAACGCCGGAAAACTTGCGTTAGGTGTTCCCGCATACTCATGCGAGTAGCGCCCCGATGTGTGGTACAAGGGGGCGGGGCACCGGAGCGAACGCCAGTTCCGAGCCTCTGGCCTTGGCCTCGGCCCGCGCGACCTCGAGATGTCCCGGGTCAATCGTATGGTATGGTGACTGGTACGGGATGGCCGTGGCTCCTGTTGACGGGGGACATGGTGTCGGTCGTTCTTGAGTGTGTGCGGAGCAGGGCGAAAGTGACACGTTCTTGCTGAGATACACTTGCTATGGAATAGCGAAGAAGCCGTGCTTGCTTCAAGTCTTACTACACACTTAATCACTTCTGAAGATACTGGTGCCATCGCATTAACAAGCCATATTGTAGTGAGGACGATTCTCTCGTTTACGATTGCCTGCTCGACGGGACTGGCGGCGTGGCGGTAGCCGGGCGCTACGCCGAGGTCGTCGGGAGCTACACGCCGATCACCCGCTTCGACTGGCACCCGCTCTACGATGGGGAGTGACGGTCTGCGAGGGGGCATTCTCTGGGGCGCATCTGCCGTGTGAAGGCGACCATTTCCGGGGGTGGCAAAATCTTATAGCCGCAAAGGAATTCTGCGTGAATCGCGAATGTGGTGGCACGCCCGAGTGTGAGCAGCGCCTCTGGAGAGGGGGTCTGCCCATGGAACCGTCGGAGCGTATTCTCGAACTGGTCGCGGCCTTCGCCTAGTCGTTGCGTCCAAGACTGCCAATGTGCATATAGTACGTCTTCCGTCATGACCCGCGCTCTAGCGTCGCCCGGGATTGTCCCTCCGCACGAGGTGGTTCTCAACTGGCTCGTCCGGCGGGACATTGCTCACCCATTTGAATCCGCAAAAGGTCTCGTTACGCGAGGCGGATGCCCTGGTCGGTCGTCGCGGCCCTCCCAGCCGCTTACACTGCCTCGTCAGAACCTAACCCCACCCCACCAAATCGACGTGCGTCTACCGCGTTTGGGGGGCTGGTTTCGCATCGCGAACCGCCTGCGTTTGGTAGAAACTGACCGCGCGATGCGCTAAACTGAAAGCGTTTGGATTGAAAACCTTATGAAAGGGAAGGAGTCAACGATGAGAAGGCTGACGAGGACGGCGATCTCGCTGGGGCTGAGCCTCGCCATGGCGATCGGCTGCGTGCCGACGCAGGCGTTGGCCGAGGCCGTCGAGGAGATCACGGCCGAGCAGGGGGAGGAGACGGGTGCCCCGATCGAGCTGGGGGCATCCGAAGACGAGGCGCAGGTCATCGGGGAGGACCTCCCCGCCAAGGAGGACCTCGTAGAAGTCGATGACCCGGCTTCGGACGTCCCGGAGGTGACCGAGGACGCGGTGGATGAGGGTCCCGACACGCAGGAGGATGACGTCGTCCTCACGACTCAGTCCGAGATCGTCGAATCTGGAACGTGGGGCGAGTGCGACTGGTCGATCGACTCGAACGGCCTCCTGCGCATATCGCCTACCAACGGCGTGAGCGGCCAGCTCGCTGACTGTGGTGTCTGGGATTCCTTCTTCCCATGGTACGAGTACCGCGAGAGTGTCACGGCCGCTACGTTCGATGATGGCGTCGCTTTTCCTGAGGACTGCTGCTACATGTTCTACGACTTCACCGCTCTTGCTACGGTTGATGCTTCCGGCTGTGATACATCAAAGGCGACAAGAATGGATGACATGTTTGAGGGTTGCTCAGTCCTCGAGTCCCTCGACCTCTCTGGTTGGGACATCTCGCAGGTGACGGACATGAGCTACATGTTCTACGGCTGCTCCACCCTTGTCTCCCTCGACCTCTCCGGCTGGGACACGTCGCAGGTGACGGACATATCCGACATGTTCTGCAACTGCGACTCGCTGTCCTCCCTCGACCTCTCCGGCTGGGACACGTCGTCGGTGACGGACATGTCCTTCATGTTCTCCAGCTGCTTCTCGCTGTCCTCACTCGACCTCTCCGGCTGGGACACGTCGAAGGTGACGAACATGTCCGACATGTTCAGATGGTGCTCCACCCTTGCCTCCCTCGACCTCTCCGGCTGGGACACGTCGAAGGTGGAGGGCATGAATGAGATGTTCGACGGCTGCTATGCCCTCTCCTCCATCAAGGTCGGCACGGGCTGCGGGCAGAACCTGCTCGCCAAGTTCCCCGACGGCGAGTGGACCTCCGCCGCCACGGGACAGGCCTACGCCCCCGCCGCGCTGGCTGCCAATCGTGCGGGCATCGCGGACACGTACACGAAGGGGGTGGAGGACGACAGGGCGGACATCTCCGCCGCCACCGTCACGGTCGCCGGCAGGTGGACCTACACCGGCCGGGCCATCGAGCCGACGCCGACCGTGACGCTCGGCGGCGCGACGCTCGAGCCCGGGACCGACTACACCCTCTCCTACGCGGGCAACAAGAACGCCGGCAAGGCGGCCGTCACCGCGACGGGCGCGGGAGACTACAAGGGCACCGCCACCGGCACGTTCCAGATCGCGCCCGCCGAGATCACCTCCATCGACGACATCGCCGACGTGGCGTGGACCGGCGGCGAGGCGACGCCCGCGCTCGTGGTGCGCGCCGGCGACCTCCTGCTGGGGGCAGGCGACTACGACGTCAGCTACGAGGGCGACCGCACCAAGGTCGGTACGGTAACCGTGACCGTTGCGGCCAAGGGCAACTTCGCGGGCGCGCTGAGCAAGGCGTTCAACATCGTGCGCGCGCCCGACGACCCCGAGGCGCAGGGCTCCGTCTACCAGGAGCTGGTCGGCCTGCGCGACGATGCCCAGCGCGCCGCCGACGCGGCTGTCGAGGTCCTTGCCGAGAAGGAGCAAGCGTACCAGGACGCGCTCGCCGCCTTGGAGACTGTTCAGGCAGAGTCCGAGGCCGAGCGCTCGCGCCTCGAGGCCGCGGTCGAGGCAGCCCAGACGGCGCTCGCCTCCGCCGAGGAGGACCGCGACGAGAAGCAGCAAGCCCTCGAGGGGGCGAACGCCGCCGTCGCGGCCAACGCCTCGGCGATCGGGGCTGCCGAGGCGGACCTCCCCGCCAGGCAGGCGACGGCGGCACAGAAGCAGAGTGCCGTCGAAGCCGCGCAGGCCGCGGTCGACGCCGCCCAGGGCGAGTACGACAACGCCACCGCGGCGGTCGCGGCGGCCCAGGCGACCATCGACGCCGAGGTCCCGAACCCGGGCACGAACGCGAACCACGAGGAGTGGACCGCGTTGGGCCTCTTCCGATACATCCTGGCAAATACGTCGGCCAGCGACGAGGCCCATTGGGACGCGCAATGCGCCATCGACATCCTGACGGGTGGGACGAATACGACCGGCCACTCTTACAAGACCTACCAGGGGCCCGTTCCCGACGGGGCGAAGGCATCCACGTATGCCAACATTAGCGACAACGTCGACTGGGCGAGCCGCGCCGACGCGGTCAGCCTCGACAACTTCTCGGCCGCCCTCGGCTTCATCGACGAGTACAACGAGTACCGTGCGCGGGAGAACCGCGAGGAGGGCTGCTCGCTCTCGACGAACGTGGGCATGAACTGTCGCCTGATGGCAGTCGCCGCCGTCCAGCTCGACGTGAGCCAAGACATTGATGCCAGCGGTGGGCACACCCAGGCGTACCACGTGGGCGAGAACCTCAGCTGGGGGTACCGTGACCCGTTCGACGGCTGGTATGTCGAAGAGAAGGGCGAGTGGAAGAAGGGCGCGACTTCCGGCGTCGGGCACTACATGAACATCGTGGACCAGCTTCCCAAGGGGACGCAGAATCCGACGATGGGCACGGGCTTTGCCGTGCACACCGCCGCGCCCAGGTACGGGGTTGCGCACGGGCAGGTCTTCCACACGACGAGCGGCTACGACGTCTACAACCCCAACGTCACGTACGCTGTCAGCGAGTTCAAGACCCGGTGGTTCGACACCTACTACCAGCAGCAGGTCGAGGCCGGGATGTTCGGCACGACCGAGGCGCAGAAGGAAGCGAACCGCACCGCCCTCGCGGACGCCCAGGCGAACCAGCGTGCGAAGAAGGCCTCGCTCGACAACGCCAAGGCGGCGCTTGCCGCTGCGACGTCTGAGCGCGACGCCGCGAACGGTGCCGTCGCAACGGCCCAGGCCACGCTGGACGGTCTGCGCGGCCAGACGGCGGGCCTTGAGGCGGCGGTCTCGGCGGCCCAGGGAGATCTGGACGAGGCCGAGGCGGGCGTCACGCAGAGGCAGGCCGACTACGACGCGGCGGTCGCGGCAAACAACTCGTTCGACGGGGCCGCGCAGGTCCAGGCCGCTCAGGTCGTGGTAGACGCGGCCGTGGCGGAACGCGATGCGGCACAGGCGGCAAGTGACGAAGCGGCGGCCCGTCTCGGGGAGGCCGTGGAGGCCTTCGGGGCCGCCACGACGATCACAGACCAGAACGCCGTGGTCGAGGGCGTGTCGGACGTCACCTACGACGGCAAGGCGCAGACCCAGCCCAACGCGCGGCTCCTCATCGTCATGAGGGGCCCGGACGGCAGGGAGGAGGCCTACGAGCTTGGGCGCGGCACCGACTACGACGTGACGTTCTCGGGGAACAAGAACGCCGGCACCGCGACCATGGCCTTCTCGGCGACCGGCCTCTACGCCGGCGGCACGAGCGTCACGTTCCAGATCGCGCCCGCGACTGTCTCGGGCGTCGAGGTGAGCGGTGCCTACACCTATGCGGGTTCGCCCATCCAGCCGAAGCTTACGGTCAAGGCGGGAGGCCTCACGCTTGGGACCGGCGATTACACAGCCACCTGTACGAACAACACGAACGTGGGCACGGCCCGCGTCAAGGTCACCGGCAAGGGCAACTTCCAGGGCAGCAGGGAGGCGGACTTCACGATCGCCCGCGCTAGCGTCGCCGTGCCGAAGGCCACGAACCGCACCTACAGCGGCAAGGCGCAGGTCGGCGTCGCCGCCGGTGCAGGGTACAAGCTCTCCGGGACGACCTCGGCGACCAACGCCGGCACCTACAAGGCCACGGCAACGCCCGACGCCAACCACAGGTGGGCGGACGGCACCACCGCCGCGAAGGCGATCTCGTGGACCGTCGCCCGCGCTAGCGTCGCCGTGCCGAAGGCCACGAACCGCACCTACAGCGGCAAGGCGCAGACGGGCGTCGCCGCCGGTGCAGGGTACAAGCTCTCCGGGACGACCTCGGCGACCAACGCCGGCACCTACAAGGCCACGGCCACGCCCGACGCCAACCACAGGTGGGCGGACGGCAC
>CADBYM010000084.1 GCA_902798915.1 uncultured Coriobacteriaceae bacterium | reverse complement strand
CGAGCACGATGGTGCGAGGGCGCAGATCGACTTCCTCGTCGTGACCCCCTGCCACACCGTGGTCATCGAGTGCAAGAACCTCGTGGGCGACATCGAGATCGACTCGACGGGTGCGTTCGTCCGCACCTTCGGGCAGGGGAGGGGCCGCCGCCGCGAGGGGTCTACTCACCGGTGTTGCAGAACCGCAGGCACGTGGACCTCATGAAGGCTGTGCAAATGTCGAGGTCCGTGCTCGGTTGGCGCCTGTTGCAACGTTTTGTGCTCGAGGAATACTACCAGTCCGCGGTCGTGCTCGCCAACGAGAGGACGCTGCTCAAGGCGGACGACGCCCCGCCCGAGGTGCGCCAGCAGGTCATCCGCGCCGACCAGTTCATAGACTACGTCAGACGGCTGGACGCTGTACGCTCGAGGAAGGACCTCGTCGAGTCGTTCAAGGAGATGGAGGCGCGCTGCGGGTGGTGGCTGGAGCTGAACTCGCCGCAGGGGAGCGATCTGGCGGCGAGGTACGGAATCGTCGCTGTCGCTCGCCGCCAGTCCGCCTACGGGCGAGGCCGAGGAGCCGTTGCGGGGGAGTGTTGCAGCTCCTGTTGCCATAGAGCCGCGACAGGTGCGAACGAGTCGAACGGAGCCGTGCCGTCCTGCCCACGCTGCGGGGCTCCCATGGTGCTCCGCACGGCCCGCTACGGCGCGCGCAAGGGTAAGAAGTTCTGGGGCTGCAGCAACTACGGGAAGACCCGCTGCGGTGGGATCATAAATGTTGACGAGGGGTGACCGGTGGCAGCTGTGCGGCGAGGCGGTTCGCGATGTCCAGGGCGCTCGGGCGGTTCGCGCGCGCCAGCTCCCTGTCGATCCGATCGACGGACTTTCTGGCTTTGCACAGGGGCAGAGAGCAGCGCTCCTCAATCGCGCCTGACGTAGGCCATGCGAGGTGGAGCTGCCTCCTAGAGCCGATTCCAAACGCCTCGTCCGCGATCTCGCTCATGAGGATGCGACCCCTGAAGGAGTGGAAGTCCTGGTCGTTCGGGACGATGCCGCCGAGCCGGTCCGCCCACGAGATGAGGCGCCTGTTGCGATACACGTAGAAGCCGTAGTTCTTCGCCTCGATGCCGTAGTGGTTCCTTACCTCGATCTGCTTGCCCTCGAGCTGGAAGACTGGAGGGTGGGGGAGCTGCGTCATCTCGATACGCGCGGTGATGGTCTTGCCGGCGACCGTGTCGAGAACCACATCCTCTGGGGTCATGAGCCAGTTGACGGTTCGGCCGTCCCAGTCGTTCTCGTTGAGGATGGCGCCATCTTGGATCTCGTCCACGAAGAGCGGGTCGAACGGGCCGATGGGGTTGGGGTCGGCGTCTGTCGTGTTGAGCAGGTGTAGGCGAAGCCCGTTCTCCCTGATGAAGTAGTAGTAGATCGCGCCGAGCTTGCGCTTCAGGTCTTTGGTCACGGAGTTGATGCTGGGATGCTCGAGGTTGCGGATCTTCGCGACCCTGACGATGGTGCCGTGGCCGTCGGGCAGGTAGGCGTCGACGAGTTGTCGGTCCTCGTCGTCGAGGCCTGCCACGCGGCTGAAGCACTCGTCCTCTATCTCGCCCAGTTCGACGGACTCCTTGCGGAACAGGCCCGCGACGCCCGAGATTAGCTCGAGCCGGTCGCCGTTTGCGAACGATGCCGACTTGAGGCCGAGTCCGAATTTGGAGAGCGTGCCCGGCGCATAGTGGCTGTCGTCAGAGCCGAGG
This sequence comes from uncultured Coriobacteriaceae bacterium, assembly GCA_902798915.1. Classification (GTDB taxonomy): domain Bacteria; phylum Actinomycetota; class Coriobacteriia; order Coriobacteriales; family Atopobiaceae; genus RUG440. The sequence goes on along the minus strand of CADBYM010000084.1, from coordinate 6,107 downwards.
TCGAGGGCGTTGCCCATCTCGTCATCGGTCATCCCTTTGCCGTCGTCGATGATGAGGTACTCTCGCACATTGTTTCTGCGGTTGTCGTTGAGCATCTCGTCCAGCTTGCCGATTCTTATGTAGACGTTCTCGGCCCCGGCCGAGACGGCGTTGTCCACGATGTCGCAGATCGCCTCTTGTGGCGTGTGGCCCATGCCGCCGAGACCTACGAGCAGCCGGCGTGCGTTCGTCCTCCTCGTTCTGCGTTCGTCCATGAGACCTCCTTGATGAGTTTGCGCTCCGCTGCACGGTAGCGCGCTAGCTGGGCATGTACCAAACAAGTTATATGATATAGTATACGTCAAAAACGGCAATACACTATAGCGATTATTCAGTACTTCCTTTCCGTTTGGTTTGAGCAGCGCACTGGGGCGAGCGCACTGATTGAGTTCGGTGCCGCGTGGCTGCGACAATCATTCGAGAGCCCAGCGCTGGCGATTCGCGTAGACGATCACAGACCCTGCGGAAACGCTTCGTACGGCTTTGGCCGTATGCGCGGGGATTACCAAACCTTCCGAATTGTCTCGACTCGTGAAGAAGAATGTGTTAAGTGCCTACGCGTTGGGGACATGGGTTCCCAGCAGCATCCTTGGACACAGGGGTTGTGTTTGCCACGGTACCAGAGTCAGTGACCCCGTCCGTAATGAAGGCATCGGATGCTTCGCGGGCGAACATTCGTTGTTTCAGTATGGATGTCCTCGGGTATTGTGTCTGCGTCGTGGAACTTCCTGATGATTGGTATCGGGGGTGTCTCGCCCTTTCGCCTTATGGGGTGGTCTGCGACTTCGCCGGGGAATATTTCTCCTAAAGCTTCGATACTTGCCATATGACGTCTATGATGGGACTCGTTCATAATGCAATCGAATGGGCGCATCGATGATGAGTCAAGCGGTTCATGGGCATGTACATCTAGGGCGGTATGGGCGAGTTGGAAATGCGCAGGGCTCTAGGCGACCCAAGTCAGGCAACGCTGTTCAGGATTATGAAGGGCAGATCCAGATGCCCGAATCGAGTGGCGCTGGGCTTGAAGCGTGGTATGAGTCAGCTTGGGAGGCGATGCGAGAAACGATTCGAGGGGAGCTAATACGCATGGTTGCAGATCAGCCGGGTTCTGGCGATTCATATTGGTACGAGTGGTATGTGGGACTGGAATACGTTATCGAACTACTCGTGCCGGGAACGAACGTCGAATCTGTGACGTTTCAGGAAGCACGGCTAACTGCAATCGATGATGTGGTCGTGCGATTCCGCGATGGTACACCTACTTGCTGCTTCCAGGTGAAGCACGCGAGGGAGACGTCACAGAGTGGATGTAATGTCACTTCCAATACCTTAGTTACTAAGGAGAAAAATAAAGATGGCTCCCCTAAAAGATCTCTTCTTGGGAGTCTGGCTTATGGGTGGAGGGAGTTCAAGTGTAAGAATGGCCGCGAACCGCATGTGCTACTTTACACGAACCGCTCTTATGGGAGTAAAAGCTCAAATAGAACCTATGACGAAAAGGTTTACAGAGCGCTACCCGTAGGAGAGTTCTTTGGCACTTTGAAGTCGAAGGTCGCTGAAGTGACTTCCGTGCAAGAGATACAGTTTGGTGATGACGACTTGGATGCGCAATTCAAGGAGTTTGTTGAATCCATTGATTGTCTCGATGAAAGCCAATTGCTGCGCTTTCTCCGGAGTCTTGAAATCGAGACTTCGCAATTGGGTCTTGATGACGAGAAGAATCGTTTGATCGAATTGCTATCGACTAAAGTGTGTGCTGGCAAGATGGATCTGGCGAGCGACGTCTTTGATAAGCTGTGCGCCAGCCTGAGAGACTGGACGACGAGCGAGAGACGGAGCAAGGTGACGCTTAAGGAGGTGCAACGATGCGTGGAGTCTGTAAACCGCTTGCCCGTCGCACAGCCAATCAAAGTAGCTGTTCCGAATCCCATTTTCCCGAGCAGGGAGCAGCTCGCCAGAGGACTGTCCAAAGAGATATTGGCTGACTACTGTCCGGTTACCTTCATTGCCGGTGACGCTGGAGCGGGAAAGACTAGGCTCGTCAGTAGTATGTGCGAGATGATGACGCCTTCACCGGTTCGCTTTCACGCGTTCAAGCCGCTTGACGTGGACGATTATAGCTTCGCTCCCGATAAGGGCGTCACGGACTCGCGGAGTATGTGGTCCACCTTGCTCAACGATATAAGGAGTTCTCTGATTGACTGGAGTGCTGACCCTTCTCCCATTCCCGTCATAAACATCCTCTGCACAGAAGAGGAGCTTAGAGGGGAGACGATGAGGTTGGCGGAGAAGCTCAGCGACGAGCGCAACGCCCCCACGTTTATCATCATTGACGGTATCGATCATGCCGCTCGATGTGGGGATGCCGTGACGTTCCTATGCGATATTCCATCGCCAGAGAATTGGCCGGCAGGAGTGAAGCTCGTTCTTGTGGGCCAGCCGCGGGAAATGTATCCCGCGTATCCAGAGTGGCTTAGAACGCAAAATGATCTGGTTCGCACAATCGAGATTCCTCCATTGTGCGTGGATGACATTGTGTGCTTGGTTGAGGCAGAGACGAAGCTGGAGGTCAATGCCGCGCGCATTGTTGCTGAGGAGATTCATAGGAGGACGGGTGGCAACACGCTCGGTGCTGTCTATGCCGTGCGCAGTATTGCTTGGGATAATACTCGCGAGGTGGGAGATGCCATCTTCATAGTTCGTGAGTCGAGAATCGGTGGAAACATACAGGAGTATTATGCCGAGCTTTGGAAAGGTGCCGAACGGGCGTTTGCAATAGATGCGGCGCTCGACGAAGAGGCCCATCACCTCGTCTTATGCACCATGTACCTCTTAGACGGGATAGTCTCACCGGGCATTCTATCCAGTGCCTTTCCCAATGTATTTAAGGAATCATACAAAGCGGAGATGGGGCTAGAAGCACTTTCGCCCGTTGTCCGCAAGAGCAAGGACGGGAGATATCGTCCTATTCATAATGATTTCAGAATATTTGTCTCAAAGCGCGCTTTGGCAGAGATGAATTCACCTCGCTTGAAATATGTAGCACGGCAACTTGCGGACTATGCTCTCGATTCTGCCGATAGCTTCATTAGGGGCTTCTACGGTGTTCGGCTGCTGAAGAATGCGGGGATGCGGGATAAGTGTGCGGAGCTGTTCAACACCGGATTTGTGATGGATGCAATGCGGATTGGAGTATCTTGGCCGCTGCTATGCGAGCAGGCCTTCGAAGCGTACCAATCCGCTTGTGACAGGCGGGATTTCAGGGCAGTCTATCGCGTGATTCTAGCCATGTTCACTATGTCCCAGATTGCGGAGCATACTGACTACTATGGGGAAGACCAGTACATGTCGCGTGTCGTGGGTGTTTTGCCGTCAGACCTCTATCTCCCGCCATTGAGCGAAGAGCACCTCGGGGCATACCTTGTCAGTCTCCTTCGAATACGCTGGCTTTTAGAAAACGATTCCAACAATGACAATGCAACCGAACTCTATGACATGTGGTTTGGCGGGCATACGCCAGCATCCTTTGTCCTTACTGTAGTTGGCGATGAATACGTTCCGCAACATATTGGATGTGAGGAAAAGCTGGGCAATCTTATGGAGCGGTGGGGCGGAGTTGCCGCGTTCTTGGGCTATGAGAGCGAAGACGCTTGCCGTGATATGGATGAATCTCAAGGTCTTCTGCGGGAGTTGGTGCAGAAGTATTGTGACGGATACGCTTTCGAAAAGCTGTCAACGATGGCTGACGCATCCTGTGTTGAGCAATTCCTAAATCATGGGGGCTTCACGCGCGATGGCGTTCTGAGAATCTTGAGAGAGGGTCTGTCCGGATCGGCCGGTCGGTTCGACGGGAATCTCAAGGTTTTTTGTAAGGAGATGGTACGGGCTGGCAGAAAGGCGGATTCATCCCGAGGAGACATGATTCTTCCCCTATGCGCTGCCGTCGCTATTTCTAGCGGTAATGCGTCGGGAAGAATCACGGGGTGTATCGATTTGAGAAGCGCTATTACTGACATTCGATATTCCGGCGATCGTGCATCTGCACTTGTTGCTTGGTGCTTCATGGAATCATATACTTCAAATGAGACTTCGCTGGGTCCTGCCGTGACTTCCGCATTGAGTTCAATGGAGGAACTCAAAGGAGATGGTGACTTTAGCTTTGATTTCCCCTATGCCGCCAGAGCTGCGGCTTGCCTTGGGTTTGCCGCAGGGCACGGGATTCGAATCAATCCCGACTCCGAGGGAGCAAGGGCGCTCAACGCGTACCTCTTGAGCGACTTTGATAACCGTCGGTGTCTGTATTATGCCGACCTCCTTTTGCAGTACATACTGTTTGGCCCTTGTGCAAGCTCACTCTGGATAGAGGCGCTAGAACAACGTGCGCTCAGACGATACGCTCTGTCATCGAGGCAGTACAAGAGGAAGCTTCGCCTCCTTGATTACCTTGCCGACAGGGGGGATCACGATGTGATTGGTGCTTTTGTCAAGAAACAGTTCAACGAAGACGGCTCGCTTGCCGAGCACGATGTCTACGATTCCGAAACCATAGCCGTGCTGATGCGATACGTAGATTTGACTGACTGTGATCTGGGTGAAGAAGCCAAGCGCAAGAAGGAGGCGTGCAGGGTCTCTTTTACCGAGCATAAGGACGATGCTCTGAGGCATTTGGTTGGTCTGTTTGGGATTGCTGCTAAGAACGGCGATATCGAGGAGTCCGATGCGTGGAGGCTTATTTCCATCGACAGACGAGCATGCGAGGACTCCAATGCGGACGAGTCGCGTGAGATTGGTGCTGCCGTCTTGGACTGGGCGATTGAAGTGGGCATCAGTCAGGTTTCGCGTATAAGCGCGTGGGATCTTGCGTACGCTCACGACGATTGGTTCTTGTGGCGGCAATTCGAGGGGCTATTGCGTGTCTCGGCGACATCGGAGGATATCTTTGCATGTCTCGCGCTCGCATGTATTATTTGCTGCCTTGATGATGAGTTAGACGATGGCAGAGTAACTGTTGCGGCGAGAATGTGCATTAACCGCGCATCGGAGATTTGTTGCTCGGACTTGGTGGCATCAACTGTCTCCGAGATTATCGACGTGACGAATGTGACAAGAACGGTTGAGCAATCAGTTGGTCCATATTCGCACGCGAAGGGTGAGCGTCGCAAAGATTTGGTGCGCGAATTGAAAGAGATGCAAATTGCGGATGTCGAAGCAATTGCATACGAGGGGCCTTTTGACTCGGGTAGTGTCATGGAGCAGGCAGAGCTTGCCTGTGAGGAGTTAGTTGCAAGAGGCGAGAGCTTTGGCAAAGTATACAATCGCCTTGCCAAGAAGCGACGATCGGATCTAGCAAATGGGGGTTGGGAATGGTACTCGAATTCCGTTAGCTCGATGATCCGAGCGATTGCATGGCACGCGAACGATGACTGTTTCTTCGAGTTGCTTCTCGAAAGAGGGCGGCGTGGGATTACCTATGGATTAAGCACGCCCGCATCAGATGTCGCCTTTGCCATGCGGCATAGATTGGAGAAACGCTCTCCAGGAGAGGCCGTGATGCTTTTCAGAGATGAATGCGCCAGCAAGGAAGCGTGGCTGTCTGCGAATGGGGCACTGCCTACGAATGGACTCGGTGTGCCAGACTGTTTAGGTCCCATAGCCGACAGCATAGGATCGTATGTGGTGGACATATGTACCAAACTGATTGTGTGTTCTGATGAGAACGCTACGCTTTGTAAGTACATTGAATGGGGCTGTGCGCATTCACCCAATATGAGCGCGCGCATGAGGGCAAGAGCTGAATGCTACCTCCCTAGCAATATGTGAACCCCACAAGAAAGTCGATAGCGGCAAGTTTTGCGTGTGCTGAGCGAGAATAGCGAAAAGAGTGTTCATCACTTCTTTTGGTGTCACCAATCGGGGCGACGAGACTGCGGTAAGCTGTTGCCTGATTTTGTGGCAGGTGGTTCGGCTGAGTAGTAACCCGATTTGGTACCGCCAATCAGGTCAACACGGTACCAGCAGTCAGCAGAGTTGGTACCGAGCGTAGGCGCTGTCGGTACCTTTAACCA
>CADBYM010000083.1 GCA_902798915.1 uncultured Coriobacteriaceae bacterium | reverse complement strand
CTTGGCGAGATGCGGCTGTCGGGCGGCGTTCGGGAGGCGTGAGGTTAACGTGCAATAACATAAATGTACAGGGTGACATTTTCGCTCAACGACGACAGTTCTGGGTGACCTCGCAGAAAAAAATTTCCAAAATCGCGAAAAAAGTTCTTGCATTCTGCCGAGGGGATGCGTATATTATTACTTGCGACGCGGGCTTAGCGCAGTTGGTAGCGCGCAACCTTGCCAAGGTTGAGGTCGCGGGTTCGAACCCCGTAGCCCGCTCCATTGAGTTCTCCGGCCGGTTTCCGAATCGGCCTTTTTAATAGACGGCGAAGTGGCCAAGTGGTAAGGCAGAGGCCTGCAAAGCCTTTATCCCCGGTTCGAATCCGGGCTTCGCCTCCAGAGTTGTCGCAGGCCAGAGGAAGTGTCCTCTGGCCTGCTTTATTCGTAAGGGACTGGCTTTCGGCGAGGTCGCAATGCGTTGCCATCGAGCCCTTCTGGCCAGCTGCAGTCCCGGCTTGAGGGAGCTGATGCCGCGATGAGGTCGGTGTATCTTGATTACGCAGCCGCGACGCCCGTCGCACCGGAGGTCTTGGATGCGATGGCGCCGTACTGGGAAGATGCGTTCTACAATCCATCGGCACCCTACGCTCCCGCTCGTATGGCTCGGCGGTCCTTCGAGGATGCTCGCGCCCGCCTTGCCCACGTCATGGGCGCCCGCCCTGGCAACGTGACGATCACGGCAGGTGCGACGGAGGCGAATAACCTTGCCTTTGCGTCGGTCGACGGCCCGGTGGTGGTTTGCGCCATCGAGCACGAGAGCGTGCTTGCCTGCGCGGAGGCGCGTGGAGGCCGCGTGGTGGGCGTTGCGGACGACGGCATGGTGGACCTGGCAGCGCTGCGCGAGGCGCTTGCGGACGACGCGGAGCTGGTGAGCGTGAGCCTCGCGAACGGAGAGATAGGGACCATCCAGCCAATGCGTGCCATTGCAGACATCGTGCGAAGGGAGCGGATGCGCCGCTTGGAGCATGCGAACCCCACGCCGCTACTCCTCCATACGGATGCGTCGCAGGCCGCAGGGCATGTGTCGGTAAACGTGTCGTCGATTGGCGTGGACATGATGACGCTCTCTGCCGCGAAGCTGTATGGGCCCAAGCAGGTCGGGCTCCTGTGGCACGCCGACGGCGTTGAAGTGCGGCCGCTCGTTCTGGGAGGGGGGCAGGAGGGTGGTCTGCGTTCGGGGACCGAGAACGTGGCGGGCGCCGTGGGCTTTGCCGTGGCGCTCGAGCAGGCTGAGGACTTGCGTGCCAAGGAGAGCCGCAGGCTGCGCAAACTGGCTGCGTGGGTGCGCCGAGAGCTCGTTGCCGCCGTGCCCGACGTGGTGTTCTCGGGACCGTCTGCGGATGCACGACGTCTGCCGGGCTTGATCCACGCGAGCTTCCCGGGCGTGGAGGCGCGTCGGCTCGTGATCTCCCTCGAGCGCAAGGGCGTGTATGTGGGGACGGGCAGCGCGTGTGCGGCGAGTCGCATGCGTGTGAGCCACGTGCTCAAGGCGATCGGCCTTGCCGACGCGGTGGCCCAGGGAAGTCTGAGGCTGTCGATGGGGCGTGCGACGACGGGCGAGGACGTCGAATATGCCGTGCGGGCCATAGCGAGTTCAGTCGAGGAGGAGCGCAGGCGCTCCCGCAGGGAGGTGCGTGCATGATGGGTGGCACAGTGTTCGTGGGCGTGAGCGGTGGCGTGGACTCTGCTCTGGCAGCTGCCTTGCTCGTCGAGCAGGGCTATGACGTGGTTGCCGTCTACATGCGCAACTGGTCGCGCGACCTTCCGGGCTTTGCCTGTCCGTGGGCGGAAGACCTCGCCGACGCCGAGCGCGTGGCCGTGAGCTTGGGCGTTGACCTTGAGGTGTGGGACTGCGAGGAAGACTACCAGCGCACGGTGGTGGACTACGTGGTCGACGCGTATGCGCGTGGCTACACGCCCAATCCTGACGTCATGTGCAACCAGACGATCAAGTTCGGCACCTTCGCCCAGATGGCCTTCGCGCGTGGTGCCGACTATGTTTCCACCGGGCACTATGCGCGCATCCTTCCCGGCGAGAAGCCCGGCGACGCGCCTCGCCTCGCCCGTGCCGCCTGCGAGCGCAAGGACCAGACGTACTTCCTGTGGCGTGTGGGCGCCGAGGCCTTCGAGCGCGTGCTCTTTCCGTTGCAGGACATCCCCTCCAAGGAGGAAGTGCGCGCCCTGTGTGCCGAGCGTGGCCTCGAGGTCGCGGACAAGCCCGACTCGGACGGCATCTGCTTCGTGGGGCCGGTGGGGCTGCGCACCTTCCTGCTCGATGCGCTCGAGCGGCGTGCCGGTGACGTGGTCGAGTGGGAGACAGGTGCCGTCCTCGGAAGACATGACGGTGCGTTTCTCTTTACCGTGGGCCAGCGGCGTGGCCTCAATTTGGGTGGGGGCCCTGCCCGCTATGTGGTTGCCACCGATTGCGTGCGCAATGTGGTGTACGTCTCGGCGGACCGCGCGTGTCCTGCGTTGTGGACGGACGAGCTCGTCCTAGAGGACGTTCGCTGGATTCTGGGCAAGGCCCCGGCACTGGGAACATACCTCGTGCGCACGCGGCACACAGGTCCCCTGCGCGAGGCGCGGCTCGAGGTGGGCAGAGAACAGGTGACTTTGCGCTTTGTGGAGCCGGTCCCAGCCGTGGCCCCAGGCCAGTCTGCGGTCGTATACGATGGTATCGTATGCCTTGGAGGTGGTTTTGTGGCACGGCGGGACTTGGGGAGGTGACTTGTGGACGCATGTGGTCTGACCCATCGCGATTACGCGCGGATGGCGGCGCTGCCGCTTGACGAGCTCGCGCGCGGTTGCGAGGTCGAGGTGTTTCACGCCCATGGACCTGGTGGCCAAGGTGTGAACACCACGGACTCAGCCGTGCGCATGCGTCACGTCGCCACGGGCATCGTCGTGGTGAGCCGAGAGTCGCGTAGCCAGTATCGCAACCGCCAGCTGTGCCTGCAGAAGATTCGAGACGAGCTCAGGCGCCGTTCCGTGCCACCGGTGGTGCGCCGCGCGACGAAGCCCACTAAGGCGTCGCAGATGCGCAGGCTCGACGGCAAGCACCACCGCTCGCAGATAAAGAGCCTGCGTCGTACCGTGACGCCCGGCGAAGGCGAGTAGGGCGGGGGCGCTCGGCCGAAGGCACGGTTTGCGGTGCCAAACGGATTCCGATGCCCTGGGTTCGAAAAACCCTACACTCGAACAGACGCACACCCGAACAGACCCACACGGAAGACGCTCGATTGAAGGAGGCATTGATGACAAAGAAACGCTTCATGCGCGTGGCCACAGCCCTTCTGGCCTTGGGCCTTGTGCTGGTGATGGCATACAGTCTGCGACGTCTTCCCAGCATGCCGCCAGGCAACGGCCGCGCGGTCGTGGATGACGCGGCCGTATGCGACGTGCCCGAGCCTTCGGAGGGGGAGGACGCTGAGGCACCCACTGCACGCAAGGATGACGCGCCAGCGCGCAAGAAGACGGCCAAGAAGGATGTGGGCTCGACGCACGCCGCATCTCCCGAGGGCCCCCAGGCCGTGGCTCAGGACGAGCCTCTCGACGAGGGGGTGGAGCTTGTCGCCGAGGACGAAGGAGAGGACGCAGAGGCCTCGGCCTCGGGCGAGATTGCTGACCCCATCTTCGTCATGCCGCCAGATGCACTCTATGAGCCGCAGACGGTCCTCGTTCAGGTGGGTGACGATGCGGACCTCTCTGCGCTCGCAGAGAGCCTTGCCGGCTCTTTGGGCGCGGTCGAGGTGGCCGAGGTCGCCGACGGTGTGGTGCGCGTGACGTACGAGGGTGGACAGAGCGTCGAGGAGGCGATCAACGAGCTGCTCGAGGCGGGCGTGGCCGAGGAGGCGCAGCCCAACTACGCCTACACGGTGCTGTCCGACACGGAGCTTGAGCCGTCTGCCGACCCCGACCCGGCTGACGCCGACCCGGCCGACCCCGCCGACCCCGACCCGGCCGCCACTGGCTCAACCCAAGCCCAAGAGGATGACGATGCGACCGTAGAGTCCCTAGAGGATACCGACGGGGAAGATGTGGCCGACGAGGGCGAGCCCGAAGAGGATGCGTCTGAGGGCCTGTCAGAGGGTGCAGGAATCCTCGACGAGGACCTTATCGAAGAAGAGAAAGAGACCGTCGCGCCGGATGCGGACCTCGACGCGGATGAGGGGGATTCTCTCGACATCGCAGACGAAGACCTCATGGCGACCGAGGACGGGGCCGACGAGGCGCTCGCGGAGGAAGATTCCTTGTCGGCGGACGAGGGCACATCCGTCGAGGACCTGGAGGCTGTCGAGGAGGTCGAGCCTGAGGAGGCGGGCACGCCGCAAGGCGCGGAGGCAACCGACGAGGAGGGCAAGGTCGCCTTGGAGGCACAGGCCGTGAGCGTGAACGACCCCATGGCATCCAAGCAATGGGCGCTCAAGAGCATCAAGGCCTATGACGCATGGTCATATGCGAAAGGAAACAACAAGGTGACGGTCGCGACCCTGGACCTTGGCTGTCAGAAGAACCATCCCGACCTCAAGGCAAACATCGTTGAGCCCTACAACGCCTACAACGCGCTGTACGGCGGCTCGCTCAGCGACGTCAGCCCGAATACTGGGAGCATGTATCATCATGGGACGCATGTCGCGGGCATCATCGGCGCCGTCTCGAACAATGGCAAGGGCGTCTCGGGCGTCTCGTACAACGCCAATGTCATGCCTGTGAAGGTGGTCGACAGCAGTGGCATCGCTTATACCGACGTGCTTGTCAATGCCTATGACTACGTTATCAGTAAGCGGAAGTCACTCAACGTGCGCGTCGTCAACCTCAGCATGGGGAAGGACGGACCCATCAGCTCCGACGACACCCTGCTCAAGAAGATTAGCGAGGCGTATGCAAAGGGCATCGTGACGGTGGCGGCCGCCGGTAACCGAGGCTCGTCCGAGACGGGCGAGGTGCCCTACACGTGCTATCCGTCCGACTACAGCAAGATCGTGAGCGTCATCAACCTCAGGCAGAACGGCACGGGCGTCAAGCGCTCCGAGACGTCCAACTACAACGCCAAGGGCAAGACGGGCAAGAACATCTCTGCCCCGGGTGCCGAGATTCTCTCGACGGGCGCATCAAGCGAGTATGCGACGTTGAGTGGCACTTCCATGGCGGCGCCGGTGGTTTCGGGCGTGCTCGCCCTTGAGTTTGCGGCCAAGCCGAGCCTTACGGCTTCGGATGCGGTGACGCTGCTCTACGCGACGGCAAAGAATCTTGGTGGCTCCTCGTGGACGGCAGGCTACGGTTGGGGTGAGGTGAATGCCGCCGCAGCCGCCAAGGCTGCGCGTGACGGCATGACTGCCGCGCAAAAGAAGAAGGCCGCCGAGACGCGCAACCTGGCAAACACCCTTGCGGCATCGGAGGTCACCCAGAGGATCAACGCCCTGCCGGCGGTCGGCAAGATGCGTCTGTCCCATGCCTCAAAGGTCTCGAGTGCGCGTGCGGCCTACAACAAGCTCACCGCGAAGCAAAAGGCGCTCGTCACGAACCTCTCGAAGCTGACGGCCGCCGAGAAGCGCATTGCCGAGCTCAAGCGTGACGCCGCAGTCGCAAAGGGACTCACGTACCGGACGCACGTTCAGCAGATTGGTTGGCAAGACTGGAAGTCGAACGGGACGACCTCAGGCACCACGGGACGCTCGTTGCGCCTCGAGGGCATACGGATCAAGCTGGAGAGCAAGCCCTTCTCGGGCAACATCCAGTACCGGACGCACGTGCAGACGTACGGCTGGGAGTCCTCGTGGAAGTCCGGAGGGGCGATGAGCGGCACCACAGGCCAAGGCAAGCGCTTGGAGGCCATACAGATACGCCTCTCGGGCAACATGGCGAAGCACTACGACGTGTGGTACCGCGTGCATGCGCAGAAGTTCGGCTGGATGGGCTGGGCAACGAACGGCGCGAGCGCGGGCTCGCAAGGGTATGGCTATCGACTCGAGGGCATTCAGATAAAGGTCGTGCCCAAGGGAAGTGCCGCTCCGGGTAGCACGGCGAACGCCTTCCACCGGAATTAGCAATTCAAAGGGGGATTCCCCTGCGTCCGTGTTGTGGGACGCAGGGGAATCCCCCTTTGCTCAACAGTTCGGTTCGTCTATGCCCCAATGTCCCAAAGGCGAATCTCCGCGCTTGGGGCCTGCACCTCAACCGCATAGTGCTTGGGATAGTAGCGGGTCGAGAAGGCAAGGACGCCGTCGTTGACGAAGACCTCGATGGAGGAGGCGTCGCCCACTATGCGCACCTTGTTCAGGTAGTCGAGGCGCTCGAAGCGCTGGATGCGGCCCGCGCCCACTGACTTCTCTCCCTCGTCGAGGAAGCGCATCGCGAAGCGGCCCTTCTCCCACGTGAGGACCAGCTCGTCGGCGATGGTGGCCTTGAACTCTCTGCTCTGGATGCCCACGACCTCCATGTCGAAGCACTTGGTGTCCTCGGCAGAGAGGGACGCGCTGGAGAAGCGTCCGTTGCGGCGATAGCGCTCGAGCTCGCGCACGGGTGCCTGCAGGATGCGACCATTGCGCGCGGTGATTTCGCGTGGGATGGTGAAGCAGTGCTGCCAGCCATCCTCGACGGTGAGGTTCGTGTAGTACTTCTCGTCTGGCATGCCCATCCAACCGATGAGGATGCGTCTGCCGCCTGCGGTCTGGAACGTCTGGGGCGCATAGAAATCAAAGCCGGCGTCCCACAGCGCGAACGGTTTGAGCTCGCAGTTGCCGAGCACGTCACCGCGCAGCACGAAGTAGCCGGATTGGTATACGTTTCGGCGATCCCACTCCTCCCCGGAAAGGCCCTGCGGCGAGACCGAGAGCACCTTGGCGATGGGGTTGGTGTGGCGCCGCGCGTCATCGGTCACCTCGAAGTAGTCCGGGCATTCCCACATGTAGCCAAAGGGCTCGTCGGAGGTGATGCGGTTCACCAGGTGCCAGGAATCCATGTCGTCGGACTCGAAGACCAGCACCTCGCCCGTGTCGTTCTTCTTTCGGGCACCTTGGACCATGTAGTATTTGTCGCCGGAGCGCCAGACCTTGGGGTCGCGCACATGGTTGGTGTCGTCCTCGGGGTAGTCTTCGTTGGCGAGGACGAGCTTCTTGCGCGAGAAGTGCACACCGTCCTTGCTCGTGACATGAATGGTGTTCGCCTCGCGACCGTTCGTGACGTAATCGTAGCTCTCTGAGTCCTCTCGTTTGACGTTGCCCGTATAGAAGACGTGCATGGTGCCGTCGTCCTCGACGAGTGCGCTGCCCGAGTATACGCCGCCCACGTCGAAGGGTTGATCCGGATAGAGCGCGGTGCCCTCGTAGGTCCAACGAACCATGTCCTTGCTCGTGGAGTGGCCCCACATCTTGACGCCACCCTCGGCGTTGAAGGGAGAGTACTGGAAGTACGCGTGGAAGGTGTCTCCGAGCTGGGATAGGCCGTTGGGGTCGTTGAGCCAGCCCACCGGTGGGGTGAGGTGAAACTCCTGGGCGAATCGCCCCTGGTTCGCGTTGCTCTCTACGATTTTGCGCAAAGTGTCGAGGTCTGCTGCGAGCGGGTTGCTCATGCTCTGCTCCTAGGTCGGAAGTCGGCTACGGACGGGGGATTGCCGCCTGAGTTGATGATACATGCCAGTGATGGAGGGCACTGCAAGGTGACAACATACACATACTTGGATGAGCGCGGGCCAACCGTGGGCCAAATCTGTGTCGAACCCGGCGTGTCTTGTCGCATTGTGATATAGCACATATGCATAAATGCGGAAAATCGTTGCATACGATGAGCGCCAACTGGGCTATTACCGATATTGATAACGATTTTCCGCACTGGCTAAAATAGCCTCTGCGGAAAACCGTTTGTCGTCGTTGAGCGAAAATGTCACCCTGTACATTTATGTTATTGCACGTTAACCTCACGCCTCCCGAACGCCGCCCGACAGCCGCATCTCGCCA
>CADBYM010000082.1 GCA_902798915.1 uncultured Coriobacteriaceae bacterium | reverse complement strand
CTACGTGCGCATCATGCGCGGGGCCGAGCTGCCGCTCGGCGACGTGGGCTTCGCGCTCGGCGACTATCTGGCGGCCCTCTTCGAGGCGCAGGAAGTGACGCTTGTGGCCACGCCCGAGGAGGCCGAGGTCCGCGTCTGCGTTGGCAGGAGTGACGATCCGACCGTGGTCAGCCTCTTTGACGAGGGCTTCTATCTGGGGTAGAGGCTTCTCTTCACAGAGCGGCTTTTCGCGGAGCGGCCGTTAGGGTATGATTTGGGTGGCAGTCGTTGACACTGGATACTTTTTCCTTGGGGGAGGGAGGCACGGGTTCGAATCCCGTCGGGCGCCCGTCGTCGCCCGTAGCCCAGCTTGGTAGAGCGCCCTTGAGTTCCAGTGCGTTTGACAGCCGCTCGCGGGGCATCGTTTCGGCGGTGCCCCGTTCCTATGTGTGGTGACAACGGGGCAGGGCGTCCGTCCCCGTGGTCCAACTCTGCGGTCGCACAATCATAAGTCGAAAAGTTCGTGGCGCCGAGCAAGGGGCCGCCTACGTCCTCGAACCATTGCCACTGGCCGTCGCGCCTAGGCAGCGCAATGTCGTGGTCGGTATTCACGTACGTAAGCCCTCCGGCGCCCCAAGAATCCCCTTGCCGCGTCCGTTGTCACACGCGCTGTTACCTTAAGGTAATATTGTTCTTACGTATTTGCGGACCGGCAATCGCCGGAGGAAGGAGTGCTTTGGACATTGATTATCTGCTCGTACTACAGGCGTTCCGCGAGGGCGCAGGCGGTTGCCTGACAGAGTTCTTCTCCAAGATGACCCGGTTCGGCGAGATGGACGTGGTCCTCATAATCACGGGCCTGATCTATTGGTGCGTGAGCAAGCGAATCGGAACCTACCTCCTCATGGGCTGGACCGGAAACCGCATCGTCAACGGCGTTCTGAAGGTAACGGCGTGCGCCTATCGTCCGTGGATACGCGACGCGCGAATCATTCCGGAAGCGAATGCCCTGGAGACGGCCACCGGCTACTCATTTCCCAGTGGACACTCGATGAACGCGGCCTCGCTGTATGGCGGCTTGGCCATCAGACGCGACATGCGGCGTGGTCTTCGGGTGCTTATGATGATTGTCCTCTGCCTAGTGGCGTTCAGCAGGAACTTCTTGGGTGTGCACGCTCCGCAGGACATTCTGGTGGGATCCATCGCAGGCGTGCTGGTGCTGTTTTTGACGGGCAAGCTCCTGGCATGGCTGGATTCGAACCCGAGCAAGGATGTGTTGGTGGCGGTCATCGGGGTAGTCATTGCGATCGCGGCCTCCGCCTATTCGTCGCTCAAACCGTACCCCATGGACTACGATGCCAACGGAGAGCTTCTTGTGGACGGCCTGAAGATGGCAAACGACACCTTCAAAGCAGTGGGCTGGATGTGCGCGTTTATGGTCGGCTGGATTCTTGAGCGCCGCTTCGTAAGATTCACAACCGAAATCACCATGCAGGAGCGCTTCCTGCGCCTGGCCGGCGGCCTGCTGGGATACTACGTCCTCTCCCTGATAATCAACCCGTTGATCAAGGCAGCATTGCTCGGCACGGCCGGAGTCATAACGGCATGCTTCCTGCAGATGTTCTTTGTCGTGTTCCTCTTCCCGCTTGTGATGGCGCGGTTCGGCAGCGATTCGAAGGGCGACACTGTGGCGGAGACCCAGCCCAAGCACGCTCGCCCAAACGGCACGCTCCGTTCCGGCGAGCGTTCCTGACGCCCGAGGTCGGCATTCCATCCGGGCCGAAGCTCCGCCGCCTCTGGTGCGCGGAGCTTCGGCCCGTACCCAACGTGCGCGAACGCGCCCGTGCGCCACTCAGGGCATCTCGTCGTGGCGCGCCACGTCCAGCGCGGGCATGGTGCTGCGCGAGACGAAGAATGGGAGCAGTCACATCCCCAGCATGCTCACCACGACGTTCACCACGCCGCAACCCAGCATGACGGGCAACGGTCTTAGCCTCTTCCAGTGCATGAGGTAGAAGGCGATGCACATGACCGCCGCCACATAGACCCCATGCGCGATGTCCGTGTAGGCTGCATCCGAGTTGACCGCGTTCATGGCCAGCTTGACCATGGTGGAGGCTATGAGCGCCAATGCCATGCACTTGAGCGTCAGGACGGCGCTTTGCACCAATGCCGTCTCCTTGAACCTACGGAAGAGAAACAGCAGCCCGATTGCCACGACGCACGGGACGAGGACGCAAGCGAGCGTGGCCACGACGGCGCCGGGAATGCCCGCCGCCCTCATCCCCACGAAGGTGGCGCAATTGATGAGGATGGGACCGGGTGTAATCTCGTCCAAGGCAAGCAGGTCGGTGAACTCGGAGTAGTCCATGAGTCCAGCCTCCGTGACGACCTCCTGTTCGACCAAGGGGATGGCCGCATAGGCGCCACCGAAGGCCATGGCCCCTATCCTCAGGAAGACCACGAAGATGCGAATGAGGAGCGCCACGTCAGTCATCTTCCTCCGCCTTCTTCCCCACCAGCAAGGCCTTCACGACACCAGCCGCGCCACACCCGAGGGCGAGCCACATGATGGAACAACCGGTAAGACGCACGTACAGGAACGAAAGAGCCATTATCAGCAGCGGATACGCAATCGACTTCTTTGTGGCGTCACGAAAGAGGCCGATGCAGATGTCGAGCAGCATGGCCACGACGCCCATCTGCATCCCCCGCATGAAGACGGTGACGTAGGGGTTACTCACGATGGCTTGATAGAAGACGGTGACGAGCACCATCACGGCGAACGGAGGCGTGATGACCCCGAGGACGGCAGCCAACGAGCCTAGGAAGCCCGCGCTCTGGTAGCCCACGATCATGGAAGACGTGACTGCCAACGGTCCCGGACAGCTCTGCACGATGGCGATGTAGTCGTTCATCTCCTCCTCGGTGAACCACTTGCGCCGGTTGACGAAGTCGTCCCTCATCACGGCGATGATCGCATAGCCCGAGTTCGCAGTCGCGCTAATGCTGAATGTGGCAAGGAAGAGCGCCGACAACCGACCGAACAAGCTCTTCCCGCCTCGCAACTTGTCTGCCATACTCCCCGTCCTTCTCGCACGAAGACCCGGACGACCTCGCCCCGCACGAGGCGCCCATCCTTACTCTACGACAAATCCGGCCTCGGGCGCGGCGCGACGCGTCATCGCGCCCCGAGGTTAGCGACCCGTCACCCTTGCTCGATGTATCCCCGAGCGCTCAAGGTCATCGCCACACGATGATAGAATTGAGTAAGGAACGGCGGTGGGAGGTCAATATGGGCTTGTGCGTGAACCCGAACAACGAGGGCTTTGCTGATATACGTTCCGGCGAGTACGTCGACAAGACCGGGCTGATCTCGCTCGTGAACGCCGTGATAGGGACGCCGAGGAAGCTCGTCTGCTCCACGCGGCCGCGGCGCTTCGGCAAGACGTTCGCCGCCGAGGCGCTGGTCGCCTACTACACGTGCGGGGCGGACTCGCGCTCCCTCTTTGAGGGGCTGGACATCTCCCGGGACCCCGGCTTCGAGGGACACCTCAACGCCTACAACGTGGTGCACCTGGACATGACGTCGTTCCGCGGCGCCGACGACGTGGCGAAGGCCGTCGCGAGCCGCATCGTGGACGACCTCGCGCGCGAGGCGCCGGGCACGACGCTGCGCACGGGGTCCATCGAGCTGGCCCTCGCCGACTTCGTGGATGCCACCGGCCGGAGGTTCGTGTTCGTCATAGACGAGTGGGACGCCCCGCTGCGCGAGCGTCGGTCCAGGGCCTCGCAGGAGGACTGGGTCTACTTCCTGCGCCTGCTCTTCAAGAACGCGACCCTCACCCCGAAGGTCGTCGCCGCCTGCTACATGACGGGCATCCTGCCCATCGTGCGCTACGGAACGCAGTCCGCACTCAGTGACTTCGACGAGTTCACGTTCCTGAGGCCGAGCTCCTACGCACCATTCGTTGGCTTCACCGAGAACGAGGTGCGCGAGCTCGCTCAACAGCACGGCATGGATATGGGGGAGCTGCGCCGCTGGTACGACGGATACGAGCTACGCTGGGTGGACGCGGCAACAAACGGGCGTATGATTGCGAGAACCTACGCGCCCTTCTCGGTCATGCGCGCATGCCAGCATCGGCAGGTCGGTCCCTACTGGACGGACTCGGAGGCCTTCGGCTCGCTGCGGTTCTACATCGACATGGACTTCGACGGGCTGCAGCAGTCAGTCGTGCAGGCGCTCGGCGGCGCCGCGGTACCGGTACGCATCGGCAAGTTCAGCAACGACATGCACGACGTCGCAAGCGCCGACGACGCCCTCACGCTGCTGTGCCACCTGGGATACCTGGCGTACGACGCGTCCACGCACACGGCGCGCGTGCCGAACGAAGAGGTGCGCGCCGAGCTGCGCGACGCGGTGGAAGAGAGCCGCCATGACGAGGTCGCGCGCATCGTGCGCGAGAGCGACGCGCTGCTGCGGGCGACGTGGGACCTAGACGAGCAAGCCGTGGCCGACGCGCTCGCGCGCGCCCATGACGGCGGCTGCGCCCCCACCTTCTACAACGACGAGCAGGCCCTCCGGGCGGTGGTGAAGTCCGCCTACATAGCCGCCGCCGACCACTACGCGACGGTCGAGGAGCTACCCTCCGGTCGCGGACTGGCCGACGTGGTGTACCTGCCCAGGCACGGCGACGCGGCGCCGGCGCTCGTTGTGGAGCTCAAGTGGGACCGCTCGCCGGAGGCGGCCATCGCCCAGGTGCGCGACCGCGACTACCCGGCCGTGCTGCGCGGCTGGGGCGGGCCGGTTCTGCTCGTGGGCATAACCTACAACCGGAAGACCAAGGCACACGTCTGCCGCATCGAGGAGGCGTGACGGATGCCCTGGAGTAAAGGCGACTGCTGAGGACGGCTGGCTCGAGGGGCGCACGCGAACGTTGTGCCTCCTCGACGTCGCAGATGCGACCAAGTGGCCTTGAGCAAAAGCTTGGCCCCAATGGCGAGATGCCATCGGGGCCAAGCTTCGTATAAGTGCCTAGGGGTTCTTATGCGTTGGAGCCCCATATGTTGATGCGCTGCTTGGGAGCGAGGTACATGCCGTCGCCCTCCGTGACGCCGAGCTTCTCGTAAATCGGGTCGAACATCTGCGCGTTGACGTTTATGCGAAGGTTGTTCAAGGGATGGGTGTCGAGGAGCTGGGTAGCCATCGTCTGCTGCGGAACCACCTGTGCCCAGTCATTCGAAAGCGTGGAGAAGAACTTGTCGTAATCGACGGCGTCTGACTTGCTGACGATCTCCAAGACGGCATGCATACCACAGAGGTCGGCAGCCGCTTCGGTGACGACGTTCTCGCCGTTGACCATGGTGTCGGGTACTACCTCGATTCCCTTGTAATACGAGGCGAGTGTTGAGGCCTTAAGAACGAATGCGTCAATGTCGGCATCGGTAAACACGGGATTGGGTGTGCCGTATGCGTCGAATTGAGCGCCAGCGTAGTCGAATCCATGGCTGATCTCGTGGCCAATGACGAAGCCGATGCCCGCGAGCAGATCCTCTTCGCTCATGTCGTCGGAATAGTACAGGCTCGTAACGTATCCCGGGGGAATGTTGATGGAGTTGGACGTGGAATCATAGAAGCAGTTGGCAAAGGTGGGCTTGATCGTAAACCAGAGAGGAGCCGCGATTGCAGGCTTTCCGACCAACTTGCTCTCTTGGTCAAGGCGGTATTGCTTGAGTTTGAGGTAGTTGCTCATGAGCGTACCGCCTTGGTCGGTGGGCGTGAGCTCGAGTTCGCTGTAGTCGTAGTAGCCGTCCGCCGGCTCAAGTACGTTGAGCGTCATGTGGTCAAGCTTTTCGACGATGCGTGCCCGCGACTCGTCGTCCATCCATGCGGTGTTGGCGACAAGTTCCCTGTACGTGTTTACGATGTCCTGCGAAAGCTGCGCGAGACGACTCTTGGCGTTCGCACCGAGGCCCTCTTTCGCAAAGTTGTTGGCAAGAATGACCGCGAATGTGTCCAGACTGTCGCACGACTTGTAGGCAAATGTCTCGGCATCGGGAACGGGATTGCCTTCCTTTTCGATGTACTGATTTAGGGCGGTGGGATCGCGATATGGGCGTGTTTCGTTGAGCACCTTGAGGCGTGCCATTTGCTTGATGACGTCGAGGTTCTCGTCCGTCCACACTCCGTTGAACGCCTCTACCCAGCCAACCGATGCGCTATAGCGGGGTGAGGTGCCCTTTCCCAATTTGTCGAGCACTTGCTGCATGGGGAAGTTTGGGCAAGCGTTGCACAGCTCGTCGAGCGTAACGTAGCTGGCTTCCACCGCATCGGCGGCGGCACCAAAGTCCATCTGTGAGTATCTGCCGTTGTAGTCCAGATACTTGGCGTACGTCTTCTCGAAACTCGAGATGTCGCCAAACACCCCAAGGATCTCTTCCGATTCCATTCCTTGGGCATAGAGATCCAAGAGCGCGTCGCCGCCAGACATGAGCAAGGTCCTATCGAGGTTCTCTTGTGTTTGCGGGTCATCGGAATCCTGATAGAGCATCCCGCCCACAAGGATTGGATCTGAGAGCACGAGGTTGGGGTTGACTATCACAATGTTAACGTCGCGCGTGTCGATCGTGGTAAGGTTCGCCATTATAAACGGGCTGAACGGGAAGTCGTCGGCTACGAGCAAGTCGTTCATCTCCTCGATTGAGGCGACCTTGTCGATGCGGTCGAGGTAAGGCTGCACCTCAGAGAGCCCCGTCTTTTGCAGGGTTTCGGTGTCTGCTGCCTGGTTAAAGAAGATGCGCAGCTGATCGAGGTCGTGATTCGACTTTGAGGTATCTTTGATCGATGCCAGGTTGGTGGACTGCAGCTCGGCGGTATACTCTTCAATGCGCGAGCTAGGTTGTTCCTGGTGAGCTGCAAGGTAGTCGTATGCGTAATGGGTGTAGAGATCATCCTTTGCCTCAGGTTTCTCGGCTGGCAGGTTACCCTGCATGATTGACGTGACCCAAGGCTTGCCTGCGAGCTCGCTAGAGGCGGCTGCGGCTTGTTCTGCGTTGCTGCCGTCCGTTGGCGTGGTACCGCCTGCGCCGCCGCAGGCGACGAGCACCACGGTCATCGCCAAGGCAAGGAACGTCGTGGCTGCTTTCTTGAACTCGAATTTCTTCACGCCGTACCTCTCCTCACTTATTCCTTGGGCTTCCAGACGAAGGCCTCGATCACGCCCAAGATTGCGGGGATAATGAAGTGCGTGGCGCGAAGGGCAAACTCCTCATGGCTAATGAGCACGGTCGTGATGAAGCTCCCCAGTATCCAGAGGGCGCACATGCCGACGATGCAGATCAGGAGGCGAACGACGAAGTTCTCGGGGTAGGGCATTGTTCTTTCCTTTCGATGGTGGTTCCTTTGCCAAATGACAAATCCGACGGTAAACCAGTACAGTGCGATGGTACCACAAAGGGGGGCTGTCCTTTGTGAGACAGCCCCAGCGGCGAGGCGGAGGGCGCCCCCGGCGCGGCTGCACTGCCGTCCCGGGGGCGCCCCCACGCTCGCGTTGTGCCGTGAGCCGCGCGGCCCTGCGCTACTTCGCGAACGCCTTGGCGTAGGCCTGCCGCACGCCCTTGTAGCTCGCCGCGGGGGCCTTCGCGCCCTTGGGCACGATGACCACCTGGATCGCCTCCATGCGCTTCGCCTGGCCCTCGGTGCCGGCCTTGGCGCCGTTCTTGGCCCATGCCATCCAGCCGTAGGTCTGGGAGTGGACGCGGTAGTAGACGTCGTACCTCTTCGCCATGTCGCCCGTGAGCCTTACCTGGACGGCCTCGAGGCGCTTGGACTTGCCGGTGGTGCCCGCCGTGGCGCCGTCGGCCTTCCAGGCCTGCCAGCCCGTCGTCTGGACGTGGGCACGGTACTGGATGCCGCCGGCGACGGGGAACGACTTCCCGAGCCCCAGCTGCAGCGCCTCGAGGCGCAGGCCCCTGCCGGTGGTGCCGGCGACGTCTCCGAGCCCCTTCCGCGCGAGCCAGCCGTCACCCTGCACGTGGGCGCGCAGCGAGGCCGACGGGGCCACGATCCTGAAGGTGGCCTTCACGGTGCCGGCGTAGCCGCCCTTGCCCGTCGCCGTCACCGTGGCGGTGCCGGCCTTCACGTTGGCCTTGTAGCTGTACGTGAAGTCCGTGCCGGCCTTGAGGGTCTTCGAGCCGCTCTTGACCGCGGGCGTGGGCTCGATCGCCTTGCCGGTGTAGGCCTTGTCGGCCACCTTGGCGATGCTCGTGAGCTTCGCCTTGGCGATCTTGAACGTGGCGGAGACGGAGCCGGCGTAGC
>CADBYM010000081.1 GCA_902798915.1 uncultured Coriobacteriaceae bacterium | reverse complement strand
GCTCCTTCCGTACGACCATGGAGGAAGCATAGCCGATGGGATTCGAGGGGTGACATTTTCGCTCGTTGAGGGGGTGACATTTTCGCTCGTCGAGGACAGGTGTACAATGATCACATCAAAAACGGTAAAACACCAGTTGGCGAGCAATGGTATGGGCAATCGTTGTACACTTTTACTCGGAAGGGAGCGTCGGCATGGACGTGACGCGCGACCTCGGGCGGATTGTCGACGCGGGCGTGACGCGCAGCCACGGGTGGGTGTCGCTCCGGGCCAACGCGCTGACCTGAGCACGATGCGTACGAGGATGCGAAAGACGCTCGCGTTTGGATTGAGCTTGCTCATGTCCTTCGGCACCATGCCGACACAGGTGCTGGCGGAGCCCGTTACGATGAGGGCTCAAGCTGTTGATGGTGACGTGTACGAAGGCTTGAAGAACGACTATGAGCAAGCAAGTCGGCTGTGTGCGAGGCGCGTACTACACGCCGGCCTTCTCGAACAACACCGACGTCGGTACCGCAAGCATGACCGTGAAGAAGGGTGCGCCCAAGAAGGTCCACACCATAAAGATCAAGGTTGTCGCTGCTGGCAACGCCAACTGGAAGGCCAGCTCAAAGACCATCACCTGCAAGGTCAACGTGAAGTAGCGCACGTCTCCCAAAGCGAGTCAGGGGGGCAGGTCACATGGCCTGTCCCCCTGACGTTTTGCTCCTCGTCTTTGGAAATCTCATGGGGGAATCGTCCGCTTTCGGTGACAATCATTGACTAGACTACTATTTGGCTGGCATTAAGCTTGAGAAGGAGGTGCGGTTATGCACAAACAGGGATGGGAAGGTCGGTTATCTAAGGATGCATTGAGACGGGTGTTGGTGGGGCTGCTCTCCATCACCCTTCTTGTTTGTGGCGTATCCGCCAACGTGCTGGCGGATGAGCTGGAAACAATTGATGCTGACCTTGAGGTGGTTTCCGTCGATTCGGGGGAGGTCTCAGCCGATGACGTCCCCCTCGACGTAGCTGACACCGATGAGTCGGCGCCTCTCGAACAAGAGACGGTCGAAGACGATCGGCAGCTCGAGGAGGAGCTTCCGGAAGAAGACGTGTCGGAATACGCGCTCTCGGTGCAGAGCCTCTCTGCCGACGAGAGCGAAAGCGTCGTCTCGGACGAGGATGCCGCAGAGACCAAAGGGGAGGTCGACGAGGGTGCTGAGCTCATCGACATTAGCTCCGCAGAGGTGTCGATCGCTTCTCAGCGCTTCACGGGAAAGGCGCTGCTTCCGAAGGTTCGTGTGATTCTTGGCGGAGAGGTTCTCTCGTCCAGCGACTACGACGTGAAGCTGGGGACCTACGTCAACGCAGGCGAGTATCCCGTTGAGGTGGTTGCCAAGGGTGCGTATACGGGCAGCGCCACTGGCATGTTCAGGATTACGGCAATGAAGGCCACTCCCTCGGTGAGCCTCTCCGCGTCGAGCCTCGTCTACAACGGCAAGGTGCGCACGCCCAAGGTCGTGGTGAAGGTCTTCTCGAGGACGCTTACGAAGCATGACTATACGGTCTCCTACGCCAAGGGCAGGAAGAACGTCGGCACGTACCAGGTGTCCGTCACACTCAAGGGCAACTACGTGGGTGGTACCACGAAGTCGTTCCGCATCACCCCGCAAGAGGCGAAGCCCAAAGTGAGCCTCTCCGCGTCGAGCTTCGTCTACAACGGCAAGGTGCGCACGCCCAAGGTCGTGGTGAAGGTCGGCTCAACGAAGCTCACGACGCGTGACTACAAGGTCTCCTACGCCAAGGGCAGGAAGAACGTCGGCACGTACCAAGTGTCCGTCAAGCTCAAGGGCAACTATTCTGGCAGTGCCACGAAGTCGTTCAAGATCACCAAACGCGACTTTTCGAAGGCCAAGGTCTCAAAGATTGCGAAGCAGCTCTATACCGGTAAGCTGATTACGGCGAAGCCCAAGGTCAAGTGGGGCTCGACCACGCTCAAGCTGAACAGGGACTACACGCTGTCGTATAAGGGCAACCGAGCACTGGGCACCGCGACGGTTACGGTCAAGGGCAAGGGCAACTATAGCGGCGCCACGCACAAGCGGACCTTCAAGATATACAAGGCGAGCGCAAGAACCTTCGATCTGTCTATCGCCTCCGATGCGGAGTGGACCGGAACTAGCATCTCCCCCCTTCCCACAATCTCGTGGGGCGGTCGGACGTTGAGGCAGGGACGCGACTACCAAATCACGTACAAAACCAACGCAAGCGGCGATACGCTTTCTGTAACCATCAAGGGTATGGGGAGCTTCAAGGGCAGCAAGACCGTCCACTACGAGCTCTATGATCCAGAGCCCGAACCCGAGCCCGAACCAGAGCCAGAGCCTCGTGGCCCGACGGTGTACATCACGGCGACGGGCGGCAAGTATCATGAGGCGGGATGCCGCTACCTCAGCCGTAGCTGCATTCCCATCTCTCTGGAAGACGCTCTCGCACGGGGCTACAGCGCCTGCTCGGTTTGCCACTGACGCAAACACATCGTGCTTCAGGGGGGCTGGCCGCTCCGCGTCGCTTTGACGCAAGGACAAGGACTCCCCTCGCGTCCTGCAGGATGCGAGGGGAGTCCTTGTCCCTCACCCGATGGGCGGTCGATGGGCAGATCAATCTGCGTGCGTTTAGGCAAGGGCCTCGCGCATCGCGGCGATCAGCATGCGCTCGCTCTTCTCGGCATCACCGTCGCTTACGGCGATGACGTCGCATGCCTTGAGGAGCAGGTCACGATAGCGGTCGCGCAGCGCGAGGTCCACCTGCGCGAGCAAGGCGAGCGCGCTCTGTGCGTCCTCCTCTGCGTAGGTCGTGGCGACGGGTGCCGCCGAGTCGTAGAGCTCGCTGAGCTGCCTGGGCGTGTACGACGTGCCGAACATGGCGTTGACCACCTCGGCCTCAGGCGTCTCGAAGACCCCGTCCGCACGCATGACCTGCAAACACACGGCAAAGAGGTCCGCCTCGAAGTAGACCGCCATCGGACCGAGGTTGCCTAGGTCCCACCTTCCCGAATTCTCGAGCTCGTCGCATGCGAAGAGGAAGGCCTCCAAGTCTTGCGAGAAGTGCTTAAGCTCAATGGTCGCCTTGGTGTTCATCCCTGCTCCTTCCTGTGGGCTGGTTTGTGCTGTCGAAGTACCTGGCCTTCTGGGCCTATGCTATCACGTGGTCGGGCTGTGGCTCACGGAGGTTGACCCCTCGGGGACCGTCAGACGTTGCAGCTTGTCGTACTGGGCATAGAGCCGCTGGGTGCCGTTCTCCAGATGATAGTAGTGGATGACATAGGGCACGAGCAGCACGAGAAGCAGCACCGTCAGCGCGGCGGGCGCAAGGCCTGGTGAGAGGACCGTCACGATTGCTGCAACAAGTTCCATGAGGGCGAATGCCAAGGTGACGAGCAGGTGGATGAGCCGCTCGTGTTGGAAGAACCCAATCTGTACGAGGTGCTCCCGTGTGACGAGCTCCCAGTCCGCATCGCACGGGCAGGCGTCGAGCAACGCGTCGATGCGCGCGAGATATGCGTCAAGCTGCTCTCCCATAAGGCTCCTCTGGCAGGTGCTGCCATCCTTTGCCGAGAGTGTATCATCTTGTGCGGACGACAATGGGGAAGGAGGCGTGCGTGGAACGCTACCAGGACGTCAACGCGCGGACCATAGACCGCTGGGTGGACGAGGGCTGGGAGTGGGGGAGGCCTGTCAGTCACGAAGACTACCTTCGGGCGCGCGCCGGCGACTGGCAGGTGCAGCTCACGCCCACCAAGCCCGTTCCCCGGGGCTGGTTGGGTGACCTGCGGGGCAAGCGCGTGCTCGGCCTCGCGTCGGGCGGTGGGCAACAAGGGCCGCTCTTCGTGGCGGCGGGGGCTGAGGTGACGATCCTTGACTATTCGCCCGCCCAGCTCGCTACGGAGCGCGCAGTTGCCGAGCGCGAGGGGTACGACATCGAGGTGGTGAGGGCCGACATGACAAAGCCCCTGCCGTTTGCTGGCGAGACCTTCGACCTCGTGTTCAACCCCGTCTCGATCTGCTACATACGCGAGGTGGAGCCGCTGTGGCGCGAGGTGGCGCGCGTCCTCAGGCCGGGCGGAGCATTGCTTACCGGCTTCGACACCGTCGTGAACTACCTGGCGGACGAGGCGGAGGAGCGCATCGTGTGGCGACAGCCGTTCGATCCGCTGACGCAGCCCGAGGCCCGCGCGTTCCTCGAGGCCGACGACGCGGGCATGCAGTTCTCGCACGGCCTGAGCGAGACGCTCGGCGGTATGCTTCGCGCGGGGCTTTCGGTCGTCGACGTCTACGAGGACACCAACGGAGAAGGGCGCCTGTACGAGCTCAACGTGCCCACCTACCTCGCCGTGCGTGCCGCGAAGTCCTGACCGCAATGATCATATCCCCCGCAGCGGGCCACCCCCGCAGTGGGCCACATATGTTCCAAGTGTGTGTCCGACGTTGGCAAGCACTCGAATCGATGCTAAAGTAGCAATACTCAAATCGGAGAGAGGTCGAACAATGGAGTTCGTTGACGTGGACAACCGACGTGACGTAGCCAACCGCATCCGTTCCCTGCGCGAGGACAACGACATCACCATCGAGGAGATGGCCGAGGTCACCGGGCGCTCCGCCAAGGAGTATGCCGCGCGCGAGTCGGGCGAGATGGACCTCACCTTCACCTTCGTGTACAAGTGTGCCAAGCGCCTGGGCGTGGACGTGGTCGAGCTCCTGACGGGCGAGTCACCGCGACTACGGCATTACGAGATCGTACGTGCCGGCGAGGGCCTGCCCCTCGAGCGCAACACCGACTTCCACTATCTGCACAAGGCACCGCACTTCCGCAACCGCCTGGGCGAGCCGTTCCTGGTGGACGTGCCGTATCAGCCCGAAAGCCAGCATGAGCCCATTCACCTCTCCTACCACGAGGGGCAGGAGATGGACCTCGTGCTCAAGGGCCGTCTGCGCTTCCGCTTCGAGGACCACTTCGAGGAGGCTGGCCCTGGTGACGTGCTGTTCTACGATTCTGGTCGCGGCCATGGGATGATTGCCATAGACGGTGAGGATGCCCAGATCATGGCCGTAGTGTTCAACCCCAAGGACGCAGAGATTATCTAGGCATCGTCCCCTTCTTGGGACGGTGCCGTTAAACAACGACGGGCGTGCCGCGGACCGGTGCGCCATGCGGCTGTAAGGCCGCCTTGTTCTGTTTGTTTGTGTCTATCGATAATCTTTGCAAAGGATACCGTTACCATGCGCTATTTGAGTGAGAATTACCTGTCCGAGAGCCGCGATCGTACCGGGCAGGTCGCGCACCTGTCGCTGCATTATCCGCAGACCTTCAACTGGGCCTATGACGTGGTGGACGACATCGCCGAGGCCGAGCCGGAAAGGCCGGCCATGGTGTGGTGCAACCCCGAGGGGGAGGAGCATCGCTTCAGCTTCGGCGACATCAAGTTCTGGTCCGACAAGTGCGCGAACTTCCTCGTGGCGCAGGGCATCCGCAAGGGCGACGCGGTGCTCGTCATCCTGCGCCGTCATTATCAGTTCTGGATAACGGCGGTTGCGCTGCACAAGATAGGAGCCCTGCTCGTGCCGGCGACCTTCATGCTGCGCGAGCACGACCTGCGGTATCGTCTGGAGTCCGCGGGCATCAAGGCCATCATCTGCACCGATGCGGGAACGATTGCTGACGTGTGCGACGAGGTGGCGCCGCACTGCCCCGACCTGCAGATAAAGATTCTGGTCGCAGCCGGCGGCGCCGGCCTGGCCGTCGACCAGGAGGGCTTCGACCCCGCTCCCCACAAGGCGCTGAGTGGTCCCGACGGCATCTGCGCGCTCCGCTGCGAGCGGCCCGGTTGGGTTGACTTCAACACGGGCGTGCGCTTGGCGAGCGACTTCTGGGGACGCATCAACACCACGGTCGACGAGCCGATGATCATGTACTTCTCTAGCGGCACGTCGGGCAACCCAAAGATGGTGTTGCACAACTACACCTACGCGCTCGCGCACACCATCACCGCCAAGCTCTGGCACAACACCGTGGGCGATGGCGGCCTGCACTTCACCATCGCGGACACCGGCTGGGGCAAGGCCGTGTGGGGCAAGTTCTATGGTGCGTGGACGATGGAGTCGTGCGTCTTTACCTACGACTTCGACCGCTTCCACGCGCACGAGATCCTCGCGCACATCGACGACTATGGCATCACCACGCTGTGCTGTCCGCCCACGATGTATCGCCTGCTCATGCGGCACATGCAGCACGAGGAGAAGACCCAGTACAAGCTGACGTCGCTCGTCTACTGCACCACGGCAGGGGAGGCTCTGAACCCCGACCTGTATGACTTCTGGAAGCGCGAGACGGGTCTCACCATCTACGAGGGCTTTGGCCAGACGGAGACCCCGCTCACCATCGCGAACCTCAACGGATCGACGCCCAAGCCGGGCTCCATGGGCAAGATCGTGCCCTTGTACGACATCCGCGTGCTGCGTCCCGACCATACCGAGTGCGAGGATGGCGAGACGGGCGAGATCTGCATTCGCTACGACCCGGAGCATCGCCCTGAGGGCATCATGATGGAGTACTATCGCAATCCCGAGAAGACCGCCGAGGCCATCTTTGACGGCTGGTACCACACGGGCGACACCGCGTGGCGCGACGAGGACGACTACCTGTGGTACGTCGGCCGCAATGACGACGTCATCAAGAGCTCCGGCTATCGCATCGGCCCGTTCGAGATCGAGAGCGTGCTGCTAGAGCATCCCGCCGTGCGCGAGTGCGCCGTTACCGGCGTGCCCGATCCGGTGCGCGGCAAGGCGGTGAAGGCGACCATCGTGCTGCACTCCGCCTATGAGGGCACGCCCGAGCTCACCAAGGAGCTGCAAAACTACGTCAAGCGCGAGACGGCGCCATACAAGTACCCGCGCATCATCGACTACGTGGACGAGCTGCCCAAGACGGTCAACGGCAAGATTCGCCGCGTCGCCATCCGCAAGGCGGACGAGGCCGTCGCCGCAAATACGCACGACAAGCGAGACGGCCTGATCTAAGGGATTGCCAAGAGCACGTCGGGGGTCCGCGGGGGGGCAATCCCTCGCGGACCCCGTCCCCTGCGGGCAGTTGGTCCTGCGAATCACGATGCCTTGAAGTTGTAGATTGGGCGCAGGACCTCGATGACGTCGACCGCCTCCGCAATCGGCCCCATGATGTCGTCCGCCGACTTGTACGCGCCGGGTGCCTCGTCGATCGTCGCCTCGCTCACGGACGTCGTGTACACGCCCGCCATCTGCGTCCGATACTCGTCGAGGCTCAGCTCGGTGCGTGCCGCCGTACGCGAGAGCACGCGCCCCGCCCCGTGCGGTGCCGAGAAGTTCCAGTCCTCGTTGCCCTTCCCGCGCGCGAGCACCGATCCGTCGCGCATGTTGAGCGGAATGAGCACCAACTCGCCCTCGTGTGCCGCAATTGCGCCCTTGCGCAGGATCATTTCGTCCGTGTCGATGTAGTTGTGCACGGTGTGGAACGCATCTCGGTCGGTGAGGCCGCACCGATGCACAATCGTCTCTGCCATGAGCTCTCGGTTGCGTCGCGCGAAGCGCTGGCAGATCGCAATGTCGTGCAGGTAGTCATCGAGGTAGCTTCCGTACAGCCAGCACAGGTCGCGCGGTGCGTCGGGCTCGCGCTCCTCCCACTTGAGCCTGCGCAACGCCGCCTGTATCTCCTTGCGGCGGCCCGCCGCCTTGTACTCTGCGATGAGCTGGTCGCGCTGCGCGAAGTACCTCTCCTTGCCTTGGTGCAGCTCGACAGCGAGCCCTTGATACAGGCTTGCCACCTGCGTGCCGAGGTTGCGGCTGCCCGAGTGGATCACCAGGTGCTTGGTGCCGTCGCTTGCCTCGTCAATCTCGATGAAGTGGTTGCCGCCGCCGAGTGTGCCCAAGCTGCGCTCCAGACGCCTGGTGTCGCGCAGGCTCCGGTAACAGCGCAGCTCCGTGAGGTCGAAGCGCTCCTTGCGACCCTCCCACACATTGAAGCCCGAGGGCACGGCGTGGCATGCCTCGTCGAAGGCAGGCAGGTCGATGTCGTGACGTCCCAGGTCCACGGTGTACATGCCGCAGCCTATGTCGACGCCCACGATGTTGGGTACCGCCTTGTCCGCTACGTGCATGGTCGTGCCGATGGTGCATCCCGCGCCTGCGTGCGCATCGGGCATGATGCGCACGTGCGCACCCTCGGTGAAGGGCTGGTCGCACATCGCGCGAATCTGCTCGATTGCACCCTCCTCGATGCGGGTCGCGTAGCAGATGGCCGTCTCGTATGTGCCGGGTATGGTGAACAATGGACTCTCCTCGTATATTCTTTCTGTCACTGTTTGAGGTCGTGACCAACCACCACTTCGAACGCTGTGGCCGCGTTTCTTCTCCCGTTTACTTCGGGTTGGGA
>CADBYM010000080.1 GCA_902798915.1 uncultured Coriobacteriaceae bacterium | reverse complement strand
CGGGCGGCGTTCGGGAGGCGTGAGGTTAACGTGCAATAACATAAATGTACAGGGTGACATTTTCGCTCAACGACGACAAACGATTTTCCACACTGGCTAGAATAGCCACTGCGGAAAATCGTTATCAAAAGTGGTAAATTCCCTGTTGGCGACTGTTTCCTATGACGATTTTCCACACTTATGCATATTTGCAATAGTGTCCTCGCGTCACCACCGATGCCGGCGCCATACCAGATGTCGCAAAAGCGCCGTTTTTTCGCCTCCTCACAGCACCTTTGGTGTCACTTGGGGGCGCACACGCGATTCGTTCGCCCGCTTGCACCGTAGGAAGAGGGCGCTTGGCGCGACGTGTGCTACCTCATGAATCGATATGGGTGCGTTCTTAAGGTTCCGTGTGGGAAATGCGTGTCGAGCGATAAGGGTGGAGAGCTGTGGGTCTATGGGTTTGCCTGGGTTGGACTCGCTCTTCTCAAGTTACTAATGAGTGAGGGTGAGGTGCTCGCATGATGGCGCCGTATCCGTATACCTGATGTTTATCGATGTTGTCTTCTTTCTGAAATTCATTGTTGCAGACAACCATGTATACATGGTATTAGTATAGGGAGAGGGTTTTAGGTACCTGCGTAATGCCTGTATGCAAACGGAAGTGGCGATTCAAATGGACAGCATTCATTTTTGCGAAGACTTGCACGCGTCGAGCTGAAAGGATTATGAAGACCTACTTTCCAATGTCTGAATCAGTCTTTAATGATTTACATGAAACGATGGGGTGGCTTGCAAGTGATGATGAGTGTACGGGATGGCTTTGATGCTAACGAATGCACGATTGAACCAAGCTTTTTTGAACCTGAAGAGTGACTCACAAAGAGGAATTTACATACAAATGTGGTTTGGGGTGAGAATGACGCCGCAAAAAACCGAAGGATGTCATCAGAAATCAAAAACATCAAATAATGAACACTATGTTTATTGGGGAGTGATGAAATGTTAGTGCCGAGAGGAGCCGGTTGTTCAGAGAGACAAAAGGGTGACAGAGCGCGATGGCGCATGTCGCTTATGGTGATTCTACTAACCGTAAGCGCCGTAATGTGCGCCATGCCACAAAAGGCATATGCGCTCTCAACAGATGAAATACAGTATCAAATGCTTGAGATTCTGTATGGTGGTGCAGGTGGGTGGGTTTCTTGCGATTTCGATGGCTACTCATCTCGTAGCAAAGGAAGGCACGAAGGCATAGACTTCAGAATTGGCCAAGGTGAGCCAATATATGCATTGATTAGTGGGACAATCACAAACACTAGGAATCGGTCAAGCTATAGTGAGACAAGTTTATGCGGTATTTATGATTCCGATTATGATAAAACTGTCGTTTATCTCCACGGCAGATTTGTCGTGAGCGCCGGTGAAACCGTGTCGAGAGGGCAGTTGATTGGATATGAGGATAACTACGGTGCCGGTAGCGCTCACACACATGTGGAGGTTGTCAACGGTTGGTCTGTATCGGCGAAGTACAGCCTAATCAGCTCTAATGCCACATTGGGTGCAATGCTTGAAAACGATGACCCTTACCCCTATTGGGAAGCAGTGCTGACGGGTGCCATTACTCCCGATGATAACCAGAGTCCTGTCGTAACAGACTTCCATGTGGGAGAGATTAATGACAGCACCTTTACAGTGTTTGCTCACATTACAGACAATGTGAGCATTGGGACGGTTGAGTATAAGATCTGGACCGATGCGAACCATCAGGATGATATCGTTACATATGGGGGACACTGTACGGACGGTAATGATATCTATTGGGCGCGAATTCCCTGGTCCGAGCACAATGGCGAACGCGGTCGGTACACCATCCATCTTTACGCTTACGACACGGCGGGGAATCTTGCGAATCCGGGCATCTCCTATGACTTCGACTCAAATGGACCCGTTGTCAGCAACTTCCACGTGGGAGAGTTGCGAGACGGGGCCTTTACAGTCTTTGCCAGCATTGATACTCCCAACGGGCTGAGCTCAGTGAGGTATGCAATCTGGACAAGCAGGGACGGACAGGATGACCTCAAATGGTACAACGGAAACGCGGAAGGCAACGGCCTATACTGGGCCAGAGTTAACTTCTCCGATCATAAGAGCGAGAGAGGCGAATACACCATCCACCTCTACACGTATGACTCAGCTGGTGTTGGCGGTAGCCAGGGTATCACCTATACTTTTGATGACAGGGGTCCGCAGATTGCGGACATTCGGGTGACGGAAGCTTCTAAGGAAGGCTACACTGTCCACTGCACCGTCAAGGATGACGACGGCATTCTGAGGGTGCAATTCCCCACGTGGACCGTTGCGAACGGGCAGGACGACATCGCTTCCGACTGGCTCACGAACATGGCCGTCCGTGGTACCGCTGATGGAGACACGTACTCCTTCCGGGTGAATACCTCCGAGCACAACGGAGAGACCGGGGAGTATATCACGCATATATACGCTTGGGATGGTCTCGGCAACCGCTCGAGTGTCGCGGGGCCTTGGTTGAATCTGGGCAACTTCGAAGGCAGCCAGCCGCTCTACGCGGGCTTCGCTGATGGTAGCTACCATTTGCAGTCCAAGATCGGCGGGCGACTCCTCCAGAGTGGAAGCGAAGACGTCAGCGCCTCAATCACTTATCCCGATGTGGACGATCCTTACCAATCCTGGGTAGTCACGTGGAACGAGGCGGCGCATTGCTACACGATTCGCAACGCTGCGACGGGTAAGTGCCTGACGACGAACGGTAGCTACGATCGCTTCTCCGACCTCATACAGGGTGACGGAGACAACTCGAAGGACGGCAACTGGCTGTTCGAAGATGCTGGATATGGCTGGGTGTACATCAGGAACCTCAACGGCTACTACCTCGACGTCGCGGGCGCTGATGACCACGACGGTGCGACTGTGTGGACGTACACGTTCAACGGCGGCGACGCCCAAAAGTGGAAGCTAGCGACTGACCAGCTGGGTCCCATCATCGATGACTTCCCTGAGGGGACGTACACGATAAGACCTTCCGCGAATCGGAATGCTGCGATAGATGTTGCCGACATGTCGGTGTCGGACGCCGCGAACATACAGGTTTGGGAAGACCATGGCGGAGGGAATCAGAAGTTCCGCTTTACCAAAAATGACGACGGTTCCTACACGATAACCAACGTCCATTCCAACAAATCGCTTGACGTACAGGACTTCAGGCCTGATTCAGGCGCGAATGTGTTCCAGTACACGACCACGGGAACGGACAACCAAAGATGGTTCATTGAGGACGCCGGCGATGGCCTGCGCTACCTGCGCGTGAAGCACAGCGGGTTCTACCTTGACTTGGACTACGGGAAGACCGACAACGGCACGAACGTGCAGGTCTTCCCTGCGACAGGCTCGTCGCAGCAGAAATACGTCCTCGAGCCGGTAGATACCGAGGGTCCCGTCATCTCCGACGTACGCGTTACAGAGGCATCCGCTTCGGGCTACACCATCTCTTGCAAGGTGACCGACAACGTCGGTGCCACGCGCGTCCTCTTCCCGACTTGGACGCTGGCAAACGACCAAGATGATGTCTCCCAGAACTGGCTGCACGACGACTCGGTGCTCGGTACTCGGGACGGCGACCGCTGGACCTTCCGCGTGGAGGCGTCGGACCACAACGGAGAGGCGGGGACTTACGTCACCCACATCTACGCGTGGGACGGGGCTGGCAACATGACCAAGCTGGGCGACGACGAGCACACGCTCGTGGACCTGTCCTGCAGGGGCGACCACGACTGGGACGAGTGGGTCACCGACAAGGGGGCCACGTGCGCGAAGGCGGGGAGCCGCCACCGCCTCTGCAAGGTCTGCGGAGCGTATGAAAGCGAGGACGTCCCGGCCCTCGGCCACGACCCGCTGGAGGCCGTGCGCCGGGACGAGGTGGAGCCGACCTGCGAGAGGGACGGCGGCTACGACTCGGTCGTCCTCTGCGGCCGCTGCGGCGGGGAGGTCAGCCGCGAGGCTGTGAAGGTGGACGGGCTCGGGCACGACCCCGCCGACCCGGTCGAGGAGGGCCGCGTCGAGCCGACATGCACCGAGGCCGGCAGCTACGACTCCGTCACCTACTGCTCGCGCTGCGGCGAGGAGATGGGCCGCGAGACCATCGCCCTGCCGAAGGCCGACCACGACCCGGCGGAGCCGGTGGAGGAGAATCTCGTTGAGCCGACCTGCGAGAGGGCCGGGAGCCGCGACATGGTCGCCTACTGCAGGGTCTGCGGCCGGGAGGTCAGCCGCGAGACGTCGGCAATCCCCGCGGTCGGCCACAGCTGGGACAAGGGCAGCGTCACCACCGAGCCCACCTGCACGGAGCCGGGGGTGCGCACCTTCGCCTGCGCCGCCTGCGGCGAGGAGAGGACGGAGCCCGTGGAGGCCACCGGCCACGTCCCCGGCCGGCCCGTATCCGAGAACGCGAGCGCGCCCGACAACTGCGAGGCCGGCGGCACCTACGACGAGGTCGTGTACTGCGACGTGTGCGGCGAGGAGCTGGGCCGCGAGCGGCGCACCCAGCCGGCCGGCCAGCACGTGGAGGCCGTCGACGCCGCCGTCGCGCCGACCTGCACGGCCGACGGCCTCACCGGGGGGAGCCACTGCTCCGTCTGCGGCGCCGTGCTGGTCGCGCAGGAGCCCATATCCCGCACGGGCCACGCGGAGGAGCGCGTGGACGCCGTCGCGCCCACCTGCACGGAGCCGGGCGCGACCGAGGGCGTCCGCTGCAGGACGTGCGGCGAGGTGCTCGAGGGCTGCGAGGCGATCGCCGCGCGGGGCCACGACTACCGTGAGGCCGTGGTCGAGCCCACCTGCTCGCAGTTCGGCTACACCGAGCACAGGTGCTCGCGCTGCGGGGACTCCTACGTCACGGACCGCGTCGCCGCCAAGGCCCACACCGCCGGGGAGCCCGAGGTCGAGTCCGAGGTCCCGCCCGCCTGCGAGGCCACCGGCTCGCGCACCCTGGTCACCAAGTGCTCCGACTGCGGCAGGGCCCTGTACCGCACCACCGAGGTCGTCCCGGCCACAGGCCACACCGCCGGGGAGCCCGAGGTCGAGTCCGAGACCCGGGCCACCTGCGAGGCGGCGGGGCGCAAGGTCCTCGTGACCAAGTGCGGGACCTGCGGCCGGGAGGTGTCCCGCGTCGTCGAGGTGACGCCCGCGAGGGGCCACAGGGCCGGCGGGCCCGAGGTGGTGGCCGAGACGCCCGCCACGTGCGAGGCGGCCGGGTCCCGCACGACGGTGACGAGGTGCGAGGCCTGCGAGAGGGAGCTCTCGCGCGAGACCGCGGGCATCGCCGCCACCGGCCACAGCTGGGACGCCGGAACCGTCACCAGGGAGCCCACCTGCGCCGAGGAGGGCAGGAAGGAGCTCGCCTGCACGTCCTGCGGGAAGAGGGCGGCCGAGGCCGTGCCCAAGGCGGCACACAGGGCCGGGGCGGAGGAGCGCGAGGGCGAGGTCGCGTCCACATGCATGGCCGCGGGCCACTACGATGCGGTGACGCGCTGCGCCGACTGCGGCGCCGAGCTCTCGCGCAGGACGGTGGCGCTGCCTCTGGCGGAGCACGCCTGGGGCGAGTGGGCCAGGATCCTCGAGCCCACGTGGGAGCGCGAGGGCATGGAGCTGCGCACGTGCGGAACCTGCAACCTCTCCGAGACGAGGGCCGTCGACAAGGTGCCCGCGCCCGCAAAGGCCGACCTCGGGGACGCGACGATCGCCAAGATGGCCGCGATGACCTACACCGGCAAGGCCCTCGAGCCCGCCGTCACGGTCGCGCTGGGCAGCAAGACGCTGGTCCCGGGCACCGACTACACGGTCGAGTACGCCGACAACGTCAACGCGGGCACCGCGACCGCCACCGTCACGGGAAAGGGCGGCTACGCGGGCACCAAGTCCGCGACGTTCACCATCGCCCGCGCCAAGGTCAAGGTCCCGGCGGCCAACGGCGGCCTCACCTACAGCGGAAAGGCCCAGGCGGGCGTCGCCGCCGGGGCGGGCTACAAGCTCGGCGGGACGGCGAGCGCCACGAACGCGGGCTCCTACGTCGCGACCGCCACGCCCGACGCCAACCACCGCTGGGAGGACGGGACCACCGGCGCGAAGGAGGTCAAGTGGTCCATCGCCCGCGCCTCGCAGTCCGTCACAGCCTCGAACAAGTCCGTCACTTACGGCAAGACCGTCTCGCTTGGCGCCACCTCCTCGGGCGGCGGCAAGCTCTCGTACGCGACCTCGGACGCGAAGGTCGCTACGGTCAGTGCGACGGGCGTGGTGACGCCGGTCGGCAAGGGCACCGCGACCATCACCATCACGGCTGCCCAGACCACAAACCACGCTAAGGCGACGAAGAAGATAACCGTTACGGTCGTCCCGGCTGCCCAGGCGGTCACCGCTGCGAACAAGACTGCCTACGTTGGCAAGACCGTAGCGCTCGGAGCGAAGGCCTCGGGGGGCGGCAAACTCACCTACAAGAGTTCCGGCACAGCCGTCGCCACCGTCAGCGCCTCGGGCGTCGTCACCGGTAAGAAGGCCGGCACGACGAAGGTGACCGTCACCGCCGCTGCGACCAACAGGTACGCGAAAGCGACCAAGACCGTTACCGTTACGGTGAAGAAGAACGCGCAGCCCATGGCCGCCGTGGCCGTCACGCGCACTGCGAGTCTCAAGACGCTGAAGGCGAAGGACGTCACCGTCGCGCGACCCATGGCCGTCACCAAGGCCCAGGGCAAGGTCACCTATGCGAGAGTCGCGGACGGCAGCTCAAAGTGCCTAACCGTGAACAAGACTACAGGGAAGGTCACCGTGAAGAAGGGGACCAAGAAGGGCACCTACAAGATCAAGATTAAGGTCACCGCAGCCGGTAACGCCACCTACGCTGCCGGATCCAAGACCGTCATCTGCAAGGTTACCGTGAAGTAGCAATACTTCGCTATGAATGAAAAGTGGCCCCGGTTGTGCAACTCGCCGCCGGGGCCACCTTTTTCTGGCGCATGTATTTCAGCAAATCCTAATGTCAATCGAGTGCAAAACGAAACAGGCATGTCTACCTGCGAAGGTGCAGAAATCGGTGAAAAAAGTGTGTGCTAGCGGGGAAATCCGAGCAAGTTCGGTCTGCTATGGTGTGCCTCCCAACAGTCGTCGCGGATGGGAGGCACCATGACGAAGTCGAGCGAGAGTCTGAGAAAGGCCGAGATCACAGCGCAGGGGCCGTTGCGTATATCGCCACTCTTCAATGACGCGTTCCTGTGGATATTCGGGCGGCAGGACTCCAAGGAGGTGACGCGCTCGCTTGTGAATGCCGTGCTCAGTCGGGCGGGCATCCCCCAAATCGGCGAAGTGGCTGAGCTGAGGGCTGATACCGCGAGTCCGGGTGGTATAGAGTTGCGCACGCCGCGCACAGACGTGGTCATCGTGTCTGAGGAAGGCATGCTCATCAACCTCGAGGCACAGCGCGAGCGCGTCAACGTGAACAACAAGGCGCTCTTCTACGCTTCGAAGCTGCTGTGCGAGCATACCCCGAAGGGAGGGGCGAGCAACTACAGCGCACTCCCGCAGGTAGTCGTCATCATGCTCGTCGAGGGGTGGAACGTGTTTGGGGGCGACTCGTTCTTGAGCGTGGGTCGCATTCGCTGGAGGCACGATGGCGGAGGTGGGACCGAAGCTGTCGGTAACGAAGAGCGCGACGTTGAGAGACAACCTGATGGCGAGTACGAGGACGGGAGTGACCGCGCCCTCTACGTTATCGTCGAACTCGACAAGGTTAAGAAGCGCTATACTGCAAAACAAGAGGAGGTGCTTGGTGACGAGTCGCTGGCGTGGCTCTACCTCCTCGCGGGCGGATACCGCGACGACCACGGGATGGATGCGATGATGGAGCAGTTCGATACGATTCAGGAGTTCGCTGAACGCTACCGCCTTGCCATGGGTGACCCAGAGTTGAAGCGCGCCTACGAGCGGTACTGTGAGGCGCGGATGGAATACAACGACATGATCCGCGAAGGAAAGCTCTGGGCGAGGAGGCAGGGACACGACGAGGGCATCGAGGAAGGCCGCAACGACATCTTCAAACGCATGCGTGCGCTGGGCTACGACGAGGACGCCATCGCCGCGATAGCTGACGGACTATAGCGGCGCTCCGGCTTCCGTTCCCACAGCGGGAAAGCGAAAGCCCGCCGTGGAACGGAAGGGACCCTTTATCAGGCGGAGGGTATGATTGCGGAGAGAACGCTCGCGACGTTAGAAATCGGCATGGTTTGCAGCCAGATGCGGCCGGGACCGGTGAGCACGGTGTTGAAGAACCCCTCGCCGCCGAGAAGCTTATTCTTCATGCCGGCGACCTGCTGGATGTCGATGGAGACGGTCTTCTCGAAGCCTGCCACGTAGCCGGTGTCGACTACGAGCTGCTGACCACGCTCAAGGCGATACTCCATGAGCTCGCCGTCAATCTCCGCAAACGCGATGCCTGAGCCAGAGAGCTTCTGCATGATGAAGCCCTCTCCGCCAAAGAAACCTGCGCCGGCCTTCTTGTTGAAGAACACCTCGAGTTTGACGCCTTCCTCAGAG
>CADBYM010000079.1 GCA_902798915.1 uncultured Coriobacteriaceae bacterium | reverse complement strand
AACAAGGCGCTGAAGGCCGTGGCGCGCAAGAGGCTCGGGGTGATCTTCGCGATAATGCGCGACAAGGTGCCCTACGTCGAGCCGGGCGAGGAATGTTCAAAACCTGACACCCAAGAGAAGGGGACGTCCCAGAAATGTTCAAAATCTGCCTCCTAAGGCCTTGACAAATCTATAGGGACACCTCCCGTGCCGAATCCGGTCGAGGTCTTCACGAAGGTCGGTCGCACTCGGCGTGCGACGCGGCATAGCTCAATCTTCTCGTTATCGGTGAGGTAGCAGTTCTCGAAGATGACCTTGGACGGGACGCCCGCCTCGTTGCAGGCGGCTACGATCTGGCGCATCTCGTCGGCCACGTAGTCCCAGCGATGCTCGCGCACTTGCGTGAGGTTCACCACGTAGTCGATTTCGGTGGCACCATTTGCGAGGGCGTCGCGCGTCTCGGAGACCTTTGCGGTGATGGAGGTCTGTCCCAGCGGAAAGGCGATGGCGGCACCTACGTGCACGTCGGTTCCCGCGAGCTGCTTGGCGCAGAAGGCGACTTGTGCCTGGTTGATGGCGACCATGCGGAAGTGGTACCGTTTGGCCTCGTCGCAAAGGACGATCATATCCTGCTCGGTCGCATCCGCATGCAGGTTCGTGTGATCGATGAGCTGTGCATAGTCATCAAGAGTCCAGGCTTTCATTGCTCTCCGTTCGTCGGGGGGATGCTTGACTGTGACTATCCGCGAAAAGCTCGATTTTGTCAAAGGGTTCATTCCCTATCCCTTTGCCGTCACTTTGAGAAACGCGTGCATGAGGGTGTGTCGTGTTACGATTATTGTGCGAACATGCCGGAAAGGACGATATATGAAGACCCGATTGGCCCCCGCTTCGATTGTTATGGCGTTGTCTGTTGCGCTGTTTGTTGGTTTGTGTTCCGTACAGGCACTTGCAGTCGAGGCCGGTGGGAGCGCTGTCGCCGGTGACGAGGCTTCTCAGTCCGACGCGACCAGTACGACCGACGCGACCAGCGCGACCGTCTCGACCACTGCGCCGAGCGCACCTGAGGCGGCTCCCGTTGTGGTCTCTCTTACACGAAGCAGCGGCGGCGATGTCGAATCGCTTGCGTACGGCAGCTATGAGCTTGCGACCACCTTCGACCCCGGCGAGACGCTCACGGTCGCGGCACAAGACGGCTCCACGTTGGGCAGCCTATACGTGAAGTGGTATGCCATACCCGGTCCTTGGATGCTGCGCTACAGCGATGCCAGCGGCCAATCTCATCTGCAGTCGTGCGGACAGAATGGCTTTTTGCATGAATACATCGCGCTCGAGGGTGGCGCGACCTCATGCGAGCTCTCGTTTCCGAACGGCGCGGAAGCCTGCGCGCTTGACGCGTACTCGCCCGGCACCGCTCCCGCAAACGTCCAGACTTGGAATCCTCCCTGCAGCAAGGCGGACTTCCTCGTGTGCTCGACGCACGCCGACGACGAGATCTTGTGGCTGGGCGGCGTGCTCGCAACCTATGCCGGCGGTCGCGGCCTTGCGACTCAGGTCGCCTACATGACGAACTACTGGCACGGAGACGTTCGCCGCGAGCACGAGAAGCTTGACGGTCTCTGGGCAATTGGCGTGCGCAACTACCCCGTCAACGCTTCCTTTGATGATGTCTACGCCGAGGATCTTGCCACCGGCCAGGCCCTCTACGACCAGGGGGAGGTCAGCGCATTCTTTACGGAGCAAGTGCGCCGCTTCAAGCCATTGGTGGTTGTAAGCCAGGACTTTGCGGGGGAGTATGGGCATGGCGGGCACCAAGTCTTGGCGCTTGCCGTGCAAGACGCGGTGGACAAGGGTGCCGATGCGACCTATTGCCCGGATTCTGCGCAGGCGTACGGCACATGGGACGTTCCCAAGACCTACTATCACCTGTATGACCAAGACCGCATCACGCTTGACTTGCACCAGCCCATCGCGAACCTTGGCGGGATGACGGCCATTGAGGCGCAGCGGAATGCGTACGAGAAGCACACGTCGCAGCAGTGGACGTGGTTTTACGTCTCTGATGACCCGGACGATCCGAATGCCAGTCAGGTCAATTGCGCTGAGTTCGGCCTTTATCGCTCCATGGTGGGGCCGGACACCACCAACGACATGCTCGAGCACGTGACGACCTACGAGGAGCAGGAGGCTGCCGCGGCCCAGGAGGCACAGATGAGCGTCAAAGAGCCGGTGACAGACGATGCCGAAGGTGCGGAGTCCGGGCAGGAGGGAGCCGAAGAGGCGAGTGCCCAGGCAGCCGCGCATGCGAACGAACCGAGAACGTCGGCAGAGGCTGCGGGACTGAGTATACCCATATATGTGGTTGCGCTCGTGGTCGCTCTCGTAGTCGTGGTCGTGGCGTGTTTCGTGTTGCTAATAACGCATTAATAATACTCGCTTGTGACGATGGCATGACGTGTACTCCCGCCATGGTCGTGCCACCCGAAAGAGTGAACAATAATTATCGAAACCAGTTGCAAAAGCCCAGCTCAGCGCGATTTGCATTGAATGTTGATGAGATTGTTTGCCGGTCTATAAAATAGACACCGAACAACGATCGCATCAACATTTTTCTGAATGCATGGATTATCTGGTCTTTTGTCACTGATTTCAATGATTATTGTTCACTACTGCTTGTCAGGCGACTTGCTTGGGCGTCTGCGGCACCCACTTACCCCGCGACTGCGGCTGCGTCGATGCGCAATTCTTGTCCCGTGTGCCTCGTATGCTTGTATTGTCAACGGACGCGCGAGGAGAGGACGCGAAATGGCGAGCGCATATGACTGCAATGTGGTTATCGATCTGGAGTTCACACCGGTTCCGAAGGCGGTGCGGGGCGGTACCGGCCTGAGACAGGAGATCATTGAGGTGGGCGCTGTGAAGCTCGACCCCGAAGGGAACGTCGTGGGCGAGTTCAGTCACGTGGTCCGACCGACGATGGCGCGAAGCGTCTCCGGGCAGGTGCGCTGCCTGACTGGCATCGTCAACGGAGACATCGCATGCGCGCGACCGTTGGAGGAGGTCATCGGGGCGCTTGCCGCGTGGATCGGGCCATGCCGGGCGCGCATGGTCACGTGGAGTGGGAGTGATCTCAAGCAGATCACGGTTGAGCTTGGCGCGAAGGGAATCGAATGTGCATTGCCGCACAGGTGGATGGACATCCAGCCGATGTATGCACACTTCATGGGATTGGGGCGCAAGAAGGTCGCCCTGTGCGACGCGGCGGACTGGCTCGGCATCCCCAATGACCGCTCGCGTGCGCACCGCGCTCTTTACGACGCGCAGCTCACGAGGGAAGTCTTCAACATGATGGCCAAGGGGGAGCTTGCGGAGCATCGCAGGCGCGTAAGGCAAGAGACGCGTGACGCCCGCGCGGTTGGCGCCTGCTCCACGAGCATCGGGAGCCGATGCGGTGGGCTCGCGGGCCTGCTGGCGAGCCTCATGGCGGAGGAGGCGCAGCAAACAGCTGCCTGCGCTTGATGATCGGACCGACGATTCCGTATTGAGGAGTGGCTGTGCTACAATCCTTCGGTAATGGGTCTGTGCAGGCCATGGTTTGGCAGTTGTCAGGTGTGTGACGTGAATGGAGGCATCAAATGGGTAGTGTGGATGAGCTTAAGCGGCTTACGGAAGATTTTGCAGCTGATGAGGCGCTGAAGGCAAAGTTTGCGGATGCGACTCAGAGGGCACTCGAAGTGGGGGCAGAGAGCGAAGTCGAAGCCATGGTAGTTGCTGCAAAAGAGCTTGGCTACAGTGTGGCCGGAGCCGACATCGACCGTTTGCGCGCGGATGTCGAGCAGATCGATGTGGACGATTTGGAGAGTGCGGCGGGTGGCATCTGGTGGTTTAGCAGGGATGCCGAGGATGGACATGAGGCATGGTGTATGGTTACGTATCATTGCTACTCCGTTGTGGCACATACGAGCGACAAGAATAAGATGGGAGCATGCTGGTCAGACTACCTCTGCATCAGTTCGAGCAATCACTAAGAATGGGTGATTTCTATCGGAGCGGCTCATTGCCTTGAATGGGCACTGGGGCTCTTGCTTCGATGGAAGGCTGTCCACTGCGTGGCAAGGTTGCCTCACAGTGGACAGCCGTTTTTTGTGCGACCCTATGCGATGTTCTCGAACGTCCAGCCGTGCTGATTCCAAGCATGATGCTCGCCCGCAAGCGTTGAGGTGACGGCGAGGTTCTTGATGTCAAACGGGAACCAACGTGTGGTCATCGTGGCCTCGCCGCCGTTGACGAAGATCTCGACGCAGGAGGTGTCCACCATGATGCGCAGGCTCTCGACCTTGCCTGCGGAGAGCGCGGCGAGAGGGAGACGGCGGATGGAGCGGAATCGGCCGGCATGGCTGTGGAAGACAAGTTCAGCGTCGTGGTCGTTGATCACGAACTCGAGGTCGCCATTGAGCATGACGTGGCCCTTGCCCTCGATGTCGTCAATGGTGATGTCGCCGATGCCGTTGAGGCGGACGCCCTTGGCGCCGACCATGCTGAACTTGTCGTAGGTGGAGGAGCCCATGTAACCGGTGGCGCCGTCGGCGGCCTCGACGGTCCACTCGACCTCGTCTTCACGCAGGGT
The DNA here is from genome assembly GCA_902798915.1 of uncultured Coriobacteriaceae bacterium. Lineage (GTDB taxonomy): Bacteria > Actinomycetota > Coriobacteriia > Coriobacteriales > Atopobiaceae > RUG440. The sequence continues at coordinate 4,258 of CADBYM010000079.1, read as the reverse complement.
GTCCATCTCGGCGACGGGCCACTGGCAGATGCGGCCTGCGTCGTTGAGCGTGAGTTCGCGTGGCATGGTGAGGGAGTGCGCCCACTCGGGCGTGGTGGGGACGTCGTACTCGAACTCCATGTCGGCGACGCCGGCCCACGCCATCAGGATCTTGCGGCCGTTCTCGTCTTCGAACACCTGGCAGGCATAGAAGTCGAATCCGTAGTCGAGCTCGATGAAGGTGTCGCGGTCGACGCAGGCGTAGGGCTTCTCGCCGTCCTGCTTTCCGGGGTCCTGCGACAGCAGGTCGATGACCTTGCCGTCGATGGGGAAGTAACCGGAGTTGTGGATGGTCTGGAACTTGTACTGCTGCTTGGGCACGCCCTGCGGACACACGAAGAGGAATTCCTTGTCGCCGAACTTTGCGACGCTCGGGCATTCCCACATATATCCGAACGGATTCTCGTCATCCTTGTTCGTCGCGGAGCCGGCCATCTCCCACTTGATGCCATCGTCGGAGCTATACAGCAGTGCGCAGCCATGGGACTCGACGGTGCGGCAACCGAGCAGCATCCACCACTTGCCGTCCTGCTTCCATACCTTGGGGTCGCGCACATGGTTGGAGGCGTAGGCGGGATACTGGTCGTTGCACAGCACGGGACGCTTCTCGCCGAGGGAGATGTGGCACTTGTCACCCTCATCCTTGCAGACTACCAACGTCTCGTTGGCCTTGCGCCCCTTGAAGTCGTAGTCGTATCCAGCCGCCTTGCCGCCGGGCATCAGCTCGTTGCCGGTGTAGTAGAGCCACAGCTCGTCGCCGTTGACGATGCCGGAACCCGAGTACGACCCGTTCTTGTCGGTCTGCACGCTCGGCATGATGGCGCCGCCGTGCCAATACCAGGTGGTGAGGTCAGGGCTCGACCAGTGACCCCAGCCATGGCCCGCCTCGCGTGGCCAACGGGGCTCGTACTGATGGAATATGTGGTAGACGCCCTTGAAGTGACTCAGACCATTGGGGTCGGTGATGTTGCCGGACGGGCACTGCAGGTGGTAGCGCATGCGCCAGTTATGGTGCTGGTCGAGCTTGACGAGCATGGTCATGGGCAAAGCCTTTCTCGAGCTGCGTACGGGAACGATTCCAGAATAGCCGAATGCTCGTGGGAATCTGCAAGTGGTTAGGTGATTGGCGTCTGGGCGCCACGAGCGCACTGACGAGTATAATAGTTAGTAGGCGTGTCACAGAGGAGGGGATTTCCGGTGAGGGTGTTCAGAATGGGGACGAGCCTCGCGCTCGCGATTCTGTTCGCGCTTGCGATGCTTACTCCCATGCGGATCGGCAATAAGGCCTTAGCACAGGACGAGGCGAAGCGCAAGACCGTTCAGTCTGATACCGCGCAGATCGTGCAGAATGCGGTTGACTTCGACCACGCGCTCGATGGATACGTGCCAAAGAAAGACCACTACAACGTATATCTCACGTACAAGCTTGTGCACCCTTGGTGGGATGCGGTCGCCTTGGGTATCGAGGATGCGCAGAGGCAGTTCCTCGATCGGGGGGTTACGGTGACCTACGAGTATCTGGCGCCTAAGGCAGCGTCTGCAGAAGACCAGAAGCAACGTCTGTTAGAGGCCGCGAAGGGGTCCTATGACGTCATAGGCGTGGATGTGGCTGACGTGGATGTGATCTCTCCGATCTTGGACGAGCTCATGGCTGAGGGGCATAAGGTCATGACGTTCTCCAGCTCGGATGCCGCGCAGGGTTGCAAGCGGATTGCCTACGTCGGCAACACCCACAACTATGAGGATGGTGCCCAGCTTGCCGAGGCCCTCTGCAAGAAGCTCGGGTATCGGGGCAAGATTGCGATTCTCGTGGGAACCAACGGTGCACCCTGCCACGAAGACCGTGCTCGAGGGGCAAGGGATGCCATCGAGAAGTACGACGACATGGAGGTTGTCGAGGTGGAGTATGACGATGACTCCTCGACCCGCGCCTATGAGCTTACCCGCCAGATTCTGGACAACCACGATGACCTTGCGGGCATCGTTTGCTGCAACATGAGCAACCCTGTTGGTGCCGCGCGGGCCGTGGTGCGTTCGGGCAGGGAGGTTGTTATCGTGGGGATGGATCACGACCGGGAGGCGTTGCGCTACCTGAGTGAGGGCGTCATTTACTGCCTAGGAGTTCAGGACTGCTATTCCATCGGCTTTGACACGCTTCAGACCGTGGTAAAGATTGCCGACGGTGTTATGCCGGGCAAGGCATATCCCGAGACCAAAAACGAGAACACGACGATTATTTATCAGGATGACGCTAAGTTGATGCGACAAGTGCTCTACGGAGACATGTAGTAGGTGACGTCGGTCGTGAGTGATAAGCGTACGTTCTTGATGCACGTCTTTGCTGGCGCCCTCATTGTGATTGCCGTTATCGTGGGCATGACACTCTGGACGGGTGAGGGTGCCCGAACCGCTGCGGATGATGCAGGCGACAAAGTGAGCGAGTTCTATCTTCAGGAGCTCGCCGGTCGTCGTTCGCAGGCCGTGGCGGAGCTCATTGGCACAGAATTCAAGCAGATGGAGCGGGCAGTTGACCTCATGATGCCGGAGGACCTCGCTTCTGAGGATTCCCTGCGCGCGTTCATCGGCAGGGTCGAGACGCTATGCGACCTAGATTTGTTTGCTGTGGTCGACGAAGACGATGTGGTGTATGCGCGTTACGCTACCTATATGGGTGGGAGTAGGTACGAATTCTTGCAGGAGGGACGCGAGCTCTCCGGAAGGCTCGTGAGTACGACGAGCCTATACGGAGCAAGCAAGCAGGTGTGTCTGGCCGTGCCCGTATACGACCGCGCCTTCATGGGCAAGAAACTCAAGGCATGCTTCGTGCAGGTGGACATTGACGACATCATAAGCACGCTCACCTACAACGATGAGGACGGCGGCGAGACCTCTTGCTGCATCTACTACAAGAATGGCGAGAACCTGACGCAGATGGGCTTTGGTCCCATAGGCGCGAACGAGAATCTGCTAAACGCACTGAGGGGTCAGGTTGATGTTAGTGAGTGGAGACGGGTTCAGGAGAGCTTTGATCGTGGCAGACAGGGCGAAGTGAGATTTGCCTACAAAGGTGCAACTGAGACGCTTTACTACATGCCGGTCGAGGATACGAGCTGGATGCTCGCCATCCTCATCTCCGACAGTCTGATTCGCGACCAGATTCGAAGTGTCAGCGATGGCATGTTAGCCCAAAGCACCATTCAGATTTTGGTTACCAGCATAGTCTTGCTCGTGTACTTCGGAATGTTGGTGTTCCGAATGCGACGCGTCTCCATCACCATGCTCGAGAAGGAGCGCGAGCAAAGCCGGAACGTCGGAGAACGTGCCGAAAGGAGCGAGCAGGAGCTCGGGGTCATAAAGGAGATAGCCTACAGGGATGCCCTGACGGGCGTGAAGAGCAAGTACGCCTACACCGAGGAGGAGCCGGCTATCGACGAGGCCATGCGTGACGGAAGCATCGGCGAAATCGGCGTTCTGGTGTGTGACGTGAACAATCTAAAGTACGTCAACGACACGTATGGCCATTCGGCCGGCGACGAGTACATCAAGGCGGCGTGCAAGCTCGTTTGTAATTTGTATGACCATAGCCCGGTGTTCAGGATTGGCGGCGATGAGTTCGCGGTCATCCTGCGCGGAGAGGACTACGCCCATCGGCACGAGATACTCGCGGAGCTCAACCGCATCGTCGAAGAGAACAACGCGCGGGGCGAGGTCGTCGTCGCCGCGGGAATGGCCGAGTACGAGCCGGGGGATGCGCGGCTCCGCGACGTGTTCCGTCGCGCCGACCGGCGCATGTACGAGCGGAAGGCGCTGCTCAAGCAGTTGCAAGGGGCCAACCAAGGGCCGCGATAGGGACGGCGGGAGGAGGCCCCTTCGCCGCTCACTGCGTTGCCAATGGGGTCTCGCTGGCGCCTCATGGCGCGTGGCGTGCGGCTATGACCTTCTCGTCTTGACCGAAGGGGCGGGTTGTGGGATTCTGGGCCCAATGTGAGCAGGGCGTGTCGGCTGACGCCATTTCGAGAGGAGAGTCTGATGAGTGCAGGCAGCGAGTTCGAGCGCATGGTTCGGGACTTCGAGCGGGACCCGGGGCTGGAGGAAAGGGCGCAGGAGATCCTGGCCCGCGTGGTCGAGACGGGCGAGGCGCGCGGCGAGGTCGAGTCGATGGCGCTCGTGGCCCGCGAGCTCGGCTACGACGTGAAGGCGGCGGACGTGGAGCGCTACG
>CADBYM010000078.1 GCA_902798915.1 uncultured Coriobacteriaceae bacterium | reverse complement strand
GTGCCGAAAGCGACGACCCCCCTTCAATTTGCTCTTGCCACTCCTCGAAGAACGTCCTCATGTACTTGAGGTTGCGCTCCGAGAACCCACGGAGACCGGGAAGCTCCTTTTGGAGCTGGTTGCTGATTGGCGCAAGGGTTCCCGTCCCCCATTTCCCCGATCGCGTATTGGCTGACACATAGCTGCCGATTCCGTAATACAGTGCAAGCTGGTTGGAGTTTGCCACGCGTCCAGTCTTGTACTGGCTTTGCAGGATCGCAGGCTTGATTCTTTGCACGTCCTCGTTGTAATCCCGGTAATCACCCATGGCACAGCTCCCTTATCTCGTTCGCGACTTCGCAGAGGCAGGGACGCAGCGTGGCCGTGCTCCTAGAGGTACTGAAGGAATACGACGAGCTCAGGGGGTCGGGGAAGGAGGAGGATGACCATCCCGATGCACGCGATGATGACCACAGGCCAAAGCACTTGAGGGAATGACGCTAACAAAAGGGGCCTCCGGCGTTGACCGCACCGTATGCCCTTAGCAGAATTCCCGACGGCGTTGCCTAGCTGCACCTTACAACGACTAGGCTGCCGTCAGTCGTATTCTACCCGCTTCCGCTGGCCTCAGTCAACGGGAGCGTTTCTCTTTCGGCCCGCGCCGAGGCCTTGCGCGTTTGCCTTGGAGGTGGCCTTGTCCTCTCCGCACCGCTCGGCACCAGTCGCAGCTCTCTGAAGTCGATGGCGCCCTCGGTGGCGACCGGAAGGTCATCGAAGAAGCTACCCAGATGCGTCTGGACGATCGTTTGCCATGCATTGGCACCCTTTTGTGCAGCAACTTGGTGCAGAATCGTTCTCCACATCACCTGGCCATCCTCCCCCTCAGGCAGCACCTCGAAGTCGGCACGATCGGTGCGCCCGGGCAAGAAGCTCAAGCTCAGGAGCGAGCCGGACAACCCCTACGACCCCAACGCGGTGTCGGTGTGGTGCGGGAGGACTAAGATCGGCTTCGTGCCAAGGGCGAGGAACCAGGAGCTGGCCAAGATGCTCTTCTTCGGGCACGGCGACGCGTTCGAGGCGTACGTGCAGTCGACCGACTGGACGCAGCACCCGGAGAGGCAGGTCAGGATGGTGGTCTACGTGAGGGACAGGAGGTAGGGTTTGCGGCGGATGGTGTGCCTCCTCAAGCGTGATGCATGGGGCCTTGCTTGGCCACTGGGCCGCAATTCTCATGCAGCCGGTGTAGCTTTTGCTTGCTCGGCGTCCTTTTGCGACTCGGGTGCGAGTAGTCCGTCATCGGTGATCAATGGCGTGTCGAGCACGGACTTCATGCTCACGGATTTGAAGTTTTCGCCAATCGTTATCGCTACTTTTTGTCGCCACTTTTGGAGGCATCGCCACTCGTCTCAGCTCTGTCTCGCGGACCGTCTCTTTCATTCGCAGCTTCGCCTTGACGCAGCAAGAGTGAGCCAACCTGCCCCATGGCCGCTAGCACGGATTCAAGTACCCTTCCATTGAGGTACGCACTGTTCAACTCGGCCTTTGTGTAGCGCAGATACGTATCCTTCGTTTCTTGCACAAGCAGGTGCGTAAAGAACCTCTCCCAGCTGAAGAACTCACCGCTTTCCACGAAGTCTTCGGTATGGTCCAATATGTCCTTGATTCTGTTTCCATCGATTACGCCCGAATCAAGGATGACCCATTCGAACGATTCAGGGAGGTACACACCAACTTCGGGACGGGCCTTAGCAAATAGATGCACATCCCCCATCTCCGGCCCGAATGCCGCGCCGTCGGCAATCACCAAGACCCTTTGACCTTTGTGCTTTGAGAGCAGCTTTCGTACATTGGACTTGCCATATGCACTTGTTACGTTTATGTCAGCAGCGGACTGCCTTGACGAACTGGTGCCCCGAGTTCGAGTCCTCGGTTATAACGGTCTCTACGGGCCCCATTTCCCGTGGCTCGTCAGGCTCGTAAATTCTGTAGAACGAGTTGTACGTCCTGCGGAGGTCGGCATACTTTCCCGAGGTGTGGATGCCATATATCTCGTCGACCGAGTAGGGCAGGTTCGGGAGGTCCTCCCTCGTGATGACGACGTAATAATTGTCCGACTCCCGAACGCGGCGGGCGAACTCCGGTGTCTTCGCCGCGCTTACGTCCTCATCGAGGAAGACTATGCACGAGGATGCGCTAGCGAGCACAGCCTCCCAGTTCGCGTTGTTGATCGCGACGCACCTCCTGTCGCAGACAACCTCGACACCAGAGGCATCGCCCAACCTGTCGTATGCCTCGATGAGGGACATCAAGGTCGTCTTGCCAGTCGCGCTGTCACCTCGGACGATGGTTACGTTCCTCCTCACGGAGAACTCGAACCGCACCCGGCGGTTCTGAACGACGACGTGATGGCTTCCCCTCATTGCGTTTACCTTTCCTCTATGCTAAGCGCCTCGTCGAGGTATTCCTCGAAGCTCTTGACAGTTCGCCCTGTGTTGATCATGTAAGCTTCGAATCCGTCGCACGAGGAAAAGTCCATCACGTGATGCAGGTTGATGGTGAGGTCCTTCTCCCGCGCGATGCGGCAGATCCACTTCGCGCAGTTGTCCCCGCAGGAGGAAGCGTTGAATATCCTGCCGGAGTCGTCAAAGAGCATGAGGATGAGCGTCTTGACGCCACCGGAAAGCTCCCTCACCGAAATCGAGCCCAAAAACGGACTGTCGATCGCCCGCGCACTGACGACTTCTGACTTGTCGACGTCGCGGACCATCTCCCGCGTGCGCGGGTCCGTGATCCACTCGTCGAGATACGTGTTGTCAAAGTAGGTTGGAGGGTGGTAGACGGCGTTCTCCACGTCTCCGAACACGATGCTGAGCATGTCGTTCCTCCCAATTTGGCATTAGGCAATCGCCGGTTTGCTGCAAGTGATTCCGGAGAACACGAGCGTGGCATGAAGCCCTATTGTGCTCAAAACCATTCTATCGATTAGACCGTCCTCAGCTCAACCTCGCGGCCCGTCTTCTCCTCGACGCGCTTTAGCGCCTGCACGCGCCGCGTTTCCCTCACAGCCTCTTGCTCATGTTTTGCAAAGCACGATGCCAATGGACGGCGCCTCGTGGGGTTTGCGCTCGTACTTTTCGAGCGCAGATTCGGCAATTGCAACTGCCGAATCACGCGCCTTACCAGTCACCCCAAACAGCGCCTGCCACTCCTCGAAGAGGGTCCTCATGTACTTGAGGTTGCGCTCCGAGAACCCTCGGAGACCCGGAAGCTCCTTTTGGAGCTGGTTGCTCATGGAGGCCAGGACTCCCGTCCCCCATTTCCCCAATCGTGTATTGGCGGACACGTAGCCACCGATTCCGTAATGCAAGGCAAGCTGGTTGGAGTTTGCCACGCGTCCAGTCTCGTACTGGCTTTGCAGGATCGCATATTTGATTCTTTGCACGTCCTCGTTGTAGTCCCGGTAATCGCCCACGGCACAGCTCCCTTATCTCGTTCGCGATGCCGTCGCGCTCGCGTTCGGCCTTCCTCAGCTCCATGCGCAGGTGCGAGGTTTGCGCTATGGAGGCACCACGATCACGGTAGCGCATGCGCAGGACAGAAATTGCGACCTCGACTTCGCGGAGGCAGGGACGCAGAGTGGCCGTGCTCGGAGCCCGGCTGGCGAATGGCGTCGGCCTTGTTAGACCAGGGCAAGGCGTACCGCTCGGAGTGCCCGGGCAAGAGGCTCAAGCTCAGGAGCGAGCCGGACAACCCCTACGACCCCAACGCGGTGTCGGTGTGGTGCGGGGGGACAAAGATCGGCTTCGTGCCAAGGGTGAGGAACCAGGGAAGGAGGAGGATGACTATCCCGATGCACGCGATGATGACCACAGGCCAAAGTACTTGAAGGGCCAAGCAAAAGGGCCTAGGTGTTCCAGCACCGTAAGCCCTTGTTAGTCCGGACGGCATTGCCTAGCTACCCCTTAAAACACTAGGCCGCCGTGAGTCATATATTACCCGCATCCGCTGGCCTCAGTCAACGGGAGCGTTTCTTCTTTGGCCGGCGGCGAGGCCTTGCGCGTTTGCCTTAGCCGTGGCCTTGTCCTCTCCGCATCGCTCGGCACTAGGCGCAGCTCTCTGAAGTCGATGCCGCCCTCGGTGGCGACCGAAAGGCCGCCGAAGGCTGCAAGACAGGGAGAGCGTGCGCGAGCACCCTTCCCAGGACGGATTCCGACTTGAGCAGCGCCGATGCGACGACGTTGGTGTCGATGACCGCGCATGCCGTCCTACACATCTTCACTATCGTCACAGGCTTGAGAGTTCCAAAGCGATGGGGCTGTTCGTGGAACGATTCTCCGTTGCAGTTGCAGTTGTGTTCCACATGTGAGCCCCATTCGTTCGTTGCGTTGAAAGCCTTCGTGTTAAACGTCGGCTCCAGCAGTGCGGGATAGCATAAACGAGCTATCTTCCCGCTTCGTTGGGCGCCATAGCGCCCGCAAAGCATATCAAAGCTTTGGCACCTCCCGCCAAGCACACAACACATCCCTGAGCTCCGCCATGCTCCGCTCGATCTGTGCGACGTCCACGAAGAAGAGCCTCACGCTCACCCCGTCGTTGGCATGGAACGACGTTCCGACACCGTCGGGCATCTCCGTGTTGGCGGGATAGAGCAGCCAGACCTCGGACGTGCCGTACTTCTTGGCGTACGCGTACATCTGGTACATGTCAGACTGGGATATGCCGTAGTTGACCCGAGGGTTGTCGACGAGCCGCTTCCACTTCGTGTCCAGGACAACGCGCGAGCCGTCGCCCCGCGTGACCACGACGTCCGGCCGCAGCGCGAATTGCCTGGGCACGTCGAACAGGTAGTATCCCCTGTCCTGCGCGGTGACCTCCCAGCCAAGGTCCGCGAGGGCCTTCCTGAGCTGCTGCGCCACGTAGGACTCGAACACCCTCTCCATCGGGAAGAGCAGGGCACGGGCAGAGTCGGTCCCAGAGAAGGTGGTGAAGCTCTCCCCGGTGAGGAACACCTTGGACCAGCGCATCAACGAGTCGTAGTCCCTCATGCTGCGGTCCGTCACAACGCGCGAGAAGTCCCTCTGGTAGTTGGACGACGGGGAGACCGCTTCAAAGTGTGCGAGAACCTGCCGCGCCTCCCTCTGGTTCCGCGAGCTCGTCGTCGTGGCCCGCAGCAGGAGGAGCGTCGACTTCACCAGCCGGTTCTCCGGCCTGTCGGCGAGGTACTCGTCATGGCGCACGAAGAACCGCTCGGCATGGGACGTGTTCTGCCTCACGTGCTCGCCAACCATGAGCTTGCCCTTGCAGAATCCGAGGTTGTCCTCGCGCGTCACGTAGGCCGATCTGATTCCGCGCTTCACCAGCGCCCTCGCCTCCCGCAGGTACATACTCACGAAGACCTCGTACAGCGGCTCATGCGGTAGGGCGAGTCTGACATTTGCTACCTCAAGGACTCCATGTTCATTGGTGTGCTGTTCATCCAGCGCCGGGCGTGTATGTTCTGGCGTGATGGGTCGTTTTGCAACGCATAAGGATGCATATTGACATGACTATATTAGTACGATATAGATGAGACTGATGCTCGCCAATGTGTAAGACTGTATCAATCTTAAGCGAGCTGTATCGCGGTTGCATTGGGCCGAAGGTGTCATCATCTCCTAGGAGGACCACCATGTTTGATACGACAAAGACGGGTTTTGGCGGGCGTGCTGTTTGGACACGCAAGATGGTTAGTTTAGTACTGTCTTTCGGCCTTGTGGTGACGAGTGTCCCCACTGAAGCTGTAGCTGAATCAATCATTGACATCCCGTCGTCGGACGTCATGGTTTTGGATGATGGAAAGCCAATCAATGAGGAAATGGGACTCGGCATCGTTGAAGACCGCAGCATTGAACAAGAACCAGTCTTGCAAGATGACGAAGAATTGTTGGAGATCGCCAATCCGCAAGGGGAGTTTTGGACAGAGGAAGACATGGGCGATGCAGCCGTGGTGCCCGAAACCAGCGTTTCGACGCTCGAAGACGTCACAATCGAGACTCCGATAGACAATAATGCTGCACCCATTGAGGATGCGGGAGGCAAGGAATCGGGAGAAATGGACGTAGATCCCACAGACACTGATTTCAAATCACTTATGCCACAATCTACAGACAGTGTCCCAGCGGATAGTACACAGATTCTACTTAACAGAAAGTATACCAAGAAGTTTTCTGAAAGCTTTGAAACCGCGCGATACAAACTGGTTACCAGTAAAGCCGGTAGACTGACGGTAGTATCGAACTTTGCCGATTTGGCAGTGAAAACAAGCTTCGAAGACTATGCGTATATTACTTGTACCCTATATGATAAGAACGGCAAGCCGCTTTCGGATAATGAATACTTGGACCTCGGCTCGACGGAGACGCGGAAGCAATGCTCATACACGTATGATCTGACGCGTGGTACTTACTATCTTGAATTCCATTACGCATGTTCCCTCTGGTCAAGTAATCGTACGGGAGGCTCATACACCTTCACTTGCAAGTATGTGAATGCGAAACCCACGTTCGAAGAAAAAGAAGGCGGCTCCAACAATTCCATAAAGTCAGCTAGCGCAGTCAGCCTGGGCAGGAGTTACCGGGGGCAGATAGCGCTCAACGATGCTTGTGACATTTATAAGCTTACCGTGCCGTCGGCTGGCAGGCTCACATGCACAGTTAAATTCGGTAAAGTTTCGTACGTTCCTCTTACGCTCTATAATGCGAAGGGGCAAGAGATTGCCAGCTACCTCTATGATCCCCCTGCGAATGGCTCGCAGAAGGCCGCATGGAGTTGCGACGTCACCAAAGGAAAGTACTACATCAAAATAGAAGAGGATCTGCCGGCATCAAACGGGCCTTATTCGTTTACGCTGACGCATAAGAGCGCACGCGCCTTCGTCCAGGAGTCTCAAGGAGGTTCGAACAACAGTAGGGCAAAGGCATGCTCTGTCAGCCTGAACAAGACCTATCGGGAACAATTAGCGATAAATGACAGAAGCGATTATTATAAGATTGTTTTGCCTGATGACTCGAAACTCACCATCTCGGGCGGCTTCAACAGTTTTTTGGATGTTACCGTGCGAATCTACAACAAGAGTGGAAAGCGCGTCAGGAACCATGATTTCTTTCTTGATGATACGTACAGCTTCTTCGATTCAACAGTGGGCACTACTGCCTGCAACCTTGCCCGTGGGACCTACTATGTACAGGTAGCATGCCAGAAGGATTACTTTGCCCTAAACGAAGAAAATCATAGCGGTGACCTCTATCCAGTGACGGGACCCTACTCAATCTCTTTTAAGGTCAAGCCAGATGTGAAATACAAAGTGCATCGGCAGACATTCGGTGACGAACCGACCTTCCGCAAGAATGGAGCCACATCGGGGACGACTGGCCAGTCAAAACGTCTTGAGGCGATTTGGATAGCTTTGGGAAATCGACCAGCCACAGGTTCGATTCTCTATCGAACCCATATACAAACTTATGGCTGGGAGAAGAAGTGGGCTAAAGACGGTGCCAAATCCGGAACGTCGGGCAAATCCAAGCGTTTAGAGGCCATACAGATCAAGCTGACGGGTGATATGCAGAAGCAATACGATGTCTATTATCGCGTGCACGCTCAGCACTTCGGTTGGATGGGATGGGCCAAGAACGGTGCATCTGCAGGAACCGCGGGTTATTCATACCGACTGGAGGCGATACAGATTCGCTTGGTCCGTAAGGGAGGCTCCGCTCCCGGCAGCACTCAAGGAGCTTTTAGGCAGCGCTAAGGACTTGGCTCTGGAACCGTTGGCCCTGATTGTCGTGGGTTGAGGCTTTCGACCTCCACGGCCTTGTCGAGAAGCTGTTGCAGGCCATTGCTCTTGTCACTTCCTCTGCTAACAACAATCAGCATCGGTGCATCCATCTAGTCACCGCACCGATGCTGATTGCGTGGTAGTAGGAGCGGCTATAGGATTGCGACAAGAAAAGGTCATTTCGCTGCAATCATACGAAGCGCTAAGAAGGTGCCAGACATATCCTTCGCCGTGGCAAACCTGTTCGTCAAAGGACTAGCCCATGGCGTGATGCAGATGCCACACGTAGTCGAAGGGCAACACCTACATCATCATCTTTGAAACCATCATGTCGAAAAGGGCCAAACCACGATAAACGAGGTTTGGCCGTTACAGGTCAAGTGGATGCGCTTTTTGTCGACTACGAAGCTAGTCTCCAAAACAGTTGTCGTATATGATTCCCAGCGAAATAAGCAGGGCAAGATCCGCATACACCTCGTCTTCGAAGTCAAGCAAGTACGTAGGAACCTCGTACCCAGATCTCCTAGACACTCTAAAAATCGTTTCCTCATCCTTCTTCGCGGTGAAGTCTGCCATGAGTTTAGTTAAGGACCGAACACGCCAACCGCACGGCTCAACATCGTAGCGCCTCCCGTTAGGAGTGAGCTTTGTTTTGATGGTAAACTTACTCCCATCCGCCGTCGTTACATCGAGATTGATGGGGCTACGCTCATGTATAAGCGGTACCCGCAATGCCAAGAGTTCTTTTTTTATCGTACCTACAACTCTGCCCTCTCGTTTTACCTCGAATGAAAACATTGGTTTGCCTACGGTACCAGTAATACTATATGGCTCGTCACCCTCTTGGTCGAATACGTGCATTTCTGCAGGCAATCCAGTCTCGATGAGCTGTAGGTATAAATACGTATTATTAGGGCGTGAAGCAATGTAATTATTATCTCGCCAGATACGATGCTTCTCGATAACATTGCCGACGGATTTGGTAGCATTACCGATGGCCTCGGATGCCGCACCAAGACCTTCTATTGCGATTATCTCCCCTGCTCCACGCGCAGCGGAACTTAGCATTCTTCCAACGAGTCCCATTTACTGTGCCCTCCACCCCTAACGATAGCCGAGAGATGCGAATGCTTATAGTGTAGCGCTTTAGCCAAGATGCTCTTCTTCGGGCACGGCGGCGCGTTCGAGGCGTACGTGCAGTCGACCGACTGGGCGCAGCACCCGGAGAGGCAGGTCAGGATGGTGGTCTACGTGAGGGACAGGCGATAAGTGCACAGCGATAGCAACCCGCCGCATGGGCTCTCACGCGAGACATCCATACGTGAGAGCCCATGCGGCGGACGAAGTGCCTCCTCAAGCGAGCGGCATGAGCCTTGTTTGGCCACTAGGCCGCAATCCTTACGCGGCAGGTGCAGTCTTCGCTTGCTCGATGACCTTTTGCGACTCGGGTGTGAGTAGTCCGTCATCGGTGAGCAATGGCGTGTCGAGCACGGACTTCATGCTCACGGCTATGGCCGCGCAGGATGCGACGAGCTTCTTCGACTCGGGTGTGTAGAAACGGAAGTCTTCGCCCTCGTTTGCGACGACATCCTCAAGCCCAAACACAAGCGGCAAGAACCGAGCGTCAAGTCGTGCGAGCAGGTTGTAGAAGAGGTTTGTCCTCCTGCGGATTGCCTCGCACTGCAAAGACCCCGCTTCGAGCTGTTTGGCGACCTCGATAGCTTCTGCCTTGTTTGTACGGGCCTTCTCCAGCTCCTTGTCCGCCGCACTCCCAGCAACAAAGCCCATAACCATAAGTGCGGGGCCAGCGACGAGACCACCAAGCACCATGGTCCCGCCCGCCATGCCAAGGCCTCCCGCCGCAAGCGAACCGCCGCCAAAGAAGGCCAACGTCGCATTCGTAGCTGCGGCACCGCTCAGCGTAGCGATTGCGGTCCCCGTTGACGCCGCGGCGAAGGTCTGCGCTGCGCCATAGGCGCCCAGCGCCACGATTGCGCCGCTCGCAGCTCCACCTGCAACTCCCCCAGCAACCGAGCCGGCAAACTTGGCAAGCCCTTCGAGCTCTTTGAAATCCGCCTCGTCGATGGTCAGCTTAGTGAGCTCGTCGAGGCCTTCGGACCCCTTGAAGTCTACGTTCTTAATCCTTTTGAACGTATCCAAAAACTGAGTAATGCTATTGTTGAGCACCGAGAGCTTCTCAGCACCCAAGCGCGCCAAGGCATCCCCACACGCCGTCTTTTGCGCATTCAGCCTATCGCTCGCTAGCTGCACAATCTCGTTCGCACTCTTGTTGAGCCTGTTTGCCTCAGCGGCGTCGAGACCCGCTTTTACAGATTTGCCCGCACCAACCGTTCCGGTAGCGGCGGCAATCCCAATGAACAACAATGGTAACGGCATCTTGCACCTCCCCTAAAGCGCAATAAGACTTTGAATGCTCTCGTACACGGCGGCCTTCCTCACCTCAAGCTCGTTGACCACAGACTCTATGGTCAGGTAGGGCCTGTTCGACGTCTTGACCCAGCGTTCCTCGCGCTCGATGTCCGCCATGGTCATAAGGCAGTCCTGCATCTCCAGTAGTATCGTCTCGCTCACACCAAACCGGTTGGCGATATGGTTGATGAGTTCTCGCTCCGAATCGTCGAACGTATCGTCTGCAAACGCAATCGTAAGCATGTTCCACAACAAAAGCCTTGCGGTAATGGGTGACTCGCCCTCCCCCAATGCGCTGGGAGCATACAGAGCCGCATCCACGCATGCCATAGCAGAGACAAGAGGGCTGATCGAGCTTGCATGTTCCAAAAGCTTCGCGTTCAACTCGGCAGAAAGCTGCTCTTTTTTCGTCGCGTCGCTCATGCCATATTCATTGCAGATGTCATTGAATCGTTCCAGCTCACTCTCGTGAAGCTCCCCATCCGCCGACATGAGGTAGTAATAGATGCGCAAGGCGTCTGTGGAAGAGACTTCGTCGGCGGCAAGTGACACCAACACCTCAGCATCACCACCATTGTTGAGCACATCGGGCAGCTTTACGTTTGGCAGCTGGATGTCTGGCACCTTGATGTCGGGCAGCTTGATGTCCGGAGCCTTCCCCTCCTTCACCGCCTCGGAAACAGCGCCAGCTGCACCTTGCACGGCATCGGCCGCACCGGCGACGGCGTTCCTTAACTTGTTCATGTTGAACAGTCCCACAACAACCTCCTAAAACACGAAGTCCTCGTCAGAAAACATGAGTTCGTCGAACTCCTCTTGGTTTGTAAACTGCACCTCTCGTCCAAGCTCGCGCTGAATCATAACGTTGCCCTGAATCACGAGATTAGAGTCACTCTTCTTGAGTCCCTCATCCATTATGTCGAAAGCCTCAAAGAACGTCGTTAGATGCTCGGTGAGGTATTTGTCCAGGTTGCCCTGGAGCCACTGCTCGTAGGCATCCAGACGCTCGATTGTAAGCGCGGTTTTTTGCTCGACGAGGCGCCTGCGATTGCGCAAGAGTTCCAGCTCATACTGGTCGTCTTGTATCTCACGCACGATGGCAATAGCTACTCTGCCGGCCGCAACGTAGTTCCAACGTGCCACGAACTTTTGCGAGAACAACAGTACATTACCCGCAGACTCAAGGCTGGCGTGCGTCACGGCATCGTATGTATCGGCAAACGTTAGAGTCATTGACGATATCGTAATCATACGCTCGACCGTGCGATTCTCGAACGGCATCACGTCTTTCCAGTCTATGAGAGAATAATCGCCATGCTCTTGCAGTGCCCGCCCAAAACGTGACAGGAAGTAGCCCAAGCGCACTACCACCTCGTTGAGCAGCACAGGCACCACTTGTTTATTGAGTGCAGCTTGGGTCTGTGGGTCAAGTTCTGAGGAAGCGTTTTGCTGAAGTACACACGTGGCAAGATAGCCCTTAAACGCTGTAGACTGGAGCTCAGGCAAGGCAGCCACTTCGCTCATGAAAGAGTGGAGCATAGACACAACGGTCACTCGCCCACCTCGCTTGGAAGCTCTCTTAATCTGCGCCATTTGCTTTCTATGCCACTTGGTACTAACCCCCGAAATCTTTGAAAACACTGGCTGATCATGCATCATGCGCAAAAGCCCATCGAGCACTTGCGGCAGGTTGCTTTGAACGCCACGCTCGCAAACCTCGACGCCCGCTTTTTTGGACCACTGCAAGAACCCCGCAATCATGGAAGCGACTAGGATGGCCTCCACGTTCTCCGCGTTCTTTGCCAGTTCGTCTAGCTTCGTCCGGCCGACCGATTGAAGCATGAACGACGCTATTGAAGTAGCAATGCCCACAACACTCGGTTGCTTTGAAAGAGCCTCCATCTGCACAGTAACTAAGTCGCTCGCAGTGGGGACATCCACAAAAGGAATCTCGGAGGCCTTTTGCACCGCATCGTTTGCTTTGGCCAGAGTCTCACCAAGCGATGTGTACCCCTTACTAAGGAACTCGTGCAGCGCGCCGTTCTTAACCCGAGCGTCTACTATCTCGTCACTGGGCAGTATTGATGCCTCGCCAACGTACACCGCGTCGAAGAGACCACAAATGATTCCGCTCGCAATTGCAAAGGCATAGTCCTGTGTGTCAGCCTTACAGGTATAGGTATCCAGTTCCTCGTTAATGGCCTCAAGCTCCACTTCTAGAGCCCGCTCAGCATCAGACTTGCTCATCGCGCCTGTGGATATTTCGACAAGCATGATCTCTTGACCGATGTTAAGCATAGAACCTCCAGGCAATCAATGTGCGCTAGGTTTGTCACGTAAAGTCGATAATGAGGCTATGGCATATGATAGGTCTTGGTGTGCCACGTGCCTTGAGTAATCGGCGAAAGCGTAACCACTTCGACTTTTGAGTTCGTGACCCATGACGGATTCAAACTTGCACCCGCGAGTAACAACTATGCCAATAGCGGTAGAAACGATCTGCAACCTGTCATAATGAAACAGGCAATACACTCGGTACTGAAACGAGGGAACGGTATGGGCATGGTCTATTGCGCGGAATGTGGCACCAAAATATCGGAAAAATCCCCTCTTGCAGAAAGTTGGTTTTCGGTAGGTTTCCGTCGATTACGGCGCACTATAATTGTGCGTTGACATAGCCATCCGCCAGAGTGTTGCGG
>CADBYM010000077.1 GCA_902798915.1 uncultured Coriobacteriaceae bacterium | reverse complement strand
TCGCGGGCCGGAGGCGCAAGTCTTTCGTACGGGACCCTCTCCCAGGAGAAAACCTACGCCCTCCGCCCACTGCGCGTCCCTTTATCCCATATTCCCAACTCGAAGTAAACGGGAGAAGAAACGCGGCCACAGCGTTCGAAGTGGTGGTTGGTCACGACCTCAAACAGTGACAGAAAGAATATACGAGGAGGATGGGTGCACGGTAAGAAAAAGAACGTGGCTAGAGCAACGAGCATGATTGGGTCAGTAATCATGCGCGGGGCTCTCGCAAAGAATGTGGGGCGTGTATATGCGTTGGTAAATCCAGGAAGCAAGAACGACTCTCACATTCCGAGCGATACTAAGCCTTACGACAAGCCGACCCTCATGGTAAGACAGGCGATCTATAGGCTGTTGGCAGGGGAGAAGATGTCGTTTATGCCCGCGCGGCAGAGATGGGACTACCAGTACTGCGGCGATGCGGTGGATGCGTTCCTAGGTGTGGCCGCATCTTGCAAAGGTAGTCAGGTATACAACCTCAGAAGTGCACAGGTTCGACCATTAGGGGAGTATATCAAGACGATGGGTGCCATCGTTGGGACCGGCGAGCTTGGGATAGGAGACGTATCCTATCGCGGCAACGAGGTTATGCACCTCTATGTCGATGTCACAAAACTACGTAGTGCCACCCGCTGGTTCCCAGCGACTACGTTCGAGCAGGGCATAACGTTACTCGCGAGCGGGGTGGGGGGTCATCCCCTGGACCCTAGCGCACTCTGGTTCTGCTATCGGGGATTCTCAATTAACAGATATAGCTGCTTTGCATGTCCATCTTACAAATCGCAAGGTACGAGGCGGGTGATGCGGTATGCCTCGTAGCCCGTTTGATAACCCCGTCGTGCTGGAGGACATGAGTTCACTTGCGTCGAGAGTAAAGGGGTGGGATGCGCTCGACGGTACCACGGTATTGGTGACTGGTGCAGCCGGAATGCTTGCGTCATATATTGTCTTCTTCCTTGCGTATCTTAAAACCGTGCATGGAGTCGACATCCGCATGACGGCTTTGGTCCGCAATCGTGCCAAGGCAGGAAGACGGTTTGGGCCACTTATCGATCAAGTTGGGTTTATGGTCTTGGAGCAGGATGTGTGTGCGCAGCTTCCGGCACAACTGGACGTGGAGTATGCGGTGCATGCGGCTAGCTTGGCGAGTCCCCAATGGTACGGGAGGATGCCGGTAGAGACGATGCTCCCGAACGTAACGGGAACCGCCCATCTACTCGAGCACGTAAGACTACGCTGTGACAATCTCCGCAGCTTTTTGTTTGTGAGCTCGGGTTCAGTCTACGGCGAGGTAACTCAGGCTGAGTGCTGTACAGAGGATACATACGGACGGCTAAACTTTTTGGCGTTGGGTAATGCGTATGGCCTCTCCAAGCAAATGGGCGAGGCGCTTTGTCATGCGTACTGGCATGAGTACGGAGTACCTGCCATCTGTGCGAGGGTGTTCCATACCTATGGCCCTACCATGGATTGGGAGAGGGACAGCAGGGTCTTCTCTGAGTTCGTAGGTAATGTCGTGCGCAATCAAGACATTGTTATGCGTAGCGAGGGCTCTGCTTGTCGATCGTTCGCGTACATCACGGATACGGTATCCCAATTGCTCACGGTTATGCTGAGGGGTGTGCCTGGCGAGAGCTACAACGTTGGCAACGACACGAACTTCACTTCTGTTGCTGAGCTTGCCGACATGCTTGTGGGACTCTATCCGGGCAAAGGCATCCACGTTGTGCGGGAAACAAGAACAGATGCGGGGTATAGTGCCGCAACCGCTAGGAAATCTCCCATGAGTCTCTCCAAGGTAAGACGGCTCGGATGCGAGCCCCTAGTCTCTGTCGAAGACGGCTTTAAGAGAACCATCGACGCAATTGAATGGGAGGTATGCTTGTGAGCCGTGTTACGAGGAGGGACGATAGTGCTCGGATGAATGAGGAGGGAGCTAGTGTTCCGGCAGCGTCAGACGCCCAGCATGCACCCAGGCAATCGCATATCGAGCTGTTGCGCATCGTGCTTATCGTCGGAGTCATCGTACTTCACTTGGGCAACGCAGATATGGGTGGCGGCCTCAAATATGCCGAAGGCATCTCATGGTTGGCGGTGTTGTCTACTCAATCCGTGTTCCGGTGTAGCGTAGACGCCTTCATGATTATTTCTGGTTATTTCCTGTGCACTTCTAATCGACAGACGTTATGGAAGCCCGTTCGACTCGTGTTCGAGACGATGGTGTTCGGAGTTGTAGTATACGTGGCGCATACATTCGTTGGGGGAGGGTTCTCGCTGAAGTCTCTGCTCGTGGCTTCAGTACCGAGTAATTATTTCGTGATTCTTTACGTAGTCGTTTACCTACTCTCGCCATGGACGAACAGGCTTCTTGCCAGTTTGGATGACGGCCAGTTGGCGAGGCTTTGTGTAGTCCTGCTTATATTACTCTGCCTATGGCCAACACTAGTAGACGTAATTGGCGAGCTGAGAGGCGCGGATTTCACCGGCCTCTCCACCATAGGCCTTTATGGGAGCATGAGAGGATATAGTCTGGTGAACTTCTGGGTGATGTACGTGGTCGGGGCCGTGTTGAGAAGGAAGCCTCTGTGCGTGTCATCGCGATTTGCCGTCTTACTCTTGCTGGCCAGTATTGTTGTCAAGACGGCTTGGGCGATGGGCGATTACGCCATAGGTGTGCTACCGGCTTTGCTTCCGGGTCCGACTGCATTCGAATACTGCAATCCCTTTGTGTGTATGGATGCTGTCCTGATTGTGACGCTATTCTCAAGACTTCAATTGAGTTACTCACGCGTAATTAACGTCTTGGCATCATGTTCGTTTGGAGTATATCTCCTGCATGAAGAGTTCTTAAGATTTATAAGTATGGAGGCTATAGTATCTATGCCGGCATTGGTCATTCCGATGATAATGATTGCGGCTGCCTTTATAGTCTATTTGGCATGCTCGGCATTTGTAATGCTTTACGAGTGTATGAGTGCGAGACTATTTAACTATTTGAGAACCAGAATTGGTCCGTTTGTATGGGACATCGGGTAGTTTCTTCAATTATGTGGTAGGTGAAAAACCACATCATTATAGGGCGAGTACACAACAACTCAGATAGATATTAACCCATGCGTCAGTGATGCGAACCAACACCGCTGGACTCTCTTGTCGTCAGCGTAGGCCAGTCAGTTCACGAGAGCTCATTGAGGGTATCGCCGGACATCGCATCTTCGAGGTAGCGCCTTATGGCGCATCAAGCAAATCCAAAA
The DNA here is from genome assembly GCA_902798915.1 of uncultured Coriobacteriaceae bacterium. Lineage (GTDB taxonomy): Bacteria > Actinomycetota > Coriobacteriia > Coriobacteriales > Atopobiaceae > RUG440. Next base: position 6,171 of record CADBYM010000077.1, on the reverse strand, counting down.
AACGAAAGGGGTGGAGCTTGGTTACGATAACATCAGAAACCTTACCTTTGAAGGGACCGCTATCGAAGCGATTATGATTGTCGAATCGAAGTGCAACAAAGACGCGTGCGGATACTTCATGAAGACCTACAGGCGCTCCGACTTCGAAACTGGGGAATCTAATGCGAGTTCTTCCAGGACAATTAGTCGCCGTCCTCGAGAATCATGCTGCGAGGCATGCGGATCATGCTGCGAGGCATGCGTTACCAACTCCGGTATCCTCTGGCAAAGCTTGTGCGCGTAGAGCGTGGGGCAGTATTGATGCGTGCGTTGACCTGCGACCCGGTAGTCGTATGCGTCAAAAGTCAGACACTTAGCACCTCAGTCTAACTCATGTGACAATTCTCTCGTCAGTCAGATTCTCGGTGAAGGGAGGTGAACTCACGTGCAGGTGTGCCTACTCGTCCTCGCGCAGCGTACCCGGGTCGACGTCGGGGATTGGCTCCTCCTGGGCGACATGAATTTTGCCCGCCCTCTCGGTGGGCATCCTCACTGATTTGGGTAGCGCGTCTGACCACGGCAGGAAACGGTCCGCTACGGAGGGGAACGAGAGCTCTCAAGCGATTGGGAGATCCTCGAGCAGCCACACGACGTAGCGTATCGAGCTGAAGTTGCACTCCCTGGTCAGTGGTGACAACCAAATAGATGCCTTAGCGAGGTCTTCGCCCCGCGCGGGGTATTGCTGAAGAGCCGACATTTTTGACTGTGTGCTTAAGTAGATAGTCACAAATGTCGGCTGCTGATTTCCGGTGGGGCAGATGTGTGTTTTGGTGATTGTCCGTGCTTGGTTCACGCTCGATGGGCTAAGCAAATGCTGCTAGGTCAGGTATAATGCGTTTCCTAGAGCTAGGAATTGCTTGAGGGAGGTGTCTAAGCATCGGAAGGCACAAGAAGGTGAGCATGAGGAGACTTGTATGGCCATGGCATATTCAGGTACTTGTATTGCGAAGCCGAAGCTGGTTTCAAGGGCCACCTACTTGAGTTCATTAAAAGATGTCCGTTAGCGCCCTCGTCTTTCCTGCGTCCCTGTTTGTCCTCGCTCTCGAGATTGCCCTTGCAGTGGTGGCGATGTCACGACGTGTGCCCCGTCGAATTCAGCGTGCGCTCGGGCTGGTTATCCTAGTCGCGTATATCGCCGTGTATCTGTGGAGGCTCGTCTTTAGCAGGGTGGACGTCTCTTGGAAGCCGCTGCTGTTGCTCGAGCCGCTCCGCTCTTACCGTGCGGCCTTATCCTTTGATGGCGGGCTGCACGTGGCGGATTACACGCAGCTTGCCCTCATCGTGGTGAACTGGCTACTGTACGTTCCACTGGGCTGTCTTCTGTCCTTCACGTGGCCGGAGCGCTTCTGTCTGCAGGGGGTCATGCGAGGACTTTCGCGCATGTTGCTTGTGGCGTTCACCTGTTCGCTGGCAACGGAGATTACTCAGTACAGCCTCAAGGTTGGCTACTTCGAGACGGATGACCTTTTGGCGAATGTACTCGGTGCATGTTTGGGGTACCTGGTCTACCGTTTCCTGTGCGCCGCAATCTCGGTGTTGCGGTGTGCTCGCGACCGGAGCGGCGTGTGAGGTGCTCTCCTGACCATCGCTTGCCCATGTGACTGTACAACCCTACATTTGCTCGAATCAGTTACGACCGTGGAAGGCATCCCTTATCTACGGCCGTTTCTGGTTTTACGTGGTTCAATCCAGATTAGGGCTGGAGGCGCTCGCTGCCGTAAGGGTGCGGGGAGTTGTGGAAGTTCTTCGCGTCGGGGATGTCGGTGGTGCTGTGCCGCTCGACGTTGCTCACCGCGTCAGGTAGTTGACCTCACTGCCACCGTCCGTCTCAGTTCCGTATCCACATGCGGCGCAAGGAGTCCCTAGGGCGGTGACGGCGCGATGCAGCTTCTCGGCGTACACGCGCTCCACCACATCGTCTGGGTCGACGAAGAGCACGAACTCGCCTGACGCATGGTCGAGTCCGATGTTGCGCGCCGCGCTCAGGCCGCGGTTGCGCTGGTGTATGACGGTGATGCGCGGGTCACTCCGCGCCCACCGGTCGCACAGGGCGTCGGACCCGTCAAATGAGCCGTCGTCAACCACAAGAATCTCTAGATTGGTATACGTCTGCGCCACGACGCTGCGCAGGCAGTCATCCAGATATCCCGCCACGTTGAACACGGGCACGATTACGGTGATAACGTTGTCGCTCTTCATGGAGCAAGAGTATAGCGAAACAGCACCGCGAGTTTTGCCCTCTGGGAGAAGCGAGCCTCGGCAGACGCGGTCCCGAACTTGGCTCCCCAGCCCTTGGGCTCGGCCCGTCCCCTGCAACGGCCCAGTCCCTCGGACGTCGATTGCGCAATGCCCGCCGGCCACACCCCGTATTCTGATGGCATCGAAGGAAAGGAGCCTGCCATGAAGTGCACCAACCGTCAAAGCAACCACACCGTCCGCACCGCCACGCTGTTCCTCGCCGGAGCCCTGCTCCTCACGCTCCTCGCGCTGCCCTCCAGGGCCTACGCCAAGACGATCACGATCACCATCGACGATGACGACGAGGTCTACGTCACAAGCCCCTACTCCACGACCGCCCACGCAGTGACCTACACGGCTCCCGCCTGCGCCAGCACCCCGTCCATGAGCGGGTACGTCATTCCCGACAGCTCCTCTCGCTGGCTTTCCGCGAGCGACCTGCGGGGCTACACCGACTGGGAGCTCTACATCGCGCGAAACGAGATCTACGCGCGACGCGGCCGCGGCTTCAAGAAGGCCAACCTGCGCAACTACTTCAACGGCTGCGGCTGGTACACGTACCGCTACGACCCCGACTACTTCGATGCCTACCTCTCCGACACGATGAGCGACGTCGAGCGGTATAACGCCACCACCATCCTCGACGTGGAGAACTCCCGCAACTCCCCGTACCCCTACGGCAGCGAGTACCTCCGGCCTTGACCGGGATTGACGACAAAGGCGGCATGGGGCGAAGACCTGCTTGGGCCTTCGTCCCATGCCGCTCTTTGGGAGGCGGCTACCAAGTGCCGCAATAGATAGCACAACGTCTGGGTTACCCCTCGCGGACCCGACATGCGCCGATGTCATTCGACACCTATCTCAGAATAGTCTGCCAACAACCTTCCGGAAGGCGTTGCGTGCATATAGGGCTATGCCATCGGGCTTTGATATGGAATACCTCTCGACAACCCCTCGAAAAAACGAGTCCATGTCCTCCTCGCGAATGACATCGTTCAACTCCCCTTCCCGATTTGACTCAAGACGACTATGTGCCGCCCGCCATGGCAGCTTGTTGTGGGTAATACGGCTCAGCACCGTTCCGCTGTAGCATCCGAAATTACGACATACGGTATCGATAACCTCGTCCTCGTCAGATGTGAACGGGGATGAGTACCCCTCGCCTTCGGCATAGGAGAAGTGGCTCGAGACGGAGTCGCTGTACTCATGCCAAAGCTGGCCATAGACGGGGCCTAGGGCATAGGCCCTCGGCATTTGTTTGAAGGAACGCATTCCCAACAAGGTACCGATCATACCCTGAGCATAGTAGCGAGCTTCTGGAGCGCCACTTTAGTGATGTCGCCCCCTTGTACACGCACATGCGCCCCAGCTCGTAGATACGATAAGCATCTGGATAATCCCTCCCCATAAGGGCATTGACCGCCCGCTTGCTGTTCTCGTATGTAGACAATCCGACCAAGTCTCTCCGCTCCTCAAGTAGGGAGAGATTGTACGATGGGTCGTCGTAGATACGCTTAATCAAAGGGGAGTGGGCCACACTTGGCGTCTGGCCGTTCACGAGTTGCGTACACGTATACTCCCCAAGATCGAGAATGAGAGATAGGGGACGCTTGCCAATGGCGTAGCGTTTGGGAATCTCACGCACAACCGTCAATGGAACGAGTCCCTCCGTCTTGTGTATTGCATCGTTGAATGCGAGACTCGCCTCCTCCTGGAAGGGAGGGTGTGTCGCCACACCTCTACAATGCATGCATGTTGCCTGATTGGCGGCATAGGAGTATCGCCTTCCCTCGTATTCGGCTACGAATGTGCGACGTCGCGTATGAAACCGAACAGCGCCCCCACACTTCGGGAAGTACGCCAGACTCATCTTATGTCCTCCATTCAGTCAACAAAAGCAAGTTCAATAGGAAAATTCAGCTCGTGCATTGTTATGACGGTGTCGTATGGCCCGTTGTTACACACGCAATCATGCTTGATGTATATCTGTACACGGCGCTCTCCGACGAATGATTTGTAGAAGTCCCTCTCTGCGCAGAAAACATAGAGTTCGCGTCGGCTGTTGGCAAGCTTGACGTGATAGAACTCATCCACGGCAATCGGGAGGAGCAGGGCCTTTTGGTCCGAGCGACGATACAGCCCGTATGCATTGAGGAAGAGCCCACTCTTCTCTCTTCCACCGTCGTCCTCAAGAACAACGAACTTGCGCAGCCGTACAGTCAGAACGTCTTTGCCACAATCGCGGCGCGATTCGCGCTGGGCAGCGGATCGAAGTATGAGGTAATCCTAACGCAGTGATGCTTGTGCCGCTTGGTCTGCTTCTGCCCATCATCATGAAATGCGGTACCAAGCTCGTCTATGGCATCTATGTGCTTGCATGCTCCGTACATTCTCACGTTAAGACGAGATACAAGCCTTCCACGCGCATGGCATGAGGAGGTGATGACCGCTTCAATACCCGCCGGCACGCAAGACCTTACGCGCATAGGCAACATCTTCGTCAGTTATCCCACGGTAATCGAGCAGGACCTCATACTGTTTGAGCTTTCCGCTCCTAAGAATCGACGTGATGCGCTTGGCCCAACACGCAGGTAGCAACACGGGCCACTTTTCCAAGATGGGGAATTGCGCCCTCATACGGCTATACGGCAAAAAGACCGCAGCGATGATGGAACGTACCTTACCGGTTGCTGCTCCCCCATCTGTTAGCTTAGCAATGCGACCCGCTTTGTGTGATTTGCCATTACCGAAAATGCCGCAACCATGGGCGTGGCGTAGCAAGAGTTCCGTGTCCTCGTCGAGAGACTCCTCTCCCATGCAGACACGACCAAGCCGAGTCATCTTTGCATGGAAGTTGGCAAATCCCATTGAATCCAGCTCTCTCATCACGCACTCGGCATCGATCTGGTCCCTGCGCTGGTTGAGAAGCCATGTGTCCACAATGCGCCGCAAACCAAACAAGCCATTACCAAAGTCTTGATGCATGTGTACAAAGTGAAACACATACACATCTTCGCCAGACATATGGCAGCGTCCATCAGAATCAGCCACTACACGATCCCACATCCGCACTTCCCAATCGCGAATGGCGCCACTATCGTCCGTGAGGCGTTTATGCACCTCGACGGTCACTATCCCCTTGCAGAATATGTCATGCTTCTCAGAGGATTCCTCCCCCTCAGGCACAAAACCGAGGGAGCGCATTATGCCCTCGATAACATCATACCTGTACGGTCGAACGAGCACGTCGATATCTGTCATCTGGCGCATTGTCGGATTTGGATACAGCTTACGCATTTCCCAACCCTTGAGCGGAACGCATTGCAACCCCGCCTCCCCAAGTGTCTCGAGTACTTGCTGACCCGAGTACCCTTGGTTCACGGACTGGCTGACGGACGCGTAATAGTCCATCTGGAGGAATTGCTGCAATTCAGGAAAAACACCGAGCGATTGGTACACCGTAGGAAGAATGCCGTTACGCCGTATAGTGGAAGCCATCGCGCGCACATCGAGCTCCTCCAATACGACGGGATGCTCAGCACCGGTCAAGCTCGTGCGCAAAAGATCCAACACGAACTGTTGATCTGCGGTAAGCATGCGAATCCCCTTTGCACGAGCTGTCATTCCCCAAAGTACACGGTATGGTAGCACAGGCGCCAAGTACAGAGTGCAAAGTAGACGATGTGTTCCATGCCCAAGCGGGTGGTAGAGTCCGAGAAGAAAGGCCCTGACCTGTTCTTTTGCGGGCTCGGAGACGCTACGCTGGCGCAGCCAAACGACTACGCGGACGAACTTGGCCTACCGCCGAGCCCATGGTTCTCTCGGCGCGCGAGTGCCTCTCTCGTGCGGTTGCCCCCACTGACGTGGAATACGGCAACATGCCCATCGCGGTGT
>CADBYM010000076.1 GCA_902798915.1 uncultured Coriobacteriaceae bacterium | reverse complement strand
CCCCGAAAACGCTGCGTTACCGCGAATACTACAGGCAAAGGCCCAGCTAGGACAAACGGCAGGTCACAATATCATCAACTCACTGCAAGAGGGGATTTTTTCGTCAATTGCCTCGCAACGGACGATATTCCCAGATGTATCACACTGAACGTTGTAACTACTTGATCCGTATCCATTAGTTGAGGTATAGGACTCAGGCAGACCATGCGCATTCTTAGTATACGTATAATCAACACTGTTCTCCGGCTCGGTCATGCCATTGTGCTTTGAAGTTTCCCCGATGTGGATTGGAAATCCGTCCGCATCGTAACTAGTGGTGCTATCGAACTCACGAATTACCTGCCCATCCAAAGAGGTAACACTGCCTGTAGCAACAGAAGACTCGGTCGTCAAGTCTGCGCGGTACACATCCTCAACGTGTTCCGTACCCTCATACGAACGCGTACGGTCTACCTTTCCCGCTTCGTCATAATGCGTAGAGGCATATCGTATGGTATAAGATTCGAGCGCATCTTTGTCAGTCAAGTTCGATTCGATAATAGCCCACTCACTGCAAACCGACGGATTGTGCTTCAGGTCCCTAGTTGCCGTATCGTATTCGTATCTGTTATATTGCGCTGAAACCGGGATTCCTTTCGAGTCGAGCTGATAGATTTGTTCTACGTGATAATTCTCGTCGCCCAGCTTGTCTGCCTTGTCCCTGCACACTTCAAACGCCATTGGGTTACTTTTCGAGCTACGAACAAGTACGCCATTCTCCTGCCACGCGGTACAGTTTCCCTGTTCATCATAGGACCAATTCTTCTCCACGCCATTCGTGTAATATGCATCGTCATCGTAAACGTCATCCTCGTATAGGCTTGCTTCACTGGCACCCCCTTCTTCCCGACTCGGGTAGTACGTAACCTCACGTGTTCGCACCCAGCATCCAGGCACATATGCAGTATCTGATACGGACTCTGCAGGCTGAGGGGTTTGCGCGCCGACACACCCCGTCAAAGCAAACACACCTACGAGACAGATCGCAAAGAATTTCCTCATACACATAGTCAACCCCCTCTAGCACGATGACTTACATCGACGTATTCGCCACCTCAGCATCGATATGACTGTCCGGCTTCAGCCGCTTATTATCGTCCGGTTGCGTCAGAATCCTCGTCCGTGTCTTCGTGTATTTCACTGTTGTCAGAGTGAGCATCGTCTGCACTGTTCATATCGACTTCCGCGCTCTTCTTTACACTATCTGGGACAGCAACAGACGCGGGGTCGACCGATCCATAACGACTCATCTCCACATGCATGTCAATCGCCATGTCGGATAAAACAGCCGCCACGTTTGTGCCCTCGAGTGGGATATCCACCTGAGTGTCCAGACTTCTGGGCAGACAGTCCTTGTCGAACTCAATTGTCACGATTGTGTCCGCAAACGCATTCTCAACCGCATCCCTTGCATCCTCGCCCATCATTTCCAACGATCCAAGCTGCGCAGAAATGTTCTCAAAGCCTGCGCCCTTCGTCGTTACGACGTAACCATCCTCAACTTTCTCGAACACAGCATTCTGCAGCTTACCGGCATTCCCAAGCACGCCCGAAACATCCCCCGGAACGGACCCACACTCCTGTCTCGTCCATACGTCTGAGTCGGAGGTTTTTGTGTATGCCACTATCGCACCGTCTTCTTCGGTCACATAAAGCTCCACCTCCGCGCTCTGGTCGTAAATCTCGGATGACGCCGTAGCGTGACCCGCATTACCAGCTATGTCTCCCTCTTCCGTCATGCGTGTCTCCATTTGTTCGCCAAGCACGGTCATCGACAAATCACTCGTCATGACTAAGTGGTAGTTATCGGCCGCTTCATTTGCTCTGTAACGTTCTTAGACCTCCGCTGCGTTTGTTAGCTCGGCTACCCCCGCAACACCACATGCCGCAAGTACCACACATACCCCAAGCAGCCCCGCAACCAAGAGTGTCCACAATCTGACCTTCTTGCCCATGATTCACTCCTCACGTTGTTTTCCGACCCGTTCTGCATTGTGCTTCCGACTCTTGCAACACTATTCATCCTTCGTAAACCCATGGTGGGGTCACTCTAGCCCCACACATCATGAGTGCCTTTTGAAAAGGTCTGTTCAGTTGCCATACCCAACGAGGCCTGACCACGCGCGACAGGCGGCCTATACGTAGTCGTTAGCTTAAGAGTCACCTTGCCTCCACTAAATACAAGGTAGCCCGTGCCAGACTCGCTTCCGTAGTTCTCGGATCCCGTATACGTGAAGTCGGTGCGATTGCCCTTCACTGTTGAGGTAATCCAGCCAGTCGTGTTATCGCCCGCCGCTGTATAGGCGTTGCCATGGTCAACCTTGAAGGTCACTCGATTGCCAGAAACGGATCTCACATAGATACTGCGCGTATCGTAAACCGAGCCCGTGTGAATAACGCCCGCATAACTCCTGATGTCACGCGGTGCAAGGTAGTTCTTCACATACGACCCGACGTAGCTCCGCGCAATCGCAGGTGGACTGTACCTCCGAAACGCGTTCGCGGTTGAGCCCATACCGTCTGTCAGACCCTTGCGAAGCAGCCTTATCTGGATGGCCTCGAGTCGATAGGAATAGCCCTCGGTCCCAGCCTTCCCACCATTCTTGGCCCAACCCATCCAGCCGAAATGCTGCGCGTGAACTCGGTACCATACGTCGTACCTCTTCGCCATCTTACCCGTAAGCTTAATTCGTATCGCCTCGAGTCGCTTGGACTTGCCCGTGGTGCCCGACAGCTTCCCCGCCGTCTTCCATCCTTGCCAGCCGTATGTCTGGACGTGTGTGCAGTACTTTATGGATCCGGAAACGGGGAGATTCCCAATCTTTATGTAGATTCCTTCCAGACGCTTTGACTGGCCCGTCGTGCCCGACGTCTTGCCATTCTTCTTCCAGCCCTTCTCCCACCCGTACGTCTGACGATGCACGCGGTAGTAGACATTGGGTCCCCCAGTTGCCTGCGCGGTGTGACCCACCTCGTCGGATACTGCGCTGCCTTTTGCAGCGGATGCCTCCACACCCGACTGCTCTACCGAAATCACGTCAGCCGAATCGCTCTCCGCATTACCTACAACCTCAACTGGAGCCTCTTCTGACCCGAAAGCAGCGCCCTGAGCGACGTCGCCGGAGGGGGTAAGCAGCGTGTCCTTCGTGAGTCCCTCCGACACGTCGCCCTCCACAGCGGTCTCCTCATCCCGCGTGGACGCCACCTGCTCGTCCAAATCTACAAGTACTCCCGCATCCTCGGTCGCATAGTCTTCGCACTCGACCTCCAGAGCATCGCAATCCGAGGCGGCCTGCGTAACCCCCTCACCGTCATCCGGACGCGGCGTATCCATCTCGGTCTCGGGGTCAATGGATTCGACTTCCCCGCCAATCTCCGCCATTGCCGGGGCCGTTACCGCCCCCATCACCAGCCCGCAAGCAAGCACTGTTCCAAGTATGTTCCTCGCGAAGGTAAATCTCCTGCCCATGACCGTACTCCCCCAGATTGACTACAAAAACAAGGTCGCGTCCTGTGCATCCACACGATGTGCCCACTCTTATGGCGTGAACTCGTATATTGGCCATAAGGATCGCAGCAATATACGTTTTAATTTTTCTGAATACCACCATGTAACACATCGTACCGTCGGGCATCTCCATCCGCCAGTGGTTGGCGCCCCCCTCACTTCTCCTTGAGTTCGGCATCGTAAATGGTCCACGAGCCGTTCTTGTACGCCCACACGCAATCGTCGGCATACACGATCTCGTCGTACTCCTCCTTGAGGAGCTGCTTGCCAGTAAAGAGGTCATACACACCATACGCCACGCTATCCGCGTCACGGCCTTTCACGAGACCTGGGCAGAGACCCTCCACGGAGTCAAGCGCAAGGGCGTACTTCTCTTCATTGAGGACGAGGTACTTGCCATCCTTCTCGACGACGAGGTCTCGACTCGATTGCGGGAATCCCTCGCTCAGCGCTATGAGCTTGGAACCCTTCGTGATGGCAAATCCATCCTCCGCCTCGAAGCAGTTGTACCCAGGAGAGGCGGCCGTTATCGAACTGCTCGTTATTTCTGCAACGGAGGTGCCGTCCATCCCCACGACGGCGTACTTGGCGTCATCCTCCTTTTCTTTGCAGAGGAAGAGCCCGTTGCAGTACTTGAATACGCTCGCATACGATCCGGACAGGACTTTCTTGCCGTCGAAGTCAATGACCGCATGCGATGTGGCGGATTCCTCAGACGCATAGTCCCCGGACTGCCATCCGGCACCGCAGGAAATAGGTTGTATGGATTCTTTGGACGCGTAACGTCCCTTGCCCTTAGAATCAATCAGCTGCCTTTTGCCATCCTTGGACCATGTTAGGCATTGGTCATAGGCCGTGACGCCCTCTTCCCCGCTCCACAGCACCTTGCCACTCGCATCGTACATGGTTGCGCCGCGACCCTGTTCGATGACAAATGAGTCGCCGAAGTCATGAGCCTCCACCGGAGAATCGAGCTGAACGCCCTCGACAAACGTTCCCGTTTGCAAATCAAAAATACGAGCGTAGCCCTTGTAGAGCTTGTCACCTTCGCTAGGACCAAAGGAGACGTTTATTAGCCCGTCGCTTTTGTGCGTATAGAAGAACGCTTCGTTCTTGTCCTCCGTCTCACCCTGGGAGTAAATGACCTCGACGAACCGCGAGTACTCCCTATCATTGCTGTCATCCATCAAGGAGGTAATCATGCCCGCCTCGCAGGGCAGGGTCTTTCCATCGCCTACACTGATGAGTCCCTTTGAGTTCACGTCATCACCTTGTGCCGTCACCACATAGACGCCATTGCCCCAGTAGTCGTATTCAGCGAAGACTTCGCCATCGAGAAGGGGCTTACCATCCTTGCCCACAATCTGATAGCCGTCCTCTCTTTTGACAACCACCGCGCCGTCGCTAAACTGCAGCGACGACTCATCCCCCTTGTACGTACCCACCTTGGCAAGCTCGTATCGGTAGTCAGGAACTTTGAAAGCTTTCCCGCTTCCTGCCTTCTCGGAAGCGTACCCGGGACCCGCGATCAACAGCCCCAAGATGAATGCCATCAGGAAGCATTCCGCCACGATTCCCGCTCTGCGCATCTCTCTCATTCTCATTCCTTCCTACTCCGTGCCAATCGTTGCATTCCACCAACTCCATGATATGGACCAAGCAGATGAGTACTTGTACAAGCACTACCTGGATATCATTCTTACAAGGTAGTTGAATTCATGCGCCTATACAATAGCTGAATTCTACTAACTTTGCGTGTTATTATCTGGAATCAATCTGCCAACGGCAGAAGAGCACGGAATTCTTGCGCCATGCGACGGGATAATCCTCGCCTGGGGTAGCAAGCATGACGAGACACGCGAGGGCGGCACCGGCCGTAGGCACGACATCGCCCATCGCGTGACAGCCGCAGAGGGTAATCCCTCTTGAAAACGCCTTCTTTGTGAGTCCCTTCACGCCGCTATCCGAAGACCTCCGCCGCGATGCGTGCGGCCTCGCTCGCGTCCCTGGCATAGAAGTCGGCACCGACCATCTGCGCGTACTCCGGATTGAGCACCGCGCCACCCACCATTACCTTGCACCACGGCGCCTGGGCACGCAGCAACCCGATAGTCTCGGCCATTGCAGGAACGGTCGTCGTCATAAGCGCCGAGAGCCCCGCGAGCTCGATGTGGTGTCGCACGACTTCGTCGACAAGAGTCTGCGGGTCGACGTCGCGCCCGAGGTCGTGCACCTCGTAGCCGTAGTTCTCCAGGAGCATCTTCACGATGTTCTTGCCGATGTCGTGGATGTCGCCCTTCACCGTGCAGAGGGCGATGGCGCCCTTGCCCGGCACCTCGGCGGAGCCACCCGCATCGCGCACGACGTTGAAGCCCGCCTTGGCAGCTTCGGCCGACGCCATGAGCTGAGGCAGGAAGAAGCTGCCCTTCTCGAAGCGCACGCCCACCTCGTCGAGAGCGGGGACGAGCACGTCGTTCACAATTGCGAGGGGATCGGAGCCGTCGGAGAGCAGGGTGGCCACGGCCTGCGCCACTTGCGCGCCACGCCCTTCGAGCACGGCCGTCCGTATGGCTGCGGACGGATCGGCGGAATCGGCTAGTTCGCCAGCACCATGGGAGCTCGTCGCGCCGGGGCCGGCCTGCATGCCCTGCGACGCGCCCACGCCGTCATTGCGCCCGGCGTTGGCGGCGATGTAGGACTCGGCGTTGCGGTCCTCCCCGTTGAAGACACGCCATGCGGCAACTGCATCCATGAAGCGACGCGAAAGCGGGTTCATGATGGCGAGGTCCAAGCCAGCCTCAAAGGCCGCCGTCAAAAACGTTGCGTTGAGAAGCTCGCGGAAGGGCAGACCAAAGCTGATGTTGCTCACGCCGAGCACGCAGCGCACTCCTGGCAACTCCGCCTTCACCAGACGCACAGCATCCAAAATCGCACGCGCCGCTCGCTGGTTGGTCGAGACCGCCATGGTAAGGCAATCGATAAGCACGTCCTCGCGCGGAATGCCCCACGCATCGCAGGCGTCCACTATGCGGCGGGCCACAGCCAGGCGACCCTCTGCCGTGAACGGAATGCCCTCCTCATCAAGCGCAAGACCCACGATGGCGCAGCCATAGTGGGCCGCGATGGGCAGCACGACGTCGAGCACCTCGCGCTTTCCGTTGCAGCTGTTGATGATGGGCTTGCCGGGATACACGCGCACCGCAGCCTCGATGGCCACAGGGTCGGCAGAGTCGATCTGCAAGGGCAGCGTCGTAACACCCTGGAGGTCCTCGACCAAGCGCACGAGCGTCGCGGCCTCATCGATTTCCGGCAAGCCAGCGTTAACGTCAAGCACCTGAGCGCCAGCATGCTCCTGATTGATTGCCTCACGCATTATATAGTCATAGTTGCATGTGCGCAGAGCCTCCTTGAGGCGCTTCTTCCCTGTTGGGTTTATCCGCTCACCGATGACGCCGACCTCGCCCGGCAACAACGAGAAGAGACTCTGGGCACTCGTTGCCGTGAGCGGACGCACATCGATGTCCGCTCCCGACACGACATGCGACGATGCCGCGCTCAATAGCGCACGCTCGCCAGCAATGTAGTCCGGTGTGGTGCCGCAGCACCCGCCCACCACGCGTACCCCCGCCTCCAACATGGGGGCAACCGCCGCGCAGTACTCCTCAGGCCCGATATCGTAGACCGTGCGTCCCTCCACTACCGAGGGAAGCCCAGCGTTTGCCTGCACCATGACGGGACAAGGCGCCCAGCGCAGCATCTTCTCCACGAGCGGCGCGAGATCCGCTGGTCCCAGCGAGCAGTTGATACCCAGCACGTCAACGCCCAGCGCCCCCAGCGTGACTGCCGCGACCTCGGGTGTGGTTCCCAGAAACGTGCGCCCGTCCTCGCCGAACGTCATGGTGCAGAAGATGGGCAGGTCGGAGTTCTCCTTCGCGGCGAGCACGGCTGCCTTTGCCTCCAGAAGATCGGCCATCGTCTCGATGACGAAGAGGTCCGCGCCTGCCGCATCGGCCGCACGCACCTGCTCCGCAAAGAGGTCATACGCCTCGTCGAAGCCCATGGTTCCCAACGGGCGCAGCAGCGAGCCCGTCGGCCCGATGTCGGCAGCCACGTAACGCGGCCGCGCGGCGCGCGCGCACGCGATGGCCGCTTCGAAGACTTGTGCCACCGTGGGGATGCGCACAAGCCCCTGGGCGTGGGCGCCTTCGGCGAGCTTGCGCGCGTTCGCGCCGAACGTGTTGGTCGTCACGACCTCGCTGCCTGCTGCCACGTACGCGCGGTGGACGTCGGCAATGCGCTCCGCATCCGTAAGGCACAACAGCTCCGGGCACTCCCCCGCCTGCAACCCCGCCGCCTGCAGCATGGTTCCCATGCCGCCATCAAAGAGCAGCGTCGCCTTGCCCGTCAGAACGGCAGCAAGACGTTCGTCTGCCACGCGCACTCTGCGCCTGCGCAAATGTCCTTCGGGGGCATGGATGGTAATGCTGGTTGCCATGGCCGGTCCTCTCACCTCGGATTCGACAGCTCCACATCGTATCATGTTCTCGTGAGAAGGCTCACGGCTCATGGGAGGCCACCATGGCACACAACAATAGTGCCCTCGTTCCGTCGCAGCGGTTACGCATCGCCTACTTGCTCGCCCTCGTCGGCGGCTATCTCGATGCCTACACCTACGTGCTGCGCGGCGGCGTCTTTGCCAACGCGCAGACGGGCAACATCATCAAGCTCGGCATCGCCTTCTGCAACGGCGCAAGCGACACGTACCTCCTATTCCTCTTGCCCATCATGTTCTTTGCGGCGGGAATCTTTTGCGCCAAACTTATCGACGACGCCCTCACAAAGCGGCAGCTACGTCTGGTACGTCGCGCGGTACTCGCCGTGGAGATGCTCGGCCTCATCATCGTGGGCCTCATCCCGCTCGGAGAGGGCGGCAACACACTCGCAAACTGCATCGTCTCGTTCGTGGCCGCCTTGCAATACGAGGCGTTCACCACTTTCCGAGGCGAGGCCATCGTCACCACCATGACCACCGGTAACCTGCGCAAGTTCCTCGATGCGCTCTACGACGGCACGATGCGCCACGACCCTGGGAGGCTGAGAAGTGCCGCGGTCTTCTTTGCCGTAATCATCGTCTTTGCGACGGGCGCCTATCTCGGCACGGCAGGATGCGACCTGATGGGACGTGCGGCCGTCGTTCCCCCCATCGTATGCCTCGGACTCGCCATCGCCATCATCACCATCATGCGCAGACGTCCCGCGCGCGGGTGAGCACAGGTGACTACCTGCCCACTAGGCTCGATTCTTCACTAGGCCCGATTCTTCACCCGTTCGGAAATCTCGACCAGTTCCTCGTGACTCAGCTCGGGCAGTCGCTCGAGCTTGTCGACGAGCGCGGCGATGCTCTCGTCTCTCTGTGCCTTCAGGCGCTCACTGCAATAGTTCACCACGGCGCCCGTCACGAGCGCCAGATAGAAGATTGAGTAAAGCGACATCACGATGGTCGTAAGCCTCCCCACAGCAGTCTCGCAGGTGAAGTCCCCTAGGCCCACCGTCGTTACCACGGCAAAGGTGAACCAAGCCGCATCCCCGAAGGTGCCGATGTCCGGCTCAAAGACCCAGGCAACCACCGAGTTCACAACAAACAAAGCGCCGAAAACGGTTGTAATCGGCAGCAGACCTGCTGCCTTCACCACCTGCCACAGAATGCGGGGTCGCAGGGGACGGAAGTAGCGCCCCGAATTCTCCTTTGGCAGTTCGTCCATAGTGGGCCTCGTCATCCTCGACCGACAGACACACGCTCAGGATACCACCCAAAGCTTCGCCACAACGCACGGACCACGCCTCCGTGGTGAATCCTCAGGCATTCTGAATTCCAGCTGATTGTTTGGCGTTCTCGAGATACGATATTTGCCTCGAAAAATCCCCTCTTGCAGAAAGTTGGTGCCTTCCTGACCTGCACCTACTCTGAACAGCCATTCTGTCCGTAATACTCCCTGTAGGGCAGCGAAACCGGGA
>CADBYM010000075.1 GCA_902798915.1 uncultured Coriobacteriaceae bacterium | reverse complement strand
CCGCGCTCTCGATCAACTCGATTTCGGTGTCGCCACTCTTGTTTGCCAAGAACACCATGTTGCGTCCCATCGGCCTCATGTCCCTCTGGATGGCGAGGCGGGCGTACTTGGTATAGAAGTCGACCTCCTCGGCGAAGTTCGCGGTCTGTATGGTCACATGGCAGAGCTTCATGGCGACATCCCTTCTTGGTGGCGATGCTTCCATTATCTACCGACATGCGGGGACGCGGCAATGACCTCAAGGTGTTCAAGGAACGTGGTGTGGAACGGGGGACGGGTTTTTCGTTCCAAACCTGTGCCGCGTGGCACGGGCATTGTCTTGGGGTGTCACAAGGTGACATGAGAAAGTGTTTAGGCTGAAAGCTATCGCGTCCCAGAGAAAACATTACTGAACATGGACGTTCTGCTGTTTGCGTGAATTCAATTCTGAACACGCCTCTCATCAGCGGATTTAGCTACATTTTTTCCTTGGAACCTTCAGGTTTCTTTTGGTGCGAGTCGACCGTTTCTCAAGGAGTTGTTCATGCAGGCTGACTGTCACACGACTGGCTACCCGAATATCGACAGGCCGTGGCTGAAGTACTACTCAGATCAAGCTGCCCAAGCTCCATTACCGAGTGAAACAATGTATGGCTTTCTCCTGAGACGTAATGAGGGTCATTTGTCTGATATCGCGTTGAGATACTTCGGCACGACGATAACTTATCGCACGCTCATCAAAAGGATTCAAGAAGCCGCAGCTGCCTTTACTGCGATGGGCATAAGGGCAGGCGATGTTGTAACAATCATGTCAATGCATACACCTGAGACTATATACTCGGTATATGCATTGAACTATATAGGAGCAGTCGCAGATCTTGTATACATGACGCTTTCCGAAGAGGAACTCATTGAGACTGTTCGTGCTGCCAACTCGAAACTTCTCCTGATTCTCGATGTTGCATTGGATCGTGTCGAGAACTCTATAAAGAACAAAGCAATAGCAATTCCTATTGTTGTCCTGAGCGTCGCCGACTCAATGCCTATATATATGAAGTTTGCTTACAGCATTAAACAGCGTCGCAAGCACAACTTTCCCACATGGAAGACCTTTTTAGGGAAGGCGCTAACAGCTCCTCAGCAAGTAGATGATTGCTTGGCAGACGCGGTAATCGTATACACCAGTGGTACTACCGGTGTCTCTAAAGGGGTTGTGCTAGACAGTTTTAGCTTTAATTCGATAGTTGTGCAGCTCAATAGTACAGATAGGAATCATGCACGGCGTGATACCGTACTTCATTTTCTTCCGCTCTTTACGGCCTTCGGGATTAGCATGCTCCATGGATATCTTTCCACGGGCATGGAGGTCAATCTGTTTATCGGATTTGACGGCGATGCTGTCGGAAAAGAATTCCAGAGAGTGAAACCAAATCGTTTTGTCGCGGGTCCAGTTATTCTTGATGGCTTGATGCGCCAAGTCAAAGGCGATATGAGTTACTGCATCGAGATTACTGGAGGTGGAGCGGCGATAAGCCCAGACAAGGAGAGGGAGTTCAATTCTTTCCTAGCAGACCATGGGGCAAAGACTAAGTACCTCAACGGATATGGAATGAGTGAGATTTGTGGCGCAGCAGCGACCAATCAAGCTATCCCGTATCGCGCTGGCAGCGTAGGCATACCTCTCGTTAAGACCAATATTAGGATTCTGGATTTAAACACAGACGAAGACTTGCAAATTGGAGCTGAGGGTGAGATTTGCTTCGCCACTCCTGGCATGATGAAGGGTTATCTCAATAATCCAGAAGAAACATCGAATGCGACGTTTATTGACAGCGACGGTGTTAAATGGCTTCGAACCGGTGATGTAGGCCACGTTGATAAGGATGGTTTCATTTTCGTTACCGGAAGGAAGAAAAGAATCTACGTCGTAAAGGACGCCTCGGGCGTGGTGTACAAATTGTTCCCTCAGCGCATTGAGGACTGTGTTGAATCCTGCACATCGGTGGAGAAGTGCGGGGTTGTTGTCGTGCCGGATGAGAAAAGGATAAATGCGCCGGAAGTATATGTGACCCTAAACGTAAACTCAGATTTGACAGCTGTGCAGGAAGAACTCTGGCATCTAGTTTCAAGTGAACTGCCCGAACACATGCGGCCAAAGGCAATTCACATCATTGAATCGATACCGTTAACTGAGAGCGGAAAAATCGATTATCGCACTTTGCAAAAGATGACGGCAGCCTAATCCAAATCTGACAAGAAACAGGACAGCGCCCTATAACATGAATGTTTGTCGCGGAATGCATGTGGAACGGGGGATGTGGAACGGGGGACGGGTTTTTCGTTCCGAACGTGGAACGGGGGACGGGTTTTTCGTTCCAGACCTGTGCCGAGGCCGCAGTACCGATACAACGACGCGCCGCACGATCCTCGCCGTCAGACGCCACTCGGGATCCCGCGACGTGTCGATCACGGCAACGGTGCCTCCCGGCTCGGCGTCGTCGGAGAACGTCACCTGCCCGAGGCTGTGCACCCTGGCGGTGCGGTCCACGTTCCAGTGTCCCCAGACCAGCTTTGCGCTCTCGTCGGCCACGTAGTTTAGCCCGCCGTTGATGTCCCCGAAGGGTCAGCTTGCGCCGGTACCCGGCCTTGTAGTTGCCGTCCTCGTGCCAGGCCCGCCCCATACCTCGGGTACGCGCTGGAGCGTCCAGAGTGCGTTCCGGTGGTAGATGAGTGCCCCGGCGGTGCCGAGGGATTCGCGGTACGCGATCGGCCATGTCGTCGGCGTGAGAGATCAGCTGGGCCTCCTCGATGAAGTCGTCGAGCGTCTCGCAGAGCGACGACTCGGTTGAAGGTCTTGGTATCGAACTCGTAGGTGATGGCGCCAGTCTTGTAGCCAACGTTGCGGGTGTAGTCCCCCTGACCCGTCACCGAAATCTCGGGGATGAGAATCTCCTTGGCGTTGTGGCCGGCGCGGACCATGCGGCGGCCGGAGTTGAGCACGCCCGAGACGGACGCCCTCTGGTACACCTCGTCGATCACCGAGGTGTAGTTGCGCGCGAATGCGGTGTTGTTGCCAGGCATGGGTTAGCCCTCTTCTTGGTGTCGTTGGAATCGTCGTCGGTGAGTCCCGCGATCTCGCGCCAGTGCTTGAGCGTCTTGCCCTCGTCGCTGGCCGCGCCCGCGTTGGGCAGCCCGGTCGTGCCGAGCCGCCGGCGTTGCCGCCCTTGGCGTGCTTGCCGGTCGCCTCGAAGAGCCAGGGCTCTGCCTCCTTGAGCTTGTCCACACTTCGAGCGTTAAGCGGACGCGCCCTCTGGCACGTCCGTAGCGAGAAGGCGCGGGCGTTCCAGCCCGCGCGTGCATTGGCAAAGCTCCAAATTGTCGTGGTCGAAGAGAAGTGCGCGTGCCGCCTTCACGTTGCGCACGCCCGCGAGCTGTAGCTTGAAGTCGATTCGGTCGGACTCTCCCTGGGCCTTGAGCTCGGCGATCTCGCCGCGCAGCTGATCGGCCGTTTCGGCGTTCTTGGCGGCCTCGGCCACCTGGGCCTCAAGTGCGGCGATCTTCTCGTCGCGCTCGGCGATCTGTTTCTCGTAGTCGGGAGTCTCGCCGCCTACCTGCGACTGGCCCTGCTGCTGCGTTTCCTGCTGCTCCTGGCCTTGCTGTTGCGCCTGGTCCTGCGAACCCTGCGTGGCTTCCTGGCCGCGCCATTGGTCTCACCGTCCATGCTGTACCGCCTTTCGTAGAATTGGGCGGCCAACATGAAGGCAGCCCACCAACCTGCGATGAGGTTAGTGGGCTGTCACAAGCTAGCTAAGCCGGGTATCGGATAGCCTCTAATTATCGTTTTGCAAACGCATCTGCAATGTTGCTGATTATGGGGCTACTTCCAGACTCGATCATTGTAAGGAGTGGATTCAACCCCTTCGGCCTGCAGGTTTTTAACCATCCGGTCAAGCTTTCCTCGCCACATGGCTTTAAACCAGTGAGTGTCACCGAACCAGCGAACGAGTGTTGGGCTTATGGCATAGTATGCCTTGATGAACGCTCGGCCACGACGAGTCTCTGCGAGGGTGTAATCGCGGTAACGTCGAAGCGTCCATACCTGCGGACAATCATATGAACCGTATACCGCGGTAGCAACATAACAGCCGCCGCTTTGAGGTGCCGGCCTTTCAGGTATGGTGTAAGTCGGGTCTATTTTCTTGATTGCCTCATGCCATTCCATGATTTTGTCTGTACGCCCCTGTTTGGCAGCAGGAGTTAGTGTATAATCATGTACCCATGAACCGCTAGACAAGGTCCATGACCACGAATTGATGAGTTTGTCTTGTACGCCAATCAAATTCTTATATCTGACAACGTCTGCCTCAACGTCACCATCATCTAGACCAATTGCGATCTCTAGAAGAATAAGGACGCAATCACCACGCTCGATATATTTCTCCCAACTGTACTTCATAGGGTGATCTTCGCCCCAAAAATCTGGCCCGATATGATCGTTCCATGCGTCCATCGCACTATTGTTGATCATTGTGGCGAGCTGTGCATTAATGTCATCTGTAGACGTTCCACATTTGATTAAGAGTGCAAGCGCGGATCTTTTAACTTCTACTAAGCAAGAAAGAATCGTCGTCGCCTGTTCTTTGTAGCCTGTTTTGCCGAAGTTTCCACAACACAATCGCATGAGAGCGAGACACAGCTTGGTTGTCTCCTCGCTTACGGTCTTTTTAACACCTTCAGACTTGTTTTCAGGAGCGTTCTCTACTGCGTTTGAAAAACAGTTTATCGCCTCGCCTATGCGCAGATTTGCGATGGTCGACTGCCAGCCAGCTGCTTTTCCCTTCAGAAGCCAGGCTTCGTAATTCTTATCGTCTACTTCCAAGATCCTGTTGCAGTATTCCTCCGCTTCCTTTTGATTGTCTGCATCGTAGGCTTTTTTAGCTATAGACAGATAGTTTTTAATTTGGTCCGACCTATCAACCTTAACGGTTCCAGCAACCTTTACGGTCCCCTCGACCATCATCTTCTTAGCTTCTTCGATAGAGTACTTGCAGCCACACGATTGGCAGACAAACACACCTCCGTCTTTCATAAGGTCCGTGCTGCCGCACATTTCACAGGTCAATTGCTTCATTGACGTCTTCCTTTCCGGTTGTTTGTCTTTCCGACTTCCACCTCTCGATAGATGCGATAGATAGAATCCAAGTAGCTTAAGGGCATTGCGATGTAAGATGTTTGCCCGTACTTCCCGAAATCCTTGAGCTCGGCGTAAGCATTTCCGTTTGCCATGTAAATCTCTACTTGTCCATGTGCTATTGCATTTCTAATATGGCGAACGAACTCCTGGCCCTCGAATCCATCACAGGAGAAAAGAGCGAAGGGCGTGCGCTTCCTATTTCTCTTCGTACGAATGACGGGTTAGCTATCAGCATTTGTCTTCCTCTTGAAGGTTCTGTCACCAAAACCCTCCAAACATTTCAGCTTCTTTGTAAATCTCCCTTTGCCAACCGCGTCCCAAGGCGTACCCGTAAAACGGGCATCATTAAACAGCCAGTCATAAAGAACAGGCGCATCCTCTAACAGCTTTTTCTCGTCAACCTGTTGGAAGAAAGACCCCATCCTATTTCGACTCCTTTAGGACCATGCTTCTTTCGTCGATTAACTGGGAAAGCTCTCTCAGGCGATCCACCTCTAGGCCGCCATTACTTCCAATCGCGCTAATTTGGTCGCTAATCGCCGCGTCGAGCGCGACAATTGCAGGTGCGCTTCGCTGATCAGCGAAGCGCACCTTCTCAATAATCTCGTAAAGCAACTTGCCAGATTCGCTGCTTGTGTCCACGGCAACGCTCAGGCGATTCAAACGCAAGAGCGCATCGCTCATGGCATACGTTTCGTTTGAGATGATTTGCTCGACCTTATTCGCGTAATCCATGGCCTGACCAGAGCCGATGGCGCAGGCGCAACAAATTGCCAACAGCAGTATGCCGACAATGGCTAAGATGGCGACGCCGTCTGGCGCATTAAGGCAGATTGCCAGTCCGACAACCATTTGAACGACAAGACATATCGCGGCGATTGCAAGCTTCGGATATGACCTGAACAGCCCCTTGGCACCAGGCTCGCGACGAGAAAGACTTACTGCCAGGATCGATGCCTGCAGGACAGCGAATAAGAGCGCGAGCCAAGTGATTGTGTCGCAAGCATTCCCGATGACAAGTACGGCGGCATACGCCACGACTAAGATCACGATGATGAATAGTGAGGTGGTTTTGCCTTTCGCACTTGCCATATGTCACTACCTCCTTGTCCCGCACTCAGGGCAGAACTTCTCGGAAGGCTGGAACGGTCTGCCACATTCGGGACAGAACTTCGCAACGGCGCCTGATGATGGATTCCCTTCCGATTCCGCTGCTTCTGGTTTCGGAACACCGCCAGATCCGGCCACTAGATTGACCGCCCCCATGGCGTCCGACATCGCGCCGCCGACCATGTTGCCGACCGGTCCACCAACGCCTGCAACCATACCGAGGCCGATACCCATGCTTGAGAACTCGCCGACACCCTCGTTCGCGGCTGCTCGCTCGGCAACGTCAAAGCCTCGCTCCTGCTGATATGTGTAGCCCTCTATGCGGCGTTTGTCTGCCGCGGCAGTGGCCTCGATGACCGTCTTCTTGGCTTCGGTCTCTTGGTTGATGATACCTACCTGTTGTTCGATTTGCGCCTCGCGCACATCTGCATACTGCCGGAAGTAGAGCTCGCGAAAACGCTCGTATATGGGGTCGCCCTCCGGTCGTATGACGGTGGTCACGAGGAACTGGGTCAGCTCAATGCCATACTCAGCAAAATCGGGACGCAACCGGTCCTTTACATCATCGGACAGTACGCCAAGATGGGCATCCAGCTCGAATATGCTCAGCTTCTGCTGCTGTATCGCCTGGACCAAAGCGGCTTTGACCCTCGTCTGGAGGAACGCTTTGAAGTACGCGATTAGTTTGTCTTGGGAGAGGATGGCCTCGGTTCCCACGATTTTGACGAGGAGCTTCTTCGACTCGCGCACGGCGAGAGCCATCTCGCCGGAAGCCCCGATGGAGAGGGGGAACCCGAATTCGGGCTCCATATACTGCACTTTGGAATTGGTGCCCCAGGCGATGCCCATCTGCTCGGTGAGGTTGATGAAGTAGACCTCAGCATGGAACGGCGATACGCCACCACTGGGGAGGTTAACAATCTTGTTCACGAGCGGGAGGTTCTGGGTCTCGAGCGTGTGGCGGCCGGGACCGAACAGGTCGAGAGCCTGTCCGTTCAGGAAGAATATCGCCTCCTGCGACTCATGGACGATGAGCTGGGAAGCGGTGTTGAAGTCCTCGCTTGGATGCTTCCAGACGAAAGTGCGGTTGTCGCCCTCATACTTGACGACGTCTATGATGCTCATGTATGGTTGGCCCCCATCGAAAACGTAAACTCTTCTATACTACCACTAACATGATAATTATAGACGTTTGCTCGTCATGTTTCCCCAGCACTCACATATCCAAGACTAAGACTAAATTCATCGACTAGTGTCTAGCCTAGTGTCGACGCCTGAAAAATGTGTACGTTTGGGACTGCGGTGGGAATCTTGGACCAAGGATGGGACCAGGAGGACCATGGGATGTTCAGTACGAAACAGCGCACAAAGGCGATGGAGACGTTCATCAAGTACGACCACAGCTATGCGGACACGATAGCCGAGCTGGGGTACCCGACGAGGTCGACGCTTGGAATCTGGTGGAAGGAGTACCGGGCCACGGGCGAGGTTCCCGCCGGCGTGTACGAGCGCGAGCCTCGATACTCCGACGGGCAGAGGCGCGTGGCGGTCGACCACTACCTTGCCCATGGCAAGAGACTCACGCGCACCATGAGAATGCTCGGCTATCCGGGGAGCCGCGAGACGCTTGCCTGCTGGGCGGACGAGCTGGCCCCCGGCGAGCGCAAGTACCGCGGGCCCAACCCCAAGGCCGAGCCGAAGCCCCTTGCCACGAAGGTCCGGGTGGTGGCCGAGCTGGAGGCGAGGGAGGGGTCAGCGGCGGAGGTGGCCGAGCGCCACGGAGTCTCCAGAACCGCGCCTTACATTTGGCGAAGGGAGCTGATGGGCCATAATGGTGGGGACGGCCGACCGAAGGAGAGGGGCATCCCCGCGGGCAAGGAGTTCGACGACCTTCCAGACGACGTCGAGGCGCCGCGGGACATGCTTCGCGCCGCAAAGCTGCGGCTCAGGAGGGTGCAGCTGGAGCTTGACGTGCGACAGGCGACGCTCGACATCATAAAAAAGACCCGGGCGCCGACCCGAACCGGCCGGCCAACCAGGAGAAGGCGGAGCTGGCGGGCGCGCCTGGGCCCAGGTGGAAGCCCAGGGAGATTCTCCCCGCGGTCGGCATGGCCAAGAGCAGCTACGAGTACGCGAGGGACCCCATCAGCGTCAATTCGTTCGCGTCACGTTTGGTCCCCTTGCTTCGGCAGTATTACTTCGTTGGCGGAATGCCAGAGGCGGTCTCCGCATTCGTCGAATCCGGGGTGCTTTCCGACGCGCGTGGGGTCCAACAGGAGATACTCCGCAACTATCGCCTAGATGTCTCAAAGCACATCTCTGCGCTCGAAACTGAGCACGTTCTTGCCGCGTTTGACTCCATTCCTGCGCACCTTTCGCGCGAGAACAAGAAGTTCATCTTCGGGCAGATTCGAGAAGGAGCCCGCGCGCGCGACTACCGATCCGCGATCACGTGGCTCACGCAGGCGGGGCTGGCAACCAGGGTTAGACGGGTCGCGAAGCCTGGTGTTCCCCTGTCCGCATATGCTGACGGCTCTGCATTCAAGCTGTTCCTACTCGACGTGGGACTGCTCGGCGCGATGGCGGGCACGAGTGAGAGGGATGTGATCGGATGTAACAGCCTCCTCACGGAGCTCAAAGGCGCCCTTGCCGAGCAGTATGTGTGCCAGCAGCTCGTCGATGACTGCGGTCTCAGCCCCTACTACTGGTCCGCCGAGAACTCGCGCGGTGAGATTGACTTCCTGGTGCAGGCGGACGGAGAGACCTACCCCATTGAAGTCAAGGCCGAGGAGAATCTTCGCGCGAAGAGCCTCAGGGCGTTCTCCCAGGCGAACCCCGGGATGCAAGCGGTGAGGTTCTCTCTTTCGGGATATCGCGACGAGGGCTGGATGCGCAACGTACCGCTGTATGCCATGGGAAGCACGACGCTATGGCGGGCACAGCAGCGGGCGAGCGTCTGGATAGGCCTGGTCAGCTTGGTAAACGCCACGTGCGTCTGGTCCGCATGGAGAAAATGACAGAATCGGACTCACTACCAGCGCAAACGCAGTCGGGTGACGTCACGGGTGCAGAATCGGTGCCCGTGACGTCGCTTTGACGTCTGCAAGGAGGACAGCATGAACCACGACGGACAGCGTGGGTACGAGAGCGCCTGCTGGGCTACCCCGAGTCACCATAACCACGCTTCTCTGATCGAGTGGGAGTAATAGTGCTTCGGCTTGGCGTGTTTCCAAGCGGATGTACTCATGACGTTGCTCTCGCATACGATAAGGGCGAGGTCCTTAAGCCTTCGCTCGA
>CADBYM010000074.1 GCA_902798915.1 uncultured Coriobacteriaceae bacterium | reverse complement strand
CGAGCACGATGGTGCGAGGGCGCAGATCGACTTCCTCGTCGTGACCCCCTGCCACACCGTGGTCATCGAGTGCAAGAACCTCGTGGGCGACATCGAGATTGACTCGACGGGTGCGTTCGTCCGCACCTTCGGGCAGGGGAAGGGCCTGTTGGAATAACGTCTGACAATACCGTAGCGCGTCGCGAATCGTCCAGACGTGCGGCCATATTAGGAACCTGGTATTGTCAGCTCAATAAGCTTTTACAAGATAGTCAGTGTCTCCAACAAGAACAACAGCATCGCATATTGGAAGTCGACTGCCGTCTCTTCTCCGGACGAGCGTCCTTGGTGGGCCAAGTCTTCTCGACGATGAGGCCGCAAGATGTGGCGACGAACTCGCTTCACTCGGCCAACCTGTACCAGATCTTTACATATGTAAAGAACCGCGAGGATAGCCTTACCGGTGGGTCGCACGAGGTGAGCGGCATGCTCCTCTACGCGAGGACCCGGGAGGCAGTGCAGCCCGACCAGTCCTACGTGATGAGCGGCAACCGGATTGAGGTGAGGACGCTAGACCTCAGCCGTGACTTCTCGGAGATTGCGGCGCAGTTGGACGGCATAGCCGACGAGCATTTCGGAACGTCCGGTGGAATCGCACCTGCCGTCGAGGGATGAGGGGCGAGGCAATGCCTGTATGCGGCACCGCAATCTGCTAGTCGTCCCGGTCAAGGGGCTCTGCGGATGCCTTACAGCATCCCAAGTGCAGGAAGTCAGTGAGTAGAAGTCTGTTTATGGCGGCGTGCCTACCTTTCCCTGGAGTCGACGAGCGCTAGTCGTGTGGAGCTCGTCGAGTTGTCGCTCGCGAATGATGGTCTCACAAGTCGGTTGGGGGTCGGGTGGGAGCTCGTCGTAGAGCGGGATACTCACTTCTCGCGTCCGTTTATTGTTCGTTGCGCTAACGCCTCTTCGGTCCGTGCCGTCGTCATTGTGGAGAACGCCCTTTATTATGGTATAAATATCCCATATACCTGTGATTGGGGGACAACATGCAGATGGTGCCCGTAAAGGAGCTGAAGGACGCGGCGAGGATCTCGCGCTTGTGCCACGAGTCCGGCGAGCCGGTGCACGTGACGAAGAACGGATACGCCGACATGGTGATCATGAGCGCCGAGGTGTACGAGGCCATGGAGTCGCAGGCCAGGGTCGGGCGCACGGTCGCCCTCGTCCAGGAGGGCATTGACGCGGTGTCGCGGGGCGACTGCCGCGACGCCTTCGAGGCCGTCGCGTCGCTGCGGGGCAAGTATGGCCTATAGCGTGGTCATCTCCGGGCCGGCCGAGCGCGACCTCGGCCGGGCGCTCGACTATATCGCCAATGTGCTCGCGGCACCGGGTGCAGCGTCTGCGCTGCTCGACGAGTTCGAACGGCTGCTCGACCTCCTCGCGGACAACCCCAGCCTGTTCGGAGTCGACTTCGACGTGAGCGAGGCTGTTGCCGCGCGAGTTCGCCATTGCATGGTGAAGGGCTACGTGGTGTACTATCAGGTCGATGAGGCCGGTCACCGCGTCCTTGTCCTCGCACTACTGCACGGCTCACGGGATGCTGTGCGAATCATGACGCAGCGACTTTAGATTACTGAGGAGGCGGTTTGCCCGTTTGCTTGTTTCTCATTTTGGGTGACCACCGCGCGGATGTGGAGCCGGGCCGGTACGCGATGTAATTGCGGATCTCCGCGAAGTCGTCGCGAGCGTCCGGTGAGGCACCCGCCTTATTGGCCCGCATTGGTCTGGCTCTGCCGTGCAGGGGTGATGATATCGGCGCAAGGGATTGCCGTCGGCTTTATGACGATATACGACAGCACCGTGGAACGCTTGCATCCCTACGGCGCTGTGCCATGCGTGTTACATGTCTACAGGCAAGGCTACGCAAGCAATGACAAGAAGCCCGACATCGTCAATGCCCCCGTAAGCTTCGAATCTCTCGGGGATGAGGGATTGCGCAAGTTTGCCACGTTCTGGCTCACCATGAGCCCGGGGGAGCAAAGGGCGGCGGAGATTCTTACGACGTTCCTCGGAGGTTGGCAAATGCCGCTGGAGCTTCCGCTGACGTTCGCCAGCGCTATGGTCGAGGTGCTGGGTAAGGAGAGCGACAAGAAGCAATTCACAAAGAGCGAGCTGAAGGATCTCGAAGATGGAATAGCTGAAGCGGCGCCTGAGGAGTGAGCTTCGAGATAGGGTTCGGGGTTTGGTTGGCCAGCTCAACAGCTGTTCGTATCGCATGCGTATCGACTCGCTATTCGACGAGTGTGGCACGTATATCCATAGACTGGTTCCGAATCGGGAAGCATTCGTCAAAGCTAGAGGGACATTCGCAACAACGGTGCGCACGCATTGGGTGGGTGCGCAGAGATTCTGTATATTGTCTTTCAGGGTGTCGATTGTCTTCCCTTTGTTGTTCGTGGAAAACGGGCCATGCGCGACGATCGGCGAGTTGAACGTGACCTTGGGTAGTTGCGTCTCCCCGCTTGCTGTTCGTCGCTCTCCGGCAATACTGTCGGCGGGTGGACGCTCACGGTTTATGCGGCGGGATGAGGATGGGAAACGAGTTGCCAGCAGATTTGGCACTCGCTATATCCTTCAGCTATTGCCTCATCGCGCTTCATAATGCGGGTCTCTTTCGCGATTGTGTAGTGAAAGTTATCGTGGCCATTTCACGCAGTCTCGCAATTGCTTCAATCACAGATTCCGCTTTATCGGCTTTCATGCTGATGAGGTCATAACCTTCATATGTCTCCACACCCGAAAACTGCGAGGAGGACCATGATCGGGTAACGGTGGGCGTTAAGCGGAGGTGGCACAGGGGGACAAAGCCTCATTTCTAAAGCTATTGCAGCTTTTTTGGCGATTGTTAATGGCTATGACATCAGGATTGCTGCCAAAGATGGCAGGGGTAGGGCAGTTGAGTTGGAGCTGAACGGAAAACGCTGAGCAAACGCAAGAAACGAGCCGCTCGGCGATTCTGAGGACGAGAGAGTTCTTTGCCGGCGGAAACCAGGCCGGCTTTCCCCACGATGGCGTTTGGGCACCTACGCTCTTGCCGCGTGGTAGGGAGGGCATCGAGTTGCCACGCGGGTGGTCAGGGCTCGGTTCTGTATTGGTGCCTGGCGACGCCGGAGGCTTGCGATGAGGTGTTGGCCTTGCCTTCGGCCAACCGTCGGCTCACCTTGGGTTCGCGGGCCTGCCCTCTCCGCCGCGTGACTTGTTCAGGTCCGGGGAGTACTTGGAGATGCTCTTCTTCTCGTGGTCGCGACGCGCAGACGAATCTGACGAACCAGATGCAATCATCCAGTCGACGGTGCCCTCGCCGAGTTCCTTGAGCTTCCCCTTCTTCATGTGCTCGCCGACGCGCCTGCGGATATTGTTCGTCTCTCCGACGTACTTGACTTTGCCGGAGCTATCTCTGATGCGATACTCGCCTGGGGCGCTGGGTGGATTGGACCCCTGCTCCGTGAAAGGATTCCACCTTTTTGGCCTGCCACGACCGTAAATGCCCATCATGCCACCTCCAAACAGCCCATAAACATATTGTAGCATCCATGGCGGTTATAGCTCATGGACGGGGACGCGTCAGTGCAGACTTCTCCGAACTGGCGTCGTGACGGCGTCGTGACCATGTTCGTCCCCGTTCCCCATCGACGCGTGGCTTCGCAATCTCTGAGGGGTCGATCACATACAAGATTGTCACAGGCGTGTTCGAGAGTCTAAGGCGATGATCACCCGGGTGCTCACGAAAAGAGTATTGAGGCTGAGCGGTTAGCCTCAATGCCGTTCGAGGATTGACCTCATGTATTTTGTCGTCAGTTCTGCAGTTGCGCTATCATCTGTCACGAATGACTCACGGGACGAGGAGAGGAGACGGCGCATGAGTGAGGCAAGCCTCGTAAAGGAAAACAATAATACCCTCATCTTCGATGTCATCGGAGCGGCCTTGAAGGTTCCCGGTGTGCGGGTACACAGGGGCGACTTTCTCATGTCAACGTTTAGGAACGCGGACCCGGCGATGCTCGAGCGGATTCTCGAGGTCGGGCCGGTCGACGCTGGGTACGGGCGTAAAGCTTTGATGGGCTTGGCGAGGGGCCTTGTGAGCAAGCGAACCCTCGAATCTTCGGGTCTCTCCTTTGTCGCTGGGCTTCCTGGAGGGCTGGCGATGGCGGGGACCATTCCTGCTGACATCGCGCAGTTCTATGGTATCGCGCTTCGGCTCGCGCAGGAGGTTGGCTACCTCTATGGCATGAAGGATATCTGGGGCGATGGGGACGTGGTCTCGGATGAGGTAGTGAATACGTTTGCTCTGTATATCGGAGTCATGCTCGGGGCGAGTGGCGCGTCGGCGACCGTGAAGGCGATGGCGTCCGCGCTCGCGGCGCAAGCTCTCAAGAAGCTCCCGCAGAAGGCGCTCACGAAGACCTTCTATTATCCCATAATCAAGTCGATAGCGAAGTACTTCGGGCAGCGCATGACCAAGGAGGTATTCGCTAAGGGGGTCTCCAAGGCGATACCCATCCTCGGCGGCATAGCGTCGGGAGGCCTCACGCTTGTCTCTATGCATCCGATGGGGATGAGACTCGTGGAATGCCTCGACGAGGCAAAGTTCGACTACACGGAGGAGGACCTTGAGCGTGACGTGGAGGAGATCAAGACTACGATTGAAGCCGAGGAAGAGGAAGAGAGAGCGGAACGTGAGACCTCGGCGCAAGGCGCCGAGGAAAGCGGAGAGCCGGTCTTCGACTACGTAGAGGAGCTGCGGCGCGCAAAGTCCCTGCTCGACGCAGGGATTATCGACGAAGAGGAGTTCGCGAGCATCAAGGAGCGCATCATTTCGAAGATATAGTTGCGTGACATCACGGAATCTAATGAAAGAGTGCTTTTGCTGCGAATCGGTCGATGAGTTTGCGGGCGATAGAGACGTGGACTCTTCGGAGCGGATTATTGTCGGTGCTATCCCAATGTGGTGATAGTTGTCTTCGCGCTCGCGACGAGTAGCAGGGGCACCCCGTTGACGAAGTGGCCAGAGTCCACCTTCTTGTCGGTGCAGGCCATCGCCACGAGGCCACCAACGGACTCGTCGCCCGCATCTTCGCGTGTGTCTCTTTCGGATGTGGGTGCGTGGGCCTTGGCAGGCGCGTATCTCTAGGGTGAGTGCCCCTTGTAGATGATTGGGGCTCGATTGGGCTACAATACCGCCCCGCCCATGTAGAGGGGGCAAAATTGGTCCACATGCCAACCACGGAAGGAAATGTTGGCTCACGCCTTGCGAGCAGGTGCAGCACCTTAAGTCAAAGGGCGTCCGCTTTGATTTGATTTCCGAGGGAGATGCCGTTGCATATCTGACGAGGAACAGCAACTACTTCCGCCTCCAATCGTATCGTACCGGCTTCCCAAAGGTTGGCGAGGGCAAGAGGAAGGGCCAGTACATCAACCTGGACTTCAAGATGCTCGTGGACTTGTCGATTGCGGACATGCTGCTTCGCAAGACGTTGCTTCCGCTCACGATCGACATCGAGCACTTTGCCAAGGTGTCGCTGCTGGGGGCGATTGAGGCGGCTGGAGAGGACGGATATGGCATCGTTGAGGACTTCCTGGATGCGAATCCTGCGGTCGAGAATGAGATTGATCGGGGAAGGTCGAGCGTCTACATCGACGGGCTGCTGAGCCGGTATTCGCGGCCGGACTTTCCCGTGTGGGCGTTCGTGGAAGTGATCTCCTTCGGGGTCTTCTGCCATTTCTGCAGGTTCTGCGCCGAGCGGTTTTCGGACCCGTCCATGCGCTCTCGCTACTACCTCCTCATGGAGGCAAAGAGTTTTAGGAATTCCTGCGCCCACAACAACTGCATCTTGAACGACCTCAATACCAACGGGCCGGCGTATAACTGGGGGCTTGAGGTCACGCAGGCGCTTGCACGCGTAACTGGCGTCAGGAGGTCGCAGAGGCGCCGCAAGATGAGGAACAGGCGCATAGGCCAGATTGTCACCGTGCTATACCCGCACAGCCAACTCGCGTCGGTCGGCGTCAGGCGATACGTGGCGAGAGATCTCAACGGGTTTCTTGAGCGCACGAACAAGAACCTCCGCTTCTACAAGGGGGCCGTTTCGGTGGTTTCGACCGTTGGATTCATCTCAAGGGTCGTGGAGTGCTGGTATCCGCTGGCGGAAAAACGACTGAGCGGCGTATTGATTCTTGGCGGATGATTGTCTAACGTATCCGCACTTCAAAAAGCGTTCGGCGCTTTGCATAGGGGGGTCTTGCCCATCGTGGTAGGACACCCCTTAGTTTTTGCCGTGTCCTTGCGTCAAAGTCGGTCCCGTCGTATGCCGGTTCGGTTCGCGCGGTGATCGAGCGTCCCAGAGATGTCGGCATGCTCTCCATCCGAGTTCAGCAGCCGTCGACAAAGGCAGGTAGGCCCACGGGCATATGCGCCGCGAATCGTATGGCCTATCGGAGCGCTCGAACGACGAGAGCGCGCGGCACGCCCTCGATGCCAACGGTCGGGTAGTGCCACGACCTCCGGTGAAGCGCGTGGTGCAGGGTGTGTAGCGGCAATGACGGGAGGTGCTAGAGACGCTCCAAGCTCTCTGCCACGGTCCCATCCGTGGGCCTTTCGCGCATCCGCTCGTCTCGGCCCCTTGCCTAGCAACTCGCATGCCTTCATCATGTAGCCATATGGTTCGTGCCGAGGGGCACAATAGCGATTGGAGGCAATGATGGCACGGGTCAGCCCCGAGGAGCTCCGTAGGATGCAGGCCGAGCGCTTGGAGAAGATGCGTCAGATGATGGCCACCGACCCAGAGCGTGCGAAGCGCGAGTCGCATGAGCGACTCGTCTCGGCCGGTCTCATACAGCCGGACGGTCGCCCGGTACCAATGTATACGTAGGGCGTCACGATGTGTTCCAAGCTCCCGCGACTTGTGTTTGGTTTTCATGGCTGCGGTCAGTCGGTGTCTGACAAGGTCGTCAGACAGGGGGGAGAGCTTGACTTCAGCACGAACGATTATGACTGGCTCGGAAGTGGCATCTACTTCTGGGAGAACAGCGTCGGGCGTGCGTGGGAGTGGGCGAGGGAGTCGAAACAAGTGAATACTCCTGCGGTCATAGGTTCTGTGATCGATCTCGGCCATCGCCTAAACTTGACCGACAAAGAGTACACGACCATCTTGGCGTCGGAACACCAGATCATGGAGCTCGAGTACGACGAGGCAGGCATCGAGATGCCTCGCAATGTCGGCAAAACACAGGACAAGCTTCTCCGCAAATTGGATTGCGCGGTTATTGAGCGTCTGAACCAGTTCTACGACGGCACTTGGCAGCGCTTTGATTCTGCGCGGGGTTTGTCGAGATACCAGGTGTCGCGTGGGGAGGCAGGAGGCGCTTAGCCTCCGAGACGGCACGGTGGACCGGCGCTCGTCATCACTGTCGAGGCAAGCGTTGCGTGAGACGTCACCGTCGGTCGTAAGGGTTCGGCGAAGGATTTGCATTGCGACGAACGAATACCCCTGTCGGCCAAGTTGCCGACGGGAGACTTCTCGCGCGGACCGATTTGCGTTGGCGCGGCAGCCATTGGGATTACGACTCCTCCTTCGGAATCGACAGGCGCACCTTCAGGCAAACCTCGCAGTTGTTTTCATAGTCGATCTCGATGACCTCGCAGGCGTACGTCATGCCGAGGGCGAGCCTGCTGGAGACGCTCTCGCTGTAGTACCTCGGGATGTACCCGAGCATCTCCCCGCCTTTCGTGCGCACAGTTACCGCGAACTCGTCGAACTCGTTGCCCGGTTCTGGCAACAGCGTTACCAATTCGCCCTCTTTTACCTGGGGACGGAGGTTGCAGTCCGACCCGTGGCAGCCGGCGTGGTGCCTGATGCCAACGACGTAGAACTCGCGCGTGATGGACTGCTCTTCAGGGAAAACGGGATCGATGAACTCGTAGGTATCAATCGGGAGCCTCCCGGTGCTCTTGCGCAGCAGTTCGAATCCGTCAAACTCGGTGAGGCCGTACTTGTGGAGGATGCTCTCGATCCCTTTTCGCTTGGGGTCGGGTAGGCGAGACGCGAACGCGGCGAAAAGGGCGGGACTTTCGTACCTTTCGTCCTTCGGAAATGCCTTCAGGTATTCCCAACCGGCTTTCTTTGCCTCTTCGTGCTCGCCGAAGTACTCGAAGACGTAAGACTCCCCTCTGGAAAGCCTTCCAACGGTGTAATTCCTACGACTCTTCGGGTCCTTCCAGATTAGGTATAAAAAATCATGACTGTTGTAACCCATTTTCACTCTCCATAACAAGCCTCTGCAGCAGAGCGGCTTTCTCTTTGAGGAATTTTACCAAAAGACGTTTTCTGTCAGGTGATACCAGCTCATCTTGATACGCATAGACCAAGGATTGTATTGACCCTGGCTCAAGCCTGTTGACATATGACTTCGCTATTGGCTTTGTAGACGGGTAGTAGGCTAAGAGATGTTGTACGACCTCAGAATGAAGCGGTCGTCTCTTGTTGTGAGGGTTTATCCGCACAATCGAACGCGACTTTGTTTCCACGAGCGAGTGAAACTTCAGCGCGTCTTTTCCAAGGTAACCCTGCAGCTGATTCTCTCTCACGAAACAACATAGCGAGGAGCCGTTATCATATAGCGGGGATGGCGTTATGCGGATAATGGTTCCTTCGGACTCTTGTTCCTGAGAGAGAATGTACGCCCAGTTGCTTTGGTGCCGGTCGCTGTTTCCGATTAAGAAGTCAAACAGCAGCATCTTAATCCAATACTCTGTGAACCCTTCGTATCCCACCGAGTTGAAGATGTGGTCTATTGAGTAGTGCTCATGTGACGAAGCGTCGTACAGTCTGTCGCTATCGTAATGCGGGTGTTGCCCCAATATGAACTGTAATCCCTCGATAAGCGCTTCTCCATCACCCACGATGAGATAGCTGATGGAGCCAATGCGTCCGTCGTTCGTTCCCAAATCCACTGCTGCCGTTCGAACGTCGAGCAACTCACCGATCTTGTGCGCTAGATGCTCTGAAATGTGTTCGTAAGTGGTCTCTTTGGTGTCTGGGTTGGTCTTTGGATATTTGAACAATCCAATTCGCCCATCATCAAATACCAGCCACTGCTTCTCGCTCCTGCCACTTCCATCTGGGTTGCCCTCGTAGGGTTTCCAAGATGAGACGTCGATGATTTCGACCATGCTGTTTACCACATCCTTTCAATATGTCGCCTGATAGGATTAGTGGAGACCACTTGCCGAACGTCACCTTGCGATGATATTTACTGTACAAGAGCGAGGGGACAAGAATTCATCATAATGCGCCGTGACTGTATGACGCACACCTGACGTGCATGATCGCGTGGTCTCAGCTGTCACCGCGCTTGCTTTGTCGAAATGCTCGAAGAACCTAACGCCCAGCAAAAGCCCGGCCCGTCACGCGACTCGCAATCGTCTCGCGCACCGCCACTCAGCCGAGGGCTGAGCATTCTGGTGGCTCTTTCTGCGAGAACGGGCATGGCCGATTCAGCCTTGAGGGCGAGGGGAGAGCGGATGCTTGACGATGCGAGGTTCGGTGAGTGGCTTATCGCGTACAAGAGGGATTTCGTAGGCGAGCGTTGGCCTGCCGAACGCTTCAAGTGGGTGGCGGTAAAGACCTTCCAAGAGCATTTCGACATCAATGCCGCAGACATGCGCGGCATGCTCGAGGTCTCGCTGTCGAAATGCTCCAACCTCCTTACCACGGCAAACAGGTTTCCCGCCGGCATGCTGCAGGGCTTCGCCGGGGCGTATCCCGACAGGGTGTAAATGTCAACGACTTTTTTCTTTGTAAGGTAAGCACTTTTTCACGGGAGTCGGTAAGGACTTTTTTCGCCCTTGCGGCACCTTGTCCTTTCCTTTGGTCGGTAAGCACT
>CADBYM010000073.1 GCA_902798915.1 uncultured Coriobacteriaceae bacterium | reverse complement strand
GTTACCTGTCGCTGGGTCTGGTTGTCCAAGGCGCTGGTCGCCTCGTCGAAGATGAGCAGCCTGGGCTTGGGGGCTATGGCGCGCGCGATCATCAGTCGCTGTTTCTGACCGCCAGATATTCCGCCCTGTCCCTCGGAGATAAGGGTGTGCATGCCCATGGGGAGCGCCCGGATGTCGTCGGCAATGCCGGCAGTCTCGGCGGCTTCCCACGCTTCTGCAACGGTGAGTTCGGGTGCCGTGATTGCGATGTTGTAATAGATGCTGCCTTGGAACAGCCCGTCGTGCTGCATGACCGTGCCGATTCGTCTCCTCAGTGAGGGGAGGTCCAGTCTGGCGATGTCCTTTCCGTCGATGTACACCGCCCCTTGGTCCGGCCTCTCGAAGCCGAGCAGCAGTCGGATGATCGTGGACTTGCCACAGCCGGACCTCCCGACGATGGCCGTGTATTCTCCCGCGCGTATGTTAAGTGTGAGGTCCTTGAGTACGAACGGCGTGTC
The DNA here is from genome assembly GCA_902798915.1 of uncultured Coriobacteriaceae bacterium. GTDB lineage: Bacteria > Actinomycetota > Coriobacteriia > Coriobacteriales > Atopobiaceae > RUG440. The sequence goes on along the minus strand of CADBYM010000073.1, from coordinate 9,879 downwards.
CGGCCCATATCGGAACGACACATGCTCGAAGCCCACATCGCCGTGTATGTCGGTGACCACTTCCTTGTCGCCGGATGTCTCTGGAACCGCTTGGAGGAAGGGCTCAGCCATTTGCAGCATGGGCCGTATGCTCGCCGCCTGCGTCAGCTTGGCAGAGAGCGACGTAAACGTCCCCATAATCATGCCGTAGGCGGTGGTAAAGGCGAAGTACGAAGACTGGTCGACGCCGCTTCTGACGGCCAGATAATACAGCACGATGTTGGAGACCAGCGTTATCCCCAGGCTTATCACGCTGCTCACCTTGATGAGCAGGGGCGGGTTGTAGGTGAGGTCAGCCTTCTGGGTATAGGTGTCGAGCCACCGCGCGAACATCCGTCGTTCTGCGCCGGCCAATCGAATCTTGCGGATGCTCGAGATGACGGCATATGAGATGCCCGATTCCTTTGCGTCCGCCTCCATGCGCCGCCTGCTGATGTTGATTCCTACCAGCGCTGCAATCACAGAGAAGGTCACCGTGATCAGTATGGCAAGCAAGGCGGGGACTACCAGTGCCGGTGCGAAGGCGAATATCTGGGTCACGTACAGAAGCGATGCGAGCGAAGAGATGCCTGCCGACGTCACGAGCGACAGGAGCAGGGTGCAGAGGCTGTTCACGGACAAGAACCTGCTCTTGAGCTCGCCCGGACTGTACTCCTTGAAGAAGTCCGCAGGCAGTGAGAGGAGCCGCATCATGATGGAGGCCTCCACCTCGAGGCTTGCCTTGGCTTCGAGTCTCGACGAGAGAAGCGTCGCCGTGCCACTGATGAGCTGCTGAGAAACGGCGGTGCATACGATGCATATGGCAATGCCGACGAGCGCCCGCACCTCACCACTTGCAAGCACGGGTCCGGTGAGGATGCTGACGAGCCTTGGCACCAGGGTGCCCACGAGCGCTACGCCCAAGGCGGCCATGCCCTTGACTTCCACATCGCCGAGGGTGATGCACTGCCACATGTAGACGAGCAGGTCTGTGACGTCCAGCTTTTTCTGCGGCAGCGGCCGATAGAAGCACAGTGCGTCCGCAGAGAATTGTGCGGCAGTGAGCGCGTTCACGCTCACAGGCAGCCCTGTCTCGGCATCGGTGTACCAGTATCCTGCGATCTTTCCGGGGATGAGCGCGACCGGCCTCTTGCCTTCGCGGGTGTGCGTGAGGATTGGCCCGATGGAGTCCTTGTACCAGCCTTTGTCCAGTTTGACCTCTCGATACATCACCCCATGGGGCCGCAGGCAGTAGTCGAGCTGTTCATAGATGTCGGTAAGGGATTCGGGTACGTCGACCATCTTGTAGCGATAGTACCGCATGATGCGCTCTATTGCGTTGCTCGCGGCAACGTGGTCGTCGATGGCCTTCTCTGCGGATTCTTGTCCGATGACGACGCTTGCGACCTTGAGGAGTGAGTCGCTCATGCGCTGCTCGTCGGCGAGTTGGCGCTCCTTGATCTGGCTCTCGACCAATCCCATGCCGCTCACATCCTCATTCGAACGCGACGAGCGTTGCGTACAGGCCATCTGTGGCCATGAGTTCGTCGTGCGTGCCACGCTCTACCACATGGCCTGCGTCAAGCACGATAATCTCGTCGCAGTCGCGTATGGTGGAAAGCCGGTGCGCCACCACGATGCAGGTGATGCCACGGTTGCGGATATGCTGCATCACATGGGCCTCGGTCTGGGCATCAAGTGCGCTTGTGGCCTCGTCGAGGACTATGACCGTGGGGCCTGCAGCCAACACGCGCGCGATTTCGATGCGCTGTCGCTGGCCGCCCGAGAGACCTTTGCCCCCGCTTTGCAACTTGCGCTGGTAGCCGCCGGGCATCTTCAGGATGTCCTCGTGGATGCCCGCGTCGCGCGCGGCAAGGACCATCTCGTAGTCCTCGATCGTGGAATCGAACATCTTTATGTTGTTCTCAATCGTGTCGTCAAACAACGTGATTTCCTGGTCCACGACCGACACCGAGCTCGTTATAACCCCGTGTGGGTAGGCGGCTCGTGGCTTCCCGTCGAAGAGGACCTCTCCGCTCCATGGCTGGTACAGCCCGGATACGAGCGCGGCGAGCGTGGACTTGCCGCAGCCCGAAGACCCGACGAGCGCGACGCTGCCACCATGCCTGACCTTGAGCGAGAAGTCCTCGATGAGCGGAGCCGCAAGGCGCGAGTAGCCGAAGGTGACGTTTCTGAGCTCCACGTCGCCGCGCAGCCTGACGAGGTCCGCGTCCTCCTGCGTGGGCGTTTCCTCGAGTCCCACGTCGTCGGGATATGCCATCACGTCGTCGAGGTACTCCATCTGCGTGCGCATCTCTTGGATGGTCTGCGAGGCACCGATCATGGTCATCGCCGGCGACATGAATGACTGCAGGAAGCCCTGGAACATCATCACCGCGCCGAGTGTGAAGGACCCTCCCATGGCCAAGTGCACGCCGAGGATGAGCACGATGGTGTTTGCAAGGGACGCGAGGAAGGCCGGCAGTGCCCCGAGGTACTGGTTGAGTTTTGCGGTTCGTACATTCTGCGCGTTCACCGATGCCTGATAGCCTGCCCACTTGCGGAAGAACCCGAGCTCTGCGCCGCTCGCCTTGATGGTCTCGATTTTTTCGATGCCCGCCACGGTGAGGGAGTCGAACTTGCCCTCGTCCCGGATTTGAGCGCGCGCGATGTTCACGCGCCTGTTTGACACGAGCCTCGACACCGCCGCATTGATGATGACGGTCGCAATCCCCACGGTGGTGAGCGGCAGGCTCTGGTTGAGCATCAGCGCGAGATAGAAGACCACCATGGCCGTGTCGATCGCCGCGGGAGCGAAGGTCTGGATCAGCGTTTGTGCCACAGCGGCGTTCATGGATGCCCTCGCCTGGATGTCACCGGCAAACCTTTGCGAGAAGAACTCCATGGGCAGGCGCATGACCTTCCACATGTAGGTGGTGCTGCCCACTACCCCCATCTTGCCGTTGATCCTCAGTGAGTAGATGGCCTGGACCCATGCGGCGATGAGTTGAAGTACGGCGAGCGCGATCAAGGTCACCGTAAAGGGCCCGAGCCAGTCGGGGTTGACGCCCGTAAGGAGACGGTCGAGGAAGATTCGCGCCGTGACGGAGTTGACGATGCCAAAGAGGTAGGCGATGACCGTGGCTATGATGACGAAGGCGGTGGCCGCCCCCGCGCCCGATAGGTTTCTCTTTGCGAACTCGAGCAGGCTCTGGCGCTTTCCGCTGGGCACGAAGTCCTCCGATGGGGTCGGGACAAGCACGACGCCGGTGAACGACTCGTCGAACTCCTCCCAGGGTATCTTGACTGCACCCCTGGCCGGGTCGTTGAGATAGACGTTTGTGCCGCGGAAGCCGTCGAGCACCACAAAGTGCTCCATGTTCCAGTGGATGATGCAGGGGTACGTCCCGTCGTCCCTCAGGTCTTCCGGTGATGTCCTGTAGGCTTCCACGTCGAAGCCATAGTGCTCGGCGGCCGTCCAGATGTTGCTGGCCTTGGATCCGTCGCGTGACACGCCGCAGTCGACCCTCACTTGCTCGAGGGGAACCCACTTGCCGTAATAGGCCATCACCATCGCGAGCGACGCGGCACCGCACTCGAGCGCTTCGAGCTGCATCACCACGGGTACCTTCGCCACGCCCTTTTTGCGTGGCTCCTTGACCTTTGCGGCATGTCTTTGGAACCCGTTCATTGCCCGTCGCCCGCGGTCTAGCTGCTCTGAAGTAGGAAGTCTATGGCGCGGGTCTCATCCACGACTACCGTGCCGTCGTACGTGCCGTCGGGAAGCTCGATGTCCGCGCGACCAATCGTCTTGCCATACTCGTCGGTGACGACCGACTCGATAGGATAGTCCTGCGACGATACCGTCACGCTCATGCCCTCGTCGATGGCGTACGGGTCGTCGACGCGCACCATTGCGGTGCCGTTGCGTACGACAACCGAGGCATCCGCCCTCGTCGGTAGCGTTCCGACGAGAGCCCAAGCGAAGAGGCCCACGAGCAGTACGACGACGGAGACGAGGACGACCCATACGCTCGGGTTGGTTACCTTGAGGTAATCCGTGAGCTCGTCCGGCGAGGACAGCCTATCGATCGCCTTTTGCCTGAACAGCCCGCCGTTGTCATCCGCCATGTGGCCTCTTCCATACATGCTATCGAGGGCGCCAGACAAGCAAGCCTGCCGCCCCCTTGCGAACGTACTTGATGCCGAACGCGGCTACGCGAGGCCATTCCAGACGAAGCGCATGAACTCGCGCTCTTCCTCGGTGTTGCAGTATTGCAGGGCCCAATCGAGCGTCTTGCCGTCGTGCTTGGCGTCTACTGCGATCTTGCGCAGCTTGGTCTTGTTGACCGTGACCTTTACCGTGCCGCCCGTGACGTCGTCCACGTCGCCGATGCTCAAGGTCTGCTTCTTGTCTGCCATTTTTGTGCTCCAATCCATAGAAACAAGGTACGCATACGAACGTCCACGCCCCAAATGCGTCTGGCGTAAACAATCGAGATTGTAGCACGAGTTTCGTGGTGGCAGACGGGCTTCGTTGCATGTGGCCTGCAAGCACACGCATGCCTCTCTCGTGCGAGTGACCGACCATGACGCAAGCGCTGGCTGGGTGCAAACAACGACTGTCGCGGATTATATGCGACGCCACTGTGTGTGGGACGGCCGTTGGCGTCAGGCCAGGCCGAGGAGTCGTGAGCGTGCTCCGCGAGGTAATCAAAGTGCCTGAGTGTCGAGGTCTCCATAATTCAGCCATCCGTGAGCGCAAGGACAAAGGTGTGAAGGCATCCTCAGTATGAACGACTTGATCATAGCCTCTTGTTGTTTGGGGATGCTCCCTTATGCGCAACAAGCCAGGCGCGTGCGTCAGGGAGCCTCATAGGCGAACGAAGGATTGCGCCGCATCCAAGCATTGTTCACCAATTGCGACCAGATGGATAGGAAAAAGAACCCCGTACTAAGGGCCTGAACAACACCGTCTTCTTCATACCTGCGCTGCTGGACTCTAAGTAAGGCATATAGATCCACGTCATCGCAGAAATCAGCCAAGTCGACGATGTCGCATAGGGAAGCAGATGACTCCATGGAGCTATCACCTGCTAATGTGCAAGCTTTTGCGGCAGAGAACGCCATAATCTGCGCAAAGTCCTCGCTCTGATATTTTCTCAAGTCCGTATACTTTGCCTTCTTTGCGCTGCACAGTCTTTCGTTTACAGCCTGCTTGTATGTCACAAATGGACCGGACGTACGCAGGCCAAAGAATTCCTCGTAACTCAATGCCTTCAAAGTCAATGCTATCCCCGTGTTGGCCGGCGCCGATTGTTTTTATCAGAGAGTGAATGTGTGTCCCAAACGTAAGAATCGACAAGTCCTCAGGCTCAATCTCAAAGGCTCGCCTGCAGGCGAGCACGGCATTATGCTCAGCTTTCTCTCCCTCTACGACAAATAGGACCTGTCTCATTAGTTGAACTCCCCGTTTCGATAGAGATGCTCAACGTTATTGATTCTTCGTATTTCGCGTTGCGTCCTATCGGATAGCGACTTTATCTCCAGCTCGTAATCGTGGGAAGCGTTTCCTTCAGACGTTTTTCTGGAAATCACGAACACGCAATCGGGGCGCATCGTAACATTTCTCATTAGACTTGTATTGTGAGTCGAACAGACAGTTTGGCTATCCGGAATGCTGCCAAAGCTTCTTATGAGCCTTTCCGCAACACGATAATGCAGGTAGGAGTCGAACTCATCGATATAGACAAAACTTGGACGGCATCCTTCTCCTTGCATAAAGAAGCGCGAGAAGAGCAAAAGCAGGGTGAGGGTTCCACTCGAGCAGGCCGCCCCAAAGTGAATTGGTCGGCTGTGCCTAAAGTACAGGACAGGCTCTCCATCCGGACCTTTCTTCACTTCCAGTCTTTCGTCCACATCGTAGTGTCGAAGAAACGACTCGAACTCCCTAACCGCAGATTCGGACTTGACAATCCGCCGAAGGGCTCTCATTGTCGTCTCGTTGCGAGAAGCGAAGGAAGGTATCGATACCATGTCCATGCGGTCAATGAACGAGCGAAGCTCATAGATTATCGGACTGGATGATTTTGGCAGGCTGTTGGATAGATATCCAAGAACGCTCAGACCGCCATCTGCAAAGTCCCAGTTTAGGACTGAGCCACCCACGAGAGCAAGTCCTTCATCTTTGACACGTTGGCGGTGCGAATCGCACTCAAACACAAGCCTTTTGTCCACATGCAGTGATTCGTAGGTCACATACTGCTGAGCATCTTTTTTGTACAAGTACTCAATCTCATGATTGAGAATTGTGAAAACGTACTCGAAAGATGCGTGCCCGCTCAGATTATCGCCATTGAGGAATGAGGAATCGGCAATTCCGCCACTCCCTATCGTCGCGCTCGAACGTCTCTCAAAGTTGTTCTTCACATCCATGAGAGCAATCCCGAGATTCGTCTTACCCGTAGCATTAAGACCCAGAACAAGCGCGTTGCTGATAATACCGTTGGTCAGATAGGCATCGCCCGCGTCCAAGTCGCTATGCCATCCATATTCACGATGATTACCAAAGTCGAGCTCAACTCTGTTGCAGAAGCTCCGGAAGCCCTTCACGGAAAAACGCTTAAGCATTCTTACCCCCAGGAACGCCGTCTCACGATCAGCCGTTAATTTTATACGGCAAATTGTAGACTCGCATAACCGTAGACGCAACAGAAAGGCCGTCCTCTTCTAAATGCCGCGGCTTTCACGCCAGCTTCCCCGAGCGATTGTCGCTCCCATGCCGGACAGGACTTTGCGGATGATTGTGAAGAACCGCTGGCGCTCAATCACGCGGGCTCGTCCAGAATCCCTCGGTCCATCACGTTCGACAGAACGAGGTGGCGCTGGCGCCTCATCCCTCGACGGCAGGTGCGATTCCGCCGGACGTTCCGAAATGCTCGTCAGCTATGCCGTCCAGCTGCGCCGCAATCTCCGAGAAGTCACGACTGAGGTCTAGCGTCCTCACCTCAATCCGGTTGCCGCTCATCACGTAGGACTGGTCGGGCTGCACTGCCTCCCGGGTCCTCACGTAGAGGAGCATGCCGCTCACCTCGTGCGGCCTACCGGCAAAGCCAGCCTCGCGGTTCTTCACGTACGTAAAGATCTGGTACAGGTTGGCCGAGTGAATCGTGTGCGACCCAAAGAGGCTCTGCGTAGTGTGCGCGTAGAACTTCGCGTCAATGATGAGCACCCGACCGCCTCGCTCCAAGGTTATGTCGCTCCGCATCGTGGGCAGCATCGCCCCATCGCCCTCATCGAGCACCCAAGGTATCTGTGGCGTGCTTACACGCAGCTCGGGGTGCTCCTTCCTGTAGTACTCCAGGATGAACTTCTCATAAAGCCGGTGCATGCGCTGGTCATCTATGAACTCCGCGAGCCTGTGCTCCCCCGCGCTGGTAGTTAGCAGCATCCCCTCCACGATGAGCTGGCAGATGCAAACAAGCGTCCAGTAGCTTCGGTTCTCACGCGTAAACCGAAAGGAGTCCCAACGGATAGCCGAAGGGTCGACGTCGTCTACGCTGGAGAAGAACAGCACTTCCCGCCTGAGCGTCGCCTTGCGCTCGTCTGCCACCTTGCCGTGTCGGAGCAAGAGCATGCAGGTTGCCTTGACGGCTTGGTTGAGCGCATTGTCCTCGCTGAGCTCGTCGTACTCGCATACCACGACGCGCCTTCTCGCAAGCTTCGCCCGCACAGTGCCGCCCACGTCCACCTTGCCACGAATCGTAGCGAGCTCTTCGGACCTCCCTACGTATTCTCGGTGCAGCCCCTGCTTGAGTTGCCTTCCCACGCCCAGTGCGAGGATGGCCGCCAACAGATCGTGCACGTGCTCGAAGTCCTCGGCTTCCAGCCGCTCGTACTCTCCCTGCCGCAGCGACTGGAAGGCATAGGCCAGCATGTGGAACACGTTGCGAATGGGGATGTTCGCGGTCGCGGCCTCGTTCACTGTTGGAACACCCCACGCAGATTGCCCTTCCACAGGGCAACCCTGTCTTCATCGTCGAACCAGTACTCCTCAAGGGTCGGGATGATGTCGAAGTCCACGACCTCACGCAACCAGTCATCATCCGCCTCACCGGGCTTTCGCCCGCACAGATGGCTGTGACCTATCTCGAAGCCCTTGCCCAACGCGGGGTCGTGGCGTATGACGGAGTTGAGCGCCTGAATCTGGCCTACCAGGAGGTCAAGCGTCTCGCTTCCCAGGGACTCCTGGTATTCCTGGAACACCTCGGAGTCGAAGCCCGGTCTCATTTCGAAGAAGGCAAAGCGACGACGCAGGGCATGGTCAATGAGCGCAATGCTACGGTCGGCGGTGTTCATCATGCCGATGATGTACAGGTTCTCGGGCACAGAGAAACGCTCTTCGCGGTATGCCAACATAAGCTCCGTGCCGCGGTAGTCCTTCTCGATGAGCATCATCAGCTCGCCGAGAATCTTGGAGAGGTTGCCACGGTTGATCTCGTCAATGATGAAGAAATAGGGGCGCCTTCCGGGATCGGCTGCCGCCCGCTTGCAGAACCGGTAGAACACGCCTTCCTTGAGCCTGAACCCCTCGCCTTCGGGCTTGTAACCCATGATGAAGTCCTCATACGTATAGTTCTGGTGAAACTGCACCATCTCTATGCGGTCATCGTCCTTCTCGCCCATCACCGACCAAGCCAGTCGCCTCGCACAGAAGGTCTTGCCTACGCCTGGGGCACCCTGAAGGATGAGGTTCTTCTTGTTGAGAAGCACGCCGCGCAGACGGCCGTAGCGCTCCTCGCTCATATAGACCTCATGAAGGAAGTCCGCCTTGGCGTAGGGCTCGAACGTCCCCGTCTTCTCGGGCCCGCCATCCGCATACAGCCGCACGCCAGACAAGTCCACGCTTTCGAGTGCCTCTACCAGCTCGTCGCGAAGCTTCCACACGTAGGAGCCTTCGGTACTGCCGTCAGCATCCCTGCCCACGTACAAAATCGGCCACCAACGGGTACCCTCGCCCTCGTTCGTCATGACGGGACATCCCGTGGCACTCTGGACTCGCTTTGCCAAGCCTTGCGAGCCGCCGTTGTAGAACTGATTCGTCTCGCCATACTTGTCGGCGAGCTGCTTGCACGTAGCTGAGCCTCCCATATCGAGGAACCGCTTCATGATCTGCAAGCTTTGCTCGTTGAAGACGGTGGAGTCGCCCACCAGCTCCACCCACCGGGCGGGAGTGATGCCAGGGTCGTACTCGTCAGTCGAGGGGAACCACGCCCCCACGCCTTTCGGCACGGGCACGTCGCCCCCATGCCCCATGTTCCACCATACGTAGTGGCCAAAGTCGATGGGTCAGCATATGCAGGGCGTCATCGCTATCGCAGTCCTCTGCGAGCACGGAGTCCAGGATCCCGCGCAGGTCGGGGTCGGAGGCAAGACGGCCTCGAATCTCCTCGTAGGTCGTCTCGTCGTTGCGGACGTTGGCGGCATATGCGCCTTTCTTGATCGGGCGCCCGGTCCCAAACTGCTGCCAGAGCGTACGGGCGATGCCGTACTTGTATATGTAGTGCCTCGCCGGGTATCTAAGCCAGAGGTAGGTGGTGATCGAGTTCTCGTCCTGGTAGTGAGAGTAGTTCTTGCCTCGCGACTCGCTCCAATCCTTGGTCTCCTCGCGCCAGTCGTCACACTCCCTCTTGAAGGCGTCGATGCGCTCCCAGAGGTCCCCGCTCTCGTCGAAGAGGTCGACGAGCGTGCTTCGCACCCTGTTGTAGGCGGTACGATGATTTTGACCTGATGAGGTAATACTCCGATATCGGAATATTACCTCATATTCCGACATCCCGGAAATGCCGATGTCCCGCTTGG
>CADBYM010000072.1 GCA_902798915.1 uncultured Coriobacteriaceae bacterium | reverse complement strand
CTGCGCGTCGGGCTGGCCGAGGCGCTCCTTGACGAGGTCGATGACGAGCTGGTCGGGCACGAGCTGGCCAGCGTCCATGAAGGCCTTGGCCTGCTTGCCAAGCTCGCTCTGGGCCTTGACGGCCGCGCGGAGCAGGTCGCCGGTGGAGATGTGGGCGATGCCATAGTCCTCGACGAGCTTCTGGCCCTGCGTTCCCTTGCCTGCGCCCGGCGCCCCCAAAAGTACGATGTTCATTGTGCCACCTTTCGTGATCGTCGCATGTTTGCGGTCCCCAACAGTCTAGCGCATTGTGACCCCCATCCCACAGTCGGAAACGCGTCAAAAGCGACCGCAATCCCACGACGGAACCGCGGTCATGGTTGTACCATGGGATAATGGCAACGCACGACGAAGGGACGACCATGCTCAGCCGCAAAGCCTCCCACCTGCTCTTTGACGCGCTCTATCGAGCGGTCGGCGAGATTCCAGGCAACATCCTCGTGGTCGTCGTCACGCTCTGCGTCGCCCTCACGGTCAGCCATATACTCAGCAAGGCCCTGCACAAGAGGCTCGTCGATTCTCCCGTCACCGAGATGTCCCTCCTCGTCAACATCCTGCGTATCGCGATTGCCATCGTTGTGGTGTTCTTCCTCGGCGAGAACGTCTTCCACCTGCAGATGGGGGGAGCGATGCAGGCACTCGGCGTCACCACGCTCGTCGTCTCCCTTGGCTTGCAGGACCTCATCAAGAGTGTCGTTGCGGGGGTCCTCATCGTCCTCAGCGACATAGTCTCCCTCGGGGACCAGGTGATGATAGGCGACCATCGTGGCGAGGTCATGGACATCGACTGGCACCAGATCACCATCCGCGACCGAGACGGAATCCCGCACATCATCCCCAACTCCGAGCTTATGAGCGGCAACTTCATGCGCATGACCGGCAAGATGGCGTGCCGACACATGTTTGAGTGCGACATCGCGCCTGGCGTCAACCTGCAGCTGGTAAAGACCGACATCGAGATCTTGGCGGGCAGCATCCTCACGAGGAACGGTTGGATTGCCGAGGGGTATTCGCCGCAGGTGATGTTCATCGGCTCGTCCGCGTTCGGGACACGGGCGTCGGTGCGCCTCTTCATCTCGGACATCGAGTACGCCGTGCGATCGATGGATGCCGTCATGATCGAGATTTCGAACCGAGGCTACCTTGCGGACTGCACACACGAGGTGAACCCGCACTGGAAGCCCATTCACACGGACGAATGACGATGGCACTCGTGACGTTCGAAGCCATGCGGGTCTTCTTTAACGTTCTCTGGCAGGCGTTGCTGACCTGCACCCTCTGCAGGATTCTTTCCATGCGCTCGAATGTGGTCTTCGCGGCCGTCAACATGGGCCTGATGGGCGTGATGCTTCTTTTGGAGTATTCGGCACTCCCGAGGATTGCAAACGCCCTGATCTTCGCTCCGCTCATCAACATCGTGTTTCCCATCGCCTACTCCCGGGGTCCGCTCCGCGCACGAACTGTCAGGGTGCTCGTCATTCAAGCCATCGTGGCTTTTAGCGAGGTACTGGTCGCAGCCCTATATGCGCTTGCCGCAAACGGCGCAATTGATCCCGTGGCCACACCTGACCGCGTTGACAAAGGAATCGCGGCCACTGCATACATCGTGGCCATCACCGTACAGGCAGGCCTCACCGAACTCATCGTCTACATCGTCAGGAGACGCGAGGGAGCTCGCAGGGGGTCGCCATATCCCCCGGTGATTCTCTATCTACTCTGGTCCTATCTGCTCGTGATGTTCTCTCAGATGCAACTTGACACCACATATGCCAGGGATACGTTTCGCGTCATCAGCTTGATTTATCCCCTGTTCACCATAGGTATAGGAATCGCCACGCTTGCCATCACCTTCAGGGAGGAGCGCATCGGTCGCGAGGCGACGACTCGCTCCGCAAGCACACGACAAGAACGGCATATGCGCAGAGAGGTCGCCGCTTCCGCCCGACGCATGGCCGCCATACGCCGCCTGCGTCATGACCTCGCGAACCAGATCGCGCTCGTCAATGAGTTGGAGCGGCTCGGAGATGACGAACGGGCCGACCAAACCCTCGCGGAGCTTCAGTCTCGCGCCCATGCCATCGCGAAGGCGCACGACGAAACGCCCGCCTCCCCAGAAGCGAGCGACCATGAGTAGGCGGCGACGTGCCATGGTTGTGGCATTCGGCACAGCATTCGTGCTGCAGATGTGGCTACTCATACAGTACCTGGCCGGCAACCCGGTCCTGACAGCGATACTCATACTGGCATCGGGGGCGGTCGACGTTGCGACTGCGTACCTCATGATGAGGGCACTTGATCGCTCGCAGGCAGCGTATGCCAATGAGGTCGCCGAACTCCTGGAAGCTTCGCTCGAAGAGTATCGCGCCCAGACGAAACACGCCGCGCATCTCGTGCGTGCGGTGGGGGCGGACGTCGAGCTGCAATTGGCACAGGCGCGCGAGGCGTTGCGACGCAGGGATGCGGTAGGAGTGGACGCGTGCCTGACCTCCAGCATGCAGCTTGCCTCGGACACATGGACGCGGGCGTGCGAGAACGTCGTCGTCGCAGCCGTCCTGCTCGCGAAAGAGCACCAGTGCAAGGAGGTGGGCGTCGAACTCGCGATCGAGGTAACGCTTCCCGAGGAGCTGTCCATCGATGACCTCGAACTCGCCATGGTGTTTTTTAACCTCATTGACGCCGCGCTTTACGAGTGCCGTATGCTGATGGCCGAGCCCTGCGCAGGAGCGGTCGAGCACCCCACCATTCGACTCAGATCCCTTGTGTGGGCCGATCAGCTCTTCGTGGAGGTATGCAATCCGTGCCGAAGCCATAGGGGAAGGCATCATCACACCAGTTACGAGCCAGATTCTGCGCTGTTCCTCAATCTTGGAACCGCCAACGTCGCCGAAGTCGCCAAGTTCCATGGCGGCATCGCCGAGTTCAACGAGAAGCACGCAACCATGGAGGCCCGCATCCTCATCCCGCTCTCTGTTCGATTCGCCTCCCAGACCCTATAACGGGGTCCCGGTGCCGCAGCCAAGGTCAGAGGCTCTTGGCGCCAAGGACTTACCTGGGCCTACCGACCGGCGCTCGCGCAGAACTCATGCCCGTTCAATACGACAAGTGTGGCGCTTGTAGCCACGTGATCCCGGCCGCGCATCGCGGTCGTAGCTTATGCCCACGAGCAGGAGATTCTCCAGATAGTGCTCGAGTCGACCGTGGTAGCGTCGATCGCGAATCTGTGATAAAGCCGTATCGGCATCGCTCATCCACTTGAGCTCCACAAGCAGCGCAGGCTTTTCTGGACAACGTGGGGAGGGGAGATACGCCACGTCGGCGTATCCTCGACCACTGTCGAGTTCCACAACCTCGGTGTACCACTTTTGCGCTGCGTAGTAGGCAAGCCTTACGGCATAGGAAAGAGCCGCCTCCGAGTTGTAGGTCTTGTTCCCCGCGCAATCGTAAGCCTTGTCGAGAAGCTCTGCCACGCGGGTCTCTTCGCCAGCAATCGTGGCGCGAACCAGCTCCTTGGACGCCTCGATTGCGGCAAAGGTCGACTCCCACGAAGGCTCATTGGTCGAGTCGCAGAAGATTTGGCGCACCTCTCTGTTGGGCACGAAAGCTACGTCCTCGCGGGAATCCCAGCCAAGATAGCCCAAGTGGATGAGCAGTGCCAAGACATCGTCAGCCCCCTTAAACGAGGTCATGTCGTTCTGGTAGGTGCGCAGGTTGACCGGAAGCCTTGCACCATCCATGAGCAGCACGATCTTCTCCCGCAGTCCATCGTAGTCGCGACGGATGTACTTCGCCAAGGCTTCGTACGTCTCGGTACCACCCCAGTAGTTGGCAATCTTGCCCGTAGACACGGCCTTTGCAACAGAGAGCGGCGCGTAGAGGGAGAAGCGCGGGGCCTCGCGCTCGCCCGGTGGCACTATCCCGCCTGCCTCGTATCCGGCATACCATTCTCGCAAGACGGAGAAGTCTCGGCCGTGCCCCGCGCAAAGCTCACGAACCTCTCGCTCGGTAAAACCCGCATACTCGGCAAGCTGTAACGGAGCGACCATCGAGTACTCGTCGAACATGTTTAGTGCCGAGTGGACGCCATACTTCTTGATGGGCAGGATTCCCGTCATGTAAGCCAACGCGACGAAGGGCTGGTCCTTGAGCCAGTCACGCAAAAAGTCGAGGTAAACCCTTTGGCCGTCCTCGTCGTCCGGTCGCTCGCGCATAGGGGCGTCCCACTCGTCTATGACAATTACAAACCGCCGGCCCGTGTGGGCGTGTATACGAGCCATCACCGTATGGAGACGGACCCTCTTGCCGAAACGCACGTCGGGATACGCCTCCATGAGTTCGCCCGTAACCTCGTCCACGAGACACTCAATCGCCTCACGCAGGCCCTCTCCATCCTCGAGAAACTCAGTCACCGTCACGCGCACAACGTCGAAAGCACCGAGAAAGAAGTCCCAGTCACGTGCTTCGCCGCTCCTCGCCGCCACGGGCTCGGTCTTCGCGACCTTGAGCCCGCCGAACAGCGCCCGCGCATCGCCATCCCCACGCCCGTAATACGAGCAGACCATGTCCGCCGCCATCGTCTTTCCGAACCGCCGGGGACGCGAGACGCTGACATAGCGCTTGTTCGTGTTTACGCATGAGTTTAGATACGAGACCATTGCCGTCTTGTCAACGAAGACCTCCGAGTTCACTGCCATCTCGAACCGGCTGCTCCCTGGGTTGAGGTAGATGCCCATGGCTTGCTCCCGTCTCCCGTACGGCTTCTGGCGCATCAAGGCCATTCTATCATGTGCGCAAGGCGGCCAACGTTTTGCTCCGAGAGCCTGGCGCGCCGCGCGATGGCGTCACCTCGTGGGATGGGGTGGTGGGTACCTAGCTGCCCATCGCGCCGTACCGAAGTAGAGCCTTGCCATGCTGCCCCTTTGGCCGTCTCTTCGTCTGGGTCCATGGCAGCAGTCCCACGCATGGCGAAGGGAACTCTGAACTCCACCATCCTCACACCGACGGCGAGGGGGTAACATTGAGTAAGCAGCCGCTCGCAGACACTTGACACATTCAGGAGGTACGCATGGACACGTCCGGGATGCTCCGTCCCGAGGAGTTGCCGTTCTCGATTCCGCAGATGTTGGCAGACGACATCTATGCACTCATAGACGCCATCGAGCGTGACGACCTGTGCGTGGACTGCTACGAGAACGAGGTCGAGTCGTGTGCGCGCAAGCTCGATGAGGAACACGACATGTGGATACGGCGCTACTACGCGCGGGGAGGCTGGCGCCATGGGATCGAGTAGCACGGTGCGCGTGCTGGATAGCGTCACCTACGACAACTTCGCGGATTACGGTGGGAGCGACCGCAAGAACGGCATCATCCTCGACGGGCAGCGTTACATGGTGAAGTTCCAAGAGAGGGAGGCTCCGCGCAACGTCAACCAAACCAGCAACGTGAACAACGTCGTCGCCGAGTACCTGAGCTCCCACATTGCCTCGACGCTCGCACTTCCCGCGCACGAGACACTCATCGTGTCCATCGGAGACGAGCTCGCGGTCGCCTGCAAGAACTTCGAGTTGCCGGGCACGCGGCACATCGACTTCGACCGCTTCATGCACCGCCACTACGACTCGAAGGACGTGGGCCGACATCCAACCCTATCGCAGATTCGTGAGGTCCTCTCGACTGACCGGCAGCTGGCCCCGGCGTTCGAGGAGAACGAGCGGTCGTTCTGGGACATGTTTGTGTTCGACGCCCTCGTGGGCAACTACGACAGACATGGCGGAAACTGGGGCTACCTCGCACGGGCGGACAGTGACATCGCGCGTCAGTCGCCCCTCTACGACAATGCGTCCACCTTCTATCCGGCGGTGTCTGAAGACTATATGCCCAAGATCATGGCGAGCGCGAAGGAGGTCGCCAAGCGCGTTCTGCTCTTCCCGAACAGTGCCATCGAGCACGCGGGCCACAGAGCGAGCTACTACGACGTTCTGTTATCCGGTTGGCAGGGACCCACCACGGCCGTTGGACGAGTGGTGCCCAGGGTCGATGAACGGAGAATCCTCGCGACCATAGACGAGACGCCCATGAGCGACGTCAGGAAGGCGTTCTACAAGACGATGGTGTTGGCGCGCCTCGAACTGCTGCTGTACCCTGCACTGGAGCATGCGCGCTCCGGCAGATTCGACAAGCGGTCTGCGCGCAGACTCCGTGAAGGATCACAGATGACTGCAGACGACTTCGAGTGCCTGTGGCAGGAATCCCGCGGACGCGACACCTTGCTCGGCGCCTTTAGAGAGACGTACAGCCCAATCACCTGACGGACGCCCCAACGCGATCGCAGGCCGAATCGAGCAGGTCCATGGGCCGCTCGTTGAACTGCCGAGCGTAGCCCTGCCGCAAACGGCGGCCTTGGCGAATTACTCAGCAGGTGAATAGTATTTTAACCATAGGCGACAAAAGCGCAGTTGTCCGCACGTTTTGATTCATGTCTTGATACCTGCTGAGTAGTTCTGTGGCTGTCGACGTCGGCAACCTTGACCCTGATCGTGCAGGCAATGGAATTGGGACGGCCCCCCTCGTGGCGTACGAGAGGGGCCGTCCCTTTGGTCCATCCGCGTTCGGGCGCATCCGCGCCCGCGCGCTACTTCTTCTGGACGAAGGCGGACGCGGTCGTCTGCTTGGCACCCTTGAGAGTGGTGGCAGGACCCGTGCTGCCCTTGGGTAGGATCACGATCTGAATCGTCTCAAGGCGCTTGCCCTGCCCGGCGGTGCCTGCGGACGCGCCGTTCTTGGTCCAGCCCATCCAACCGTAAGTCTGTGCATGGACGCGATACCACACGTCGTACTTCTTGGCCATCTCTCCGGTCAGACGGATTTGGATGGCCTCGAGGCGCTTGGACTCACCGAAGGTGCCGCTCATCTCCCCCTCGTTCTTCCAGTCCTTCTCCCAGCCGTAGGTCTGGATGTGGGTGCGGTACTGGATAGATCCGGAGACGGGCTTCTTGTTGAGCCGGACATAGATGCCCTCAAGGCGCTTGCCCTCGCCGGTGGTACCGGACTGATCGCCGTCGGCGTTGCAGTACCGAGTCTCCCAGCCGTAGGTCTGGCGGTGCACGTAGTACTGCACGCTCGGAGCCTTGATCTTGAACTCGCCGGTCGCGACGCCGGTGAAGTTGCCCTTGCCCTTGGCGGTGACGGTCGCGGTGCCGGCCTTGACGTTGTTCGCGTAGCTGGCGGCGTAGCCGGCGGCGGGCACGGTGAGCTTGCCCGCCTTGACGGTGGGCTTTGCCTTGATGGCCTTGCCGGTGTATGCCTGGTCAGCGGCAGTGACGGACGTGATCTTTGCGGGCTTGATCTTCCACGTGAGTTTGACGCTGGAAGTGGTGCCGTCGCTCCACACGTAGCCCTCGGCGAGCTTCGCGGTGGCCTCGTAGGTGCCGGCGTTCGTCGCCTTGGCGGTGCCGGAGAGCGCGTAGCCCTTCGCCGACGCGACGCCCGTGTGTGCCTTGGTGTCGTAGACGAAGCTCCGAAGCTCTTGGCCTCGGGCTTGGCGACCTTGGTGCGCTTGTCCACGATCTTGAAGCTGCCGCTCTTGGCGCCGGTGAAGTTGCCCTTGCCCGTCGCGGTGACGGTCGCGGTGCCGGCCTTGACGTTGTTCGCGTAGCTGGCGGCGTAGCCGGCGGCGGGCACGGTGAGCTTGCCCGCCTTGACGGTGGGCGTCGGGGTCTTCGCCTTGCCGTCGTAGCTCTGGTCGGCGGCGGTCACCGAGGTGATGGCAGCCGGCGAGATCTTCCAGCTGAGCGCCACGTCGGCGGTGGTGTGCCGGCGTTCGTCGCCTTGGCGGTGCCGGAGAGCGCGTAGCCCTTCGCCGACGCGACGCCCGTGTGCGCCGCGGCGTCGTAGGCGAAGCTCTTGGCCCCGGGCTTGGCGACCTTGGTGCGTGCATCTTTGATGGTGAACGACGCGGCTGCGGAGCCGTGGGCGTTGTTCTTGGGGCTGACCAAGACCATGCCCGTACCTGGCGCGGCGTTGTCCTTGTAGGTGACGTCGTACTTGGACGAGTCGACCACGTTGCCACTGGCATCCCTCACGGTGACCTTAGGCGTTACCGCATCGCCCTTGTACTGCTGGTCTTCGATAGGATCGATCGACGCAATCTGCTGGTTGGTCCCGGAAGCTGCCTGCCACTTAGCAATGAGGGTAATGTCCTTGGTCACCTTCGAGGCAAAGCTGTAGGCCTTGGCGTCGAGCGTCCAACCTTGGAATAGATACCCGCTCTTGCTCGGGGTCGCCGGCTCGGTGGCCGTTGCGTTCTGATTGACGGTCTGCTTCGCAGGTGCAGGCTCGCCACCCTTAGCGTCGAATGTCACGGTATAGCGCCTGACGGTCTTCTTGGCGTTGTTGTAAGCCCCAACGGCGGCGTTGAGGTCATTCTTTGCCGCGGCAATCTCGTCAGATGTCTTGTTCGGGTCGTCGGCGACCTTCTTGGCGGCTGCCACAGCCTCATCGAGGGCCTTCTGGTCTGCCGGCGTAACATACTTGTTCGCGCCGACGGGCACGTCGGAGCCATCTTCGGAGGTCGGCACGATCATGGTGTCGACAGCGTCGATGGCGTCCTTGAGGGCGTCCTTGCTGTTCTCGGTAATCGGGAACGTGGTGGTGAGGCTACCCTCGTAGTTGCCCTTGAGCGTGGCGATGATGGTGGCGGTGCCGACCTCCTTGTTGTTGACGTAGGTGAGGTCGTAGTCGGTGCCTGCCGCGAGGGTCTTCTCGCCGTCCTTGACGGTCACGCCGGGCTTCTGCTCCTTGCCAGTGTAAGGCCGGGAGCCAGGTCCCTCTATGCTCATGCCCGCGGCGGCGCTGCCCTTCTCGTTGATGGCAAACTGCGTGGTGGCCTTGCCGGTGTAGTTGCCCTTACCGGTCACGGTGATGGTCGCGATGCCGACGTCGGTGTTGTTGTCGTAGCTGTAGGTGAAGTCGTCGCCCTTCGCGAGGGTCGTCTCGCCGTCGGTGACCGTCGGCTCGGGCGTGAACGCATTGCCGGTGTAGGTTTGCGCCCCTACGGGTTCGATGTAGGCTGCAGAAATGCTGGCCGGATCGATAGACCACTGGATGACCCTATCGTCGCCATTGGTGCTATCGGCCCACCGATAGTCCCTGCTGTTCGGAAGCTTGGCCGTCGCAGTGTAGTTACCCGCGTTGGTGGCCTTCGCGTCACCTTCGAGCGTGTAGTAGTACGAAGCACTTCCGGGCACGACGCCATCCTGCTCGCTGCCGTTGTACACAAGACCGGTCGCGGCAGTCGGAGGCTCGACATCAAGCCTGTACACGTGGAGCGCGCCGGGCTCAGCCGTGATGTCGTAGTTCTTGTTGGGGGCAGCGTCCGCGTCAAAGTCAGCGGTAACAAGATAGCCCTCACCCGGAGCCGTGACGGGGTCGCCCGCACGATACGTGGTCGTCAACTCATATGCGAGCTTGTCGTTGCCCACCTCGCCCTCGACGTCTACCGTGAACGCCGAGAAGTCGACGAGCGCCTTAAGGAACTGGATGGTCGCGCTGCCGACCTTGATGGTGGCAGGCTTCTTGGCGATGGACCAAGAGACAGTCCTCGGTGCGCTGGCAGCCTCGCCCTCGACGCCCGCCCAGACGTAGCCGGCAGGCAGGGTGAACGTGGCGGTATGGGTGCCCGCGTCCTTGGCCGTGGCCTCGCCCGTCACGGTGAACGGCACGGCATTGTCGTAGGACACACCCGCCTGCTCGGCGCCGTCGTATACGAGACCATCGACGGCGGTCGGCACTGCGACCTCCTTGGCCGCGGCGTTCTCCACGATGCTGAACTTGGCGAACTGCATGCCGGTGTAGTTGCCCTTGCCCTGGAGCACCGCCATCGCGTCGCCGACCTTGGTGTTGTTGAGCCAGGACGCAACGTCGTAGTCGGTGCCCTCGACCAGCTTCTTGTCGCCGTCCATGACGATGACGGCAGGGGTGATGGCGCTGCCAGTGTAGGTCTGCTCAACGACGGGCTGCGACGCAGGAAGCTGCTTCGGACTGATCTTGAAGTCGTCAGTCGCGGTCGTCTCGTCGAGGTTCTTGCCCGAGACGGTGGCGGTAACGACGTAGTCACCCGCATCGGTCGGGACGCCGTTGACCGCGGTTCCGTCGGCCTTCGCGTAGGAGTAGTTCGCCGCATAGTCCTCGGCCGCCACCAGCTTGCCGTCGAGCCTGACGGAGAGGATCGGCAGCTTGGCCGCGTCGCCATACGTCCAGTCAGCGAGGGCGACGGCGACCTCGGGCGTGGCTTTCGCGATGGACCAGGCAACCTCGACCGTGCCGTCGCCCTCGTTGAGCGTCGCGCCCTCAGGGAGCTGCTCGGGCCACTTGTAGCCCTCCCCGAGCGTGAGCGTCGCGGTGTAGTCGCCGGCATCGGTGGCGGTGCCGTCCGCGACGGTGTAGCCCTCGCCGGCCTCCACGCCCGTCTGCGTCTGGCCGTTGTAGACAAGGTCGCTCGCGGCACTGGGCAGCGCTACCTCCGTGACGCCCTTCACGATTCTGAAGGTTTGCGTGAGCGCGCCCTCGTAGTTGCCTTTGAGGGTGATCACGACGGTGGCGGTGCCGGGCTCGACGTTGCTCGCGTAGGACACGTCGTAGTCCTTGTCCTTGACGAGCTCGACGTCATCGCCCTCGTCATTGGTGCCCTTGTCGTCCGTCACGGTGACAGGCGGGGTGATGGCCTCGCCCGTGTAGACCTGGTCGGCGATGTCGCTCACGGAGAGGCTCTTGTTGTCGGCCTTGTTGATGGCGAAGTACACCGTCTGCTCACCGCGGTAGTTGCCCCTGCCGGCGAACGTGGCCTTGGCGATGCCGACGTCGGTGTTGTTCTCGTAGGAGATGGTGTAGTCGGTGCCCTTCTGGAGCGTGGGCTGACCATACATGGGATACGTCACCACGCTGTCCGGAGCGATCTCCGCGCCGGTGTAGGTCTGCGACGGTATGGTCTCGATGTCTGCATTCGCAAAGTCGCGCGGGGTGACGGCGATCATGCCGGGATAACCGCGCGTCACGTCGTAATTCTCGTTGTTCTTCGCGCTCTCGGGGATAGTGACGATGATGCTGTACCTGCCCACGGACCAGTCGATCGCGGTGCCCGGCGATGTCCCCTGCTTCTGGTAGGTCACCTCGTAGTCGTCGCCGTACACAAGCTCGTCGTCCCCAACGAGGCCTTCGACATCGACCGGCCCCTGCGTGGGCGCGAGGCCGTAGACGGTCTCCGCATAGCCGCCATTTACGACAACGGGCTTCTTCGCGATGGACCAGGCAACCTTCACGGTGTCGTCGGTTTCGGCGGCCACGCCATCGGCCCAGACGTAGCCATCGGCGAGCGTGGCGACGGCGGTGTAGTCGCCGGCGCCGGTGGCCTCGACGATGCCGCTCAGGGTATAGCCCTCGCCGGCCTCCACGCCCGTCTGCGTCTGGCCGTTGTAGACAAGGTCATCCTTCGCCAACGGCGCCGCGACCTCTCCCTTCGGCACGATGTTGAACTCGGCGACCTTGGTACCGGCGTAGTTGCCCTTGCCGGTGACGGTGGCAGTGCCGGTGCCTATAGCGGTGTTCGCGTCGTATGCCACGGTGTAGTCGGTGCCCTCGGCGAGCGTCTTGTCGCCGTCCTTCACGGTGACGGCCGGCTTGATCGGGCTGCCAGTGTAGGTTTGGTCGGCGATGTCGTCGACAGAGAAGCCGGCGGCCTTCGGCGCGATGGTCCAGTTGTACACGAGGTCACTGCTTGTCGCATCGTTCGCGTCGCTGCTCGTCTCGGCCCACTGGTAGTTGTTGGTGTCCTTGAGGGCTGCGGTCACGGTGTAGCTGCCCGCGTCGGTGGCCTTGCTGGTCCCGATGATGCGGTAGCTCGCATCCGCCGCGGGGGTCTCGACGGCCGTCTTCTCGTTGCCGTCATAGTCGAAGCTTTCGGTGACCGTCGGCCTCGTGACGCTAGCCTTCTCGATGGTGAACGTCGTGGTGGTAATGCCCTCGTAGTTGCCCTTGAGTGTGGCGATGGCGGTGGCCGTCCCGGCGTTCACATTGTTGTAGAACGTAAGGTCGTAGGATTCGGGCGGGATTATCTTGTAGTATCGTTCGCTGCCCTCGGGCTTGAAGAAGCCGTCTAAGGGAGCCTGCCTGTCGGACTTCGTGTCGTAGACCGTGACCCCTATCGGCACGACAGCCTCGCCGGTGTACGTGTAGGTGGCCGGGTCGACGGCCATGGCGACTACCGCGCTGTCTTTCTTGTTGATAGCGAACTGCGCGCTCGCGCTGCCGGTGTAGTTGCCGTCACCGTTGCCGTGGATGAACACTGTCGCGAGGCCGACATCGGTGTTGTTGTCGTAGATCGTTTCGTACGCGGTGGGCGGGAGCTGCTCCACGCCGAGCGTAACCTTGAGCACAGGCTCGATCGGCTCGCCCTTGTACAGCTGGTTTTCTATGGGGGCGATCACCGCCGAGGAGATGTCCCTCGGCACGATGGTGAGGGTGCCGGGCTCCACCTCCTCCAGCTCGTAGTTCGGATTGGGCGTGATGTCCGCATTGATTTCGTAGTCTTTAACCCTCTCTTCCGTATCCTGGCGGGAGACGGTATAGCCTATCGTGTCGTTGCCGACGAGGCCCGTGAAGGTGACGGTGAACTCTGGATCGGGATCGCCGTACACCTTGGTCACGTCGTCGACCTTCGCCGTGATGGACTTCTTGGCGACGGTAAACACAGCAGTCGTCATCGCCGCGTTATAGTTCGCGGTCGCCGCAATGGTCGCCCTCACGACATAGGCTCCAGCATTGGTCGGGACCTTGGCATCGAAGGAGTCGTCCGTCGGCGCGCCAGTCTCGGGCTTCGCGGCGTAGGCATAGGTGATTGCCTCCTGCGGGAAGTCGCTCATCTCCTCGTCGCCAAGCTTGACCTTGGTCACAGGCGTGTTGGCATCCTCGCCGTATGTCCAGCCCTCAAGCGTGGTGGTTGCCGTGATGTTGGCCTTGTTGATCTTGAACTCCTTGACCGTGCTACCGACGTAGCCGCCCTTGCCCTCGATGTATGCGAGCGCATTGCCAGCGTCGATGTTGTTGTAGTAGGTCACACTGTAGTCGGTGTCCTTGACAAGGGTCTTGTCGCCCTTCTTGACGGTAACGGCGGGAGTCTGGGCCAAACCGTTGTAGGTGCAGGTCTCCGGACTCAGCGTGATGGTTGCCTCACCGATGGCGTCGGCATCGCGCACGATCTGGAAGTTCGTCGTTCGACGATCGGTGTAGTTGCCCTTGCCGGTTACGACCAGAGTAGCGGTGCCGGGATCGGTGTTGTTCTCGAAGTCACCGAGCTCGTAGTCCGTGTCTTTCGTAAGCGCGGTGGACTTCTCGTCGGCATCGAGGATGTCGTCGTCAACGATTTTGGGCTCTACGTCGGTAATGGCGCTTCCCGTGTACGTTTGGCTTGGGATGGTTGCATTCACGCTGGCATCGCGGATGCTCTTGGGAGCTATGGTGAACTCGGCCGTCAAATCTTCGGGCACGACGTAGTCGGAATCCTGGACTTGGCCAATAGTAACGACGTAGGTGCCAGCGTTGACGGGCTTGTCGTCTTCGTCGAGCTTGGCGTTGACGTCACCCTGCTTGGGCGCATACGTCACGGTATAGTTCTCGACGTCCTCGTCACCATCCTGGGACGTTGCGGGCACCTCCACTGTGCCGGCCTTCACGACCAGTTCAGGCTCCTGCGCGACACCGTTGTAAATGGGTTCGTTTGCAATGGCAACGGAGTCGATGACAATCGGCGCCAGAGTGAAGAGACCATTCAGGCTCGACTCTTCCGCGTTCTCCACCTTCGTGAGTGTGCGGTTGTTCTTACGCGTGAAGGATAAACCGTTGCCCTCATCATCGCTGAAGTAGCCGCCGTTAATGCGGAAGGAGTTCGCCGCCGTGCTTTCGTTCACAACCGACTTGCTACCACCGCGGATAATTGGTTCGGCGCCCCTGGTCCTATCGATGGTTACGGTACCCGTGGTCGTGTTCTTGATTCCAATGCTGGTATCAGCGTTGGCTTCAGGATCATCTGGGAACACAGGAGTCAAACCCGGCTCCGTTTCTGCTGGGCGATTACCAACTTCACCGCCCATCATCGTTAGCGTTCCGCTGTTCAGAATACTGATCACTTCGGAACGAACCAAACCACCATTAATGGTTACCACACCGCCATCATAGTTGAGAATGCCACTCTGTTCGCCCACAATTCCCGCGTCGGAAACGGTTACGGTACCGCTGTTGGCAATGCCGCTTTTGCCATGGATTGCACCTGCGTGCTCAACAATCAAGTGCGCGCCAGACGCAACGGTGATCGCATCACCAAGACCAACCTCAAGCCCATCGGTACTCCTGATCATGCCTTGGTATGCGACAAACGTCATCTCTTCCTGCGTCATTGGGTTTTCATACGTATAGACAAACGGCGTATCGTCAAGCGTCAACGTTCCAGCGGTAACGTTGATGACGCCGTTCTCAGATTTGCTATCCAACCAGCATCCATTTATATCGAGGGTAACATCGTGGTCGACCTGTAGGGTTTTCGTGCTAGAGATTCTCTCATCGACGACCGATCCGAAATCTCCGTATGGACTACCGTAACTGAATGTCGTACGCACAAGCTGAACCGTCTCGCTGTTACCATTTCTTCCCGCGACGTCAACGGCTTCCTGCAGCGTTTTGTAATAGGTCGTTACTTCCTGCTCTCCCGTACCATTGGTGATGCTCGCCGCCGCAGGATCCCAAGCAGCAACAATTAGTGTATCTTCAGTAACTGCGAATGGAAACGCGATATCATTGAATTGAGTGCTCCCATATGAAGTTTGTTTGCAAAGCATCCACTCTTCGAAGAACCACTTGTCGGCCGTGGGATCCTCGGGCAGTGCACTCTCTGGAATCTCTTCGCCCTTTGCGACCTTGTCTACGTAGTAAGCGTCCTCGTCGTCAGCACCCTTCTTGTACGTAACCGTCCACGCATCTGTTACGGTGTACTTGCCATCTTCGGGAACAGTTGTTGACGCCTTTCCGTCCACACACAGCTCGTCAGGCACGATACTGGAGAAGCTGCCGCCGGAGACGAACTTTGTTTGGAGCACACCGCCCTGGGAGTTGTAGCTGCCTACGGCGTTTTCGGCCTGCTCACTCACGAACGTACCACCCGAGACGCTAACGCTCCCCGCACCGTTGGAGGAGTTGCAGCCATCGATGATGAGCGCCTCACCCGTAGCGCCGCCGTTGTACTCGGCCGCCTGACCCTTGCCGGTGAGCGTACCACCGGTTATCGCAAGGTCGGTTGACTTGAAGAACACGGCCGTACTGCCGATGATCTCGCCACCGCTTATGTTTAGGACACCGGAGGGTAGATTGACGCCGACTTGGTCTTCGCCGCCATCGACCTTCGCGCCTTCTGTGACGTTGATGACCGGCTTGGACTCGTCGTCATCGTTAGTGGTGATGATCGCATACGTGGCCTCGTCGCCCTCCATATCCTGAAGGTCGTTGAAGGCATCAGCTGAGCGCTTAACCTCACCATTCACATTGAGCGTCGGGGTCTTGCATCCCTCCTGGCCATACGCTCCGTCGCCTAACACCACGACCGTGCCGTCAACCGTAGCGTCGTCCGCGATGGTCACCGCAGAGGCTTCACAAACGTCGAGGCGACCCTTAAGCGTTCCGTTCGCAATCGTCACCACGCCGTCATAGAACGAAAGGCGACCGCTAAGCGCATTGCCGTTGAGGTCGAGCGTGATGGACTTGGCTGTACGCATTTCGACCTGTGTGGTACTCAGGCTCGCAAGCAACTTGACCGTCTGTCCGTCTTCGGCATTGCTGATTGCCTCCTGCACCGTCGAATAGTTGGTAGTGACTTCACCGGCGGTGATGCTGGCAACGGCCGCTTCGGCCCATTCGGCGACGAACGTTTTGTTATTGTCATCCGCGGTGGGAGCAAAGTCAGCGTCTCTCGTTTCTTCGCTCGGATTGCCGCCTATGACCTCGTGCCAACCCGCGAGGGAGTAGCCCTCCTTCACGGGCGCATAAGTGAGGGCTTCGCCTACGGGGAACTTGTCCGTGTACGGGTTCTCGTCGTCTGCGCTGGCTTTGAAGGTGAGCGTGACAGATGCTGCGAGTTCGTAGTAGCCCGCATGCTCACCCGAGGCAATCAGCCTGAGGACCTTGTTAGTCGGCTCCGCCTTCCGGGTTTCCTCGGAGCGATCGGAGTAGTAACCACCCGAAATGAACCGCCTTAGATTCTCGTCAAGACCCTTGGTAATCACCGCAGATTTGCCCGCAATTTCGGCATCGGGTGTCTGGAACGTGCCGCCGCTCAGCGAGATGCTCGCATTTCCGCAAAAACCTTGGGGGGCAACGCCGTTCGGATTTGACTCGTAGACCGCTGCGGGTCCCTCAACGATTCCATCGATCACCGACACGCGCACATTATGGGCGTTGTCAATGAGCGCTACGGCAATGCCCGCACCCGTCGTGGTGGCATCGGTAGCGCTCTCTTCGGAAGTAGGCGTCAGAGTGCTCGTCGACATGACCGTTCCGCCAGACATGTTAAGGGTGCCGGCGCGCATCTCGATGCCGCTCTTGCCGCCAGAGATGGTGCCACCCTGAATAGTTACAACCCCTCCAGTGGGGCTATATATGGCCGTTCCATCTGTGGAGGTAACTTCGCCAAACCTGACGACTATGTTATTGTAGGGTTGGATTGAACCTTGGCCAACGATTGCATAACCCGATTTGGAGTGTACGGTACCGCCGCTTACGTAAACGTTCGCGTTATTGTCCACCACCACACAGCTGTCATCTTGTGCGAATGCTCGCGTATTCGGTGTGACGGACAAAGTGGAGTCCGTACCGTCAACATTGAAAACATGTGCATCGGTACCGGTCACATCGATGGAGCCGACAACGCCACTGTAGGGCCCCGAGACGGTAAGCTGACCACCTTCCGTCACGTTGAAAAACGACCAATCGCCAGTAGCCTCCGCAGGCGGCTCGGCCGTAATCGTGTGACCGTTCAGGTTGAGGGTTATGTTCTTGTTCGTGCCTACTTCGTACGATGTGGTAAGAGCACCCTCATCGGGTATATTCTCGCAGAGCTCGATCGTGGCGTTGTTTTTTTCCAACGCGAAATCGAAGGCATCGTCAAACGTCGCGAAGAGCGTTCGCTGCCCACTTACGACCGCGGCGACGGCTTTGACGCACGAGACCTCTTGCGCCTCTGAGTGGCTGAACCCGTTGTTGTCATCAGTAATAGTCAGCCAGACCTTGTATGTATTGTCGCGCGCCTGTGTTTGGAAGAAGACGCGCTCTTGCGAGTCCACGCTCGCTATCATGAAATCCACTGGTGTCGTCGGGTCGCTCGCGCCCGCTTCAGTTACCGTCCACGTAGCATGCACGTTGGAGTCGGACCAATTGATGTCCTCAACTGTCCCGTTTATGCTGATCTGGTTAGGTTTGGTTGCTTGGGTATACGCGGCCACGGTGTTATCCGACTGATACAAGGCGTCCGGAATCGTCGGCCAATCAACAAAACTAGCCTCTTCCGGATCGCCGCATACAGCCATCCCGTCCTCCCCCAGCACTGGGCTGGTTCGTGAGGCGGGGATATCTGACTCTTCGATTCCTTGCCCTTCGATTGCTGCCTCGAGCTGTTGGACATCGGCCTCGTCCTCGGCGACCTCCAGCTCGACGTCATCGGCAGCGTCGTCAGACTGCTCGACAGCCTGGGCATCGTTGGCACCCTGCTGCTCCAAGGGGGCCTCGTCCACCTGCACATCTTCCTGCAGGGCGAGCATCTCCTGCGCGTACGCGAGCGACGGTGTCGAGATCGACGACGACGCCATGAGGAACGACAGCAGGAACGCCAGGACACGCCGAGCCGCACTCCTTGATTTGCTCATGGGCACTCTCCTCTCTTTTACGATACGTTGTTCGTGCGATGCGAACTCGCTAACGGGACCGTGGGTTCGCCTGCCCACGGGGGACTAGCTGTTTGTGGAGTGGGAACGATGGCGCGTCACGGTGGCGCATGCGCGGCGTCCCACCCAACGGCATCTGCGCCCGTCCGCCACGTGGGACCGGGCCTTATCCGATGCAGGACGTATGCGGGGGCTCGACTCCGCGACATGCGCCCCCCTCTCTCTCTTGCCAGCTGTTATCGCCCCTTGCGGAGCGCTGCAATCCCTTTACGCGGTGTTTCTCTGTATTGGATTGTACCTTATGAAGCTCCTCTATAGTTGGGGCCCTTGGACAGGGCATTCCGTAGAAGACAACGTTTGGGCGCGCGGCGCGAACGCGCCTCCGTCGCGTTCTGCGCCTTGCGGTAGCGCAGAAGATCACCTGAACGCAGGGCGTGCGACGTGGCTTCTACCCTACGAGGACCTCCTTGCCCCTGAAGGCGACGCCGTAGGTGCGGATGCGCTCCGGTGCGATGCCGCGCGCGACGAGGCCCGCGACGTAGCGCTTGTCATCGATCTGCTTTCGGGCGCGCGCGACGGTGTCG
>CADBYM010000071.1 GCA_902798915.1 uncultured Coriobacteriaceae bacterium | reverse complement strand
GGTCGCGGCGGCGCGTGCCGCGTATGAAGACGTCGTGCGCCCGGGCGCGTGCCCGCTCAGCAACGCATCGGCCCCATGACTCGCACCATCGGCAGCATCGTCGCCCCGCACCTCGGGCAGACGGAGGGGTCGCGCCCGAGCATGCGCCGCAGCAGCGCCGCGGCGTCGGGCGCGGGCGCCGGCTCGGGCGTCGAGGTGAGGCGGCGGCAGAGCGCCAGGCGCTCGCGCTTGCCACGGCTCGCCAGGATGCCGTAGTGCCGGATCTTGCAGAACCCCTTCGGCAGCACGTGCATGAGGAGGCGCCGGATGAACTCGGTCGCGTGGAGGCGGCACTCGCGCACGCGGCCGTCCTTGGTGTCCCTGTACTCGAACGTCACCACGCCGCCCTCGAGCGACTTGACCCTCGAGTTGGAGATCGCCACGCGGTGCGCGTGGCGGCCGAGGTAGGCGAGCACCGAGCCCGCGTCCCTGAACGGGCGCTTGCAGTAGACGACCCACGGCTTGGAGAACAGCTCGTCCACCAGCGCCGACAGCGCGCCGGCGGCGGCAAGGTGGGAGGCGGAGCCGCCCAGGTCGAGCGTGGGCGCCAGCCCCCTGACGCCCTCGAGCACCTTGGCGCGGAAGACCTTGGACATGGCGCGCACCGGCGCGAAGAAGTCCCTCCCGCAGCGCCTCCACGCGCCGCGCGCGGTGAGCCCTCCCGACGGCACCACCATGTGCACGTGCGGGTGGTACTGCAGCTGGCGGCCCCATGTGTGGAGCACGGCCAAGGCGCCGGTCCTGGCGCCCATCCACCTCCGGTCCGCCGCGAACGCCGCCACCGTGGCCCACGCGCACCGGAAGAGCAGGTCGTGCGCCTCGCGCTGGTTCCTCCAGAACACGCGGCTCAGCTCGTGGGGGACGGTGAGGACGACGTGCCGGTAGCCGACGTCGAGCAGGTCGCAGCCCTCCCGGGCCACCCACCGCTCGCGCCGCAGGGCCTGGCACTTCGGGCAGTGGCGGTCGCGGCAGCTGTTGTAGCTTATCGTCTCGTGGCCGCAGCCCTCGCAGCGGTCGACGTGGCCGCCGAGCTCGGCGGTGCGGCACGCGAGCATCGCGCGGTACGCCCTCCCCTGCCGCGCGGTGAGCCGGTGGGTCGCGAGGAACTCCTCCCCGTGGGCGGCGAGGACGTCCTGGACCCCTGCGCCCACGGCGCCGCCACGGAGTCGATCGGGCTGCGCACGCCGGCGGCCACGTCCGCCACGTGCAGGTACGCGGCGGTCGACGACAGCGACGAGTGGCCCATCAGCGACTTTATGGTCATGATGTCCACGCCGTCCTCGAGCAGGTGCGTGGCGAAGCTCGCCCTCAGCGCGTGGAACGAGCGGCCCGCCTTCTCGACGCCGGCCCCGCGCATCGCCGAGTCCAGGGCGCGGCGGGCCTCCCCGGCGCTGGCCGCGGCGCGGCCGCCCGGGCCGGGGAACATCCAGCCCCCCTCGCTGCTCGGGCGGTGCGCCCTCCAGTAGTCGCGCAGCAGCGACAGCGTCGGCTGCGGCAGCAGCGCGTAGCGGTCCTTGCCGCCCTTGCCGTCCTCCACGAGCAGGCGCATGGCCTTGGAGTCCACGTCGCGCACGCGCAGCGCGCACACCTCGGAGACGCGCAGGCCCGACCCGTACCCGAGCGACATCATGGCGCGGTGCCTCGCGTTCTCCGCCGCGGCCAGGATGGCGGCCATCTCCTCGCGCGAGAACACCTTGGGCACCGTCTTGGGCTTGCGCATGAACGGGATCTGCCTGCGGCTCGTCGGGCGGTCGAGCCCCACCTCGTACATGAACAGGACGGCCGCCAGGTTCGTGTTCACGGTCGCCGGGGCGAGGCCGCGGGCGTGGCTCAGGTGCAGCGAGAAGGCCCGCACGTCGGACTCGTCGGTCTCCTCGATCGGCTTGTCCCCGAGGAAGCCGAGGTAGCGTGCGCAGGCCCTCAGGTATATGTCCCTGGTCGCCTCGCCGTAGTTCCTCAGCTCGATGTCGGACTGGACTTTGGATAGAATGGGGTGCCGCATGGCCGTCTCCTCTCGTCGTCGCGTAAGGGCCATACGGCGATTATGCGGGTGGGGGCGGCATGCGGTCCTACGTGCGCGCCCCCGGTCAGTCAGGCGATGGGAGGGCTGCCGCGAAGCGGCTTAGTGCAATGACATTTTCTGTACGTCCCATCCCGCCGCCCGCATCGATAACGGCAAGAGAAACCTTGACGAGATTAGGAGCCAACTCAGCGGCTCTGAGCATGTCTTCTTCATCTTGTGGTACTCAGACGGTTATTTTGAAAGCCAAGCTTGCCTGAACGAAGCCGGCGCAATATGGGCAACGGGATAGAGATACCAGGAAATCCTAGCTCCCGGCTTTGAAAGCTCAAAGATCGGTGGGCTGATGGACAAGCAGCCCGTATGGTTTCGCGCGAATGATAAGTTTCGACTGAACACATTCAAGGAGCAAATTGCACGCATGTTTTCCCTGAATCCGCTAAATCAAAATGCATGGGAATCGTGCAGAGATGCGTTCATATCGAAGATATCGTAGTCCCAGACGCACGGCATAATCACGAGACAAGCGGTACTGCGCCGTACCGAGTACGCACTTGGCAACAAGCGAGGTTCGACGCGGCTAGAATATGGCTGAGCATCTTCTCCGCAACGTTCGCATGGCAATAACAGGTTGCCGACGTACCATGCGGCCGCACCGGGATTCGGCGCAGTGACCCACCAACACATGGACCACCACTACGGCGACGCACGCGAATGCCCTCAGTGTGCCATTCATGTACCGAGTTGCAAGCATCAAGATACCTTACAGCCTCTCTTGAAGGTCCTCCTTCAGCTTCGAGAGAGCCTCACGCCTGTCGAAGCGATCCAGTGCGAGTGTAGCCTCCAAGCATGAGCGATAGGTGTTGTCGTACCACTCCTCAAGTTCGTCTCTTCCCATGTTCGCAAGATGCGGCTTGTAGTGCCTCGATGAGGGCGAGATGTTATCGTGTCGTATGCTCAGGTTGTTGAGCTCGAAGAACAGCTCGCTGCACAACGCGGAACTGATGGCCTTCAAATCGTCCCTGCGAGACTCGAAGTGGTTTGCCATGCCCTTGATGATTGAACGCTTCGCATCGATATCGCCCTTCAGCGAACGATGGTTATACGTCATCACGGGCACAGCAAGCGAATCCGGCAGCAACGAGGCGACCTCGATGACGGCGGGATCCGCAGGTATAAGCATGTACTTGGAGCCGGTAGCCTCCACGATTCTATGGTGGGATAACTCGGCGACTTTTTGGACCTGCTGAATTACATGGCCTACTTTTCCCAAGTCACCGACCCCCACATCCGCAAGCGCGGAAGCAAAGCTATACGCATATTCGCAGAAGGACAAGAGATAGTCTAGGTCGTCGCTCTCAACCGTCTCGAAAAAAGTGAAATGATGGCGCTGGTCGAAATCCTCAATTGTCGTGGCAGTTCCCCGAAAGCCAACGTCGAGAAAGAAGCTTCTGACTGTGCCCATGAGCCCAAAATGCAACGATGGTCTTTCGCCATAAACCAATCGATGCAGTGACCTATATTCCACACCACAGTCGAATCCAACACTCGCCAAAATCTCTGGAAAAGTCTTGCGCTGTTGACTCATGTCAACTCCAATCTCGTTGCAGTCCAAGGCGCATCGCTGGCTTTTGGAGCCCAAACCGACAAAGGGGACGCCCGCCTATATGAAAACGAACTCAGTGTCGCCGTTGTTTGCGATCACGTGAAGTGGCTCTTCCCTCCCACACATTACACTGTTCAGACAATAGGCGTGTAGCTTATCGTTCCACCCTAGCGGGATAAAAATCAGGTAATATTCAGAATACATAACAGATGCTGCAGGCAAAGTAGGACGGTTACTGGGACCCTGCGCAACATCCGGCGCCCTAACCGAGCGTCCCCCCGAAGACGAGCGGGCCGAGGCGAAGCGGGCGGCACACAGCACTGACACCTTTTGGGACTACTCACCGCTCCACCTGACAGTCACCACCGGACGTGCGACGGGCACGGCACCGAGGATGCCCCTCACGTACTCAGGAGTATATGTCGCATCAATCCGCTCAACTGTCCCCGCGCTCACGTAATCGACGTCGCCATGCGCAATCTGGTAGCCGTGCATGAGCAGGTCAAACTCCGCCTCGTTCCACTTCCCCTGAGGGATGCCCTGATCCCGCATCAACTGTTCGAAGCTCGGCCTCGAGAAGAGCCATGTCTTGCCTACGGCGTCCATGCACTCCGTCAGGCCGGGCACGTCGCGCACGGGATAGATGTCCCCGCCCTCGTGGCACCGACTGAACACCCACTCACACAGGTCCTCCGTCAGCCTAATCTTGTACTTCGCGAAGGAGTGATCGCGGTACAGGTCGTACCCGGCATCCCTCACGAACATGCCATAGGCATGCTGGCTCGCGCAGCGCATGAAGGGCTGGTAGCCGATCGGGACTGGCACGCTCTCGATGTCGTCATCGGTCTTGAGCGCCCAGCCCAACTCGACGGGCTCCGCCAAGCGCCTGAACAGCATCGCGTACCGTGCGTCTCCACCTCGCGCGGCAATCCAAGGCCTGGAGTCAATCCTCTCGAAGTCCGTCTTCCGAAGGGGCCTCCACCGCCCACCCTCGTACGCCGAGCATGCAAAGAACAGCGCTGCCCACACGTCGCTCGTCACGTCGAGCATCTGCGTTGCGAGACCGTAGTGCTGACATATGGCGACGTGGTTCACGCTACCGTATGACCAACCCCGGACGCACGACAGGCCGTCGATGAACCTGGCGCCGTCGTTCAACCGGAGCAGCCTGACCCGGCGCTCAAGGTAGTCCGGCACCCCAGAAGGCACACGCCTGAACACGGCAGGCCTACTGTTACCATAAATCGCGTTCTCCCCCCGATAGAACCAGCGCTGCTTACGTTGTGTCATGACCGTTCCCAGCACGGGATAGGTGACCTGCATCCCGTCAACACAGCGGCTGATTAGCATCGAGACCAGCATCTTGAAAGGCTTTGGACGCTCCTGTATTCGCCGCTCGACCTGAACGGCCTCCTCCGCTGTCATGCCATCCCAATCGACAATCCATTGGTAGATGGCATCTTGATCCGGACCACGGAGACCCAGAAGCCCCGCAGCCTCCCACACGGCCGCATCACGACATTCGACATCAGCGGCATCGAACTGTGCTCGAAGCGCCAAAAGACGTGAAGTCCGCCTCGAGAACTCCTCCTCCTGCCAAATCCAGCCCTTGACGTCATCGACCGTAAGCTCGGGAACGGACGCGACATCCTTGACCTCCAAGCACGCGGAACCACCCGTCAACTGATCCTGATCATGACGGAGATTGCGCTCCCAATCCGCCCTCCGCCCGTAGAACTGTTCGAGGCGGCGCTGGATTAGCGCGAGCACCTTTCCAACACCGAATGTGGCACCACCGTGAAGTGCCTCCTTGAATTCCTCGGGAAGCGATGCCCATATGGCCATCTCCTGAGGTGTCATAGCATCAGTAGCCATCGACGCAACCCCCTCCTAACGACATACGAACGTTAACGGCACACGTTACCTGGTACCTTTTTGCCACCGCGCGTGGCGTCCCTTCCGTCTCGGATAATGCGCTTCATCACGCCAAGAACCTGCTCCTCGCTGACGAACGGGTCGAGGAAGGCGTTGTTGTCCCCAGCGGCGACGTATCCATCGGGACGCACCTTAACGACACGGTGCAGCACGTACGCGTCGCCGCGACGATAGAGAATAACGTCGTGCCTCGAACAGAGCCCCTCGCCCTTCGCGCGAATCTCGATGCTGTCGCGCCTCTGCCTCGTTATCGCTCGTGGCAGCCGTAACATCAGCAGCTATAGTCATCATCATGCGCATCCCCTCACCACTAGCGGCACTGTCGCAGCATTGTAGCCCATCGCGAAGGCATCGCCTCACCGCCACTGGCCGAGCTCAACCAAAAGAGTCGGGACCCCAAGCATTCGATTGTGTACTTCATATCATATTTAGAATTTTCTGTGTTCAACGCAAGCAATCTCTCTTTACGCGCGTAAAACACTACTGTGCAAACAGGTACTTAGGAGCTGGCGGTAGCGCAATCAGGCCAAAATCATCTTACCGCCCACAGCTGAGGATGCCGCGTGTTTGCATATACCTGAAACAACATGCGCAAGCAAAAACCCGCCGAGCGAGCGTGGGCCGCCAGGCGGGCATGATTGCGAACGTCGCCAGGACGCCGAATACCGCTTCTAGGAACATCGAGCCCAACAGGTGTCGAGCGTGTCGCCAGCGGCAGCACTGTTCGTCTATGTTGAGCAGGGAGAACAGCCGGACCCTCAACCAGTCGACCACCGGCCCCACGAGCAAGACGCCGGCCGCGGAGGCGAGGACCCGGCACACACGAGCGGCGGGTCCCAAGACGGACAGTCCGTCCCGCGCGCGCACGGCGACGAGCTCCCCGTGACACAGAGGCTGACGCAACGAGGACGGAACGTTCGATTCGCGTCGGCCGCCCAGCTCGTACCCGAGCTGAAGAGGACCCAGAAGGCGGCGAGACTAGGCGACAAGCGCGCGGAGTACGTCGAAGTACGCCACAGCAGCGTTCGAAGAGCTGTGCGAAGAATCGAGTTACTCGCATGCCACGAGCACTTGCCCCTGCCGCATCAGTGACTCATTATTCGTCACGGAAGTGGCTCGACTATTGGTGACGGAGCGGCTCGCGTGTCAGCGAAGCAAAACAGCACGCTGTTGGTGCGCAGGCGCTTCCAATGGCTCTGGAAGAGCCGGGCAGCAGGTGGCACGCGTCACGCGGACGATTTCGGCATCCTTGGTGCGGTCTGCAACCGTATCGTGCACTTTACTGAGCCTGCCGAACAAGCAACACGGGCAGCTACTCGGTCGCGCAAGCAAACAGGTCACGAGACTGTATGCAGATACGACCGAGCCCAAGCAAGGCACAAGGCAAGTCGTCGCCCCCGCGAGCCCCCACACCTCACGGGCGCCGCACGAGCCTAAGCGCCTTGCGGATTAGGGGCACGGAGAACGGTGCGACGCGCAGCAGTCAGAGCATGGCCACCCAGTACAGATCGGCGGGAAGGACGAGGTCGTGCCGGGAGTGCACTTTGTTACCTGGTACCTTTTTGCCACGCCGGGCGGGGCGGCGTGTGTTGCGGTACACTGCATTCAAGTCCACCGCAACGGGGAGGGTGTGAGCAGGTGCAGGGCAGCAAGCTCGTCAGCGTCATAGTGCCCGTGTTCAACGTCGAGCCGTACCTTGTCGAGGCACTGGACAGCACCCTATGCCAGACCTACGCGAACCTGGAGCCCATCGTCATCGATGACGGCTCGACAGACGGCTCCTCAGAGACCTGCGACGAATACGCCAGCAGAGACGGGCGCGCCATCGTCGTGCACCAGAAAAACGCTGGGCTGAGCTCGGCCAGGAACGCCGGGCTCGACTGCGCGACCGGGAACGTCATCGCCTTCCTCGACCCCGACGACGCGCTCCGCCCGAACATGATCCAGACCCTCATGGACGCGATGGAAGGGCACGAGGCGGAGATCGCGATCTGCCAGTTCTCCAACCACGAGACCCAAGGCCACATGACCCCGCCCGACGCACCGGCAAGCGAGCCTTCCCCCAACATCATGAGCCAAGACGACGCGTTCCGGGCGATCGTAGACCACCGCATCAACACCGCCGTGTGGGACAAGGTCTACGTCAGGGAGATCTGGGGCCGCCTGCGATTCCCCGACGGCCTCGTGTACGAGGGCACCTACTGCGTGTTCGACATCTTCAGCAAGGCGCATCGGATCGTGATGCTCGACGAGCCGCTCGTGATGCACCGCAACCGCCACGGGAGCATATGCAACACGCCGTCCCTGAGGAACATCGAGGACGGCAACACCGCAGGCCTGCGGTACCTCGAGTTCGTCGAGCGTCACACGCCCGCCGTCTTTGCACCCGAGCAGCTGCGTCGGCTCGCACAAGCCAGAGTCCGAAGCAACACGGCCTTCTACCTGCACCACCTCTGCGAGAAGCCCGAGGGCACGGAGGGAGTCGAGACCGCCCGGCGCATGCTGATAAAAACGGGCCGCGTCTTGCGGCACTGCGGGCCGACGGCGAGGGTCGCCTATCACCTCATCCTCGCGCACCCGAACCTGTGCAAGCCAGCCTACAGGCTCTACAGAAGGGGCAAACACATCGTCAAGCGGTAACCCCGCCATCGAGCGCCTCGGCAGGCAACGAGAGCGGCGCTTACCAAGAAGAGCACCCACGACGTCAGCGAAAACACCCAACAGCCCGCACAGCACAACATATCTACGCATATCGAGTTTAGCCCCTTTATCGTCATGTCGGGCTTGGGATGCACGCGTTAAGAAAAGCCAGATGAATCACTATTCATCCTGCCAGCAAAGTGATTCGGGATCCCAGAACTTGCCTCTAGAACTCCCTTCGAGCGCAGCATCCACACACCTCGCCACCATTCGCTCCGCCGCATCAATCTCTTGGAACTCGACGGGTAGACTACTCTCCTTGACAAGTTT
This sequence comes from uncultured Coriobacteriaceae bacterium, assembly GCA_902798915.1. GTDB lineage: Bacteria > Actinomycetota > Coriobacteriia > Coriobacteriales > Atopobiaceae > RUG440. Next base: position 17,305 of record CADBYM010000071.1, on the reverse strand, counting down.
GCGATAAATCGGCTCGAAGGGCCCCTTCCACCAGTCGGGCACAGCGAACGGGCGCGCCTCGCCCATGTGACCCATGCGCAGCTCGCGAGAGAGACACAGCGAGAGTCGGGTTCCATCCATCCGCTCCGTTGTCAGGTAGATCACGAGATCTATCAGGTCGCGCACCCTACTCGATGGCATACCCCCACTATACGTGGACATAGTTGCGCACACCTTGTCAGCAACGGACTCCTCCACAGGATAGACGAGGTAGTCATAAGTGGGAATGCCCGCAACAGACAGGCGCGTGACGGGCGCAATGCGGTCTGCGTCGACCAGCGGCCCTTCGCTCGCGACCACGTCGACCGAAATATCGGCAACGCTTTTCGTTCCACCGAGCACACACTCGAAGGTGACACGCCTTCCATCGCGATACTTTTGATCCTCGACTATAGGCGATTCGGACGAGAATCGGTACTCCACATGGTCGCCAAGGTCAATAGAAGCAAGTCTCCTTAGCTCGGCTACCGCCTCGTCGGCATTGTCGCCGCCGTAGGCCATGTCGATGTCCCTAGTGTAGCGCGCAGATGGTGTCCTTGCGAGCATGCCCCGACCGCCCTTGAGCACGAAGGGGGTGTCATCCTCACTGAACACGCGCTCCAGCAGCCTCCCGTGCCAGAAGTCGGCGATAGCGCGGTTCACATCCCTGCCAGACCTTCGGGCAGCCTCTTTGAGTGCCATCTCGAGCGCTCTCGATGTCCTGTACCGCTTCGTCCCGTCCGGCCCCTCACCCATCGCTTTTCACCCCTTCTCCGTGTTGCCCAGACGACTCGTGAATCTCCTCGAGCAGAGCGCGCATGGATAGTATGAGGTTCCGCTTGACTGACTCCACCACAGGTCGCGTCGCATCAATCCGCTCGTTCTCGAAGTGGTCGAGCCTCTCGGCCACCTTGCGTAGGCCTGCTTCGTCCTTCTGCAAGCCCATCACCCGAGTCGTATCGAGCAACACCTCCCCGAGCGAGCGCATGGCTTCCGCAATGACCAGTTCGGGATCCTCCTTCCGGGCATCACAAACGAGGGCTCTCACGCTTTCCGTCACAGGTCCCCCAGACGAACCCAGTTCATCAATGAGCGCATCTAGCCTCATGACGCTTGCGCCACTTACGAGCGCATCCACAACAGCACGACGTATGTGCTCGGGGTCTTGCCGTCCCTTCACTAAATCAACGATGGTTCGCTCCATAGTGGTAACGGGAAGTCCTTCAACGAAGGTGACATCACGATCGTCAAGCGGCCATGTGTGGAACTCGAGGTCCGCAAACGACGTCTGCCGACGGACACGCACGATGAATGTGTACGGATCCTCATGCAGGTCGCCGATTCCATGCAGTGCGGAAGCCGTTCGCCCGGCCACGACGGCATCTAGGGGACGCGCGCGCAACCTCTCGGCAGCGGTCGATTTGGGGTAGGCAGCGAGCCAAGCAGCCTTGATGTATGCATGTGAGGTCTCCTCGCCTACCACGTAACGGTAGGTTCCCCTACGCATGAGCTCGACCGCACCGGCGGTGACCAACCGCGACAATTGCGTTCCGCTCACGCCCAGCGCACGTGCCTGAGCCGAGGTAAACATGCCCCACTGCGACGACGCCAGATACTCGAGTTCCCGTATGTTCTCGGACTTTCTCATGCTTATATCATACACATATATGTGTTCTATCAAAGCAAGAGAACAAGCGAATCATGTCAACATAATTAGAGCTATCGTCGCGACAAACCTCTACTTCGGCAACAATAACCCTACGATCCTGTCAACGAACCCGATATCTTCGGTAAAGACCTCCTCAAGGTCTCCGTCGCACAACCTGAGCTCTTCGGAAACAACGATCTTGACATGCTCGATCAGCAATTTTCAAGCGAAATACCTGCAGCTGCGCAAATCTGCATCAACCTGTCCGACCATTTGCGCCTGCCATGCGCCATGATGCCGAAGTTCCTCTTGCCGAGATCGCTGTCATCGAAAGTCAGTCCAAGCTCATTAGCAAGAATCCGTGAGGTGAACTCGGGCCGCAAAAAGTCTTCAATCTCCGTTTGGCAACCGGGACGTGAAACTGCGACGACCTGAGTCAGCCTGTCTTGTATAAGACCTTTCGACTGCGCTTTGTCTACCTGCGCCCTTGGTAGTGTCGGGAATGTTGGTGTAACGGCCATTTCGCAGGGAGCGCGGCCAGTTGCCCAGAACCCTAAATCTCTACCTCATCCTACGCCGCCTCGAGCTCGTCCGCAAGCTCCAAGCTCGCGTCGATCGCCTTCCTTGCTATGGGCCTCAGCTCCGCCGCCCTTTCCTTTGACGGCCGGCCTTCCGCCTCCGGCCTCCTGCGCCCGTCGTACAGCTCGGACATCTTCTTCTCCGAGAAGTAGCGAGACGCCTGCCACTCCTCGTCCTGGTCGCACATGACGGCGCCGACGAGGCGCTCCAAGGCCTTGGTCGATGGGAAGACCTGCACCACCTTCGACCTGCGCTTTAACTCGCGGTTCGTTCGCTCCTTCCGCCCAGCATCCCTTAATGCCCATCCTTGGCGTAGCGCCGCATGAACCGGCAGGTAGAGCCGTCGGCGTCCGTGCAAAGATGGGCATTACGCCGGTTGTCAGCGAAGTCCGCAGAGTCTGGCCATCAGATCCTCGTCTGCCTCCCAAGATGCCTGCTCGCCGGCTCCGATGCCATTGGAGGCAGAGTTCATAGCCTCTCGCATCATCTCCATGGAGGGCTTGGCGTACACCTTTGTCGTCTCCATGGAGGCATGTCCCAGGATGCGCGACACCAAGGCGAGCTCGGTCCCCCGCTGGTACAGGTCCGTCGCCCGCGTGCGGCGCCACATATGGGGATAGCAGGGGTCAGGCACCTCCGGACAGTTCTTGCGCGCCTCGTCGGCATATTTCTTCACGATTCGTTGGACGTTGCTCGAGCACATCCGGTTCCTCGTGCCCCCGTGCCACGCATAGAACAGGTAGTCCTGCGACACGGACATGTGGCGCCTGACCTGGGCTACCGTCTCGTCCGAGAGGCCGATGGGCCGCTCCTTGTCGCCCTTGCCCACGACGTAGACATGCGGGCTCTCGTGCTCGACGAGGGTGTTCCCGACGGTCAGCCCGGTGAGTTCCGAGAGGCGCATCCCGGTTTCGTAGAGCAGGCAGAGCATCGCGAGGTCGCGCTGGCCGAGCTTCGTCCTGGGATCCGGTGCCGAGAGTATCGCCTTGAGCGCCGCCTCGGATAGGTTCTCCTTCACGCGCTGGGGTCCCTTGACGGGCGGTATCCGGCCGACGGAGAGCGCGAGCGACGTGAGCGCGACGTCCGCATCCGCAGCGTAGTTGAGATAGCTCTTGACTGCGGCGACGCGCTGGTTGCAGGTGCCGGCGGCAAGCCCTTCCGCCCTCATGTGCTCCACCCACCCGAGCACGCAATCGCGGTCGCACTCGCCGAAGGAGAACTCGCCGATTCCACGACGCAAGACGTCGCGCACGTATCGCCGGAACATCGTGAGCGCGTCCCGGTACGACTCGACCGTCGCGTCGCTTCTGCCCGCCTGCCTCGGAAGGTACGACTCCAGCCAGTCATATGTTCGCGAGAAGAAGAGCTCGCGGGTTCGGCTAGACATCGTCCACCACCCCCGGCACCACGCGCGAGCACACCGAGTCGAGTTCCCGGACGATCGAGATCGCGTCCATCGCCTGGTGGTAGTAGTAGAACGTCTCCTTCGGACCCGCATGCCCGAGGTACTTGCTGAGGTAGGGCATCATCGCGTCGACGTCGGCGCCCTCTCGCGCCCACGAGTTGATTCGCTCCACGACGAAGGCGTGGCGAAGACAATGCGGAGTCGGCCTGCGGTCGGTCCTCGCAGCCGCCGGCGTCTCCTCCCAGAACTGCCGGAACTTGGCGTCAAACGTTGTCTTGCAGACGTGCCCGCGCCCGAACTTGCCGGGAAACAGCCACTCCGGCTCCAGGCCGAGGGCCTCCACCATGGCCCGCCAGTACGACCTGCAGGCGCCTGCGAGGTCGTCCGCCACGTACACCAGCCTGTCCTTGTCGCCCTTGGAGTGGCGCACCGTCAGCACGCCGGCGTCCAGCTCCGCGTCCTCCCGCCTCATGTGGGCGACCTCGCCGAGGCGCAGTCCGCAGCACCACATGAGCCTGAATGCCATGGGGTACTCATGGGCCATCCAGGCGAGCGAGGGATTGCGCGGCGCCCATGCCTCCGCCGCGGCGATCGTCCCGTCGAGAAGCCGCGCGGGACGTAGCAGTCGATTCCCTGGCCGACCATGTACAGGGCGAGCTGCCGAACGAAGGAGACGCGCTGGCATCGGTATCCCTCCGACTCGGACGGCCTCGGCTCGGCCCAGGCCATGGCAAGCTCCCTGTCGATCGTCGCGTACGCGAGGCCCCGCAGCCGGCACAGTTCGTCGAACCTGCGCAGCTCGTACTCCTCGAATTCGTACGAGTAGCCCATCGCCCTCTTCGTCGACAGCAGACCCTCTATGTAGTGCGCAAGCGGGCTCACGAGCGCCCTGCCCCCCGTCGCGCTCATCGGACGCCACCCCCGCCCAGCATCGAGAGTGGCAGCGCGCAATCGCGCATGCGCCGCTCGTCCAGCGAGAGGTACGCCCGGACGCTTCCCTCGCTGGCGTGCCCGAGCGCGTCGGCTATCTGGCCGATCCCCGAGCCGCCCCTGAGCATGCCGGTGGCAAAGGTCCGCCTGAGCTCGTGGAACCCATGGCACCCCTCGGCGAGGTCGCCGAGCACCCGGGCCAAGGCGTTGGCGCAGGCCTTGCGGCCGACGCCCTCGTATGGCGCGTGCAGGCTGAGGAAAACGCACGGCGACGCCGAGCTGGGCCTTCCCCCCGTGAGGTAGGCGGCGAGGCTGTTGCCCGCCTCCGGCACCAGGGGGAGCGTGACTGCCGAGAGCGTCTTGCGCTGCGTGACGGTGAGCGTCGAGTCGCGCCAGCTGACGTCGGAGAGCCTCAAGCCGGACACGTCGCTCGCGCGAAGCCCCATGAACAGACCGAGCGACACCATCGCGGCGTCGCGCAGCTCCCGCGGCGTGGAGGCCGAGCGCCTGGCCTCGCCCACGCGCCGAAGCTGCTCCGGGGACAGGACGTGCACGACGCGCGTGGAGGGGGCGAGGCACCTCGGCGCCGCGAGCGAGAGCCCGGGGCCCGAGAGGCCCTCGTCGGCGAGCCAGTCGAGGAACCCGCGCACCTTGTGCACGTATGCGGCGAGCGCGGCCGGCGTGTCGTGCGGGTCCTCGAGCGCGTAGGAGGTGACGACCTGGGGAGTGATGTCGGCGAACCCTGACGCCCCCTTGGACGAGGAGTGGGCGCAGAACCTGACGCAGGCCGACTTGCACATCGCCAGGGTGGACTCTGCGGCACCCTCGCGCGACCTCAGCTCGAGGTAGCGCCGAATTGCCCCGCGAGACCATTCCGGGGCGCTCTCGACCAGGTCCGCGGCGTCTCTGAACACCACGTGCGGGGCGTCCGCGCCCTCGGTGCGCCATCGCTCGAACGCCCGCACGGCCCGACGGTACGACTTCCACTGCGTCCCGATCGTGCCCTCGTTCGCGGCAAGCCAGGCAAGGACGGTGTCGACGGAATAGCCATGCCCGCTCAGGACGAGGAAGCAGAAGGCCAGCCTCAGGGCCATCCTGGCGCATCCCACCTGGGTCTCGGCATACCCCTTCGACACCAAGTGGACGCCCACGTATTCCTCGGCGAGCAGGATGAAGTCCGAGGTTCCGACGGCAGTCGGCGACCCCGGCACCTCCACCCCGAGGCAGAGGGGAAGCCTCCTGGCATACCTCACGCTCGACAGCTCCGCCGCCACCGTCGGCACGCGGCCCCCTTGCCGCGACAGCCACCGCAGGAAGTGCTTCACCTGGAACAGGAGCGACTGCGGGTTGCTGGAGCCCTCGGAGACACGCGCGACGAACCTGACGACGAGGACGGGCACCAGGTCGTTGGCGCCGCGCGCGCCAGACTCGCAGGCGAAGAGCAGGAAGCGTGCGCACGCGGACGCCTCCACATGGGAGATCTCGAGCTTGCCGTCCGCCGCGTCGCCGATGTACCCGTCGGCAAGCAGCCTCGCCCATTCGGACAGCCTGGCATAGTAGGGCGACCCCTCGTGTGCGTAGCCGACGCCGATCGTCACCACGCCGTTCTCCCAAGCGTCGGCAAACCTGTACGCGGCTATGCGCCAGGCCTTGTAGGTGTTCTCGGACAGGCGCTCGCGCATCGTCTCGAGCCAGGTGGCGACGTTGCCGGTCGTGGGCTCGCCGCCCGTCTCGAGCGCCGCTTCGCTGAGCGAGAGAATGCAGCGGCGGTGCGCGCATCTCACGGACTCCGAATATCCTCCTTCCTCCAAGAAGCGCATGACTTCGCGTCGTGCCCTCTCCAGTCTCTCTTCCATAGAACCAGCCTCCCAAGTGAGTAATGCCCATCTTTGCACGGACGCCGACGGCTCTACCTGCCGGTTCATGCGGCGCTACGCCAAGGATGGGCATTAAGGGATGCTGGGCGGAACTGGACGTTGTTGGTGCGCAGCCTCTTCCAGTGCGTGCTGGGGAAGTCGAGGTAGGCCAGCGCGTCCGGCTCGGCGTCCTCCAGCATGCGCGCGGCCCTCGGGCAGCACTCCTCCAGCATCTCGGTGGCGAGGTGGCACGTCGCGCGCACGACCCCGGCGTCCTTTGCCCGGAACACCGGGCTGACGATCCTGGCGACGCGCCTTCTCAGCTGGCGCGACCTCGCCTCGCGGACGCAGTCCCGGATCAGGTGCACGACGCAGCGCTGCCACACCGCGCCCTGGAAGGTCTCCTGTATCGCGCGGCGCAGGCCCTCGTGCGCGTCCGAGGTGACGAGCCGGACGCCGTCGACGCCGCGTTCCCTCACCTTCCGCAGGAAGGCGAGCCAGGAGTCGTACGACCCGGTGTCGACGACGCCGAGGCCGAGCACGTGGCGCCAGCCGGACTCGTCGCAGCCGATCGCGGTGACGACCGCCGTCGAGGCCACGCGTCCCTCCCTCCCGCACTTGAGGTAGGTCGCGTCGAGCCACAGGTACGGCATGCTGAGCCCGCCGAGCGGCCTCGCGAGCAGCTCCTCGGCCTCGGAGTCGAGGCTCGCGGCCATGGCGCCGGCCTGGTCCTTGCCGAGCCTCTCGATCCCCATGGCGGACGCCACCTTCTGCACCTTCCTCGTGCTCGTGCCGGTGGCGCACGTCTCCGCCACGGCGGCCACGATCGCGCGGTCGACCCTCTGGTAGCGCTCGATCACGTCGTCGGGAAAGAAGCTCCCGACGCGCAGCTTGGGTATCCCGGGCGTCAGCGTGCCGACGCACGTGGTCAGCCTCCGCTCGCGATATCCGTTCCTGCTGTTGTGGGTCGCCTCGCAGAGCTGGTCGGCCTCTGCGCCCATTGTCTCGTTCGCGACGGACTCGGCCAGCTGGCGCAGGAGCTCCTGCAGGTTGATGCAGCCGTCCTATGCTGTTGTCCATGTTGCGGTCACTGCCTTTCTTGTAGAACCTGACTGATTTGGCGATCTCAGATTCTAGGCGGTGGCCGCGCTCCTTTCAAACGGCGTTGCCTGCGCAGGACTTCGTCTTACACCAACTTTTACGACACGATCATAGTGTCGACTTTTCCTTTTAGGGCAATCTGTTTAAGGCAGAACTGAGGTATTGAGTGGGAGTTACAGAAACTGGAAGCCTCTTTTCCACAAAGCAAACAGTTAGCTGGCTTTCCCTCGCTGCGCGCCGCCCTCATATACGGCCCATACATCCTGTTAAAACTGGCGAGGTGTTCGTTATCAAGATTGATGGGCGGCACATCGAACAAGGAATAGTCATCCATTGGATGCACTAGCATGTCACCTCTTCCCAAAATGACTCTCATAGCAGGTCTCGATCGTCGCACTCATGCGTACTGCCTTAATGACGCTATGCACCCCGATCATGCCCATCGCCAACTAATACCTACCCGATTTGAATAGGCCTACTACCAGGCTAATAAACAGCAAGGAAATGTGCCCGCTACGCATACGTGAGATAGTTGAATAGCAAGCTCATGACTGCCAGTACCAACGAAACAATCGAACACACCACGGCTTTCTTGTAGCGCTTCATTTTCTTACTGCACACCCCGGCATTGTGATGCGCTTCCGCGATGAGCTCGACCAAGAAGTCATCGTCTGACGCGCCGCGCATGATTCGTCCAAACACGTTGATGTCCCATTCGGCAATGTCACCGAAGAACAGGAGGAAACGCTTCTTGTCCCCCTGACCCTTGGCACCAGCGGAAGGCTTGAGGTTGGGAATGATGGCGGCCACGTAGAAGACTGTTGCCACACCAAGGACAACGAAACTCGTAATGAAGAAGCAAGAGTGCCACCAAGCGAAGCATTGGTTAACCGTCGCTTGCACACTCGCATTCGAGCCAGAATTACCAATCGAGTGCTCAGACAGATACGTCAAGACGCCAAAGACACCAGTAAAGATTGCACAAGAAGTGCTGACCTTGTCGTCGGCGTTTGCAATCCAACCATTCACCTGCTCGTAAACGTACTTGGCACGTTCGACGCGCGAGTCAATCACATCATCCTCCGCGCCCTTTGTACCAGTATTATTAGAATCGTATCCATACTGGTTGGCCATGCCTTACCCCCTATGCCGGCTGATATCTCCGTTGATCCCTGCGATACTCGCCGATGCCCTTCGCACCATGGGAATACGCAGTCAACGGGCCGATGCCCTTCGATTTGCTACGCATGGCACGTTCATACGCAACGAGCACGCTGTCGGCGGTCTTCACGCACTCGAGCAGTACGTTATTCATTGCGACAAACGACTCGGGGACTCCAACACAAAGGCGGTATCCCCACTCATCGAGGTGTTCGTCCACATAGAAGTGCCAGTCACGTTTGGCCAAATCCTCAGGCCTTATCCATCTCCCCCCATACACGTCGCAGCCTCTCATACGATATCCAAGCGGAGCAACGACGTGCAGCTCCTTCGAGTATTCGCCTATGAAGTCGGCTTCCACCGCCATTGTCTTCGCCACCAGCTTGGCAGATGCCGCGACAACCCGAACATGCACAACAGGCGGAATGGACGGGCGTTGCCGCATCCCTGCAAATGGATAGAACCGGAGCAACTCCTCGAAGTCGGCTCGCACGCCGTTGAGGTATTCAGCCACCACTTGCCGACGTTCGACGTCGGTGATGAGCCTACGCATACGCACTCAAAGCCCCCAACCGACCATGCCGTACGCGCCATTGTAGCTCCTGAGCGCGGTGTTCTTGCGCTGCTCGGTGTCGTGGACCCTCATAAGGTACTCCTCGTAGCCGACAGTCAGGATATACGATTCGCCCACGCGTTTGAACATCTTCGCTAGCGTCTCATCCTCCATGGCAAGCCCGACATACACGTCACGCGTGACGGCAATCTGGTCCTCGCCCGCACACTTGTCTTCCATGGCATCCGCCTCTATGACGGGCACACCAAGGAGAATGTTATCCCGCTCCCCCCTAGCGCCAATCTTCGTGGCATACAAGGTACCGAAGGCCTGCCCAACTCCGACATGAACTGCAAGCCCACGCACTCTATCCACCATGCGCATGGCGGCAATAACAGCGCTCTTGTAACACTTGTGCTCTTGCTGAAGAGCTCCGTCAACCCCACCCGATGGCACGTTGTGGAAAAGAGCCGACTCGCGGTCCCCTTGGAACTGAACGTGGATACCACCACTCTCTGTCGTTGTTTTGTACAGCGTCTCGAGGATGCTTTGCGTCTTGCTCGCCATCTCGTCAAGGTTCGTGCCGTCCGCATCGAACTGTGCGGTAAAACCACGAACGTCCGCATAGACCGGTATGCCGTCGAGCTTCTTTACCTCTCTGCGGCTCAATCTCTCGAATGAGAGTGGCTTGCGCACCGCGCTGAGATTGACGTCCTTGAGAGCAACTTTGTTTATGTAGTCCTTCACTTCCGACAACTCCGCATCGGTCACCTCTGCGGCGGGCTTGATCTCCCGAAGCCATGCGGTGTAGTACCGCGCTTGATCGTACTTTTGAATCTCATCGCTTTCGACACACCTGAATGCATGTCTCTGTCTCGTGCTGAGGGCGTCAAACACATTCTCAGAGATGCTGATGTGCGAGGTCCTCGTAAGCCCCTGGAGCTTCGCCGCAAAGTTTGCAGCGTAGCCAATCGTAGTGAGCTCGGACACGCCATCGCCCGCAACGAATTCGAAGTCATAGAAATCGCCGAAAGCAGCGCCCACACGCAGCTCGAGTTCACTCAATGACTTGTACTTCCAAACCTCAGAACATATAAAGTGGGCAATCTGGCGGGCATATGTCGACAGCTGCGCAACGGAGTTGTACGCACTTGCCACGTCTGCCCCAACAACGTACAGGTGAAGACGTGCACCCGTGATCTTTTCGATAACCACGTCGTTACAATTAGCCCTCCCATATCGTTCTATCGAGGAGAACAGCGTGTCAAGTGCATGCATGGCATGCGTAACCCCACCGGTCTTTCGCTCCTCTTCGATGACAATGGCGTTGAAGTTCTGAACCTCGATGTAGAAGTGGATACCCGACTGTCTTTGCATGCGACCTACCTTCGACAAGCAACCGTTCCTGCAGTCACGCGACGCTTTGATGCTCCGCACGGAGCTGAAGAGCATTCGCAGAGTATCTGTTGTACCCAAAACGAGGAAGAGCTATACAGCACGTAACGATTTGGTGTGGAGTTTCATAATTCTTAATTCAATATCTCGTGAGTAGTAACCGCTTCTAGTACCAACACGCACCGCCTGTGCTATCGTCGGCTTCAATCAACCATCTGGGACAGCGGTGGGAATGCTGCGCCTTCATCCAGTGCTACAGGGCAACATACCACCTATCGAGATTTGTGTGACCCCCTGCCTGCTGCCTTCTTGCCAGTCCCGAGCGACCTCCACACCATACGGCAGCGAGCCGACGGCACATCCCAGCGCACCGAGAAGAGAACACTTTGTAACCTTGTACCTTTTTGCCATCCCTCGCCAGCCCCTACAGCTCGCACACCCTCTTGAGCGCAGAGACCACGGCGTCGACCTCGTCCTTGGTCTTGTAGGGGTCGATTGGCAGGCTGAGGACGCTCCCGCACAGGCGCTCGGTCACAGGACAACAGGCAAGCGCGCTGACGGTATTTGCGAACGCGCCCTGAAGGTGCATCGGCCTCGCGTAGTAGACCATCGTGGGCACTCCGGCCGATGCTACTCGAGGAACTGGCGCAGGCGAGCGGCATGGACGGACCACGCGACATCGACCGAAACGTCACTTCATCAGACGCGGGCACCGCATCGTCGGTCTCCGGGACGCACTCCAACTACGGAGCACCCTCAAGGCAAGTGTCGCAATTGGCGGCTACCGGCAATGGTGGGGCTTAGGACGCATAGACGAAGGAACGGCCAGAGACCCCCGACTGACGAGAGAGTGGCTGAACCGCAGTCAATTTCAAAAGGGCGGACAGCGCAAGCGTGGAACTTGCGGATGCGCTGAAGACGGCGTAGGATGAGACAGGGATTCAGGATTCTTGGTAGATGGCTATTTTCCTGAGAAATGGACGTTCCGCCAAATCTTCAGGCATCACCAGAATTGGAGCGGCGCGATGGCAAAACACATGAAAGTGGAAAAATCAAAGACAGCAGAACCGTGGCAATGTATATTCTGCGCTGGGATACTCGAAAGGGATGCCACCAGCGGCATACTGCGATGCCCATACTGCGGAAACGTGTTTGGAGACTGGAAGACTGAGCCAACGGCTGATGAGACCGAGCCAACGGCTGACGAGACCGAGCCAACGGCTGATGAGACCGACACTGCGGCCAATAGCCACATTCCGAGAACACTCGTGGCGCTGATCGTAGTCATAATCGCAGTAGTGATTACGCTGACCGCCACACGCAAAGGGGCACCATCGCCCGAAGTGGTCACGGATCCCGAACCCGGGGCAGCCAAGTCAATCGAAGAGACAGATGACGATGGAAAAGCATCCGTCACAGACGAGAACGAGGAACCCGCACCCGAATCGAAGTATGCAGCACTGATTGGCACTTGGACCGGCAAGCTCGAAAAGCCCGATGCCGATGTCTACTGTTATGGCGGGAACTCCATGCCACTCGTGCTAAACGTGAAGGAGGTCAGTGAAATCGGCATGGTAACTGCGGACATACACGTCTGCCAGCATAACCACTATGACCTCGAGAACTCCGCCCCATCAACCGAGGGGGACACGTACGCGGACATCAACGACGTCACCATGACCTTTGACGACTTCGACTTCAAGTATGTGCAAGATACAGGAGAAAAGTATGCGGATAGAGCCGGCCCGCTGTGGCTTTCCATCGAGTTCCACGTGAGCGGAATGGCTTCTGATGAGCCTAGCATATGGGCAACAGTCGAAAATCAATTCGGGAAAGGGCTCGGCTACTCAACTGGACAGACCGACTATTACGATCTTGAGAAGACTGAATAGAGGGCAGTCTAGCGAACACTCCAGCTTCAAGCGCAGCGCGCAGAGGCCATCCGGCGGACTTCGCCACATTTCCTCTGTGCCCGATAACGAAACTTCTGGCTATCTCGGCAGTTTGTCGCTAGTCGGCGCCACCCCCATCCCGCAGCACACCAACGGCGCGGAGCACCCTCTCCATAAGGTTTGCCTTGGGCGAGACGGACGCCGAGCCCGAAGGCGCGAGACCGCCCGCATTGGCCACAAACCACAACGAACCCTCGAACGTCGACCAAGCCTCGTCAGCATCCCTCCCACAGAGGAGCCAGACGGCCCTAGGCGCAAGGCCAGTATCGGACGCGATGCAGCCGAGCTTGTATTTGACGAGACAGTCCATCTGCTCGGTAACCATAAGCGACCGGCCACCCGGCAGGCCAAGCTCGCGATCCGGAACACCAACCGTCCCGGCGACGTAGCGGTACTTCGCATCGAACACGAAGTCCTGCCAAGGCCCGCCTACCTCCGAGACGCGAATGAGAAAGTCGGGCGTATACGGCGCGTTCGCCCCGCCAGCGCTACGCGTCACCCTATGAATGTTGACCCCATGCTGTTCGCTCGCGTCCGCGCTAAACACTGGCTCGTAAAAGAGCTGCAGTCGGGTAGAGCCTCGCTTGAGCAGATACCTATTAGCGACCGGCTTCTCGCTCGCTGCAAACTGCCCCACATTTGAGTAGCGCACGCATCTGATGGCCTCCTCCGGATTGCCGTCCACGACAAACCCGGCAGACCGGAGCGCCCGCAGGAACTCGTGCAACACATACAGCTCGTAGAACGTATCCATTCGCTCTATACGCAGCGCCAGACCTTCCCTGGAGATGTCAAGCTCCCCAAAGGCACACCACGCATGAATGAGGTGATACAGGCGTATGTAGGGATCGACCTCCTGAAAGAGCTTTGACCTTCTCGGTGGTCGGAACGGAATCACTGTGACGCCGGGCACGACGCGCAGATAAGCCTCCTTAAGCCGACGCGCTTTCTGCGCCAACCGGCCCAGTGCAGCCTGCACCTGTGCTCTCCTCTGCACGGCCACGCTCGTAACCAACAAGGAGGAAAACACATAGCCATCCCGGGCAAACGGGCTCAAAGCGCGCAGGACGTCACGCTCATGCTCAAGATGCTCGTCCAGGAGCATCGAAAGGCGCAGAAGCTGTCGTGCGACATAGTCGAGAAACGCAACAACGGCCTCATTCTCGTACAAATCGTAGGTCTTGGTTCGCCGCTCGGCCTGGACGTATCGGGGCAAGTAGCCGCTCTTGCCGTCGCTTATACACGAGTTGTCATTCACGCGTTCGAGCACCTGTGGGTTGCGGGCAATCCACATTGCCTCGCGCGCTCCTACGCGCGTTACCCTCTTGCGATTGATTCTGGTGACGCTCCTGACTACGCGGCTCGCCGCACGCTGTCTAAACATCGGAAGGCATTCGTCAAATCCCGCCAAGACACGCTCTGCAAGCTGCAGAAACGTCGAGAATCCCTTGGGGGAGAGACTTACAGCACCACCATCAACTATGGAAAATCGCCTTCCCTCCGCTGGTGTGCCCGTCAGCATCCACGACAGCGCCCCATCGATGTCGCTATCGAAGAGCGCCGAAAACATCAGCGCTATGCGTTCCTCTTCGATTTCCCGATCTCCACGCGTCAGGACCGGTATGTCCCTCGATGCGGCATAGCGCGTCCCTGCCTCCGCCCGCACCTCCAATTCAGCACGCGCGTACCCCACAATGAGCGAGAACGGCTTCTGCGCGAGAATTACTTCGAGGGGATACACATACTCCGCCTCACATATCTCTATGCGCTGAGCACGTGCGGCACCGCGCGCAACCTCCTCACCGTTCACAAATAGACGGAGAACATCAGCCGCCACATCAAGCGACGTCTGTATCGCGAAGCTATACTCGCCGTTCTCGATGACGCAGCCCTCCGTCGATGGCACGAGGTCCTCTCGCCACATCGACTCGTCCACAAGATTGAACCGCAGCGACGAGCCATCGGACCCCTCAACAAGCAACTTCGATTTAGGCAAAGAACTGGTAGTAGCCACTGTTCTCGCCTGCACTCTTCATGTTTTCGATGATGCGAAGGGCGTGCGGCAGTTGCGCACAGACCGATGACAGATCGTCGAGCAGGTCCTCACAGACCTCTCGCGGGCCAGAGATGCCAGGAAGCACCTTCTGCGCAATTGCAAAGTCCACCGGATCGAACCGCTCGGCAACAGGATTCTCCATGAGATCGCTTGCTGCGCCAATGTAACCGCGCATCATAGCCTGACTCCTGGGAGAGATTGGATGCCTGTGTGCCGCGCAAACTTTGAGTGTGTTCGTAAACACTTCTTCAAGCGATGCGCCCATCGTCACGTCTTGGCGTCGTCCGAATGTGTCCACGAGATCGGCATACGAGACCATCCCAGTAATAGTGGAACTTTGGCTGGGCGTGTCCTCAGGATCGAGAATCTCGTCTGGATCGAGCATGATTACCCAACTGCGGTCGAGGAACCGGGGAGAAAGCTCTTCCGTTGTGTGATCGTAATTGACGGTCGCAACGAACCTCGCGTGCTCCGGTAGAACTAACGAACGGTTTCCGCCGATGGGTAACACAGTCGGCTGGGCATCAAAGGAGTCACACGCACGCAGGAAAGGCGCCCAGTAGTGCTCGATGGGACTGAGATTCGCCTCGTCAAGCAGAAGCATATAAGGAGCAACATCTGACGGATTCGCTCCCTGCTCGTCCGTCAGGCGGGCAAGTGCCTCGAACACCTCTTGGTTGGAACGCTCTTCCGTTCTTGTCAGCGGATTGTAGTAGCCGATATAATCGCGGAATGACGCCCAACCGCGTTCTACGGAGACTTCGACAAACCGCTGCGAACCGGGCAAGTCAAGCCCAAGCCCCTTCGCAAGCAGCCTGCACAAACTCGTCTTGCCCGTACCGGGCATACCCGCGAACGTCGTGATGTAACCTTGCGTGAGGCAGATATAGAAGTTGATAACGTCGTTGCGACTATACGACCTCCCCGACTGCTCGGCCACCACGTCAAACAGCCTATCGACCAGTTCGTCCCTGCCACCATGCGGAAGGATAACAGCCGGGGCTTCGGACGCATGTAGCTGAGCGCCGTTGCCTCCCTCTCCCGCTGGTGCGCCGGAGACAATCGAGATGATTCGCTGCAGCACCTCGGATCGGACGACTTCAGCAGAGAGCTCGACCTTGTCTTCGAGCAGTCTTCCGAGGCCGTCGATATGCGCGGAAAGACTGTCTCTGCTCACCTCGAGCTCCTGCACGTCACGCTGCATCTCGAGGAGTTCCGTCTGTTTCTCCGCGCATCTCT
Organism: uncultured Coriobacteriaceae bacterium; assembly: GCA_902798915.1. GTDB lineage: Bacteria > Actinomycetota > Coriobacteriia > Coriobacteriales > Atopobiaceae > RUG440. The sequence continues at coordinate 1,412 of CADBYM010000071.1, read as the reverse complement.
GCTCAAGTTCCTCAAGTTCCCGCGTCTTTGCTTCAGTCGCACGGCGTTGAAGGTCAGCTAGGCTTTCGCGTGCCTCATCCAGCTCGTGCTGGACGGCCTCCAAGCTTGTACGTGCGTCCGCTTCCTCCCGCTGAATCTTTGCTATTGAGGCGTCAAGGGAGGCGGCCTTCTCGTCTATCGCCTTCCTCAACTCAGGCAAGTTTACGACTTGTTCCTTGAAGCGCGGAAAGTTGCGTGGTTCGAGGACAATGTTGGCAAGCTGCTCATTAGTCATTTGCTCGAACACCGAGTCCTGAATCTGCTCAGGTAATCCGCTGAAGAAGTCGACGTCGCCCGCCAGCCTGAGCATACGATCCTTACGTCCTTCGTCAAGCGTGAAGCCAGCTGTTGAATCCGTAATGCTTTTCAGACCTCGCCTGAGACGTCGCTTTGCGTTCTTTCCGTACTCCTGCATCTCTTCAGAAAGGCCAATTGCCGTATTCATTGCATTGGTGAGGGTCTCCCTTGGAAGCCAGTCATGCGCCTGTATGTAGCGCTTCGAACCAATCGCTTCGTCAACAGAACCCGTATCTATAAACTGAAACACAGGATGCCAATCTTGGTCCCTTAAGGTTTGGATTCCGTTAACCAGCGCTCCAACAAACTCATAAACCCGATAGTCGTATCTCTCAACGCCAGAAAGCAACACCAGACCGTCCTTGTTCGAGGCCTTCACCGAGACGGGTCCCACCAACCGATTTCCGTTCTTGTCGTGATAGAGGAGCAGTGCATGCTCGGTGATGACGTCGGATGATTCGTTCTGGAATGAACCTCCCTCCGGCGCCTCGCTAAGACTCACGAGGCCGCTTACCTCTATAACCTGCATCAGACGCTTCGCCACCTGATGGTGACCAAACTGTTTGAACTCAAGCTCAGACCTGCCATTGGCGACACCCATCTTAAGGCTCGCAATGTACTTGCTTCTGTTGTCAGAACGCGGATTCTCACGTATCACCTCAGCATTGAGCCGAATGATGCTCACATCACCAAACCTAGATTTGACATCGCCCGCATTACCACCGCCAATAATGAGCCCCGCAACATTACCAACATCAGGAAAGGCCGATGCCTCGATGGGAATGAGGCCTTTCTCATCGATGCAGTAACGCGGGTAGGGAAAACAAACCGTATCGGTGAGACTATATGGGTAAAACACCCAAGCCAAAAGGTCCTTCCTCAGGCACTCGTCCGCAGAGGTTATCGACTTCATTGTGTGGCCTTTCGTGTGGGAGCATCAATAGAACATTATGCCACTCGCAATTGGAATTTTGTTTAAGTCCCCTCTTGCAGAGAGTTGATATTTCGCGATTCCGCACGCCCGCCTCGGGTAGAATGGTCGCGAGGGCTTGACCACCATACGAGAGCGCGGTGGT
>CADBYM010000070.1 GCA_902798915.1 uncultured Coriobacteriaceae bacterium | reverse complement strand
GGGCATGGTCATCGCCATCGAGCCCATGATCACCCTTGGTACGCACAAGAACCACACGCTGGCCAACGGGTGGACGGTCGTCACGAACGACGGCAGCCCCGCCGCGCACTACGAGAACACGGTCGCCATCACCAAAGACGGTCCCGTGATTCTGACGCAGGACGCGGAAGGCCCGTGGTGCCCCTTCCAAGGCGGGGTGTAGGCCTGTCCGCTCAATCATTGCAGAGCCCGTCCCGGGTTGCGTGTCATGCCGGGCCGTCCGCTCCTCTGGGGGCGGGCGGCCCTTCTCGGCGCATGGTAAGATGAGGCGAAAGCGAGTTTGGAGGACGCCGTGGGCACCTACGTCAACCCAGGGAACGAGGGATTTCGGGACATCGTCGCGGGCGAGTACGTCGACAAGACCGGGCTCATCGCGCTGGTCAACGCCGTCATTGGCACGCCTCGCAAGCTGGTGTGCTCCACACGACCGCGCCGCTTTGGCAAGACGTTTGCCGCTGAGTCGCTCGTGGCCTACTACAGTTGTGGGTGCGATTCGCGGGGGCTCTTTGAGGGGCTCGATATCTCCCGGGACGAGAGTTTCGAACGTCACCTCAACGCGTATAACGTGGTGCGGCTGGACATGACGGAGTTCCGAGGCACTGCAGACGTGGTGGGAGAGGTCAAACGTGTGATCCTCGGGGAGCTGCGAGAGGGGCTTCCTTCGGCGGGGGCGGGTAACGAGGGCCGTCCCAACGAGATAACCTCGGCGCTCATTGATTTCGTAGATGCCACACGGCGACGCTTCGTCTTCGTCATCGACGAGTGGGATGTACCCCTTCGCGAGCGGCGGTCCAAGTCATCTCAGGAGGAGTGGGTTTACTTTTTGCGCCTCCTCTTCAAGAACATGACCTTTACGGCGAAGGCAATCGCCGCCTGCTACCTGACGGGAATCCTGCCCATCGTTCGCTACGGCACGCAGTCCGCTCTCAGCGACTTCCGTGAGTACACGTTCCTGAGGCCGCACGCCTATGCCCCCTTCGTCGGCCTCGTGGAGTCGGAGGTTGAGGATCTCGCGGGGCGGCACGGGATGGACATGGAGGAGCTCCGACGCTGGTACGACGGGTACGAGCTGTCATGCGTGGACAAGACCGTCAACGAGCGGCTTGTCGTGCGCACCTACGCGCCCTTCTCGGTGATGAGTGCGTGCGACAACGGCGAGGTTGGCCCCTACTGGACGAGCTCGGAGGCCTTCGAGTCGCTGCGCCTCTACGTCGACATGGACTTCGACGGGCTGCAGCAGGCGATCGTGCAGGCCGTTGGTGGCGCTGCCGTGCGCGTGGACACGGGCACCTTCGAGAACGACCTGCATGACGTGCAGAGCGCTGATGACGTTCTCACGCTATTGTGCCACCTGGGCTACCTCTCCTACGACGCTGCCTCACAGACCGCACGTGTGCCCAACGAGGAGGTGCGCGCCGAGCTGAGGCGTGCTGTCGAGCGGAGCCGCCATGTCGAGGTGGCGCGAATCGTGCGCGAGAGCGACGCCCTACTGCGCGCAACATGAGATATGGACGAGGGGGCTGTCGCCGAGGGGATCGCGGCTGCGCACGACGCGGGGTGCGCGCCCGTATTCTACAACGACGAGCAAGCCCTGTGTGCGGTCATGAAGTCCGCATACATAGCCGCGGCCGACCACTACGCCCGCGTCGAGGAGCTGCCTTCGGGACGTGGCCTTGCCGACATTGTCTACGTGCCGAGGCATGGGAACGCGGCCCCGCCCTCGTCATCGAGCTCAAGTGGAGCCGAGACACGAAGGCGGCTATGGGGCAGGTCCGCGACCGCGACTACGCTCAAGCCCTTCGCGACTGGGGTGGCCCCGTGCTCCTCGTCGGCATCACCTACGACCCGAAGACGAAGGTCCACACCTGCCTGATAGAGGAGGCGTAAGGGGGAGGGCTTCCCTTCTTGGCCTGTCTCTCCCGCGCCACTCAATCGGCTGTGCAAGCGTCTCCGTGCCCAAAATCATACCCTCATGCACCTGAACCTGACGAGGGGCAATTCTCGTTATGACGATGGACTTGGAACATTGAAGGCAATCCAAATGTGTCATAATTAAACAGACCCCTATCATAAGGAGATGATAGCCATGACGCGGAACCAACAGTCTCGGTATGATGAAGTCAAAGTAGCCGTAAAACTCTCCTTCGCGCTTGTGTTCGCATTGACGATGTGGTGCTTGCCGCGGGTGTCGCTCGCGGAAGCAATCGAGGGCGCGAACGAGGCAGGGGAAGTGGAACCGTTCGCGTTGGAAGATGCGTCTGCCGCGGCCGAAGGGGACGCTGCCGTACAGGACGCTGCCGTACAGGACGCTGACGAACTCGTGCCCAAAGATGAAGATTTCCTTGATGTGGATGCCATCGGAGATCTTGAGCTCCAGAACGAAGACGATCTTGACGAGGCAGAACAAGACCCGTTGCTTGATGTGATTGAGGACGACGGAACGATCGGAGAGGATGACGAACTGCCCAACGAGGAGTTTGACGAGCCGCTCTCGGTCATGTCTGTCTCCGACGTTGTAAGAGGAAGGGACTACACCCTGTCCAATGACGGCACGTTGACCATTCTCGACAACCCATGGGGTGTGCTGGGGATCACAAAGCCGAGCTTTGCAACCTATCTGAGAATAGATAAGAAGAGCGAGAACTACGCAGATGGACTCCTGAGCTGGATATCGCTCGCGTCGTCCAATGTGGGGTACTTTGGTTTCTTGGGGAATCCCAACGTTACGCATGTCGTGATGAGGACGGGTTCGCGGACGGGCGACAACGTGCCGCTGGAACTGCTCGTGCTGCGCTTTCCCAACGTGCGTAAGATTACTACGTATCACCAGCTGGGGTTGGATCCTCCCGGCAGTAGGCTTGCGATGTACTACTACACGACGTCACACAGCCAACTCGATTACAACGAGAAGAATTTGCTGACCTCTGCGTGCGACGTGTGGAATGAGCGCTACGTGAACAAGGCGAAGCTCGGGGGTCTTTCGGGTAGGCAGGGACGGATGTATGTCGATGGCTATGGCGAGCTGTTGGTAGAGAGCCCCCCATTCAAGAATACTCGGTGGCAGCAGAACATCGAGGAGAATGGCGTGCCTCGTAAAGAGATTTCCTGCGAATTGAGCCAGTCCGAAAGCGTGGCCGATCTCGATGGTCTCGCGTTCACGTACAACCGGACATCCCAGGCGGATGCCATTCAAAGGGAGATTGCCGTGCGTTGCATGAGCGGCCATCACGAGTACGTGTTCAGCAGCTCATGTGACGTCGAATACGAGGTCTCGTTTTTCAATGAACGCACGGGATTGGCGAACGACACGACAAACGCGGGCGGAATACGAGTGACGATTACGGGCACGGGTGCACATGCGGGGACGATTGAGGGCCATGCCATTATTGATCCGCAGCGCTTGGGCGATAGCAGCATTTCGTTACAGAGCGAGGCATACTCATACACGGGAAAGCCCATCACTCCGGCACCCGTCGTGCGGGACGAATCGAACGAAGTTCTCTCTGAGGGAGTTGACTATACGGTCTCGTATGCCAGCAATACCGACTTGGGTCTTGCCCGTGTGATTGTCACGGGCAAGGGCAACTACACCGGCTCGGGGTCCGCGACGTTCAAGATCACGAAGCCGGTCTCGGCGCTCGACGTGACCGCCCCCAAGGCGCAGTCCTACACCGGCAAGGCGCTCACGCCCGCGCCAACCGTCAAGGACGGCTCGAAGGCCCTCGCCGCGGGCACCGACTACACGTTGTCCTACTCGGGAAACGTGAACGTCGGCACGGCGACCGTCACCGTCACGGGCAAGGGATACTACACCGGCTCGAGGTCCGTGACGTTCAAGATCACGAAGCCGGTCTCGGCGCTCGACGTGACCGCCCCCAAAGCGCAGTCCTACATCGGTAAGGCGCTCACGCCCGTGCCAACCGTCAAGGACGGCTCGAAGGCCCTCGCCGCGGGCACCGACTACACGCTCTCGTACAAGAACAACACCGACGCGGGGACCGCGACCGTCACCGTAACGGGCAAGGGCAACTACACCGGCTCGAGGTCCGTGACGTTCAAGATCTCTCCGAGGTCGCTCTCCAAGGTCTCGGTCACGGCGCCCAAGGCGCAAGCCTACACTGGCAAGGCGCTCAAGCCGGCACCCGTCGTCAAGGACGGCTCGAAGGCTCTCGTCAAAGGCACCGACTACACGCTCTCCTACAAGAAGAACGTGAAGGTGGGCACTGCGACCGTCACCGTCACGGGCAAGGGCAACTACACCGGCTCGGTAAGCAAGAAGTTCCGCATAGCGAAGTCATTCTCAAAGGTCTCCGTCTCGTTCCCGAAGACCTCCAAGGGAGGTTACGTCTACGTCGGTAAGACGCTCACCTTTGCCTACACCGGTAAGGCGTTCAAGCCCGCGCCCGTCGTCAAAAATGGTTCGAAGACTCTTGCCAAAGGCACCGACTACACGCTCTCGTACAAGAACAACACCGACGCGGGGACCGCGACCGTCACCGTAACGGGCAAGGGCAACTACACCGGCTCGAAGTCCCTAACGTTCAAGATAGTCCCGAGGACCCTCTCCAAGGTCTCGGTCACGGCTCCCAAGGCGCAGGTCTATACCGGCAAGGCGCTCACACCCGCGCCCGTCGTCAAGGACGGCTCGAAGGCCCTCGCCGCGGGTACCGACTTCACGCTCTCGTACAAAAGGAACGTAAAGGTGGGCACCGCGACCGTCACCGTCACGGGCAAGGGGAACTATCAGGGCAAGCACTCCGTCACGTTCGCCATCACCAAGGCGGCAAATCCTCTGGTGGTGATCGGGAACAGCGCGCAGGTAAATGCGTCGAATGTCAAGTATGGTGCGTACACGTTCGATACGACGCCGGTCACGGTCGCGAACGCAAAGGGAAGCGTTAGCTTGCGCGAAGTCAGCGGCTCGAGCTGCCTAAGCTACGACGCGAAGGGGAATTCGGTCACCCTCACCGAAGGCACGTCTCGGGGAACTTACGACATAACCATTGAGGTAAAGGCATCGGGTGACGCCAACTATCGTCCCGCAACCAAAACGGCGACCTTTACCGTGCGGGTGAAAGAGAAGGTGCGCGAGACATGCACTTTCTGTAATAATGGCAAGTGCACTTCCTGCGATGGGTCGGGATACGACAGGTGGGGTGACTTATGCCCGATTTGCGTCTTTGGCACATGCCCCATCTGCCACGGAAAAGGTTACGTCGAGTACAACCGGTAACTACGAGAATCGCGCTTGGAGGGGTATGTTGTGCGGTGCGGAATCTGTGGCACCGCATGCGGCCTTGCGGATACGTTCACCATATAGTGGTGGCGATTCCCACATCGACGCTGCCGGATTCAGACCATAATCGCCTGCCGTAGCACGTTGAAAAAGAGCCGTACTGTCTCAAACGTCATGCGCGGGACTGCTACCATTGGCTCAAGCGAAGAGGCAAACAGGGGGGCAACATGGCAAGGCTCTACTTCCGGTATGGTGCGATGGGCAGCTCGAAGACCGCGAATGCCTTGATGGTAGCCTACAACTACCGCGAGAAGGGACAGTGCGCGCTGCTTGCGAAGCCGTCGCTCGACACGCGTGACGGGGACGGCGTCATGGCCTCCCGCATCGGCCTCTCCCAGCCGTGCATCTCGGTGGAACGGCTCGTGGGCATGTCCTCGGACGAGATTCGCGCCTACGACTGCGTCATCGTCGACGAGGCCCAGTTCTGCACCAAGGAGCAGGTGGAGCGCCTGACGGACATCGTGGACGTCGAGGGCGTCCCGGTCATCTGCTATGGCCTGCGCACCGACTTCCAGCGCAACCTCTTTCCCGGATCCCTGTGGCTCATGGCGTGGGCGGACGTCATCGAGGAGGTCAAGACCGTCTGCTGGTGCGGCAGGGCTGCCACCTGCGTCGCTCGCTTCGACTCGGAGGGGAGGATGGTGACCGAAGGTGAGCAGGTGGCCTTGGGCGGCAACGACAGATACACGAGCCTTTGCAGGAAGCACCACAAGCTCGGCATGATCCATCCGCTCGTAAAGGCTTAACGCGACCCCGAAGGCCGGTCATTGGGGGTGACCCTTTACTACATCCTGTGCTATAGCTTTCAATCGTGCTATATATGAGCTATATCCTCAATGATCGGTGCACGTCCTTCCAAACCACGTGAGTGCCGTGGCCGACACGGTATATGAGACCTGTCGGAACGATGTTCTCGTGCCCTCGACGCGATCGTTGGGGAAGGAGGCGCGAGACTATCTCTTTGCTATGGCTACTCTTCTCGACGAGGATGGGCTTGCACGAACAAGAGATGTCGCTCTTCGGATGGGCAAGGTTACCTCTCAGCTCGGCACGTGTCGCCAGCGACTCATTGACAGGCGGCTCATTCGAGCTGATGGATACGGTAAGGTGCGTTTTGGTCTGCCGCATCTGTCGCGCTTCGCAGTCGAGCTTCCCAAGGCGGATGCCACGCTTGGCGAGGACGAATGGAAGATTCGCTACGAGCCCGTCAAGTGGCGCGTGCTCAGCGCGAGCGGCGGCGCGGCCTTCGTCGTCTCCGACAAGGCGCTTGACTTCCAGCGTTACAACGTTAACGCCGCAACGGTGACGTGGGAGACCAGCTCCGTGCGCTCCTGGCTCAACGGATACGCCTCCTCGTCGAACGAGTCCCTCATCGACTACTCCCGCAAGAACTTCATCGACGGCGCATTCTCGACGGCGGAGAAGGGCGCGGTGCTGCTGAGCGACGTCATCAACGACGACAACTCCAAATACGGCACGGACGGCGGCAACGACACCGCGGACAGGGTCTTCCTGCTCTCGGAGTCGGACCTCGTCAACGCGTCCTACGGATTCGCGCCCTCAAACATCGAACAAGACGAGGGACGGCAATGTAAGGCGACGGACTATGCACGTGCTCTCGGATCGGACTCGAGTGCTTCTTGGTCGCTCCGTAGTCTCGGTTATAACGATGACTGGAATGCGTTTGTGACAGGCAAGGGTGTAGTTAACAGATCAGGCTATTTGGTATCGGACGATACATACTGGACAGGAGGTGTGAGGCTAAGCTTGGGCTCCATCCGCCCGGCGATGCGCATCAACCCGTCGTCGTCCGAGGTCTTCTGGGCCGGCACGGTCTCCAGCGACGGGACGATGAACGAGGTTCCGTCCATCCGGGCCACGATCCCCATCACTTCTCTGCGACTCCCGACGCTCGACGAGAAGTTCAGCGCCTACACCGGCAAGGCAAAGACGATCTCCGGCCTCACGGTCATGGCGGGCGACCTCAAGGTGCCGTCCTACGGATACACCGTCTCGTACAAGAACAACGTGAACGCCGGCACGGCCACGGTCACCGTCACGGGGACGGGCGACTACTCCGGCAGCGCGTCCGCGACGTTCACCATATCCAAGGTGGCGAACCCCATCACGGTCACGGTCGGCCTCGACAAGGTGCCCCTGACGTACAACCCAAGCGCCAGCCCCGGCTCGAGCAAGAACGTCACGCCGGTCGCCGCGAAGGGTGCTGTCACCTTCGCGAACGCCTCGACCGATGCCACGGCAAAGAAGTTCCCCATCAACAAGTCCAACGGGATGGTGACCGTGCCCAAGGCCACGGCAGCGGGCACGTACGTGGTCAAGGTCAGGGTCCAAGCGGCCGGCGACGGCAACTACCTCGCTGGGTCGAAGACCGCCTCGTACAAGATCGTCGTGGGGAAGGCCGCCAACCCCCTCTCGGTCAAGCTGGTCAAGGCGCCCGTCGCCGTGACGTACAAGCCGAGCAAGGCGACCGTCACGAAGAGGAACGTCACGGTCTCCGGAGCCAGGGGGACCGTGAGCTACACGAACGTCTCTACGAACGCCACGGCCAAGAAGTTCACCGTCAACAAGACCAGCGGCAAGGTCACGGTGCCCAAGGGCACCAAGGCGGGCGCGTACACGGTGAGGGTCAAGGTCGCCGCCGCCGGCAACGCCAACTACAAGGCCGGGAGCAAGAACGCCTCGTACAAGATTGTCGTCGAGAGGGCCGCCAACCCCATGGTCGTCAAGGCCATCAGCAGGGCGGTAACCCGAGTCACGGTCATGGATTCCGCCTTCACCGTCGCGGCACCCGTGGACGTCTCGAAGGCGAAGGGCAAGATCTCCTACGCCAGGGTCGCCAAGGGCAGCTCGAAGGCGCTCAGCGTCGACAAGTCCACCGGCAAGGTCACGATAAAAAAAGGCACCAAGGCGGGCGACTACACGATTAAGCTGAAGGTCACCGCCGCTGGCAACGCCAACTACGAGGCGAAGTCGGTCACCATCGCCTGCACGGTTGCGGTGAAGTGACGCCAAACCCATAGCGAGTGCGCATCGGGGTGCCCGGGGATTCTCCCTTGGCACCCCCTCTCCTCGGATAGCCCCTGGGGATGTACGCCTCCCCTCGGCACCCCACTTCCCATCGGTGCCATTCTCGTCAATAACTCCTGAGGATGTACACTTTTGGTCATCCTGAAGTGGGGACGATGTACAAAAACAGCCGAAAAGTGCACATAGTCCGCCCCGCAGGATGACCGAAATCGTACATCCTCAAGAGTGATATAACTGACAGAGCGCGCCGCGTCGTGTAGATGGCGCGCCGCGCCGTGCCGTGCGGCTGGCGGGGTGCGAGCCGATTTGGCCCGCACCCCGCCGTGATTTCTGAATCGCTTACGCGTTATCGAACTATCTTGAAATAAACGTACTTGGAACCCGTATAGTTGCCCTTGCCCCTGATTTCGATTCTCGCATAACCGGGATCAACGTTGCTGTAGTACCTAAGGGTGTAGTCAGTACCCTTCTTAAGCGTCCTCTTGCCGACCTTCACCACGGGAGACGGCTTAATCACCTGTCCGGTATAGGCCTGATCGCCTATGCCAGAGACGCTCGCCTTGGATAGATATTCTTGATAGATGGTGAACTGACGCTTCTGCGTGCCAGCGTAATTGCCCTTGCCCTTGACGATGACGGTTGCCGTACCAGCGTTCTTATTCTTCTTGTAGGAGAGCGTGTAGTCACGGCCCTTCTTCAGGGTCTTTCCGTCGAACGTCACCTTGGGAGACGGCTTGTACGCCTTGCCCCTGTAGTATTTGCCCGCGATATACGCGATGGAGGCCCCCTTAATCTGTATGGGCACGATCTTGAAGGTGGCCTTCTTCGTGCCCGTGTAGTCGCCCCTGCCCTTCAGGATCACGGTCGCGGTACCAATCTTCTTGTTGTTCTTGAAGGACCGCTTGTAGTCGTTGTACTCGGGATAGCTGGCACTGAAGTAGAGTGTGTCGGCCCCACACTTCACCTGAAGGTCTGGCTTGATCGCCTTACCCGTATAGGTCTGGTTGGGTATGGTCACCTTCGCATACTTGATCGAGGTCTTTGACTTGTAGGTGTCCTCCTTCTTTGAGCGGGAGGATGTAATCTGATTCGTCTTCAGCCACTTCTTTGTCTTCGTGGACCACCACATGGAGTTGCCTGCGGTCGGGGAGGGAATCATGTCAGTGCGCGACATGGCGTATTTCGTCCCGACCTTGAAGCTCGCGAGCGAGCTGCATCCCACGAAGGCATACGTTGCGCTCAGAACCTTGGAGGTATCGAAGCTTGAAAGATCAAGCTTCTTGAGGTTCTTGCAGAAGGAGAACATATCGTCCATGCGCTGAAGGCGCGAGGTGTTGAAGCTCGTTAGGTTTACGCCCGTAAGCGACTCGCAACCAGAGAACATGCGTGACATGTCAGTGACCTTCGACGTGTCGAGGTTGGCGAGGTTGGCGCTGCGCAAGTTATCGCAGTTATAGAAGAGCTCCGAGAGGCTCGTTCCAGCTTGGACCTTGCCCGCGAGCGTCACCTTGTTGATGAGAGTACGGCAGTCGTAGTCCCTCCATGGAGGATTGTAGTAGGACTGCTCCTCGTTCACCGTGCCGCTCAGGTCGTTGCTCAGCCTGCCGGCGGAGATGGTCAGGCAACCAGAGGCATCGATGGACCATTTGCACGTGCCGCATGTGCCCGATGCGATCGTGGAGGCCTGCGCCGTGAGCGCGGTTGTTTGACTGGTTGCAAAGTCGTCGCCGGATTTGGCGCCCTTGTCGCCAGAGACTGGTTCGGCGGTTACTTCCACTACCGCCTCGTTCTTGTTTGTCCCTTCAGAGAGAATCACGTCTTCCAAGGCTTCGCTCTCCACGCCGAGCGTTTCAAGCGCGTCTTGCGTAGAGGATTCCACGTTCGTGTTGGAAAGCGAGACGTCCTCGAGGTCATCCTCCAAGGTAATTTGCTCGTCTATGGACTCATCCTCGGGGACTGCCTGCAGAGTCTCTTCCGTCGGAGAACCTACGATGTCAATTGCTGCGGTACCGCTATCCGGAACGGACTGTTCGGTATGCTCGACAAGTACTGCGTCCGCAGCTTCCTCAAGAGCTGACACAGGCATAGCAGAACAGAGCAGGGATAATGTGACCGCAACACTCGTGATGGTACGTAATGGGCGTTTCCTTTGACACAGCATGACCAACCTTCCTCTCTTCGAAGAACGACGATTCTTTCATTATAAGCTATGGTTGCTTCCAGATAGAAGCAGCTCACCTGAATTGTCAAATATGGGTCGCTCAGCAGCGATATCACCGACCCACGCTACTTGGAGCCACAGCGTCCACATGTGCGCACGTCCGCGCCACCCGGATTCATCACTTGTGAGGAGGCCCGCCCGCAGGATGACCGAAATCGTACATCCTCAAGAGTGATATAACTGACAGAGCACGCCGCGTCGTGTAGATGGCGCCGCCCTCCACTCGCACCCTGTCGAGCGCAGTCCAAGCGGTCGCAAGGCAACCTTGTGGCTGGTATGATGCTGTTGTCACCATAGAAGGGGGCGCCGTGGCGAGGACGATCAGCATAGGCGCGCAGAGGTTCGAGAACCTACGCATGCGGGGGAACTTCTACGTCGACAAGACCGGCTTCGTGAGGGACTGGTGGTTGGCGGACGATGACGTCACGCTCGTCTGCCGGCCCCGGCGCTTTGGCAAGACGCTCAACCTCGACACCGTGCGCTGCTTCCTCTCGACAGAGTTCGCGGGTAGGGGAGAGGAGCTCTTCGGCGGGCTCGACGTGTGGGAGGGCGGTACACCTGAGCAGCGGGATGCCATGCGGGCGCTTCAGGGCACGGTGCCGGTGGTCTTCGTGAGCTTCGCACGGGTGAAGCAGGGCGACTTCCCGAGCATGTTGAGTCGCGTCAACACGCTGATGGTCTCGGCCGTGCAGGCGCATTCCGTGCCGAACATGCTCTGCGACCTGCTGCGCCGCCATCACGGCGTGGAGCCCGTCGTTCTCATCGACGAGTACGACGCGCCGATGCAGGAGGCGTGGGCGGGCGGCTTCTGGGACGAGGCGGCACTGTTCATGCGCGACCTCATGAACTCCACCTTCAAGACGAACCCGGCGCTGGGCCGGGGGCTCATCACTGGCGTCACGCGCGTCTCCCGCGAGTCGATCTTCTCCGACCTCAACAACCTCGAGGTCGTCACGACCTCCTCTGCCAAGTACCGCACGGCCTTCGGCTTCACGGAGGACGAGACCTTTGCCGCGCTCGATGAGTACGGTCTGGACGACACGCGGGGGGACGTGCGGGAGTGGTACGACGGCTTCACCTTCGGCGGACGGGACCACGTGTACAACCCCTGGTCGGTGACCAAGTACCTGGAGAG
>CADBYM010000069.1 GCA_902798915.1 uncultured Coriobacteriaceae bacterium | reverse complement strand
CTTTTCCTCGGCAGATGCCGGCTCGCCGCGGTGCATAAAAAACGGACGGACCCGCACCGGGCCCGCCCAATTCGTTAGGCACCTTATGTTACATCCCCCCGTTGTTACGTGGGTCGCGCCTCCACGAACCACGACCCGCGATAGTCGTCGTACCAGAGGTGTGTCTGCCGCCCACCCACCAGCACGGTGTAGCGCATGCCGGTTCCGCCCACCTTGAGACTGTGAGCCTGCCTGCGATCGGTGACCTTGTCTATGGCAAAGCGCCTGCCATCGTCCCAGATAACCGTCTGAGGAGTAACAAGCCCGTCTGCCGAGGTAAGGCTCACGACATCCACGTACTTCTTCTCGCGATCCGAACGCGCGCCGTATACCTTTCCCTCGGACGAGATGTGACCACGATTGCTCATGGCTGCTCACGCCCCAACGCTAATACACAAGATGGAGCGTGGACTGCGGCTTCGGACAGAGGTACCGGGGGCGATACGACACATGGCTCCCCACCACACCATTTAGATAGCCATAGGGAATGTGCCAGCAATCCAGCTCGTCCATGAGGTCGGCCAAGAAGCGTTGCTCGTCCTCGAAGTAATGCCGAAGAAGGGCTTCGAAGTCGCTCCGCTCGTCCTCCCCCAACAGCTCGCCCAACCGCGCCGCTCCTTCTCGCATGTCCGCACAACTCAGGCGCACGCAGTGGTAGTGAGCGGGCGCATCGTATACCTCGCTTGTAAGCGGACCACATGTGAACTCTCCCACCTCGAGTTCCGCATGATCCCTATGAGCAAAGACCCGTCGCTGCTCGTCGTTCTGATTAACTGCAAGCAGCGTAGTGCCCTGCATCTCCTGCTGATAAATCTGACTCATGCGCAACTCCTCTCTAGAACTACTGTTCCCCTAGAGCATACCACATCGCCTCACCATTAGGAACATCTGTTCTTATAAAAATCCGAGGCCTCTGGCATGCTACGCCAGCGGCCTCGGATGCAGGTATACGGGTATCGGCCGTTCCCTATTCGGGCGTAATGGTCGTCACCCCACCCATGTACGGCACGAGCGCCTCGGGCACCGTGATGGTCCCGTCTGCATTCTGGTAGTTCTCGATGACGGCCGCCATGGTACGACCCACGGCCAATCCAGACCCGTTGAGCGTATGGACAAAGCGCGTGCCCTTGAACTCCGCAGGATCGCGATACTTGATGTTTGCGCGACGCGCCTGGAAGTCTCCGCAGTTTGAGCAGCTCGAAATCTCTTTGTAGGCCTGATAGCTGGGCAGCCAAACCTCGATGTCGTACGTCTTCTTTGCGCTGAAGCCAATGTCGCCCGTGCACAGCGTCACCACGCGGTACGGAAGACCAAGCTTCTGAAGGACCAGCTCCGCCTCCGCCGTCATGGACTCAAGTTGGTTCATTGAGTCCTCGGGCTTGGCGAACTTGACCATCTCGACCTTGTCGAACTCATGTACGCGGATGATGCCACGCGTGTCACGCCCGGCAGAGCCAGCTTCCTCGCGGAAGCACGGGGTGAAAGCGCAGTACCACAGGGGCAGCTTGTCACCGTCAATTACTTCGTCGCGATGCAGGTTGGTGAGTTGCACCTCAGCCGTCGGGATGAGGTACAGGTCGGGGTTTACGTGATAGAGGTCCTCATCGAACTTGGGCAGCTGGCCCGTGCCAAAGAGCGATGCCTGATTGGTGATGACGGGCGGCCACCACTCTTTGAAACCCACCTCGTTGTGGCAGTCGATCATGAAGTTGATGAGCGCACGTTCCAGACGCGCCCCAAGTCCGCCCAAGACGTAAAAGCGCGTCCCCGCAAGCTTGACGCCGCGATCGAAGTCGATGATGCCCAACTCGGGCCCGAGGTCCCAGTGGGCCTTCGCATCGAAGTCGAACTCCCGCGGCGTACCCCAACGGCGCACCTCAGGATTGTCGGAATCGTCAGCCCCGTACGGAACTGTCTCGTCGGGGATGTTGGGAATGCCGGCCACGAGGTCAAACAGCTGCTGTTCGACTTCCTTGCGACGCTCGCTCAGTTCCGCGATGGCACCTTTGCTTGCCGCGACCTTGGCCTTCGCCTCTTCGGCCTCCTCGCGCTTGCCCTCCCGCATGAGCTGGCCTATCCGCTTGGAGGCAGCGTTGCGCTCAGCCTGGAGACGCTCAACCTCCACGATGGTGGAGCGACGCAGCTCGTCAAGCTCAAAGAACTTCTCGCGATCCCAATGCGCGTTCTGGCGTGATGCGCAGGAGGCATCCACCACGTCAGGATTCTCGCGTACAAATGTAATGTCGAGCATGGGCGACCTTTCTGTTGGGCACCTTTCGTGCAGTTGCAGCACAGCTAAGTATATACTTGTGGACGCAAACGACGTACCACACGGAAAGGCGCCGCACGTGGAATCTATCAATCAGTTCTTTGCCTGGCTCTTTGGCACGAAGGTGGGCGTTCTTGCGCTGATGGTGGGAGGCGTCCTCTTGTTCTTGCTCCTGGCATGGGTACTCGAGAAGCGCACGAGGGCAAAGTTCTACAACCACAAGAAGTCACCAGACGACTGGGACCTCTTTGACGATGAAGAGTAGGTCCCTGTTCTCGCTCCCCAACTACCCGGCGTGGTTTGGTGCCGACACATTCCTGCTCGCAGGATCTGCCGTACATTGGATCGTGATCTCGGTGATGGCGTACCAGCTCTCGGGCTCCATCACGGTGGCCGGATGGTTCTCCACGGCTCGCGGCATCATGAGCGTCATAACTCAGGTAACGGGCGGAACCTTCATCGATCGTCACGACCATCGCACGCTCATCCTCGTGCAAGCAGGGAGCTGTGCGCTCATCTGGCTCACGATGGGGATGTTTTATGTGGCCGGGTCGCTCAGCTTTCCTCTCTTTGCCGGTCTCTGCCTCGTCTCGTCGGCCATCTTTGGCTTTCTCGGTGGAACGACGAACGCCGCCCTCATCCGCGTGGTCGGTCCCGAACGCTACGCCCAGGCAGAGAGCCTCAACCAAGGCAGGGATGCGGCGGTCAACACCGCCGGCTCACCCCTCGGCGCCGCGCTCTTTGGCCTCAACCAAGCCTTTCCCTTCTTTGCGAGTGCGCTCTGCGACGCCGTCGCCTTTGTCTCTGCGTTTTTCCTACGCCTCCCCGACATCACGAAGACGCCTGCCACAGGGCCGGACGACCGGGCGAAGGGCGGAGCGTCCTCCTTCCTCACCGACCTCGTCGATGGTTGGCGCTGGGTCTTTGCAAGCAAGACCATCGTAAGCGCCGTCGGCATCGTCGGCCTTTGCCAGTTCTCCATCTTCGCACTTGATCAGGCCGTCAACCTGAGCCTCGTGCAGACGGGAACCGACCCATTGCTCATCAGCCTCTCCAACGTCGGCATGGCCACCGGCACCATGCTCGGATCAGTGGTTTCGATGCGCGTCTGCGACAACATCCCTGCAGGTCGCGGCATCGTTGCGATACTTGCCCTCATGGCAGCCTCATATCTACCCATGGCGCTGTGGCAGAGCTACCCTGTCATCATCGCCTCGACGTTTCTGGCGAGCCTGCCCACGCCGCTCTTCGCGGCGCTTGCGAACGGATTCGTCTTCTCGAAGACGCCGGTAGACAAGCAGGGACGGACGCGCTCGGCCGTGATGACGGCCGTCATGCTGTTCGCCAGCGGTTCGGGAGCACTCGCCGGCGAGCTTATCCCGCGCCTCGGATTCGGTGGCTTCGTCTACGTGATGATCGCGCTCATGACGCTCTCGGCGACGCTGGCAGCACTGAACCCACGCATCAGACGCATCCCCGCCTCACCCGAATGGCCCAATGTCACGCTGTAGCGTGGCCGAGGAGGTCGCATGAGAGTCATCACTTCTACGAAGGTGTTCACCGGCGCACCCGGTTGCAACGCCGCGCTCCCGCTCGCCATCGCCATCGATGACGGGCGCGTGGCGGCCGTCGTGCCTCGCGCAGATGCCAGTTCGTTAGCCAACGACGCACGAATCGAGGATTGGGGCGACGCGTTCGTGTGCCCAGGCTTCATCGACGCGCACCAGCACGTCCAGCATGCAGCACTCTTTCCCAGCAGCTTGGCCAGTGAGTATGCCGGCACCTCGGAGGAGGACTGCGTGGCACATCTGCAAGCCTGGGCATATGCGCAGACGCACCTCGACGACACGTCATGGCTCGTCTGCCATGGATGGCGCGACTCGCTCTGGGACACTCCCCTGCCTCCCACGCGCGCCTCCCTCGACGTCGCCTTCCCCCATCGCCCAGTGGCGATGTATTCCGGAGACGCCCACACGCTCTGGACCAACACCGCAGGCCTCCGCACTCTTGGGCTCGACGATGACTCCGAGCCTCCGGCGGGCGGCAGCTTCGACCGAGACGAGCACGGCCACCTGACGGGCGTGCTGCGCGAGGCCGCAGGCATGGCCAACGTGGCGCACATCCTCGCGAGCTTCTCGGCTGAGCAGCTCATGCACGTGTACCGCACGTACCTCGGTCATCTGCGCAGCATGGGCGTCACCTCCGTGGCCGACATGGCGCTTTCGCTCGTTCCCGGCGCCGACGGCATGCGTCCCGACATCTATGAGAAGCTCGAGGACTCTGACGATCTGTGCGTGCGTGCGCACCTCTTCCCCTGCCTTGATGACGACCAATCGAACCTCGAGGAGCTGCAAGCCCAGCTTACTGGCCCCAAACTGCGAGCACCTGGCTTCAAACAGTTCTTTGACGGGGTAAGCAGCCAACATACCGCCTGGTGTGGCGATCCATACGCGAACGCACGCTTCGCGGGTGACGCGGGCCGTCCGACCGTGGCGCCCGAGCGCATGCGAAAGCTAGTCCTGGCAGCCGCCAAACGAGGGCATGCCGTGCGCATACACACCATCGGCGACGAGGCGGTACACGTTGCGCTGGACATCTTGTGCGAGGCGCGCGCCCGATATGGCACGCCGACGCAGGGATGCCACACGCTCGAGCACGTGGAGGACATCCGACCTGCCGATATCGCGCGCCTTTCCGCCACAGGTGTCGTCGCCTCCGTGCAGCCGCCGCACGTCACCATCGACCTCGAGCAGCCTGCACGTGACCTAGGTACATGGCGCGCACGGCGCATGTGGCCCTTTGCGACGATGCTGCGAGAAGGAGTAACCCTGGCGCTGGGGACCGACGCACCGGTAGTTCCGCCCACGAGCATGGACGTGCTCTACACGGCGGTCACCCGCCGCACGCCCAAAGGCCACGAACCTGCACAGGGTTGGTATCCCGAACACGTCATCACGCGAGCTCAGGCACTTCGTGCCTATAGCCTGGGTGGGGCGACAGCCGTAGGGCGTGCACACGAACTGGGATCGCTTGAACCCGGCAAGTTCGCCGACCTTGCCGTGTGGGACACAGACCTCATAGGCTGCGATTCGAGCGAGCTTCAGCATGCGCGCTGCCTCTCCACCGAGCTCGGGTAGCATGCTACACTGTCTTGCGCCCAACGAAGAAGGAGGACATATGGATATCCAAGCCGCAGCCGCACAGCTCGTCGACTACCTCGGCAAGAACCCCGACCTCATCGCCCAGTTCGCAAAGCACCCCTACTCCACCACCGCAACCGCAACTGGCAGCAACGAGAAGATCTCGAAGGACGACATGAGCCAGATCATGACGCAGGTCGCCGCGCAGTCGAGCGGGCAGCGCCTCGGCTCCAACGACGTCGCGAACGCCGCATCAAGCCTGCTGGGCCAAAGCGGTGGCAGCGTCCATGCACTCGCCAGCTCTCTCTTTGGCGGCGCGGGCAATGCCAGCAGTGCCAGCTCCGCGCCCTCGATGGCCGACATTCTCGCCAAGTCCGTAATCGGTGGCGTCGCCGCACGCGGCTTCGCCTCCATCCTCACGAGCGCCCTCGGCACCAACAAGAAGTAACTCTCTCCAATGACATGCACGCACAAGAGGACGCAGGCCGCCGGGGGAAGGAAGCCCGGCGGCCTGCGTTCGTCTGCAAGGCGTTGCGTGTCTGGCCACACGCAACGTGGAAGGAAGGAGACGTTGCGTTTTCTGCACCGTCTGATTCTGATACGCAGCCCGTCCGCTCGCATCCCACCCGCCATGACGTGTGCCACAACTCCTTCACATCTCGTCTCTCGTGCGCATATGGCGGCACATCTTGGGGGACTAGAAGTATCGTGCGCGATATAGTTTGCGTAAACGCTGGGCCCACGTCTTTGCTGCCATAGAGGAGCGCCCATGAAACACGACGAAAATGCCTTCGCGACCATACGGAACGTCTTGTGCAATCGCAAGGCAGCCATCGCGTTGGCGGTCTTCGTCGCACTCCTCGTGGCGGCACGCGTCTTTGCGGACTCGCTCGAGGCCATAACCGCAGGCCTCACGGTCGACCTCGTCCTTACTTGGGTCATGACGGGCATCGTGGTGATAGGTGCCATCGGTCTGGTGTTCTACTACAAGGATTACTTCGCGTACTGGAAGGACCACGAGTACAACCCTCCCTTCGGCACGGCACCCACCATGCAGGAGCACTACGACCAGTACTACCTCAGCGGCAAGGTGCGCATCAACGCCTTTGGCGAGATGGTCCCCGTCGATGCCAAGGCACAATCGACGGCGCTATCCAAGCAGGAGCACCGTGCCAAGCCCACCGCAACCACAAAGAAGGGCAGGAAGCGCAGGGTGTTCGCGGCTCCCCAGGCCGGCAAGGCCATCGACACGCAGGTCGAGGTGGGGCCGACGCTTCGTGCCGACGGTTCCCTGCCCACGCCACGCGAGCTGTATGACGCAATGGGTGCCTACGTTATCGGCCAGGAGGATGCGCGACGGACCCTCTCCGTCGCCGTGTACAATCACTACAAGCGCACCATGACAAATTGGAAACCTGCAGACGACGTAGAGATCGCCAAGTCAAACATCATGCTCCTGGGTCCCACCGGCACGGGCAAGACCCTCATGGTGCAGACGCTCGCGCGCATTCTGGACGTTCCCCTCGTCATCGCCGACGCGACGACGCTCACCGACGCGGGCTACGTGGGCGAGGACGTGGAGTCAATCCTTGCACGGCTCATACAACAGGCAAAGAGCCCCGAGGCCGCCGAGCTTGGCATTGTATATATTGACGAGATAGACAAAATCGCAAAGAATCCCAACGCAGGACCCTTCGCCTCGCACGGCGACCCATCGGGCGAGGGCGTGCAACAGGCGCTGCTCAAACTGCTCGAAGGGTCCAACGCCTCGGTTCCGCCACTCGGCGGACGCACGAACCTCTTCCAGAAGAACACCCAGCTCGACACCACCAACATACTCTTCATCTGCGGCGGTGCGTTCGTCGGCCTCGACGAGATCGTTCGGCGACGCGTCACAAACCGCAGGGTGGGATTCAGCGCATCGGGCAACTCGGGTACCGAGCTGGAAGACGATGACGTCCTCACCCTTGTGGAGCCACAGGACCTCTACCGCTTCGGCCTGATTCCAGAACTGGTGGGGCGCATTCCCGTTATCACCCACACCAATGAGCTCACGGTCGATGCAATGGTGCGCATCCTCACCGAGCCGCGCAACGCCATTGTCAGGCAATATCAGGAGCTCTTCGCCTTCGACGGCATCGAGCTCGTATTTGAGGACGAGGCGTTGCGCGCCATCGGCACGACGGCATTGGAGCGCAAGACCGGCGCGCGCGGCCTGCGCTCCATCTGCGAGAAGATCCTGCGCGACCCAATGTTCGAGCTCCCCGGCACGACCAACGTCCGACGCGTCGTCGTGACTCCCGACCTCACCGTGCGCTATGAGTAGGAAGATGCACGAGGTACCTACCACCCCGGCCAATTCACATGCAATACTCGCTCGGCTTCCCTCGCATCTTCGACAAGAACGGTAAGCTCATAGGTGTCCTCAACATCAGCGGCATCATTCTCGCCGAAGACTCTTCCGTACGGACGATAGACATGCACTCGCATGATTCCTCATAAGCAAGATTCTGAGATTCGTCTTCAATGAATTTGCCGTGGTATGTAGCCAGAGCTGCTTGATGCCCGACATGCAGCAAAAACGCACCTTTCGAGCCGTCAAACACTCCGAATCTTCCTTCATGAAGAGAGGTTTGGGATACTAAGAGGGAATTAGTGTGCACTAGATTTTGTATCCGGGACAAAACCCCAGTTAAGCACTGGCTGAAAGCAATCCAATGTACACTCTCTATTTTAACGAGTGTACATTGGATTGCTTTCAGGAGGATGCCAACTGGTGTTTTATCGAATTTTCAAAGTTTATTGCACACTTTTTCCTGGTAGTCGCGAACTGCGACGGATGAAAGACCGTGCGGCAACCTATAAGCCCACTCCAAAGGGGAACTATCGCTCCTTTAGGGACGGCTCCCCTTCGGACGCTACACCTCACAGCGCGTCGATAAAGGCGCCGAGAGCCATCCGGCCGGCTTCGTCCCACTTGAAGACACCCGCATCCTCGAGCACGGCGCCGAACACGCGGCCAATCTCCTCGCGTGTGAGCCGACCGGCCTCAAGCTCTGCCTCCAAACGCGGCGGCAAGATGGCAAGGCCCATCACCTCAATGAGACCGATGTTCTCCTTCTTTATGTGCCATTTGTCCTCATGGGGGTGGAAGACACCCAGTGGATGCTCATCGGAGGTCACGTTGCAGCGCAGTGCGAGGTCCAGCTCATATGCCTCCCCACGACGACGGCAGATGGGCGTAACCGTGTTGTGCAAGGTTCCGTCGGCATCATGCGCTACCACACCAACTTCCGGCGCGTCCCATGCACGCCACCTGTCAAGAATGTGCACGGCTGCGTCCAACAACTCTCCGCGGTCACGGCAACGAAGGCGCAACACCGTGAGGGGCCACTCCAAGACGTGGGCCTCTACCTGTGGAAACGCCGCAAGAGCAAACGTATCCACCTCCCTGGCGCGCTCCATGGGAAACTCATGACGACCGCCCTGGAAGTGGTCGTGGCTCAAGATCGACCCGCCCACGATGGGCAAATCCGCATTCGATCCAATGAAGTAGTGAGGCAGCAGGTCCACGAAGTCAAGCAAGCAACTCATGGATGCGCGGTCCACGTGCATGGGGCGATGCTCCGCGCTCATGGCGATGCAGTGCTCGTTGAAGTATGCGTACGGACTGTATTGGAAGCCCCAGCGTTCGCCCCCCAACTCGATGGGCACGATGCGCAGGTTCTGCCGTGCGGGGTGCGTGCCATACGGATCCGCTGCCGGACGACCGGGGTAGCCCTCGTTCTCCATGCACAGCGCACACGCCGGGTACACCTCACCAGTCGGTGCGGCTCCTGCGGCAGCGATGTCGCGCGGGTCCTTCTCGGGCTTGGACTTGTTGATGGTAATCTCAAGGTCCCCCCAGCGCGTCGATGCAATCCAGGCGACGTTCTTCGCGATGGCCGACTCGCGCACGTAGTCTACGTCACAGCACAGCCGATAGAACCAGTCCGTCGCACCCTTAGGCCCTTCCGAGTCCAGCAAGGCGTCAAAGTGTGCCGCGACCTCAGACGGACGGGGCATGACGACCCCCATCACACGCATCATGAGGCGGTCCCGGCCCGTAGCGGAGTCCTCCGCCATGCCGGCAAGGACACCGACCTCGGCGAGCAGGGCAAGATCAGCCTCGAAGTCATAGCTTGAGGAAAGCTCAACATTTGCGGGTTGCGGACCCGTTGCGCCGACACATTCCAGCACGCGGTTATATGCCCACGCACCGTCCTCTTCTCCAATGATCTTTCGTTCCAACGCGTACGCAATCAGTCGCGCAGCAGCGTATGACGGCTCATCCCTCACAGCCATGAGAAGCGCGCCCCCTCATGGTCGACCCCATATACGCCACACGCACCCTCGCCAAAGACGGCATCCATACCTACAGAGAAGTCCTCGACCATATCGAGCGGGACGAAGGCTTGGATGGTGCCTCCGAACCCACCGCCGTGGACACGTACCGCACCTTGGCCGCAAAGCAAGCTCTCGGCCAGCGCTATGGCGAGCATCGAGGGCTGCTCGGCCGATCCTCCCACGCTCACATTCTGCAGATACATCGCCGAGCTGACGCCGCTGAGCCTCGTGAGGGTAAGGAACTCGCGCATGTCTCCCGCACACAAGGCATCAGCTCTCTGCGCGACCAGGTACTCCTCCTGATAGTAATGAAGCGCTCGCAACACGGCACGATCGCCGAGCTTCTCGCGCAGGGCAGGCATTGAGTCAATCACGTCGCGTACGTTTACCCGGCCCAACACCTCGGCTCCCAGCTCTCGTGCGACAGCCTGCATCTCGGAAGGAACCGCCGCATAATCGTCGGTGTTTGCCGAATGGTCCGCCCCGACGGCAATGATGCAGACGGCAAACCCTGCTTTGGCAAAGTCGAAGTCGATGTCTCTTGCCGCTAGTACTCCTGGCTTCGAGAAGTCCATGTGCTGGATGCCGCCGAGCGCCACGGCCGCCTGATCCATCAGGCCGCACGGCTTGCCAAACCATTCGCGCTCGCAGCGCTGTGACATCATGGCCAGCTCATCTGCCTGGAGCGTACCGTCTGCCCAAAGCGCGTTCATCGTCTGGGCAAGCGTCAGTTCAAAGGCCGCAGAGCTTGAGAGTCCCGAACCGCCTAACACGTCGCTTGCGCACACCATGTCGAAGCCTGCTGGCGCAAATCCCCTCTCTGCAAAGAGTGCCGCCATGCCACGGACCAGTGACGTCGTAGTCGTACGCTCGTCTACGCGTGGGGCAAGCTCGTCCAACGAGACTTCGGCCTCCCCAAATCCCAACGACAGTAGACGAATGACAGGATTCCCGTTAGGGCACACCAACGCATGCACCGCTCGGTCTACAGCCGCCGCGATTACATGACCGCACTCATGGTCGGTATGATTGCCGGCAATCTCCGTCCGTCCCGGCGCAACCACCAGCAGCTTGGGCTCCTTGCCGAATCGCTCAAAAAACGTCCTCTGCAGCTCCTCCTGCGAAACGTGCATCTCGATTCCTTCCCACAGGGCACCATCGACCGTGCCCGCCTGATTGCGGACCCTCAATGTAGCATCTCACTCACGACCACTTGCCCGGGGCATCCGCGACGTATCACGAATCGTACTGCCTACGGCATGAATCCATACCGCGCCATCAAGCACTCAAACAGCACAACAGGCATAAGAAAAGCGGCCCGCTAACGCGAAGCCGCTCATAATTCTATGGTGCGGGCGAAAGGACTTGAACCTTCACGGGGTTGCCCCCATACGGACCTGAACCGTACGCGTCTGCCAATTCCGCCACGCCCGCGTGTGTTAAAAGAGAATACCACAGCTATCTAATCGTGTCCAGAACTTTTTCCGCAATTGAGAGTTGCTTCTCTGTGGCGGACCCTCGCGGACCCTCTGAAATGTAAGTACTGCAGTTTTCATGAAAAGCCCGCATGTGCTTGAACGTCACGGGGCACTCTGGATACCATGATTCGCAAAACAATGCTTCGACATTTCGAACGGAAAGAGAGGACTACCATGAACGATGGGCTGAAGAGGTTCTTTGAGGCTCTCGCGGAGGACGAGGGCCTGCAGGTCAAGCTTTCTCAGGCGCAGGACGCCGACGAGGCGTAC
>CADBYM010000068.1 GCA_902798915.1 uncultured Coriobacteriaceae bacterium | reverse complement strand
TCCCAACCCGAAGTAAACGGGAGAAGAAACGCGGCCACAGCGTTCGAAGTGGTGGTTGGTCACGACCTCAAACAGTGACAGAAAGAATATACGAGGAGATAGCATGACCAAGGGACCGAACTCCATCGACGGAATCGAGCTTTCCGACGAGGCGTTGGATGCCGTAAGCGGCGGCGAAGTACGCATCCCCTCCACGCACGCAGAGATTGACGCCGCCTGGAACGCCATCCAAGCAAAGGCTGACACGGGAGACCTCAACGCGGCGGCAACCATGGCATATAATATGGGCCTTATTCCGTTCGCCTTTAATCGCAATAACGAGAACTATTTTGCATCAGAGAAAAGCATTTCTGATATGCGCGGCTGGATGCACGGTGCGCTCGACTGGATCGAGGCGTGAGTCAACGGGGCCATCTGGTGACACGCTGCTCCATTTGCACATCGATTGGAAGGGGAGAGTTGTCATGCTGTTTGAGAAGGCCGTGTCCCCGAGGACGACTGCCGCAGTCATGCTTTGCCTTGTCCTCTCAAGCGCGCCGCTTGTTGCCTGCTCTGGGCAGCCGGGTGCCAGCGAAGGGGAGGCCCCTACTGCGACGAGTCAGGTCACAGCCGTCGACGTATCGAGTTGGAAGACGCTTGGCGACGCGTTTGCCGTTCGGACCGACTCGTTGTCGTCGGGCTGGGACGAGCATTACTACGTGAGCGTCTTCAGGGCCGGTGACTCGATAGTCCGTGTGGTCGGCAGGCTCGATGCCGATTCGTATGCAAGGATCGAAGCCGTAGACTGGAGCAAGGAAAACGCGGAGAAGCAGCTCGCCGAGGCGACCGATGCGGTGCCGCTCGAGAGCGCGGATGACCTCACGAGCGAGCTGGTGAGCCAAGACGAGCTCGACAAATACGTAGGCAAGAAAGGCGAGGACCTCATCGGTGATGGCTGGACGTTCCAGAGCTACTACATGACTGGCGGGGACCAGACGGGCACGTACTTCGCCAAGGGCGACCTTGTCTATATGATTACGTTTGACATATCGGTGAGCGATGACGTCGACGATGAGGGCGCCTCCGTGATGGATGCCACCGTCGTCGAGGCCGAGTTCGGGGGCGCCTCGGACGCGGCGACGGATCCGTCCCGGGTGAGCTGACCCAGCGCTCACGGCACGGTAGATGCGTCGGGTGGAGCGATGCCGGGGACAATGGGGGCAGCTGTCCCTATTTCAGGGGGCTAGGCAGGTGACGGGCACCACGAGGACCCCGTCCTCCCGACGGTAGGCGTACCCGCCCGGGGTGATGACGGCGCAGAATGCGGGGGCTCCCATGACGGATGCGTCCACCTTGCGTGCCAGCTTGAGGAGGCTTGCGGCGCCGTCGTCTATCTCCCATGCGCCCATCTTGACCTCGAAGAGCGCGTAGGCGCCACCGCGGAGCTCCACGACCGCGTCTGCCTCGAGGCCGCTCTCGTCGTGGTAGTGGTACGCGCTGCCGTTCAGCGCCCCGGCGTACGCACGCAGGTCGCGGATACAGAGGCTCTCGAAGAGCAGGCCGAACGTCGTCATGTCCCGAAGAAGCGGGTCCGGGGACGTGCCCAGGGCCGCAACCGCGAGCGACGGGTCGCAGTAGTGCCTGGTGGGCGTCCTCGTGATGCGCGACCTGGCGCGTAGCGACGGCGTCCATGCGGGTAGGTCCTGAATGACGTACAGCTCGCGCAGCTTCGTGATGTAGGAGTCGACCGTATCGCGCGACAGCTCGGTCCCGCGCGCGGAGAGGTCGCGCCTGATGCTCGCGTGCTTGGCCTGCGTGGACGAGGCGCGCGCGTACTCCTGCATGATGACGCGTGCGTGCTGGGGGCTGCGCGTCACGCCGTCCACCCTGGAGATGTCGCGATGGCAGATGGTGTCGACGAGGTTGTAGGCGGTCTCGAGGCACGCGTCGGCGCCCGCACTGACGACCGCCCACGGCCAGCCCCCGCGGCAGGTGAGCCGAGCGAGGGTCTCTACGTCTGCGGGGGAGTGGCCGTCGGGGTCGCCTCCCTCAAAGAGGGACTTAAGCGAGACCTCGCTGGTGGAGTCGCAGGACTCGTAGAGTGACATGGGTAGCATGTCCAGCGATGCGATGCGGCCGGCGCCGGTGTGCCTTGGACTGGCGTAGGGGGTGGCCGACCCGGTGAGGATGTAGGACCCCGCCTCCCGCTCGCGATCCACGGCATAGCGCACGGCATCCCAGAGCTGCGGCGCGTCCTGCCACTCGTCGATGAGCCTTAGTCGGGCGCCCCTCAGGAGGACCGACGGCTTGGTTCGCGCCAGCAGCAGGTTGTTCTCTGCCTCGTCGGGGTCCTGCATCATCACCGCGCTCGACGCGAGCTGGAGCGCCGTCTCGGTTTTGCCGCACCACTTCGGCCCGCGGATCTCGACGGCCCCGGCGCTGGCGAGCTTGCTCTCGAGCAGCCTGTCCGCGATTCTTGGCCGGTAGTCTGTGGTTGCGAGCTCTGGTACTATGCGCGTCTCCTTCCCTTTGCCCTCTCGAAGGTGAATGTATCACATAAACCGCAAAATGCGAAGGTTCCGACCAGCAAAATGCGATGGAACTGACCGGCAAAATGCGAAGGTGCCAACCAACAAATTGCGGATGATTTGACCAACAGTATGCGAGACCTCCAGCCTCCTTTGTGCCATATTCCCGCGCTAACACTTCTCGATGTCAGTCCGCCTTTCCCTTCAAGGACTCGATGTCGTGCTTCGCAACAGCCATGTCCTGCTCGAGTAGATAGGTGCGCTCCAGGACCTGGTTGTGCTTCTCGACCTTGGCCGTGAGGGTGCCGAGTTTGACCTCCGTGACGGCCCTGCTCTTCGAGTTGGAGAGGATTACCCCGACGAGGGCCACCACCCCCGTGATGCATGCGACGATGATTGACTCCATAAAGAACTGCCTCCCGAGATCGGCTTTTCGTCCTCAGGAGGCATTGTCCTATGGCGTCACAAGGTGGCAGTAGTCATGAGAAAGGCCTGACGCTGCCGCGTCATGCCCTGAGGGCGGTCTGCGTTGCGGGACGTGGGCTATTCCGCACCAGGGCGGCGGACGCGATGTCCATTGCCGCCTCCGAGCCGGTGGCCAGCAACGCCGCCGAGAGCACGGGCCCCGCGAACGCGCCGAGCGAGATGAGGGTCTGCACGAGGCCGTTGACCGTCCTCAGTACGGCGGGGTCCACGATGCGGCTCATGTGCGCCGGCACGCCTGCCGCCAGCAGCACGAGGGCGCCGAGGAACACCGGCTTGGGACACGTCGCGAATGCCGGCGTAAATCATTCAGACCGAAAAGCGAGGCATCCGAGCACACAAGGAGAATATGACATGGGCTACGGACTGAACTTGACCGACGACCAGAGGCGACGTATCGAGGACGCCAAGTCCCCGGAGGAGAGGGCCACCGTCTTCATGGAGGCGGCAGGTGGCCGGAGGGAGCTCTCCGACGAGGAGATCGACGCCTTGAGCGGAGGCGATGTTCGGTACATCCCGCCGACGCACGCGGCGATCGATGCCGAGCGCGACACCATCCAATACTTATGGGACACGTATGGCCGGGACTACGCCGCTCGCTACGCGCACAAGCGCAACCTCATCGCGAGATGGGGATCATTCGGGAATCACAGCGTCGGCGAACTTCGCGGTTGGCTGCACCGCAAGCTGGACGGGACGGGCGGCCTGTCTGACGCCTTCGGCGGCCTGTAGGCCCGAACGATGGGCACGGCAAGCGAGGCGAGCATCGCGTCGAGCTCCTCTTGGCGTTATGGCATCCAATCGTAGTGGCCGCCGCCGCTCAGGGAGTCAAGCTGCTCGTACGCACGGTGGTGTGGGAGGCTGTCCGAAAACCCGAGCCACCCGCCCGAGAAGTGTATATCCTGCAAGCATCGATATTCTTTTATGAAAGAATCCGCAGGTGAACAGGTATATGCATACGTGTGATGATGCAGAATGTACACCTGGAACGCAGTGAGTCATGGGTTTTCGGACGGTCTGGTGGGAGGAGGGCACGCCGACTAACGGTGTGCCCTCCTCCCAATCGTCTTAATCACGCCCTGTCGCTATGATTAAAATTCTGCTTTACATATTAGCCATAACGCAGTGCCAGAGTACACCGCACTTATCAAAAAGGCCTCCGCCTGCGACGCTGGAGAGCTCGTCGAGGCTGAGCTCCTCGTCGTCGGCGGCGGTGCGCTCCGCGTCGGAGACACTCACGTCGTAGCCCAGCGATGCCGCGGCCATGACTAGGGCCTCGGTCTCGCTCGAGGCCTTGCCCTGGTCCGCGATGCCCTTCGCCGTCTCCTCGATCCGTGCGCGCAGCGCCTCGTCGTTCGTGAGGTCGGCGTCAAGGCGCCTTGCCTCCGTCATGCTCATAATCCGTCTCCTTCTGTCGATGAGTCTATATTGGGTGCAATTATAGGCCGTTGCGCAGGTCGTTGAAAGGGTTCGGGACATGAGAGAAACAACCGAGAGCAACTCATGCCCGCAGAAGATCAGGCTGTTCTACGACGACATCGCGTGTCGGTCGGGCGTATCGGCAAGCTCGAGTGCGACTTCATCTGCTGCGAGCGCGACGGCTGCTCGTACGTGCAGATGGCGATGACCATAGCCGACCTCAAGTGAGGAGACGCCACGGGCGGGAAAGAGGTGCCCGTGACGTTGCCTGCCTATAGACGCTGGTTGATAGGAGTCTTGTGCTGCTTGATGCCGAGGACTCGTCGTGCGTGCGATGGCTCGGTGCCGATCGCCGTTCGCACAACCAATCCTTCCCGTGCCTCCTACGAGGCTGGGGTGATGGCGTCCACGTCCTGCTCGCCGGTGCGGATGCGTATCGCCCGGTCAATTTGGTAGCAGAAGATTTTGCCGTCGCCGGGCTGGCCCGAATGGGCGGCCTTGCGAATGGCGCCGATGGCCCGCTCCGCCCACTCCGGCGTCGAGACGACGATCTCGAACTTGATCTTGGGTAGCATCGTGGTGCTCACTTTGCTGCCGCGCACGAGCTGGGTGTAGCCCATTTGCGTGCCGCAGCCCATCACCTGGCTCACGGTGATGCCGCGAATGTCCTCGGCGATGAGGGCTTCCTTGACGTCCTCGAGCGCCTCCTCGCGAATGATGGCCTCAACCTTTATCATCTTTGCCTTCTCTCTGTGACTCGTCATATGCCTGTGTATTGGTCTCTGTGTGTGGTCGTGCTGTCATGCGTCCTTTCGCGCCTAGTCGTCAAGCCCGTTGAAGGACGGGTACGCACGCTCTCCGTGCTGGGTGATGTCGAGGCCCACGCGCTCGTCGTGCTCGCTTACGCGCAGCTCGCCAAAGAGCCGTACGATGCGCATGCACACGTAGGTGCCCACCACGGCCAGCGCAATCGTTGCGAGAATGGACACGACTTGGGCGACGAACAGCCCGGTCTCGCCATATATGAGTCCGTTCCAGCGGATGGAGGGGTTTACGACCTTGCTCGCGAAGATGCCGGTGCAGAGCCCGCCGAAGATGCCACCCACGCCGTGGCAGCCGAAGGCGTCGAGTGCGTCGTCGTAGCCGAAGCGGGGTTTGAGCCGCGAAACGCAGAGGTAGCAGATCGGACTCGCGAGGGCACCGATGACGAGCGCTGCCCAGAGGGGCACAAATCCGCAGCCGGGAGTGATGGCGACGAGGCCGATGACGATGCCGGTGCAGGCACCCACAAGCGTGGGGCGACCATCCGAGAAGACGTCCATGAGCATCCAGGTGCACTCGGCAGCAGCCGCCGAGATGATGCTCGCGGTGAAGGCGTGGGCGGCGAGGCCGTCGGCGGCCAAGGCGCTGCCGGCATTGAATCCGAGCCAGCCGAAGAGCAGCAGCGCCGTCCCGGTGGCGACGAGCGGGACGTTGTGGACCCGGTAATTGGCTTGACCGTAGCCCACGCGACGACCGAGGCCGAGACAGAGCAGCAGCGCGCTGATGCCCGAGCTTATGTGTACGACGTTGCCGCCGGCGAAGTCGATGGAGCCGATCTCGGCGAGCCATCCGCCCGTACCCCAAACCATGTGTGCGATGGGGTAGTACACGACCATCGTCCAGAGCACCACAAACAGGAAGAGCGACGTGAAGCGCATGCGTCCCGCGATGGCACCGGTGATGAGTGCAGGCGTGATGATGGCAAACATCATCTGGAACATCGCGAAGGCCAAAAAGGGAATCGTGCTCGCATAGGGCCCCGGCTCTTGGCTGACGTTTGACAAGAATAGGTAGTCGAAACCTCCTATCACGCCCGCGTGGTCGCCCCCGAAGGTCAGCGAGAATCCGAGGGCCACCCACATGGCAGTGGCGATGCCGATGATGAAGAACGACGCCATGATGTTGTTGGTGACGTTCTTTCTTCTGCCGAGGCCGCCGTAGAAGAAGGCGAGGCCCGGTGTCATGAATAAGACGAAGGCAGCGCATATCAGAACGAAGCCTGTATCACTTGCGTTCATGCTCATCTCCTTTCCATCGTGCGCCTGAGCGGCGCTGGTTTCCGACGGGCCCATGGTGATGAAGGCATGTTGCGTGGTGGTGAGGTATGTGTTTCGGCGCGATGGGAGGAGTGTTACCCAATGCGACGCGTCACCTTTCTGCTGCATGGCAGAAAGGTTTCGTACAGGTGACGAGCCGGCGAGAGGCAGCGCCACCTTGGCGGCTCACTGTCAGCGAGGACCCAGTCATGCGAGTCACGGGCACGAGGGAGACCATCTCTCCGCTGTCAGAAAACGCGAGCACACGTCCGTTTTCCAGGGCCGGATGAGATGGTTCGAAAGGGGTTGCGCTGAGTTCCGATAGGTAGCACCACGTCCCTTGAACTCCTCTTGGATTCGGGAGACTATGCCGCGAACCGCACCACTTCTGCTCGCGAGTCTCTGCAGTCCACAAGTTCTGACCGGCAAAATGCGAATCGTAGTGCCTATCAGTCGCCCGAGTTGCAGCGACGGTATACCCTGGAACTCCCCGTCCTCGCAGGTTTTGCCGCGCAGGTCGGGGGTGCTTCCCGTGTCCAGGAAGAGCTTCTTCACGAGGAATCCCGCGCACACGAAGAGCCGGTGCATCTAACACTCATTCACTCGCCTTGTCCCACGCTCTATAAGAACATGCCCATGAACTGGGGCAGCGTTACCTTGGGTCCGCTTTTGCCGGAGTTGCCGTCCACGAGCTTGTATGCTACCGTCGGCTCGTATTGCTCCAAAAAGGCGTTAAGAGACACGGTTGCGCCCTTAGATGACTTGACCTCCACGGGAACGACCTCGCCGCCCCGCTCCATGAGAAACTCGATCTCCTGGGCGTTATTCGCTCGCTTGTAGTAGCGGACCTCAATCCCACGCTTGTGGAGCAGGTCGAACACGAGGTTCTCGTATATGCCGCCCTTCGCTGGGCCCTTGAGCGTGTTCCTTACGAGCGCAACCTGTGCCTCGCGACCAAAGAGGTGCGTCAGGAGTCCCGTGTCCGTCACGTATATCTTGAACTCGCTCGGCTCCTCGTAGGCAGCCAGCGGAAAGAGGGGTACGGACACGTTGTGCACGGCGCACACCAGTCCCGCGTCGATGAGCCAGTCGATGGCCGTGCCAAACTTGCGCGCGCTGCCCCCGCGCTCGACCTTGCTGTACTGGAACTTGGTGTTCTCCTTTGCGAGCTGTCTGGGTACAGATCTGTAGAGCCGCATGATCTTGGGCTTGTCGACATTGGATGCGTACTTGTCCACGTCGTCCTCATAGGCGTTAAGGATCTTCTCCTGTACCAAGAAGGCCTCGTCAAAGCTGTGGGTATCCATAAATGTGCTCACGACCTCCGGCATGCCCCCAACCACAAGATACTCCCTTAGCAGGCCCTGGTAGCGCTTGAGGACCTGGTCGGGAAGGCGCTCGGATGTGCGCGCGTACTCCCTCAGTGCGCAGATGGCCTCCGCGCCCACGCCGCATGCCCATAGGTACTCCTCAAAGTCAAGCGCGTGCATGCGCACCTCGCGTTCGTATCCGACGGGTATTGAGGTCTCCTCTGGCGGAGCGTCGTCGGCCCCCTCATAGTGGATACCCAGCAGGGAGCCTGACGCCACGATGTCAAAGCGACCGTCTAAGGCCAGAAACTTGAGGGCGGTCCGTGCCTTCTTGCAGGCCTGTATCTCGTCGAGGAAGATGAGCGTGTTGTCTGGCACGAGCCTCACATTGCTCATGTACAAGGAGATGCGCTTGTAGATCTCCATGGGTTCGAGGCTGCCCTCGAATATGGCCTTATGCTGCGGGTTCTGGAGAAAGTTGATGTACAGGTAGCTTTCGTACTCGGCAATCCCGAACTGCTCGATGATAAAGGTTTTGCCAACCTGGCGCGCCCCATTTACAAGCAGGCACTCGCGGGCCCCTTTGGCCTTCCATTCCATCAGGCGGTCGTAGAACTTTCTGCGGAGCTTCATGTGTCCCCCGTGCGATTTGGTGGTTTACCTTATGGTATGCATCGTTTTGGACGTTATCTAGGTAGCATTATGCATCGTTTTGGACGTTAGTTAATCAGAAGAACGCATCGTTTTTGACAGTATTTGCCTAGACAATTGCATCGTTTTGGACTACAGACAGAACCCCATGTAAAGGGGCAGGTAGACCCTGTCGCCTTCGACTCTTAGCTGCTTGGGATGAAGCACGTATTGCGCGCCGACGTGCTTGTCGAACCTCGTTTTGAATCGGTCGAGCGACGTTGTCCCATACTGCCGGGGCGACTTGACCTCAATGGGACTCACGCGTGGCTTGCCAGCTGCATTCGCATAGGGCCTCACAACAAGAAAGTCTATCTCCATGCGTTGTTCGCCTGGCCTCTTCCCGGACTGCGCATAGAAGTATAGCTTATGCCCTGCCGCAACCAGCATCTGTGCCACGACGTTTTCCGTGAGCATCCCCTCGTTTATGCCGATGTCGCCTCGCAGTATGGACCGATAGACTTCCTCGCCCGTCTCGCGACCATCCGCAAACGCAAGGGTCACTAACAGTCCGGTGTCTGCCATGTAGCACTTGAGAGCGGACGAGTTCTTGCTCAACGCAAGTCCCACGCTTGGTTCGGATGCCGCATAGCACATGTTTGCGACTCTCGCATCCGAGAGCCAGAAGAACGCCTCTCCGTAAGTCCTCATGCGCGCGTCTTTTCCCAGGGAGCTGAGCGTGAACTTCTTCTCGTGCTTGGAGAGTTGGCCGGGTATTTCGTCGAAGACCGACGTCACGCGGTGCTCGTACCCATGTGCAAAGCGCGCAATGTCATTCCGGTATAGCTGGACGATGCGGCGCTTCTCCGCCTCCGCTGGAGCGAGCTTCCTCTGTTCGACATATGCTGCGAGCGGGCGCGGCATACCACCCACGAGCATGTATTCGCGCATCAGCCCCATGGCTCTCCTGTGCAGGCCGTCTGGTAATGGCTTGAGCATCGAGAACTGCAGTTTGATCAGCTCGGCCAGCTGGCGCTCTCCCATTGCCCAAAGAAACTCCTCGAAGTCGAGTGGGTCGAGCCGAAGTACATCCTCCTCTGAGGGGAGGACTATGCCCTCCACGTTCTGCCTGATTGAGAGGAGCGAGCCCGTTTCCATGTAATCGTATCGACCGTCCGCCACAAGAAACTTTATGAGGGCACGTGCGCGAGGGTACAGCTGGACCTCGTCGAAGACCACCAGCGTGTTTCTGTCGAAGAGGTCGACGCGGTAATAGGTGGAAAGATAGAGGAAAAGCGTGTCGAGGTCGGTGCGGTAGTCCTCAAAGCACGAAATGACCTCGCGGTCGGCTTCGTTGAAGTCTATGAACAGGCAGCTCTGGTACTTACGCCGTCCAAATTCCGCAACGAGCGTGGTCTTGCCCACGCGGCGTGCGCCCTCCACAAGAAGGGCGGAGGAGCCTTTGCTCTCCCTCTTCCACTTCAAGAAGCCGGTCATATGCCTTCCTTTGAAGCATGGCACTCCTATCACGACGCGCATAACTCTTTAGCGCAAATAGTACACGAGGCGCAGAACTTTATCCCTTGGGTTTTGCACGACGCGCAGGACTCGCCCGTATTCGCCAGCGCAATCACACTCCCGGGATCTTGAATTCACCGGTGACGGCTTCGGATATGAGTAATAGTGTACGTCCTTTATGTTTTGTTCTTTGGGGCAAGTACGTTCGAGATGAGGGTGACCGAGCCGTCACGGTTGGATATGCCGCACGCGGTGCGCATCTTGCCGCAGATGCCGTTTGCGTTGATGAGCTGCACCTTGCCGAGGCGGTGCGGCTCCTTCGTGTTGTCCAGCAACCAGATGTAGGTAACGATGCCCGTGTTGAAGAAGAAGTCGTTGGGCATGGCAACGATGGCGTCCAAGAGGTCGTGCTGCAGCAGCAGGTAGCGCCGGACCTCGCTCTCGCAGGAGCCAAGAGCACCCGTGAAGAGCGGGCTGCCGTTGAGAAACACGGCGATGCGTCCGCCGCCGTCCTCCGGTGCACGCATCATGGCCACCACGTGCTGCACGAAGAGGAGCTGACCGTCGGAAATGTGCGGCAGTCCCGCGCCGAAGAGCCCGGCGAATCCCAACTTGTCGCGCTCCCTCTTGACCGCTGCCTGCGAGCTCTTCCAGTCGACTCCGTAGTTATGCTTTGATAGTTGATATCCGAAGGTCTCACCGGGTATCTGGTCATCTGCAAGCGTGTCGCCCAGGTGGACGTTGGCGATGCTGTCGCCCTTGCGTGTCGTGTCGGACTTGCAGATGGCGCTGGACTGGCCGTTGATCCCCTGCGCGTAGGTGACCACCTTCGCCTGCGGGCTTATCTCGGCAACGGGGTCGGCGAAGATGGTAAGCACGCCGGTCGTCTCGTTGGATACCTCGGAGAAGCGGCGTATCAGCTCCTCGTAGATGTCGCCCATGTCGGCGTTGCTGACGGAGGTGGGGTTGAGGTCGATGTGCGTGTTGCGGAAGCGCTCGACCACCAAGAAAAGCAGGTCGCTGTCGTCGAGGTCCTTTATCACGTCGAAGATGCCCGCGATCTCGGGTGAGAATGACGTAACGTACTTGGTCAGGTTCTCGCGGATGCCGTCGGTGTCGGAGGGTAGCCCCGGCATCGTGAACTCGCTCGTGTTGTAGAAGTCGACGCCAGCGGTCTGTTTGAGTATCGTGTCCCAAAGCGCCGCAGGTAGCGGCTTGGATGCAGCCTCCAGCACCTTCTGCTTCGTGGGTGCAAGGACGACGTCGAGCATGCGCATGACCGTGAACGGAAGGATGATGTCGCCGTACTCGTGCTGCTTGAAGCTGGAGCGAAGGAGGTCCGCCGTACCCCGGATGAAGCTTGAGATTTCCGAATGGTTCATGGCTGTTGAGCCCTCCCGCGCATGCGCAAGGCGAGACAAATCGTGTACGCATTCTACCAGAGCGGAAGTGGGCAGAGCTCAGCCACCTGCTGATGCGGAGCAGAGGTGGGATGCCCAATCGTGAGCAGAGGCGTCTGCGGAAATGACGGCTGGGGAAGGGAGGGCGATCAGATAATTTGTCATCTAAATCCCCTCTTGCAGAAAGTTGGTTTTCGGTAGGTTTCCGTCGATTACGGCGCACTATAATTGTGCGTTGACATAGCCATCCGCCAGAGTGTTGCGGT
>CADBYM010000067.1 GCA_902798915.1 uncultured Coriobacteriaceae bacterium | reverse complement strand
TCCGCGAATGCGTAGGGCGCGCCGCCGACGGTGCCCCCGTCCTGCGTCCGGAGCGCCCCGGCCGGGTCCGCCCCGGGGGCCCGCGCGTCCACGGGCGCCCCCTCGTCCCGCCCCCCGGGCCCTCCCTCCTCGGGGGCCCGCGCCTCCACGGGGCCCGCATCCTCGTCGACGGCCGGCGCCTCCTCGGGGGCCGCCCCATGGCCGTCCCCGTCCTGCACCGCAAGCGGGCCGCCAGCCCCGGCGTCGGCCGAAGCGACCTCCTCGACCGGCGGCTCCTCGCCACTTCGCTCTTCCTCGATCGCGGACTCCCCCTCGAGCGCCTCGGCGAGCGCCGCCGGCGCCCGCACGCCCAGCAGCTGCATGGCGAGCGCCAGCGACAGCGCCAGGCCGAGCGCCCTGCGCACCCTCTTTCGCGGTTCCCTCTCCCTCACCTGCTACCCCTTTCCCCGGACCATGGACATGACCTTAATGCCATATATGACCATGATGCCACAGTCCGCGCGCGCGTCAACCGGAGGCCGCGCACGGATCGCCCGGGCGCCCCCCCGCGGCCCTCGAGCCGCCCGGCCCCCGCGGATCGGCGACCCTCGCCGGCCGTGCCGGCGGCGCGGGCCTCTCGCCCGTCTTGCGACACTAGGAATTGAGCCGACCTTAACGCCTGACCATGAGCGAGATACGACAGACACCCAGTTCAAGAAGGACTGCAAAGCGGCCATAGGGCGCGGACTCCACAGGGAGGAGCTCCGCGTCGTCATCGAGGCACTTGCGAACGACGGGCCCCTCCCCGAGCGCTGCAGGCCGCACGTGCCCTCGGGAGACTGGGTGGGGCACTGGGAGTGCCATATCCGCTCCGTCTGGCCGCTCGTCTACAAACTCACTGATGAGGTCATGGTGCTGACGCTCGTGCGTACGGGGACGCACAGCGACCTGTTTGATGAATAGTGCCAGGCTTTGAACTCGATGTCCTACGTCTTAGCGGAGGCCTTGCGCGTGCGTGGCTGGAGCCTCGCGAAAGGAAGCCCTCCGGGTTCATATGGCCACCGCTAGAAGCTGAACTCGACCTCCCAGTCGAAGCCCCCGCCCTCCTCGTATGACTTGGGCCAGCGGTCGCGCCACCCGGGCACCGACGGGCGCTCGACGCGCTCTATGCTCGGGGTATAGGGCTTCAAGTCCAGCACCGGGCTACCGGGGCACGCGTCGATGCGGTCGAGCTCGTCGCCAACCCTCTTGGCCAGGAAGGCGCTGTCGATTGCGCGAATCAGCTCGCAGCACGCCACGAGCTATGCGCGGCGCCTCTCGATGGGAAGCCAAATCTGGCTGTGATAGTCGTCAGCGGTCATGTTTGGCCCAAAGTAGACCTCGACGTCGGACCTGGACGCCCACTCGTAGCCCGAACTGGGCAGCCACTCGGTCAGGACGCGGTGGGTCATGCGGGCGATCGCCTTCGAGGCCGGGCCTGTGCAGTCGAACACCGCATAGGTAGCGGCGGGAATCTCCCAGGCAACCATGTCCCCCGGCGCGGGCCGATCCGTAACAACGCAGACAAGGTAGCCCGAGAGCGCCTCACCGTCGCCGCACACGCCCAGCAAGGCCTGCGGTTCATGCCCATCCATGAGGCTGAGCACGCGGTGAATCCGCTCGTCGCCCTCCGCCGTCAGCTCCTTCCAGAAGCCTGTGATCCTCGCATGCGCGTCCCTCACGCCCC
This sequence comes from uncultured Coriobacteriaceae bacterium, assembly GCA_902798915.1. Classification (GTDB taxonomy): domain Bacteria; phylum Actinomycetota; class Coriobacteriia; order Coriobacteriales; family Atopobiaceae; genus RUG440. The sequence continues at coordinate 10,939 of CADBYM010000067.1, read as the reverse complement.
AATCGCCCTCCAGATGGCACCCCACCACGCGCATGGCGGGCCTCTCCTCTATCCTGTACTCCATTGCCTCTTCCCCTCTCACCTGTATCGTGAAGGCGAGGCGCGGCTGCTGGGTGAGCCTTGCACCGCGTCGGGCCTCCGAGGGCGCCACGCCATGTATGTCGCGGAACGCACGTGCGAACGACGTCGGGCTCTCGTAGCCGCAGCGCAACGCAACGTCAATGACCTTCTTGCCGGCTGCCAGGTCGAGGGCGGCAAGCGACATGCGGCGGCGCCTGACGTAATCCGACAGCGTCATGCCACACAGGTACGGGAACATGCGCTGAAGGTGGAACTGCGAGCACGTTGCCCGCCGGGCCAACTCCGCAAGGTCGATGTCTCCCGGCATGCACTCCTCGATGTAGTCCATGGCATCGTTGAGGCCGTCTATCCATTCCATGCGCCTCACCTCCTTCCTACGCAGATGATTCTGGCGGCTTGACCATTCTAAGTCCTCGCACCGAGCGTGCAAGAACTGCGCGCATGTGGGGGTCACCTACTAATGGGCGACCCCCATGCCCGGGTCGCCCGTGCGGACCGGTCACCGCCCTCAAAGCGGCGGCCCCTGCCGGACCGACGGTCGCGATGGACTCGGCGCGCCTTTTCTCCGTCGCAATTGCGTATCTGGATGCACAAGAGTTAGAATCGGCTAACTAGGCAAGCTGCGGTCGGTCTGGCCGCGGGCCCGAGGCAGTGGTGAGGGAGGCAATCACATGGCGGATGGCGCGCACGAGCTGGGCGTGGTGGAAGACACCCTGTACGTCCCGATGTTGGGCAGGATCTACGCAAGCGAGCACTTCAAGGGCATCCTGTACGACGAGAAGGCGCTTGAGCTGAAGGGCAAGCTGCCCGCCGGGATGCTGGAGGGCAGCACGCAGACACAGTACACCTACCTAGCCTCGGCATCGCGCTCCGCCAACGTGGACCGCCACGTCGCGGACTTCCTCCGCCGCGAGCCGGACGGCATCATCGTGCAGCTGGGGGTGGGACTCGAGACCACCTTCTACCGGAACGACGACGGCCACGCCCCGTGGTACGGCGTCGACCTCCCCCACGTGATCGACTACCGGCGCGCGCTGCTCCCCGACCATGGGCGGGAGGTCTGCATCGCAGGCGACGCATTCGAGCGGGCTTGGGTCGAGCGCGTCCGAGCGGGCCACGCGCACGCCCCGCTCCTGGTGACCGCTAGCGGCCTGTTCTACTACTTCGAGGAGGAGCGTGTCTTGGGGCTGATGCGCATGCTCCAGGGATTCGGGGACGTAGAGCTCCTCTTCGACGCTGTAAACAAGAGCGGTATGGCGCTGATGCGCAAGAAGCACATGAGGACCGTGGGACACGAGGATGCGAAGATGTACTTCTACGTGGACTCCGTCAGCGAGCTCGCGGCCAAGGTGGGAGGCGGCGCACGCGTGCTGGCGGAGGAGGCGTTCTACCGCCACATCGACAAGTCCGGCCTCACGCTCTCGACCAAGGCGAGCATGGTGCTCTCGGACCTGCTCGGCATGGTGAAGATGGTCCACCTCAAGATTTAGAGCGTTCCGCACCGTGCTATGATGTGGCGAAATCCGTCCGAGCATAGAACGCACGGAAGGCGGGAAACTCACCAAGGAGGCGCACAATGGAGTTCGAAGACATACCCCCCGAGCAGAAGGAGCAAGCCCGTGCCTGCACGACGACTGAGGAGCTGCTTGCTCTTGCCAAGAAAGAGGGCTACGAGCTGAGCGACGAAGAATTGGACGCCGTTTCGGGCGGCGGGTTCTGGGACATCAAAGAGAACGATTTCCTCCCGAAGGACGATTACTACTGCAACCGATTCCCATGCATCAACTACGGCTGACCACGTGTGAACTGCCGGGAGATCTCTTGCAATATGTTTAGCTGATGGCAATCTGAGACCGCATTCGCCCACGCGATTCCGTCTACTAGCAGGTCTGGGTTGCGGCTGTTGAAGAACTCGACGATGTGAAATCCGCACCTGTTCACGTAGAAGTGGATGTTGCGCGTCTCGAAGTACGGGGTGACGAGGCCCCAGATCTTCACGTCGGGATAGGCCTTCTCGATTTCGCGCCATGCGACGTAGCCTATTCCCCTGCCGTGCGCATGCGGGCTGGTGAAGAGGATTTCGAGCTCGCCCTTATCACCTTCCACCTTTACGATTGCCCCACCGACCTTCTTGCCGTCCTGGACGATGCGCCATGCCTCGCCCTCGTCGATTGATTGCTCGATGGTCGCACGGGAGATGATCTGGCCGTCTTGCTCGAAGTGGTCGTCGCGCATCCCGAACTCCTGCGTCGCGCCGAACAGGAACGCCTCCTGGTTGTCGATGACGAACTGCCCGCGGTCGTCGTCTTCCAACCGCTCCAGCCAGACCCCGTTCCTCGCCACCCTCACAGCCCTTCCTTTCCAAGACCGAAAGCCCTTCCTGGCATTTTACGGCACGAGCGGGATTGTAGCGCGGGCGAATGCTTCGGCAAACCCTATCGGCTTGTAGGACGCGAACGCCCGTATTGCGCAGCTTTCTTGCCTTGTTTGCATGCTTCCATACACAAGAGTTAGAATAGACTAACTATGCAAAATGCAAGCAGAAAGTGCTCGACCATGGAGATACAATTCGGCGACATCCAGAAGACCGCGCTCGTCACGCCGGCAATACGGGCGACCGAGGCGGCGCGTCCCTGCCCGCGCATCGCGGACGAGAAGGCGAGGAGGATCCTCGACGCCCCGCGCGGCCTCATTGCGCGTCATCACGACGCGCTCCGCATCAACCTGGGCCGTTGCTTCGACGACAAGTTCTCCCAGGCGGGCAACGAGCAAATCGAGTGCTACGACGTGGACCTGCCCGACCGGATCGCCGTGCTCAGCTGGTAGGGAGAGACCATGGAAACGTATGAGCCAACGACCATGGTGGCGAGGAGCCGTTACCGGAGATGGTTCCCGACGCTTCCCGCCGACGTGCAGGCCGACGTGTACGTCCGCATGGGAGAGCTGCTCCAAGAGGAGTCGCACTACTGCGACAAGGGCAACTACGACCACATGGCGCAGATCCTCACCTCAATCGCGCTCTACGAGGTGCTGCAGGCCCACGGCGCGAACGAGGAGGAAGCGTATCGCGCCGTGTCCGAGAACATGTGGGCGTTCCTCGACCCCTCCGGCATGCTAAGGCTGGCCCGGCTGCCCTTCTTCCTACCGCTGATGAAGAAGGTCGTTCCGTTCGGCTTCAGGCATGGGTCGGGCATCGGCTGGCGCTACACCTGGCACGACGACGACCCCAAAGAGGAGTTCCGCTTCGAGTGCAACGAATGCATCTACGCCAAGATCCTCGGACGGCGCGGCCTGCTCAAGCTGGGAACAATGTGCTGCCACGCGGACATCATCAATTACGGCGCGCTGCCCCACACCGACTTCATCCGCACGCAGACGCTGTGCCACGGCGGTGAGGTCTGCGACTTCCGCTTCGTCCGGCACAAGACCGACGCCGGCGACGGCTGGGAACGGACCGAGAGCATCTAGGAGAAGAGCACATGGCAGACGGAGCCCATGAGCTGGGCGTGGTGGGACACCCCGTGCGAATCGCACGACCAACCAGCCTCCATTTTCGAAAGCTCCCAGCAACAGACCAATCTCAGCCCGAATCTCCCCTGACGAGACCATGGGGACACGTCCCCGTAGTCCCGACAAGCGATGCACTCACAAGAAAAGCGGCGGATGCCGCCACCCGGAACTAATTCGGGCAGCGGCATCCGCCCGACTGGTCCGTCGCGCGACCTCACTTGATGACGATGGTGACCGTCACGGTCTTCGTCCCGGCATTGTAGTTGGCACCGCCCTTGGCAGTGACCTTGACCTGGAACTTGTAGGTGCCCTTGGGCGTGCCCTTCTTGGCGGTCACCTTGCCCGTGGACTTGTTAAGGGTGAGGTACTTCTTGGCCTTGGCAGTCGTCCACTTGGCGACCGAGAAGGACTTGGTGCCTTGGGCCTTGGTCACGGCGAGTGGGGCGACCGTCTGGGCGGCAGACCTGACCTTGGAGTAGGAGACGGTCTTCGCCGTGGCCTTGACGGCCAACGGATTGGCAGCCTTGGCGATGGTGAGCTTGACGGCGGAGCTCGTGGCGGACTTGTGGTTGGCGTCGGCGGCGACGGTGGCCTTAACGTAGTAGGTGCCGGCAGCCTTGACGTTGGCGGCCGCGACCGCCTTGGTGCACTTGGCGTCGGAGTAGTATTTGTAGGTCACCTTGCCCGAAGAGCCCGTCCTGGTCACCTTGCCGCTGTATGCCTGAGCTTTGCCGGCATAGGCCTTCGTCTGGGCTGCAAGCTTTATGGTTGAGGCGGCCTTGGCGATGGTGAGCTTGACGGCGGAGCTCGTGGCGGACTTGTGGTTGGCGTCGGCGGCGACGGTGGCCTTGACGTAGTAGGTGCCGGCAGCCTTGACGTTGGCGGCCGCGACCGCCTTGGTGCAAGCCGAGTCGGAGTAGTACTTGTACGTAATCCCGCCAGTCGAACCGGTCCTCGTGACCGCGCCCGAGTACGTCAGGGCATTGCCCGTGTAGGTCTTCGTCTGCGCGGCGAGCTTGACGGTGGAGTCCCCCTTCGTGACGGTGACGGTAATGGTCTTGCTCACGGCCTTGTAGTTGGGTGTCGCGGCGGCGGATACCGTGACCTTGCATGTCCCCACCTTGACCGGCGTCACGACGCCGGTGGCGCTGACCTTAGCGACCAAGGCGTCGGAGCTCCGGTAGGTCAGGAACCCTCCGCCGGAGGCCGTCGCCCCAAGCGCGACTGTCCTCCCGATGGCGACGGACTTGTCCGCAGCCGTGATGGTCTGAGCTGCCTTGGCGATGGTGAAGTGCCCCGTCGTGGCGCCCTCGTAGCAGCCCGTGCCGGTGACGGTGACGGTCGCGGTACCCGCATTGACGTTGTTGCCATAGGAGACGGTGTAGTCCGTTCCGGCCACGAGCGTGGTGCCATCTAGCGTGACGGTGGGCGCAGGCTCGTGCGCGGATCCGTTGTAGATCTGGTCAGACACAGTGACGGTGGCGGCAGAGAGGTCCTTTGGCGACGTAGGATTGCCCGAATCGCCGCCATCGTCTACCGTCTCGCCCTCGGAGTTCACACTTCTGCTGCTGGCGGTCACGTAATCCACGTTGTTAGACTCGTAGAACTCCTCTACGTCACAAGATGCGCGGGCGACAAGGACGACCTCGGTGCCGTCGGCGGGAAGCGTCGCGTCGTCGGGCTCCATCGTGTAGATGGCGCTCTCCCCCGCCGCAATCGTCTCCACCTTCGAGAGGAGCTCGCCGCCGTTCTCGGTAGAGACGGTCGTGGTGGCGCTGGCATCTGCCGTGCCCGCGTTGCGCACAGTGACGCGGAGGGTGGCCTTGACGACCTCGTCTCCATCCTCTCCGGGCACCGCCTCGAAGAACTCGGTCGTCACGTCCAGATCAGGCCTCAGAATGGCCTCCTCCACCGCCCCGTCGGACTCGTCGTCATCCCCGTCACACCAGGCCTTGAAGGTCAGCGCCCCGGAGCCAAGGTCGTCAGGCAGCGGCACGTCCACAACGAAGGAGCCGCTCGCACCGGGCATAAGGTCGATCTCGCCGGTCCCGGACGCCACTTCTGCCCCGTCGAGCGAAGCCCTCCAATAGGCGGCCGTTGCCCGCGAGGTGCCCCCGTTGGTGACGTGTAGCGTCACGGGCAGCTCTGACCCAGGCACCAGGTCCTCGCTCGCGAAGTCGACGGCGTCGAGGGCCACGTCGGCGCGCTGCGTGGTGGTAAGCACCCGCACCTCCGACGTCGTCTCCCACTCGCTCGTATCCTCCACGGGCGTCGCCGACGTATGGGTGAGCGCCACGGTACCGCAGGGACAGGACAGGGACGACACGTAGCCGTCGTCGGTCGTCACGAGCGCGGTCCCCCACTCGCCCGAGTCCCAGGTGGCCACGGCCACGTGGCTCGAGTCCTCGTCGGCCCGCACGTAGTACACCGAGTCACCGTCCACGCAGAAGTCCGACGCCGCGCCCATCGTGCCCGGCGGCAGGACCTCCGCCCATGCCGAGCCGTCATACCCGCAGATGCCGCCATCAATGGCAGCCGCAAGAGAGGTGCCCGACGCGCCGGGCAGCTCCACGTAGGCGAGCGAGGCCACGTCCGCCGGGGGCAGCGCGCCCCAGGTGGAGCCCACGGCCTGGCCCGGTGTAGAGATGTCGTTGTCCTCGTCCGCTGACCATGCGGCGTCGGAACCGTTCGCGGCGAGCGAGGTGACTGCGTTGAGGCCGGAAGCCAGGGTCGCGGGTGCCGACCACGATCCGCCGTTCCATGAGGCCTGGCGCACCTCGTTCGCGGCGGAACCGACGCCGAACGCCGCGCCGTCTGCATTCTCGGCCCACGTGAGCGTCGGCCCCTCGCCGAGCGCGAGCAGGTAGGTGTAGGGGGCCTTCGTCCCCGCGGGACGACCGAGGTCCGCGAAGCATCCCTCCGCGGCATCCCATCGCGCGACGCGTGCGGAGAAGGCCGTAAGGTACTCGTCGGGACTCGCCTCGGCATTCGCTCCGAACCTCTTGTTGGCGTCGAGCCAGGCCACGTACGCCTCGCCGCCATCCGCGAGCACCGTGGGCATGCAGTCGGCTGTGCCATCGTCGAGCACGGGGGCTGGGTCGCTCCAGCTGTCAGACGCGCCGTCGTAGACGCGGTAGTAGAGCACTGTCCGGTCCAAATCGGCTCGCGAGGGGTCCTGGCCGACGTAGACCAGCAGGCGCGTGTCCCCAGCGTCCACCACAGCGGGCTCCGCACCGGGGTAGGCCTCCATGACGAGCGATCCGTCGGCCGATGCGGCCTGTAGCGTGGACTGGGCCTCGAGCGGAACCGTCTCTGCGGTAGAGAGCAGCTCCTCCGCCTCGTCCGCCTCCTCATCCTCGGATTGCGTGCCTAGGGCCGCGCCCTTGCTGCCCGTGATCACCGAGGCCTGCGTCTTGGACCAGAGGCGCAGGTGCCCGCCGGAGTCTACGTACTTGCCAAGGCTGCCGCCGCGGAGGTCGGCCGTGGATATCATCGTCCAGGTGAAGGCCTTCTGGGCAAAGTAGACGCGCCCGCCGGCTTCGCCCGAGAGGTACCACTCGCGCAGGCCGCGAGCCTCCCGTCTGCCGAGGATCTTGATGTCAACGCCCGTTTCGGCCGAGCCGTAGACGCCCACCGACGCCCACTTGCCCACGCCCACGCCCGCATAGGGCTCAATGCCTATGGCGAGCGCCAGGTCGAGGTCGCCGTACCACTCTGCGTTCGTCACGTCGTAGCCAATGCTGGCCGTGGCAGTGGCCGACGCCGAGAAGTCGCAGTTCACCGTGACGGGCACGACCCACACCACGAACTGCTTCTGCAGGCTGACCGTGCCTTTGGCGACGATGACCAGGCTACCCTCGATGGACGCTGCATCGGTAAGCTTGTCCCCGTAGGCGTACTCGCCGTAGAGCGAGGCGTACATCTCCACGCCTCTCTGCATACCGGGCACGTTCCAGCGCTGCCAGCGCCCGTCCGATATCTTGCCCAGAAAGCCATCCTTGTCGGAGAGGCTGCTCCTCAGCATCCCCGCGCCCTTCCTAGCGTCTTTACAGAAGGACTCCCACTGCTGCTTCATGGACTTGCGCCCGGTCACCCACTCCCAGGCCTTCTTGGGCTGCGCCGAGGAGTTCGACCCCTTGAGGTAGGGCGCGGGCAAGTTGTATCCGAACTTGATGAGCCCGTCCTCAACAACCACCTGCGCGGGGAGGGTGACCGGCATGTCTAGACTGAATGATTCCCCGCCGATTATGGGCACGGACTCGTCCAAGTCCAGCTTGAGCGACCCGAAGCCAGCGGAGAGGTCCAAGGCACCCAGCACGCCGTCTTCCTGGGACCGAATCTCGAACTTGCGCGTAATGGTCCCGTGATAGTCACCCGTGCCCGTGATGGTGACGGTGGCGGTACCAACCTCCACGTTGTCCGCATAGGCCAACGTGTAATCCCTGTCTCTCATGAGCAGGTTGGAGAGCCCCGTGCACACCGTGAACTCCGGCTCTATGGGATCGCCCGTGTAGGTCTGGACCGAGATGGAGGACACCCGAGCATTTGAGATGTCGTGGCTGGTCGAGCTGCCCCCAGAACCTGAGGCAGCCTGCTCGTTGACGGTGCCGTTACTGGAGACGGTGCCGGCGCTGGAGACGGCAGAGGATGTTAGATTGAGGTTCAAGGCTGGGCGGACAGCACGGTTGTCGAACACGATGTTGCCGAAGCGGTTGACGCTGCCGTCGTTGTTGACGTACGCCGCGCTGCTCTGGTAGTAGCCAGGAGACCGAAGCCACCAGAAGCAATTCTCATAGCCCGGCGACGAGGAGAGCTCCGTCCCCATCGCAAGCGCGTAGTCGCTCGTCCTGCAGCGGCGCGCCTCGTCCAAGGTGTAGTGGTTGCTCGCGAAGCCGTGCCTTGTGGCGGACGATCCAAACACGTCGGACTCGGCGAGCAGGAAGACCCTGTCGCTCGTGTCGCTGCCGCCGTCGGTGCCGTAGTACTGGTTGTCCGCGTTCGCGACCGCCGTCTGGAGTACCGCCGACTTCTGCGCGGAGCTGAACGCCGCGTCGAAGAAGTTCTTGGAGGAGAAGTCGGTCCCCGGCTGGTTGGAGCCCGCGCCGTAGCCGTTGAGCCAGGAGCGCACGGAGCACGTCTCCCAGGTGACGTTGGCGCCGTCGGTGTCGTAGCACTGGTCGTCGAGCGCGACGTCGGCCACCACGAGGGCGCTGCTGCCGTTGGCCTCGAGCACGCGCCACTTGACGGGCTCCCAGCGGAAGTAGCGGTACGTCGCGGAGCCGTACCCGTCGTCATACCAGAAGTAGTCGGAGGTCGCGTCGCCCCCCGAGATGCGGCAGTACCGGCGGTACCTCTTGCCGCCCACCGTCGCGTCGCCCTTGGAGTCCCAGCTCGCGGCCTCGAGGCTCACGTACTCGGCATCGGACGCGGTCACCTCCGTCTGCGGGTAGGACCCGAGCCACACGCAGTCCCACGTCACGACCTGGCCCGCCTCCACGGACGAGTCCGACCTGACGCGCGGGTCGGACACGCTGACGGCCTGGGCGCCGAGCGCGACCTCCTCGGACTCATCCTCGACGGCCTCGGACGCCTCCTCCACGTCCTCCTGTCCTGCAACGGGATTCACCTCCACATCCTCATTCGCGCTCTCAAGCGCACCTTCCTCTTCTGCTATGGGCACTGCCCCCTCATCCACAGGCTCAATCTCCAAGGCGTCCACTTCGACCGGATCGATCTCCTCGCCCACGTCGGCCTCGGCATCGGAGCTCTCCTCTCTTGGCTCCACCTCCTCCACGGCGATGGCGTCCTCCCCGCCCAGCGTCTCTTCCAGCGCCTGCGCAGGCACGAGTCCCGTCACCAGCACGAGCGTCATCACAAGGGAGAGGGCGCCCCTCCACCTGCGCGTTCCTCTTGCGGCCATGCTCCCCACTTCCTTCCTTGCGTTTTTCCCGACTTGTATTGCAACCCGAGCGCACGGCCCGGACTCAGCGCTACCTGTCCCACGGCAAGTCCCCTGACATTACGAGCGGGTGCGCGACGTCCCACTCCAGCTCATCACGCGTCGACTTGCTTAATGCCAGGTGCCCCAAGAGGTTCTGCTGTAGATACCAGCAGTCTCCATGCGCGAGGTGTGCCCTGTAGCTCTGCACGCCGCGCCACATGTCCTCGGCATCGACCTTACCTAGGCGATACGCATGTCGGAACCGCTTGAGCTTGTGCCTCACGCGACGCTTGTTGGACGTGCGTAGTCGCTTCACCACCTTGTTTGTCTTCGTGAGGTAGAGGTGGAACCCCAAGTAGTCAACGGCCTGCGCTACGGATACGACCTGCGTCTTTTGGTTAAGTTCCAGCGCTCGCTCATCGCTCAGATACTCATGCATGCGTTCCAAGCAATCGCGCAGATGGTCTCTGCTTGGGTACACGACAACACCGTCATCCATGTAGCGCGAGTAATGCTTGATGCGTAGGCGTTCCATGATGAGTCGGTCCAGCCCGTCCAGATAGCTTATGGCAAACCATGAGCTCGCTTGGTTGCCCAAGGCATGCCCTTTCCGGGCGTCACCTCGAAGCGCTGGATTAACTGTCCCAGCTTGTTGTCGCTCATTTTGTTGCCGTTGCGATCGACGTTGCCGTCGTTGTTCACGTTGACGGCGTTGTTCTGGTTGTTGCCCGGCGAACGAAGCCACCACACCTCTAACCCTGCCTCTCGTATCGTTTGCAGTCGGCCTTGGTCCACCCCACGAGCAGGCGAGTGGCCTCGACGACCTGTACACAAATCTGCTCTTACTGCTTTGCCAGGATGCACCCCTGCTCTTGGGCGATGAACACGAGGTATGAGAAACGTCTGGAGGCACACATAAGCCCGACACTGTAGCTCTCCCCGCTCCTCAATCCTAGCTATGTTCTCCCTTCCTCGCACGCGCACGAGGTTGGCCTTAAAGAGGTTCTCCACCACGCCCAGCGCGTAACCTTGCTGACGTGCCACCAACGTGAAGCGGAACTTCTTGGGTGACTTGTCCGTTACGGTGAGCACGCAGCAGCACAGCTGCTTGGCCCGCACGATGACCATGAGCTCGCTCTGCCGGCGTTCCTCGAAAGAGAACCCACGTATGGCCTTCACCTCTTCGCATCTTCAAATGTTTCTGATGACGCTTTAAGAATACCTCTAGCCGCCACCATACGCAAGGGAAACTCGAGCTTGCTGAATGACTTTTGGAAGGGTCTGCCATTCGAGGCTCAAATAGATGACAAAATCCCCTCTTGCAGAAAGTTGGTGCCTTCCTGACCTGCACCTACTCTGAACAGCCATTCTGTCCGTAATACTCCCTGTAGGGCAGCGAAACCGGGA
>CADBYM010000066.1 GCA_902798915.1 uncultured Coriobacteriaceae bacterium | reverse complement strand
GCGATTATCGCCTTGATGCGAGCAAGGCACGCCAAGCGGGCATCGAACTTGGCACTTTTGAGGAGGACGTTGACCTCTGCTTGCGTGACTTTGGCTGGTTCGAGAGCTGCTGGGAGGTGTGAGCCATGTGGACCGAGATGGCGCTCGTCATGGCGCCTCGCCACGGTCGGCCACGGCGCGCTCGTGCCACGCTGCGCGCGTGCGCCGACGTGCGATTGACGCACCTCCGACACCTAGTCGAAAATGGGCGTGTCACCCGTCGCGGCTAGCGGCGCACACGAACACGAGCGGGAGGCGCGCCATGAAGGTCATCCAGTGCGAGAACCGCGACGCGCTCCTGAGGACGTTCGACGAGGCGTGCGCCGAGACACGCTCAACGGCCGAGGACGCCTGGAAGAAGGTCGACATCGCCCGCGGCATGGCCGTATACGACCCGGGCGAGGACAATGCAGTGGACGACGTCGCACGGCGGGCCGACAAGCTGATGCCGGCTTCGCCTGCGCTGGGAGAGGACGGCGACGCCCTGACGGTCGGCGTGCCAGTGGATCGCTGCCCCATGTTCTACCAAGACGCGAGCACCGGCGAGGTCGTGGGCATCGGCGTTGACCTGATGCGCGCCGTGGTGGACGAGGCCGGGTTCTCCCCGACGTTCAAGGTCATAAGCGAGCCCACGTTGAAGGAGGCCCTCGACAACGAGGGCTATGACGTCGTAATGCCCTTCGGCAGTGCCATTTCCAGCACTTCTGGGAAAGCGACCATAGTCTCGGAGAACCTCATCCAGACGCCGTTCACGCTCGTCACCGTGGGCGACCGCGACCTACCGCCTTTGGCTAGCCTGGAAGTGGGCATGCTCCGCTCGCTCAGCGGAGCAGCGGAGACCGTGAAGCAGCTTTACCCCGGTGTCGAGATAGAGATGTATGACACCATGGACGACAGCGTGAAGGCGCTGCGCGCAGGCGAGGTGGACGCGCTGTTGAACAACTCGTACATATGGAGCTACGTGCTGCAAAAGCCCGCCTACGAAGGCCTGAAAGTTCAGCCCTTCACTGTGTTCTCGATGGACTTCCGAGCGGGCGCGATCGACGACGCCGAGGGCAGGGCAATCATAGACCGCCTTAACCAGGCCATCGCCAAGCTGGATGACACGGGCAGGCAGGCTGTCGTCCTGGACTACACCTCGCGCAAGCTCTACCGCTACGATATCTCAGACTACGTCCACGAGTACGGGCTGATCGTACTGCTGGTCGCGCTCCTCATCGTGGCCATCGCCGTGATTGCCGTACAGAGGGTACACGTCATCCGCGCCGAGCAGGAGGAGAAGATGCGCAAGCTGGTCGACCACGACCCGCTGACCGGCGCGTACAGCATGAGCGGGTTCAGAAAGAAGGCGGAAGAGCTCCTGAGGCTCCACCCCGACAAGCCCTACCTGATAACCTACGTCAACATAAAGAACTTCAAGTACATCAACGACAGCCTCGGCAGGAAAGCCGGGGATGATCTGCTGTGCTTCTTCGTGGAGAAGTCCCTGGAGTCGCTGACCAGCGAGGAGGCTATCGGCCGAATCGAGGCCGACCACTTCGCCGTCCTGCATACTTGCGGCGGGGACGAGCTGATGACGCAGAACGAGAGGGATGTGTTCGAGCCCGTAAGAAACTACTTCGTCAATCGCGGCAAAGAGACCCGTATCCAAATTTGCGGCGGCGTGTACGTGCTTGAACCGAAAGACTACCGCAACATCGACATCGACCACATGCTCGACCTCGCCCGCGTGGCAGAGAAGCGCGTACGCGACACCCGCAAGGACGGATACGAGTTCTACAACCCCGAGCAGTGGGAGAAGGGCAAGCGGGGTGCCGACGTTGTGAGCCACCTGCCCCTGGCGATAGAGAACGGCGAGCTGCGGGTTTGGTACCAACCCCAGGTGAACTACGAGTCTGGAACAATCACAGGCGTCGAGGCGCTCTGCCGTTGGGAGCACGGCAAGCTCGGGTGGATACGGCCCTCGGAGTTCATCCCCGTGCTGGAAGAGACGGGGCTCATCTACAATCTGGACAGCTTCATCTGGGAGGAGGTCTGCAAGGACCTCGCGCGGTGGAACGGACAGGGAAGGCGCCAGTCGGTTTCGGTGAACCTCTCCAGGTGCGACATCCGCGAGGACGGTGACATACCTGGGCACTTCGTCAGGCTCATCCAAAAGTACGGCCTAACACCCGACCAGCTGAGGGTCGAAATCACCGAGACCGCTTTCGTCGACGATCCAGACCTGCTGATAAGCACCACACAGAAGCTCCGCGAGCTCGGCTTCGCGGTTGAGATGGACGACTTCGGCAGCGGCTACTCGTCTCTGAACATGTTGAAGGAGGTTCCGGTCGACCGTATAAAACTAGACCTCCATTTCCTCACCAGATCGGGCGACATGGAGAAGAGCCGCATCATCGTGAGCGAGATGATCAGGCTCGTGGGCCTGCTGGGGATGGAGATGATGCGGAAGGCGTGGAGACCAAGGGGCAGGCCGACTTCCTCCGGGAACACGGCTGCTCCGAGATGCAGGGCTACTACTTCTTCAAGCCCATGCCGGTCGAGAGCTTCGAGAAACTGGGCAAAACAATTGAATGCGCGTAGCGGTACTAACACATAGAGGCAGATGGCCCAAGAACGAAGACCTTTTATCGTCGAGGACGTCACGCTCGCGATGATTGCAATCAAAGCCTCTGTGGGCGATGGAAAGATTCAGCTAATATTTGTGACATTATATTATTAACTGTGTTTTTTGAGGGTGATCAGTACATATGCGCGCATTCAGAATCGCTTTCAAATTTCCAGAACAAGTGATTGTCGCCATGCTATGCCTCGTCGCGGCGATGACATTCTTGGCTCCGTCTGCCGCGCACGCGCAGGAGACGGGAAAGACCGTGCGCGTCGGCTGGTACGAGAGCCCGTTCAACACTACGGACCAGTTTGGGCGTCGCTCCGGATATGCCTATGACTACCAGCAGAAGATCGCCGCCTACACCGGATGGAACTACGAGTACGTCGAGGGGAGCTGGCCGGAGCTGATGCAGATGCTCGTCGACGGCAAGATCGATCTGATGAGCGACGTTTCCTACACGGAAGAGCGGGCCAAGACCATGCTCTTCTCCTCGCTTCCGATGGGCGCGGAAGAATACTACATCTACATCTCCCCCAATAATAAAGAAGTAGACAAAGACGACCTCTCCACCTTCAACGGGAAGAAGGTCGGCGTCAATAAGGGAAGCGTGCAGGCAGGCTTCTTCCGTGAGTGGGCAGAGGCAAACGGCGTGCGGGCAGAGCTCATAGAGATGGAGGAGGGGCTTGACGAATCCCTTGGCATGCTGAACCGGGGCGACATCGACATGTACGTTGTTACAGACGGCTATCTGGACGCATGATTTGCAGTGCCGATCCGCAAGGTCGGCGCCTCCGACTTCTTCTTTGCAGTCAGCAAATCGCGCGGAGACCTTCTGACGGAGCTTAATACCGCCATGGATCGGATTCAGGAAGGAAGCCATAACTATCAACAGCAGCTCTACGAAAAGTACCTCAAGGCCTCCGGGTTCAACTATTACCTGAGCACGGAGGAAAAGGGCTGGCTTTCCGACCATGGTCCGATTCGCGTGGGGTACCAGGATAACTACCTGTCGTTCTGTGCCGCGGACAAGAAGACCGGGGAGCTGACGGGCGCCCTGAAAGACTACTTGGAGGAGGCCTCTGCCTGCTTTGAGAACGCCGACCTCGGCTTCGAGCCGAAGGCATACCCTTCTGCGGCCGCGGCGTTCGAGGCGCTCGGAAACGGCGATGTGGACTGCGTGTTCCCCTCCAATCTGAGTGCAGCCGACGGCGAGGGGCTGGACCTCGTCATGACGCCCCCTGTGATGACCTCGGAGATTTACGCAATCGTCCACAAGGACGACCAGCACACCCTGTTTCAGAAGGAGCAGGTGACCGCCGCCGTCGTAGGGGGAGACCCGAACGATGCCTCGGTTTTGATGGATCATTTCCCCGACTGGCAGCGGAAAGAGTATCCCGACACCCAGGCCTGCCTAAAGGCGGTCGCAGACAGGGAAGCTGACTGCGTCCTCATTAGCAACTACCAGTACAACAATCTGGGCAGGCAGTGCGACAGGCTGGGCCTGACCGCATTGGACACAGGCAAAAACGTGGATTATTGCCTAGCGATACGAGGAAGCGACACCAATCTATATTCTATCCTCACAAGAACGACCGATATTGTCAGCAACACCAACATCAATGCCGCGCTGTCCTATTACTCCGCCGAAGAGGCGAAAACCACGCTGATAGATTTCATAAGGGACAATCCGGCCGCCGTCGTTGCGGTAGTCGGCGTGGCCATGGCGTTGTTGGCCATAATCGTCGCGCAGCAAAGAGTCATCCGGGCAAGGAGGGAAGTCGAGGAGAGCCAGCACCAGGTGGATGATCTGAGCAAGCGCGTTTTCGTCGACGCTCTCACATCCGTACGAAACAAGGGCGGCTTCAACGAGTGCATCTAGAGCCTCCAGGAGCGGCTCGACAACGAAGAGCCTCTCGCGTTCGGAGCCATCATACTGGACTGCGACAACCTGAAAACGATCAACGATCAGTATGGGCACGAAAGGGGCGACGCGTACATCAAGACGGCGTGCAGGTTTATCTGCCGCATCTTCAAACACAGCCCCGTATTTCGAATCGGGGGCGACGAGTTCGCCGTCGTCCTTCAGAACGAGGACTATCAGAACAGAAGGGAACTGTTGGAGCTGTTCGAAAAGAATATGAACGAGATTCAGGCCTCGGCAGGAAACGAATGGGAACAGATTAGCGTGTCATTGGGAATGGCGGTATATGACCCGCAATCCGATGATTCCGTTGATGACGTCGTACACCATGCAGATAAGGCGATGTACGAGAATAAGCGTGCACGCAAAGGGAGAGACTCAGTCCGATAGAGGTGCTACGACAGGCAATAACAACGTAAGAGAGAGGGGGCCGTTGTATTCTCGGCTGCACGATTTGTACCAGATTTGTACCAGCCACCGAATACAACGGCCCCTTATTCTGAATTACCGCAGGTCAGAGCGCCTAGTCCAGATCCTCACCGTTGCTCGCGATCACGCGGCGGTAGTACGCGAACGAGTCCTTGCGGCTTCGCGCGAGGGTGCCCGCGCCTCCATCCTGCTTGTCAACGTACACGAAGCCGTAGCGCTTGCGCATCTCGCCGGAAGAGTTGGACACGATGTCGACGCAGCCCCACCAGGTGTAGCCCATCACGTCCACGCCGTCTTCGATGGCCATCCGCAGCTGCTCCAGGTGGCTCCGCAGATAGTCGATGCGGTAGTCGTCGTGGATCGAGCCGTCGTCCTCCACGACGTCTGCGGCGCCCAGGCCGTTCTCCACGATCATGAGCGGCACTTGGTAGCGGTCGTACGCCTCGTTCAGGAACCATCGCAGCCCCTTGGGGTCGACGGCCCAGCCCCACGCGCTCTTCTGCAGGTGGGGGTTATTGACGCCGCCGAAGAGGTTGCCGGTCGCGGGCTCGAGGTCGCGCGCGGAGGCCGCAGCACTGGAGTAGTAGGAGAAGGATATGAAGTCCACCTTGCCGGCTGCCAGCGTCGCGGCGTCCTCGTCCGAGACGTCGAGCCACACGCCCTCGTTGCGCCAGAAGGCGGGGGTCCAGGCGGGGTAGGCGCCGCGCACCTGCACGTCGCAGCAATACCAGTTGGCCCGGCGGTTTGCGGCCTGCGCCTCGAGCACGTCGTCGGGGTCGCAGGAATAGGGGTAGGTCGCCGCACTCGCCACCATGCAACCCACCTTGTTGGCAGGGTCTATCTCGTGTGCTAGGGTGACTGCCTTGGCGCTGGCGATGAACTGGTTGTGCAGGGCTTCGTAGCGGCGTTGGGGGACGTCCCAGGCGACAGACTCGCCCACGGCCAGCGGCACGTCGTCGCCGTCGGGAAGGATGCCCAGGCTCATCACGTTGCCGAAGGCGCCCTCCACCAGGGCACAGTTGATCTCGTTGAAGGTGAGCCAGTAACGCACGAGGCCCCGATACTCGGTGAAGAGCGTCTTGCAGTAGCGCACGAAGAGGTCGACGAGGTCGCGGTTGGCCCAGCCGCCGCGCTGGGCGAGCGCATAGGGCAGCTCGTAGTGGCTAATGGTCACCATGGGCTCGATGCCGCGTTCACGACAGAGCTCGAACACGCCGCGGTAGAAGTCGAGTCCCGCTTGGCTGGGAGCGGCTTCGTCGCCGTTGGGGAAGATGCGCGCCCACTGCACGCTCATGCGGTAGCACCTAAAGCCCATCTCGGCAAAGAGCTCGATGTCCTCGTGCCAGTGGTGGTAGAAGTCCACGGCCTCGTGGCTGGGGTACCAGATGTCGTCGCGTACGGTGCTGGTGATGCGGCGCGGCTCGCTCACGGATCCGCCTGTGATCATGTCGGTGACCGATGGGCCCTTGCCGCCCTCGTCCCAACCGCCCTCGTACTGGTTGGCGGCGGTGGCCCCGCCCCAGAGGAAGTCCTCGGGGAAAGTGGCGATGGTTGCGTCGTTGGCGTTTGGCATGGGAGGGCCTCCTCGTCGTAGTGGCTTGCGCACCTCCGACACGCTGTGCGGGTGGGGTACGCCTCGTCTTGTGTAACGCAAGCCGGCGGACGAGAAGATCCGGCGGGTCCCTGAAGTGTTCTGGTAAACAACAACACTAGCAGCTGTCCGCGCGAGTGTCAAAGAGGCCGTGTGGTGTCGCTCTTGGCCTGTGAAACCGCTGTTACTGTTCACGGGCTGGCCGGAATGCACTGACCCATCAACCGAGGACACCTATTGAGGCCCGTCGTCACGGTGTGTGGGCGTGCGAGTTCGCCCAAGCGTTCGGGAGCGACCATGGCGCCCAGGGGCGCAGGGCGCTGGGCGCTGGGCGCTGGGCGGACAATCGTCGCGTTAGGGCTCATGCGGACCACCCGAGTTACGCTTTTCCCATTTTTTCCTACAAAACCGAAATTCGAAGCAACGCCGCGACGGGCGCGCGCGCCGAAGGCGGGGCATGCGCGCCACGTTACCCGTTACCGACACACCCCACGCAGCGTGCGTGGGGGGGTTCACGACACGAACCTTCCGTCACGCTCGGATCGCTGAGGAACGGTAACGGGTAACAGGGAGACAAAACTGGCAGGCCAGAGGCCATGTTCGCGTGTTACCCGACCCCATGGGTGGCGTTGCTTCGGGTAACGCGGCGAGGCCCACAGCGTGGGCCGTCATTCAGGACGCGCATTCCCGCACGCGCGGCACAGGCCCCTCCCACATCCCGTACCGCCGCGCCGGCGAAGCGCCCGCCACGCCCGACCGCGGCGCTGCACCTCGTGTGGGCACTTGCGTCCCGAGACCCAAAGACCTGCCGCCCGGAATCCCCGGCATCCCTCCCGAGGGCGCCGCCGCACGGGCCTCGCCAAGGGCCTCACGGAAACGCGCACAAATGCCAGAGCATTGGTGTCGTTTGCCGCGAAGCTCCTTTGTCTTGCCCCTACCACGGCGGCGGAACCCTTGGCCTCCAAGGGTAGGAGACGCGCACCGAGCGGTGCGGAACACCTACCCGAGAGGAGACACCATGGCAACCCAGAACCCCAAGAACCAGCTCGCCCTCGACCTCGGCGACACCACGGCCAAGCTGACCGTCCGAGACCTCGTCGTGCGCGGAGAGATTGAGACCCCAGCCGCCAGCGCGCGCAAGCCCAAGCCTATACCGACCTTCGAGCGGGCGCTCGTGGACGGCGCGGACTTGCGCACTCCGCCGCAGGTGCGGCGCTAAGTCCGAGCTGCTCGTGCTGCTCGCCACGCAGGGGCAGGCCTACGTGATGGACGAGAGGACGGGGCGCCGCCACGCCCTCACGGCTGGCAGGCTCGCCAGCTTCTGCAGCGGCGCGCACGACGATACCTTCACGCCCCCGTGGAGCGTGGACGCGCTTCAGGACTACGACCCAGCCGCCCGCAAGGCCTTGGTGGCCCTGTTCGGCACCGACGACTTCTGCCAGATGGCGAGGCGCGACATGGTGCGCGTGAGCGCGTGGGAGCTCTCCCGCCGCTCCAACTCAATCGCTTGGGGCTTCCAAGGCGCATGGGAGAGCGTCAGCCTCATGTGGAGGATCGTGGAGCCCGTGCTCGGCCACGACGTGGCGCGAGACGCGCTGTCCTCCGCCATGGGCACCCTCGCCACCTACCTCGGCAACGGCCGCAGCTACGCAGCATACGAGCTGTTCGGCGGCAGCCGAAGCGTGCACGACGTTGACGCCTACCTCGGGCGCGACCGCACGCGCATGCTGGTCGCCGACGTGCTGGAGCTCGGAGCCAGCGTGGAGTCTGGCTACATGGGCGACGTCACCTCAGCCATGGCCCACCTCGCGGGCACGCTCGCTGGCCTCGGCGTCGAGCTGGACAGGTCAAGAGTGTGCCGCCATGCCATGCGCCTGCTCGCGCAGCCACCGAGGCGCTACCACTCGCGCTCGAGCGCAATCATGTCGTGGGCGACGTGCATAGAGCAGCAGGTGTACGTCCGCGGGCTCGACGTCGCAGGCGCGCCCGGGCAGCATCACGATGTGCTTCTTGAGGTTGTGGTAGCCCTTCATCGTGGACTTCTTGATGGCGCGGGTGGCCCAGTATGCCTCCATGAAGTCGCCCATCGACATGGCGGCGACCCCCGAGGCCTTTGTCTCTTCCTCGTCGCCACCAGCCTCCTCCACCAGCGACGCTCTCCATTCCCGAAGCGCAGCTAGCGCCGCACGTGCACCCTTGCCCTTGGGCGCGTGCCGGCGTCCAGCGCCGCGCTCCTTCTCCGTCAGGGGCGTACACTCTATCCCCCACGTCCTGGACAACGAGCGGCGACGCCCATCATCCTCGTACTTATATATGAGACCCTGCCACTGCCAGCGGCCGGGTACCTTCTTCTTGTGGATGGAGCCGTCAGAAAACCTAGTCATCGTAATCCCCCCATGTTCGACAATTTGGCGTCTTGCGTTCGACTTTAGTTCGACCATAAACACAAAAACTCGTATCGCCTAAATTCATTTATGACTAGGGTTAATATATCCTACCTGCAGTTTTGCTATTCTGAGTGTTACATCGTGAAACAGCAGGTTACACCCTTTTGTAATTCTACGAATCATGAGGTCGGGGGTTCGAATCCCTCACGGCGCACCACTCAAAGAGGCACTCCCCACACGGGGAGTTTTTGTGACAAGGCATCGTGGGACGACACCCTCCGCCCCCGTTGTCGCCGTCCCCGTTGTCACGTCCTTCGACCACGGGAATCATGGAAATCATGCCCGCCAAATCGCGCTATAGTATCAACGGAGAGCTTGCGACAAATGGATTATCATGGCAAAACGCATCAGCAGCCTTGGCACCAAGGCCATTATCATAATCGCAATTCTGCTGCTTGTGGTAATCACTGCCCTCGCGCTTGTTCTCTCTCGTCGGTCGGAGTCGGCCCTCGCCGAGCAGATTCAGGGACGGATGCTCGACGTGGCAAATACGTCCGCTGCACTGCTCAACGGCGACGACCTCGCGCGAATCACTTCTCAGGATGAGGACAGCCCCGAGTATCAACACGCGTTGAATCTGCTGCGCTCGTTCCAAGACAGCGTAGACCTTAGCTACATATATTGCGTTCGCGAGAAGTCTGATGGCTCTTTTGAGTTCACCATAGACCCCACCGTCGATGATCCGGCCGAATTTGGGGAACAGGTTGTGTACACCGATGCCCTCGGCCGTGCCGCCAAAGGCGTAGCGGCAGTCGACCTCACCGCTTACACCGACCGATGGGGAACGTTCTACAGTGCTTACAGTCCCGTGTTTGCCTCAAATGGCGACGTGGGAAGCATTGTGTGTGTGGACTTCTCGGCCGAATGGTACGAGAAGCACACGATGCAGGCCAACGTCATGATCTTTTTCACCTGCGCCGCAGCTCTTACGATAGCGCTGCTTGCCATAGTGGCGGTTCAGAAGGTATCAGCCCGAGAGGCACAGCATTTGCAAAACCTGCGGAAGGCGTACCTGTATGACTCACTCACCGGCCTTCCCACGATGAGCCACTTCTTTGACTTGGCTCAATCGGCACACAAATCAATTCGCGCGAGGGGCGCTAATCCGGCAATCCTATACCTCGACTTGGTGGGCCTGAAGTTCTTCAATCAGAAGCATGGTTTCTCCGGTGGCGACAAGCTATTGAAGGCCTTTGCAAACCTGATGGCAGAGCACTTCGACGCCGATCACTGTGGCCGCTTCGGACAGGACTACTTTGTGACGATCACCACCTCGGATGACCTGGACAAACGCCTCGACGCCTTCATCGGCGAATGCGCACGCATGAACGAGGGTGCCAATCTGCCCGTTCGCATAGGCATCTATCAAGACACAATGGACGAGATGAGCATCAGTCTGGCTTGCGACCGTGCAAAGGCGGCAAACGCGGCTTGTGGATCCGCGTATCACTCCACATACAGGTACTTCAGCGAGGAAATGCTCGCCGAAGCACAGCAACGTCGCTACGTAATCGACAACATCGATCGCGCGATTGCCGAGAATTGGATCACCGTATACTACCAGCCCATCATCCGTGCTGCCAATGGCCGCGTCTGTGACGAGGAGGCGCTCGCACGCTGGATTGATCCCAAGCGTGGATTCCTCTCTCCCGCAGAGTTCGTCCCAGCACTCGAGGACGCAAAGCTCATCTACAAGCTCGACCTTCACGTGCTCGATCAGGTTCTGCTCAAGATGCAGCGCCTTTCCGATGCCGGTCTGTTCGTCGTGCCGTCCTCCATCAATCTCTCCCGCTCCGACTTCGACGCATGCGACATCGTCGAAGAAGTTCGCAGGCGCGTAGACGCCTCCGGGTTCGATCGCTCGATGATCAACGTCGAGATTACCGAGACGGCCATCGGCAGGGACTTCGACTTCATGAAGCGTCAGATAGAGCGATTCCACGCCCTTGGATTCCAGGTGTGGATGGATGACTTCGGCAGCGAGTACTCCTCGCTCGACTACCTGCAGAGCCTTAACTTTGATCTGCTCAAGCTTGACATGCGCTTCATGCAGCAATTCGACAACGATGACAAGAGCAAGATAATTCTCACCGAACTCATGAAGATGGCGATTGGCCTCGACGTCGATACCATTGCCGAAGGTGTGGAGCGACAAGACCAGGTCGAATTCCTTCGCGAGATAGGATGCAGCAAGCTACAGGGCTACTTCTTCGTCCGACCCATTCCTGCCGAGGAGATTCTGAAGCGTTACGAGGACGGCACGGCAATTGGCTTCGAGAACCCCGCCGAATCGGAGTACTACTCTACCATCGGTCGCGTGAACCTCTACGACCTCTCGTCCGTCGCACGCGAGGGCGAAGAGGACATCCAACACTACTTCGACACGATTCCCATGGCAATACTCGAAGCAACAGATACAGACTTCACGCTCGTGCGCAGCAACAGGTCGTATCGTGCCTTCGTCGACCGCACGTTCGGCGGGTTGACCGTCGGAGAGAGTCTTGCCTATGCCAAAGCACAGAGAAATGGGGGTACGCGCTTCTTGGAAGCAATCCGGAGTTGCGCGAAAGATGGCAGTTGGTCCATCGTCGAGGAAAGCACGTTTGACGGTCGGCACATTCGCTCCCTCGTTCACCAGGTTGCCACGAATCCCGTAACAGGCACAAGGGCACTCGTCATCGCCGTCCTTTCGTTCGTTGAGTAGAAGCAAAAGAATCTTTCGATGCTGCGAATCCTGAGGCCGGGGGTTCGTGTCCCTCAGGGACCACCACTTGCGTGACGATACCCTACGCCCCCGTTGTCACCCGTTGTCACGCCACCAAACCGTCTACCGAGCGGACCCTCCTTTTGGAATTGATGAAGCCGCGAAAAACTAGAATGGTAAGACGGTCACCAATTGATACTGACAACGCATTGTTTCGGAGAACCCATGTTTGACCACATAGTGATTCCCGAATCGACGGATTCAGGCGTAAGCATCCTCTCGGATGCCTTTGATATCGCCATGTCGGCACCGAACCCCACGGCTGCCATCCAAGCACTCTTGGAAATGCTTGGCAGGACCTTTCGCGCAAAGCGTGCGTACGTCTATCAGCTACCCCCTGGCGGCACGGAGTTCCTCTGCATGAGCGAGTGGTGCGCACCCGGCGTCGACCCCATGAGCGATATTACGCACGGACTCACCATAGGTATGGCATCGCGCTGGTTCGGCGACGGAAACATCCGCTCTCTTCTCGCCATTCGCAACGTGGACGAGATCGCAAAAATCAGTCCCCAGTATGCCGCACACTTTGGCCCCCGCGCCATGCGCACGCAGATACTCGGCAAACTGATGCGCGGCGACCATCCCCTCGGTACCCTCGGATTCGACGACCCTGGCGAAGAGACGTTCGACCTTCTCTGCTCGCTTATGTATCCGATTTGCGCCTTTGCCACATCGACCCTCAACACGCTCAACCTCTTGGGTCGCTTCCGCTCAATTGGCGTGTTGGACCCACTCACACGCACAGGCACACGCCTTGGCTTCTACCAGAAGGCCGAGCATCTTCCTCAGCATGTGCCCGTGGGCATGGCCTACTTCGATGTGGTAGGCCTGCAGGCCATCAACGACATTCGCGGCCATAATGCAGGTGACGAGACACTTCTCGCCGTGAGAAATGCACTCTCGACCGAGTTCCAAGACGACCAACTGTTCCGCATGGGAGGCGACGAGTTCCTCGTCCTCGCCGTCGGCATATCGGAAGAGGCATTCCGCGAGGCACTCGCCCGCATTCGTGCACGCCTTGACGATCTTTCCACCTTCATTGCCATGGGCGTTGGCTGGCGGCCATATCTCAACGGAGAGTATGATGCGCTCGTTCGGCATGCATGGCTCGAATGCACCAACGCAAAGCGCGAATGGGAGCGCAGGGGCGGAAAGCGTTTGGACCTCATGTCGGACGAGGCCCTTGCCAAGTCAGCCGACGAAGACAGCTATTCCGCACAGATCGACACGCAGCTTGATCATCGTTGCTACAGGGGCGAGGAGTTCTACCGCCGCGCAAACATCTGGATCAACCACGTCCAAACGGCCAACGTCTGCATGGTGGCACTGGACATCAATTACTTTAAGCTTTACAACGACATCTTCGGGTGGAGTGCCGGCGATGCGCTGCTCGAGAAGTACGGCTCGACGGTCGTGCAGTTCGCCAGCGCCCATCACGGCGTGGCAGGGTACTTGGGCGGAGACAACTTCGCGCTCGTCTTCCCCCTCCGCGACGGCACAACACGCGAGCAAGTCGCCGACGTCTTGAGCAACGAGCTAGAGAAGTACGACTCTGCCGTGGGCTTCTCACCTTCGCTGGGCGCTGCAATCACCGACGATCTCACCATGGGCATCACAGTCCTGTACGACCGTGCACTCGTCGCACTTCAAGAGATAAAGGGAAGCTACACGGAGCACATCGCCTTCTACGACAAGAACCGCTACGAGCGCAACCGCGAGAACCAAGTGCTGCTTATGCGCGCCCAAGAGGGCATCGCCCGGGAGGAGTTCACCTTCTTCCTCCAACCAAAGGTCGACATCACCACCAATAAGGTGGTCGCTGCAGAGGCGCTCGTTCGTTGGATTCGCGACGGGGAGCTCATTCCACCCTTTAGATTCGTTGATCCCATGGAGCAGTCCGGCTACATCTTTGCCCTCGACAAATTTGTGTGGGAGAAGGTATGCGCATGGCAGCGTTCTCTCATCGACCGTAACATACGGCCGGTACCCGTCTCGGTAAACGTCAGCCGCGTCGACTTCTACTTCGTAGACCTTGCCGAGCACTTTGGTAATCTTATATGCAAATACAAGCTGTCCCCTGACCTCATCCAAATCGAGGTGACCGAGAGCACATACTCAAAGGACATCAAGCACGTCAACAGCATTGTCCATGCTCTGCAACAAAGCGGATTCACCGTCTTTATGGATGACTTCGGAAGCGGCTACTCATCGCTCAACATGTTGCGCTCGGTGTCGGTCGACGCCATCAAGATAGACAAGGGCTTCATCGACCACGCCGACATCCAAAACGGCTCCGATGCCATTATCTCCAACATAATTGCCATGGCACACGAGATGAGCCTGCCCGTTATTTCCGAGGGCGTCGAGACCGAGGTCCAACGAGACTCGCTGCGCAGGATGGGCTGTGACTACGTACAGGGCTACTATTACTACAAGCCCATGCCCATAGACGCCTTCGAGGAGATGCTCCTTGGCAACGACCAGATTGAGCTTTCGCATTCAGACGACATGATCATCGGCCATAGGCAGACCTAGCCACGCCAACAGTCCACAACGAGGAGTGGTACCTACCATGTCAGCGAGTGTCGCGCCGCGCATGCGGACTATCAACATCTGCTCGATGTTCATCGTGATTGTGGTCTCTGTTGCTATGCTCATGGTCATGCAGAACGCCCTCGTCGCACAGCGACAAGAGCGAGAGCTGAGCACCGTGTATCAACGTTGCCAAAGCGCAGTCGAGCACCTTCAGGACACTTCCGACTATCTGACCGCCGAAGTTCGGCTCTTCGTGAGCACGGGCTACAGGAGGCACTTGGACCGCTACTTCGAGGAAGTCACGCACAACGACCGACGCGGCAATGCCTTGCAGGACCTCCGTGCGTACTCAAACGACACCAACGTAGTCAGCGCATTGAGCAACGCCTACAAGACGTCCGACGCGCTTTCCGAAATCGAATGCTATGCCTTCGTTCTCGCTGCCGATGCCTACGGCATTAGAGATTTGCCCACCGAGCTCGACGAGGTCGTCCTCAAGAAAGCCGACGCCACCCTCTCCCCCAAAGAGAAGATCGAGCATGCGAACGACCTCGTCAACAACGACGAATACATCAGCTACAAACAAGAGATTCGCGACGAGGCGCAGCGTAGCTCAAACCTCCTCATCGAGAAGCTCAGCAGGGACTTGGAGGAATCACACGCTCGCCTGTCCATACTCTACACATCGTTGGGAATACGTGCGTCGCTGGTCATATTTGTGGTATTTGTTGTGATCCTCTCCACCTACCTGCTTCTGCTCCGCCCCATCGCGAAGTTCGAAAAGAACATCCGTGCCGACAAGCGTCTGGAACTACGTGGCGCACAGGAGCTGCGATACTTGGCCGTCGCGTACAACGAGATGTACGAGATCAATCGTAACCGCACCGAGTCCCTGAACTTCGAGGCTCACAACGACGCCCTCACCGGCTTGCTCAACCGTGGCTCCTTCGACGCGCTGCTCACCCAGCACAAGACGGATTCTGCGCTCATCCTCATAGACGTTGACAACTTCAAGCAGTTCAATGACATGTACGGACACGAGATGGGTGACGCGATTCTCGTCGAAGTCGCTGCCACGCTTCATTCCGTCTTTAGGTCATCCGACTACATCTGCCGCATAGGTGGCGATGAGTTCGCCGTCATCATGACCGACGTGGATGCCACCATGGCCAAAGTCATAGAGCGCAAGATCGGCAACGCCGCCACCTTCCTGCGCGACACGTCCAATGGCCTTCCCCCGGCAACCCTATCGGTTGGCGTCGCGTTTGGCGTGCATGGCATCAGCGACAGTGAGCTCTTCAAGCAAGCCGATGGCGCACTATACAAGGTGAAACAACGCGGACGTGACGGCATCAGCTTTGCGTAGAGCGGGGCTGTAACAAAAGCCTACAATTTGGTCAGACGGCCCCGACGGTACCCCATCCGTCGGGGCCGTCGCCTTCGCGACGTCTCGCGTGTGCGAAAAAAG
>CADBYM010000065.1 GCA_902798915.1 uncultured Coriobacteriaceae bacterium | reverse complement strand
GCTCGTCCCCAGGGGCCAGGGCGCCCCGCCCAACCTCTTCCAGGGCGCGAGCCGCACCTTCGCCATGCCCTTCCGCGACGGGGTGGAGAGCATCTGGCCTGAGTAGATGTACAACGGACGCACACGTTGGGCCGCACCCATGCAGGGGTGCGGCCCTCTGCGAGGCGCGTGAACGGCTGGCGGGAGCACGTCGTTCGCGCGCACGCTCGTTCAGAGCTGTCAGTTCCCTCAGGCCTCGAGTCCAGTTCCGCCGGGGCTGTTGCCGCCGGCCGAGCGCGTCTAGAGCCTGTCGAGGCGCCGAGACCCGCGCGGGCGGGGACGCCTCGCCGCCGTCCCTTTGCGCGCATTGGTGGCATCGTAGGCTGCCTTGCGGGGTTGGTAAGGTATAATTCCGCCCCAATACACGGAGAGGGCCGAAGGGCCCGCGATTCCCGGCTCCGCGTCGGGAGCAAGGAGGCAGCGCGATGGGGAACAACGACGAGCTGAGGCGCATGGAGGCCGACCTGCGGGCGGACGAGGGGCTGCGCACGAGGCTGGAGGAGGCGGCGAGGCGAGCGGCGGATGCTGGCGCGGCGAGCGATGGCGCGGCGATGGCCGCGGCCGCGGCCGAGCTTGGCTACCGGGTGAGCGCGGCCGACTTGGAGCGGTCCGTCGCGGGAGGCGAGGGGCTCGACTTGGACGAGCTCGCCGGCGTCGCAGGGGGCGCGGGCGGCGTCGACAAAAACGGGGAGCAGGCGTGGTGCTTGTTCAACTGGTCCGACTACAGGTGCTTATACGGTGCTGAATCAGTAATTGCAAGGGATAATGCCAATAAGCTTGGGATGTGACGTCAGGTTTCGCTAACAATGCCGGTCGTAGTATCCACACTACGGAGTGTCGAGGTGCCGAGACCCGCGCGGGCGGGGACGCATTGCCGTCCCTTTGCGTCCATTGGCTGCCTCGCGGGCTGCCTCGCGGCGTGCCCCTGTATAATACCGTCACAATACACGGAGAGGGCCGAAGGGCCTGCGATTCCCGGCCCCGCGTCGGGAGCAAGGAGGCAACGCGATGGGGAACAACGACGAGCTGAGGCGCATGGAGGCCGACCTGCGGGCGGACGAGGGGCTGCGCACGAGGCTGGAGGAGGCAGCGAGGCGAGCGGCGGATGCTGGCGCGGCGAGCGATGGCGTGGCGATGGCCGCGGCCGCGGCCGAGCTTGGCTACCGGGTGAGCGCGGCCGACCTGGAGCGGTCCGTCGCGGGAGGCGAGGAGCTCGACTTGGACGAGCTCGCCGGCGTCGCAGGGGGCACGGGCCGCGTCGACAAAAACGGGAAGCAGGCGTGGTGCTGGTTCAACTACCATTGCTATGCCGCTATCAGGCACGATGAGGGCGGCACTACGTACGAGTCCTGCTGGTCCCACTACAGGTGTCTATTTGTGAACGATAGAGAATTCTAGGAAGCAAAAATGACTACAGGCAATACCTGTGGTACAAAACACAGATTTATGGTTGAAGTATAGTTGGAGGTCGACATCAGACATAGAGTCTGAGGAAAAGGATTGACATGCGCAGATCAAGCGAGCTCGAGAGGCTGAGGAGGGACGCCGGGGAGGATCCGGGGCTGGAAGAGAGGGTCATGGAGGAGATGCGCATCGCCGCTGAGTCCGGTGACGCTGGTACCGAAGCCGAGGCGCTGGTGGCAGCAGCGGGCGTGCTCGGGTACGAGTTCGGCGTCGCGGATGCAGAGCGATTCCTAGCCAGCAGGGAGGACGTGGGCGAGGGTGAGGTCTCGCTTGACGAGCTCGCCTCCGTTGCAGGTGGAGAATCAGCAGTGGACTTTGCGGCAAGAAACCGTGCCCCGTATAACAAAGACCGCGATGAGGAAACCAGAGCGCATTGGTGCCTAGCAGATTATTATTGCTATACAGCATGGAATAGAAACAATGATAATTGGACGGACGTGAGTTGTCTGGCGGACTTCATGTGCGTACTATTGCTGAATCACTAGTGCGTCAGGGATAATGCCATTAAGCTTGGGATGTGATGTCAGGTTCCGCTAACAATGCCGGTCATAGTGTCGGAGCCCACGGTGGCCGTGCGGGTTCCGGTCCCTCTTGGACGTCCGATGTGTTGGAGCTTGGCGACGCGGAGCACACATCGATTGCCAATCAGGACTCCGCCCTCCTCACGTTCATGGAGGATTAGACGCGACGTCTGCTAACGACAAAACCGGCTTGCGCACTGTGCAATCGTGCCGTCATCGGGCGAGCAGTGCCTCTGCTGTGCGCAGGCCATCGGTGGCGGCGCTCATGATGCCGCCCGCGTAGCCCGCGCCCTCTCCGCATGGCCACAGGCCGGATGTGCTTACAGATTGCCCGTCCTTGCGGCGCGTGACGCGCACGGGGGAGCTCGAGCGCGTCTCCACACCGGTGAGCACCGCATCAGTTGCCGAGAACCCATGTAATTTGCGTTCCATGCGTGGAATGGCGCTGCGGAGCGTCTGCGTCACGTAGTCTGGAAGAGCGCCATCTACGATGCCCCACGTCACCCCACGCGGATACGTTGGCACCACAGTCCCCGCCCCGGACGAGGGTGTCTTCGACAAGAAGTCGCCGACGAGCTGCGCCGGAGCTACGAACGCGCCTCCTGCCATCTCGAATGCCGCTCGCTCGCAAGCGCGCTGCAACTCGATGCCGGCCAGCACATCGTCGCCTGGCAAGTCTTCAGGAAAGACGTTGGCGAGCAGGCCGGAGTTTGCGTTGGTGCCAGCGCGATCCGAAAGGCTCATCCCGTTGGTGACGACGCCATCTATCTCGCTTGCGGCCGCCACCACGTAGCCGCCCGGACACATACAGAACGAGAATGCGCTGCGCCCGTCGGGAACGTGCTCGGCGAGTTTGTAGGAGGCGGCGCCCAGTGCGGGATGCCCGGCCGACGGTCCATAGAGCGCCTGGTCGATGCTTGCCTGCAGATGCTCGATGCGTACGCCCATGGCAAAGGTCTTTCGCTCGAGCGCTACTCCCTTGTGACGAAGCAGCTCAAAGACGTCGCGGGCCGAATGCCCGCAGGCAAGCACGACATTACGGGTGCGAAGCGTCTCGATGCTCCCGTCATGCTCCAACCGTATGCCCACCACGCGTCCATCGCGTATCTCCAGATCGTCAAGCCTGGTACGAAAGCGCACCTCGCCGCCGAGTTCCTCGATTCTCTGCACGATGCGCGTGACGACGCTGGGAAGCACGTCGCTTCCCACATGCGGCTTTGCGTCCCACAGGATGCGTCGTTGGGCACCGGCCTCCACGAGCGTCTGGAGGATGAGGCGATGTGCGGGACTCGAGGTTCCCGTGCCAAGCTTTCCGTCCGAGAAGGTCCCTGCCCCTCCGAGGCCAAACTGTATGTTGCTCTGTGGGTCGAGCTCTCCCGTCTCATTGAAGAGGCGAACCGTCCGGGTGCGCCTCTCGGCATCGTCGCCGCGCTCAACGAGCAGGGGAGAGAGGCCCGCGCTGGCGAGCGCGAGGGCACAGAAGAGCCCCGCGCAGCCCGCCCCTACGATGATAGGACGCTCGCCCTTCCTCACGGAACCTCTGGCTGGGGTTGGCAGCACGTACCCGTCCTCCGTGACGGGCCGCGCGTTGTGGTGCCTGTCGCGCGTAAGTTCGGCCTCGTCGCCCATGACCTTCAGTCTGACGGTGTACGTGAGCAAGATTGATGTCCTCTTGCGTGCATCGACCGAGCGTTTCCGAAGCTCGATGCCGTGAATGCGCCTCTCCTTGATTCCGAGCTTTCGCGCAGCCGCTCTGCGACAAGCAAGCAACTCGTCTTCCTCGTTGCCGTTGAGCTGCTTGAGGGGAATGCGGAGATTGGAAACCTCGATCATCGACTCGTCTCCTTTGCTGCGGCAGTGCCTGCGACCATGCCACTCTTCCAGGCCCAGGCCAGATTGTATCCTCCGCATGGGCCGTCAACGTCCAGTGCCTCGCCGCACGCGTACAGGCGCGCCATCGCTGACGCATCGTCCTTGGCCCGCAACGTGCGGGGGTCGAACGCGTTGACCAAGAGTCCGCCGCGCGTCACCTGTGCCCGATTAGCCTCGGCCGGACCGGTCACGCGATAGGGGAGAGACTTGGCAAGCCCGAGGGCACGTCGCAGGTCGCCCGCATGTGCGACGAGCGATGCCGCAACGATGGGGTCGAGCAGCCCATCGAGCGTGTCTCGTCCCAGCTTCTCGGCCCGCACGGCGTCGAGCCCCGGCAGGAGGTCGAGCTCGAGCACGTCTCCGGCCCCCGCAAAGCGCGAGAGGTCAAACACTACGATGCCAGAAAGGCCGTATGGGCGGAACAGCACCTCTCCGTGACGGCGTTGCAAGACGCGTCCGTTCCTCTTGAGGGTGACCTCCGAACGAACGCGCCTGCCATCGAGTTCGGGGGGCAGGAGGCCTTCGCAGGCAAGCGGGCACAGCACGGGTTCGTCGGGTTGTATGGGCATGCCCAGATCGCTGCATAGCTGGTTGCCGTTGGCAAGACTTCCTCCGCCCGTGGCGATGATTGCGACCTGTGCGCGCAGACATGAGGTACCTTGCGGCCCGAATGCCTCGCGAACCGTTACCTCGAAGCCGTCCTTGCTCGGCCGCAAGCCGACGACCTCACGTGCCGTTGCTAGCGTGACCCCGGCACGCCGTGCGCGAGAGACGAGCACGTTGCGCACGGAGGCCGCCTGTCTGCTCAGCGGATAGAGCCGACCCTCGGCCTCTTCTTCCCAGGCGAGCCCGCAGTCGGCAAAGAATCCCAGCACGTCATCGAGCCACGAGTCGCCACAGACGTCGCGCACGAAGTCCGGCTCATTGTAGAGCTCAGGGTCAAGACGTGCGTTGGCGAAGTTGCATCGCCCGTTGCCTGTCGCAAGTATGGTGCGTCCGCATTCGACGTCACGCTCGAGGACCACGACCGATGCGCCTCTCTCGGCGGCAAGGATTGCCGCGACGAGGCCGCCGGCTCCTCCACCTGCGACACAGACATCCACTTGCGGAGGGACGTGCACGCTCTTGGCCGCCTCAAGCAGCCTCGCATGCTCTATCGCGCGTGATGGTCGACGTTCCTTGCGTGCCAAGGGACCTCCTCGTCCGTTGCCCTTGACGCATGGGGCACCGGGAGTCGTCTCTCAGTGCCCCATGCGCATCACCTGCAATTGTCTTCGCTCGCTACCCTCTATCCTTGCATGATGGCAGCGATCGCGTCGGGAAGAAGGCCGTCGGGCAGATCGGTCTCTGCCGTGCCCGCGTCGCAGGCGCGCGCGAAGCTGGCATCGATGGGAAGCTGGCCGAGGGCACGCAGACCATAGTGGGTGGCGGTTGCCTCGAGTCGGCTGGGTCCGTATGGCTCGATTCTCTCGCCGCAGTGCGGGCAGTTCAGGTAGCCCATGTTCTCGACAAGGCCATACACGGGCACGTTCATCATCTTTGCCATGTTCACGGCCTTGCCGACGACCATCTGGACGAGGTCTTGGGGGCTGCTGACGATGATCACGCCGTCGATGGGGAGCGATTGGAATACCGTGAGTGCCACATCACCGGTTCCGGGAGGCATGTCTACGAGCAGGTAGTCAAGGTCCTCCCAATAGGTCTCGGCCCAGAACTGGCGAATCGCGCTTGCGAGGATGGGGCCGCGCCATAGGACGGGGTCATCCTCGTTCTCGAGCACGAGGTTGGCACTCATCACCCTCATGCCACCGTTGGTGCGCGCTGGGATGATGAGGCCAGCCGCACCCCCGGCCTTCTGGTCGGCGAGTCCGAACATGCGGGGGATAGAGGGGCCGGTGATGTCGGCATCGAGAATGCCCACCCTGGCACCAGTGCGTGCGAGCTCGCGGGCCAAGATGCCCGTGACGAGCGACTTGCCGACGCCACCCTTGCCCGATATGACGCCTATCACATGATGGATGCGACTGAAGTCGTTGAGCTCGAACGTGGGGGGTTCCTCTTGCTGCGGTTGCTCTTGCGTCGCACCGCTGCGTGCCGCCTCGAACTCGCGGCGAATCGCCTCTTCTTCCTCAGGTGTCATGTATGCTCCTCTTGGTGGTTACGAGAACAGGATCAGCGCGATGAACTCGAGGGGAACGTCGCCGGTGTTCTTGAGGCCGTGCATCTCGCCGTCGTTACAGACGGTGGTGTCGCCCGGCTCGACGGTTACGATCGTGCCGTTGTCGTTGTACTCGCCGGTGCCCTTGAGGAAGTAGAAAATCTCGTTATCGCCCTCGTGCGTGTGCTCACCGATGCTGTTACCCGGCGCGAGGACCATGAGGTTGAACAGTCTGCCTTTGCCATACAGCTCGTCTGCGCCTTCGGCGATGAGGTACATCTCGGTCTCGCCGTTGCCGTTGCGGATGCACTTGCTCTCTACCTTCTGGTCGGTTGCCTTCCTGATCATGCTTTCTCTCCTCACTATCGTACGAACAGGGACAAAAGAATCTCGTGGATCGTCTCCACGGAGATGGCGGCACGGGTGTTCTTTACGGAGCCGTTGTTCTCCCAGCGGGGGAGTGCGGCATCGACCTCGTCACGCGTCATGCGAATCTCGGTTGCCGGAAGGCAGCTCTCGATGAGCTGCACAAACGATTCCTTGTCGGCACCGATCTCGTCATAGAATGCGCCAGCATACTCTTGGTCGTATTCCCCAACGCGCGCGAGCATTGCGGGAAGGAAGATTGCGCTGGCAAACCCATGCGGGATGCCGTAGTTCTCCGTAAGGTAGTACCCGACGTTGTGGGGGAAGCACGTTCCCGTGGTGTTGATGGCAAGCCCGCCAAGAATCGACGCCTCGTAGAGTGCGCGACGCTGGTCGGCGTCGAGCTCCTCGTCTGATGCGGCGGCTGCGAGCGGTGCGCAAGAAAGCCGGATGGCTCGTACGGCGAAGGCTCGCGAAACCTCGTCTGACTTGTGACTGAAGTAGCTCTCCGTCGCATGAGCAATGACGTCGACGCCGCAGGAGAGCGTGACGCCCGCGGGGCAGGTGTGCGTGTGGCGGCTGTCCCCGAAGGCCACGGTGGCGTAGAGACGGTCGTCATGGATGCTGTGCTTGCGGTGCGCCGCGTCGGTGAGGACCGAGACCTTGGTGACCTCGCTGCCGGTTCCTGCGGTGGTGCCCACCAAGGCAATGGGCAGGGGGTTGTGGTCCCAGGCCAAGGCGTAGAAACCTGCCTCGTCGAGGTCTGGGTTCGCGGCGAAGACGGAGATGGCCTTGGCCGCATCGAGCGACGATCCGCCGCCGATGCCGAGGACGAACGCGGCCTTGGCATCCGACGCTATGCGTCCTGCCTCGATGCACGCCGATACGGGCGGGTTCTCGCTCACCCCGTCCCATACGATGTGCTCGATCGCGCACGAGTCGAGCGTGGCGCGCACATCGTCCAAGGCGCCGCTCGCCTTGGCGGCGACCTTGTCGGTGACGACGATGCAGCTATCGCCAAGGATGCGTAGCGCGTCGCGATGTTGTGAGATGCAATCGTCTCCCGTGTAGAGGCGGGTCGGCATATAATAGTACATGGCAGGGGCTCCTCTCTGGCAAGGTTGCCCCATATTAGCATGACGACGTGGAGGAAGGTGTGCGCATGGACGAGCGAACAGACAAGAAGTTGTGTGGCAGGGCGGTGATCGAGGCGCTTGCGGTACGGTTCCCACAGCTCTATGTCGCACCGGCCGAGGGTGCATTGGAGGCTTATAAGCTCGCGGCTGGGCGTGGCATCGCGCCAAAGGGGGCGACACTCGACCACTTCACATCGAGCGAGAGGGATGAGCTGGTCACGGTGGAGACGCCCGCCGGTCCGGTGGAGGTCGTCTGCCTGACCAACCGACACGACTTCGAGACGTTCTTGCAAATCATTGGGCACAAGTCTGCCCCGGAACCCATCGCTCGTACGGTGGGCGCAATCACCTATCGCGGGCTTCCTGACTGGGGAAAGGTGCGTGCGGCACACTTATCGTACATGACGAGTGGGGGTAGCGACTGGGCGAGCGAGTTCAGGCGTCTCGCGCGTGAGGAGGGGGCGTTCAAGGCGGAGCTCGTGGTCATTTCGGAGGGGCCGTACAGCAACGTGCCGGCAAGCGAGACCCCCTACGACGAGGAGGCGTGGCTGCCCATCTCGCGCGACATCCGTCTGCATCACGAGTGCGCACATGTGGTATGTCGCAGGGTCATGCCCGATGACGTGCTCCCGGTTTGGGACGAGATTACTGCTGACGTCACGGGATTGCTGTGCGCCACAGGCACTTACGATGCCGCCCTTGCCGCACGCTTCCTGGGCGTCTCCGATCAGGGGTTTGACGGTGGACGTCTTTCGGAATACCTGAACGAAGAGCAACTGGCGCACATCGACACCGTCGCGGCCGATGTGTACGGAACGCTCGTGGAGATCGAGCGCGACCTTGGCGCTGACGGCGATCGTGTGCCGTTTGACTACCTGCTCGAACTAAAGCGCAATCCCCTCATCAGCTTCTAGCTGCCACTGCAGGATGGCGTAAGGATTCCTTGCGGTCGTTTACGGACGGTTGGCAAGGGTACAGTGAATCTTTCCTAACCTTTCTGGTGTAAACCTGAGAATAAAGTCATACAATACGCTTTGCGCATGCGTCGTGGCATGTTGTCCGAAAGCGACCCATGAGGGATAACCTATCGTGGGTCGCCCCGGTCGTGTTCGGACAGCCTGGTGGAGGGGTGGTCATATGAAGAAGCGCGCTATTGTTATTGCCGGGATAGTTGTGGCGGTCATTGTCGTCTGTGTGGCATTGGTCGCGTCAGGTACGGTTGTCGTGTTTCGGCATGGACTCGCCTTGGCGAGTGCCGAGGACTTGAGCATGGGCCTCGAGCCAGACGAGCTGACGAAGCTTGACTCGTTCACCTCGCTGAAGCACATCACGGTGAAGGGTGGTGACTCGCTCGACCAGATAGACGCTTGGGCGGTCGCGCATCCCCAGCTCTCGGTGGACTATGAGGTAGACCTGCCTGCGGGCGTCTCCTACGATCGTGCGACACAGGTCGCCGACCTCACCTCGATGGACCAGGCTGCGGCCGTCGAGCTCGCGCGAACGACCCTACACTACGCATCCAACGTCAAGGGCGTGAAGATCGACGCGCCAAGCTGGTCACCTGAGTCCTTGGCGGCATTTCGGGAGGCGTGCCCGCAGATCTCGATGGTCGGCAGCTATCAGACGGGTTCCATCAACGTTCCGCTCGATGCCACGGATGTTGACCTGACGCAAGCCACGGTTGAGGAGCTCGAGACGTTCGCGCCGCTTGTCGGCGGCATGACCAACGTCACGAACATCAACCTTGGGGAGGAAGAGGGGCACGCCAAGTTGCATGCCGCCTCCGTCATGAAGCAGTCGAACCCCAACGTCATCGTCAATTACGTCTTTGGGGCCTTTGGCAAGCGCATTAACCTCAACGACACGACGCTCGACTTCCGGCGTTGCCCCATGACCGACGGCGGTGCCGAGGTACGTGACATCATGAACAACATGCCTTGGGTGACCTTCCTCGACCTCGACACGTGCGGACTCGATGACGAGACCTGCGCCTCAATCCGCGACGATTACCCGAATGCACAGGTGGTATGGCGCATTTGGTTCGGTGGTGGCATCTACACCGTGCGCACCGACACCGAGCGCATCTTTGCCAGCAACGAGGGTCTCGGGTCCCTCTCTCCAGAGAACGACCAGGGACTCAAGTACTGCAACAAGGTCAAGTATCTTGACCTCGGTCACAACGCCAACCTGCAGGATATATGGTTCGTGAGTTACATGCCCGACCTCGAGGTGTTCATCTGCATCCTTGGTAACATTACGGACATCTCGCCCCTGGCCAATTGTCCACATCTTGAGTTCCTTGAGATATTCTCCAACTACGTCTCGGACCTTTCGCCGCTTGCAAACTGTCACGAGCTGAAGCACCTCAACGCCTCGAACAACCCAGGCATCTCGGACATCACCTGCCTCTACGACATCGACCTCGAGCGCTTCTGGTGCGGCTACCCCAACTCCGTGCCTCAGGAGCAGTTCGATACCTACCAAGAGTTGCATCCGAACTGTGTCGTGCGTACTGTGCTGAGCAACCCACATGAGGACTACCGTTGGGGCAACCCGCGTTACGAGCTGCTGCGCCAGCAGATTGGCTACGACAACCTTGACTTCTCGACGCCTGAGCACGATCCGCTCTGGGAAGGCCCGATTGAGATTCCGGCACAAGAGACCCAAGGCGACTCGCAGGAGCCGCAGGTTGAGGCGACGGCGGATGACAACGACTATGCCTATGAGGACTACTCGTACGACGATTACTCCTACGAGGAGGAAATCTACTAAGCTTGAACGGCCCTTGAGGGCATGCCCAAAGGGAGTGACAAGAACTCAAAGGGGACGGGCCCCAGCGCACTTCTCGACGTGCGCTGGGGCCCGTCCCCTTTGGGGGCTGTCTCTTAGATGGCCAGCCAGCTTGCGGCTATGCCTCGAGGGCGAGCAGATCGCCAATGGTCTGCCGACGCACCGCGAGACGGGCCTTTCCGTCGTGCAGCATGACGAGGGCAGGTCGTAGCACGCGGTTGTAGTTGCTCGACATGGCGAAGTTGTAGGCGCCGGTAGTGAGTACGGCGATGATGTCGCCACGCTCGGGACGTGCGACTCTGACGTCCTCTGCGATGCGGTCGCCGCTCTCGCAGCAGCGTCCCGCAATGGTGCAGGCGAAGTCCGCGACGTCGGCGGCGCGGGTGGCGTTGAGAACGGTGTAGGCACTATTGTAGAGGGCATAGCGGGGGTTGTCCGTCATGCCGCCGTCTACCATCACGTAACTGCGATACCCTTCGATTGTCTTCGTTCCACCTGTGGCATAGAGCGTTACACCGGCGTTGGCCACGATGGAACGGCCGGGCTCCATGAGCACGGCGGGCATCGGATATCCCGCTCGCTCGCATCCCGCATGCAGGTGCTCGGCAATCGCGGCGATGTTTGCCGCGATGTCGACGCGGGAATCGGAGTCGACGTAGGGCACACCGAAGCCGCCGCCCAGGTTGAAGGTCTGGGCTACAAAGCCCAGCTCGTCACGTACGCTGCAGGCGAAGGCAAGCAGGCGATCCACCTGATCGCAGAACGAATCCGGCTCAAAGATCTGGCTGCCGATGTGGCTGTGGAAGCCGATGACCTCCACGCCAGGGGTGGCGAGTGCTTGTCGTGCGAACTCGAGGGCCTGTCCCGTCTCGATGGGCACGCCAAACTGCGAGTCCACCTTGCCGGTGTTGATGGCAGCGAGCGTGTGAGGGTCGAGTCCTACCGTCACGCGCAATAGAATGCGCTGGATAACGGCGCGTGCCTGTGCCTCGCGCGAAAGAACCTCAAGCTCGTTGAGGTTGTCGACCACGAAGCATCCGATGCCCTGTTCCACGCCGTAGGCGATCTCGGCGTCCGTCTTGTTCGACCCGTGGAAGTAGAGCAAATCCGCAGGGAAGCCTGCCGCGATCGCCGTGGCAGCCTCTCCTCCCGAGACCACGTCCGCACCCATGCCCTCCTGCTCGATGATGGGGTAGATGCCCTTGAAGCAGAGCGCTTTGCCTGCGTAGAGCGGGCGCGACCCCTCGGGCAGGTAGGCACGCATCGCCTCGATGTAGGTGCGGCAGTTCATGCGAACGCGATCCTCATCCAGCACGTAGAGTGGTGTGCCGAACTCCGCTGCCAGTTCGCAGGCGTCGATGCCTGCGATGCAAAGGTGGCCTGCATCGTTGATGGAAAGGTTGTCGTATAGCATATGGACTCCTCTTCAAGGTCGGGCATGGTGCCCGCAGGGGCTACATCAGATGGGCGCGCAGCTCCTCCGCCGAGAGGGGCGAGAGCAGTGCGGGCGGGATGTCGAGCATCGTGCGAGCACCGGTCTGTCCGGCTTCGTGCATGCGGTATGCCGCGCGGGCCACGGCAGTGAGCACGCTGCCCGTGAAGTACGGGTTGGAATCAAGGTCGAGCGAGAACTCGATCGTGTCGCCGAATTCGTCGCTGAGGCCCGTGCGTCCGCTGCGGATGACGGTGCCGCCATGGGGAAGGCCTGCGTGGTTGGCGTTGAGCTCCTCCTGCGAGATGAACGTCACGGTGGTGTCGTAGTCAGAGAAGTAGTTGGGCATCGTGACGATGGCCTCCTCGATGGCGGCGAGGTCCGCGCCCTCCGCAGCTACGACGAAGCACTCGCGCGTATGCTTCTCGCGGGTGGTGAGCTGGGGATTCTTGCCAGAGCGGGCAGCCTCGACGGCTGCGGGAACCGGTACGGTGTACTGCCGTGCGTCGACCACGCCGGGGATGCGGCGGATGGCGTCGGAGTGTCCCTGGCTCACGCCGCGTCCCCAGAACGTGTAGTCCGCGCCGTTCGGTAGTGCGGCGCTTGCATAGAGGCGCGCGAGCGAGAAGAGTCCTGGGTCCCAGCCACACGAGATGACACCCAGCGTCCCGGCCTTGCGGGCGGTGGCATCCACGTTGGCGAAGTGCTGCGGGATGTTCGCGTGCGTATCGAAGCTGTCGACCACAGTGAAGTACTGGGCGAGTTCAGGCGTCTGCTCGGGCAGGTCGGTCGCACTGCCCCCGCAGAGAACAACGACGTCGACCTTGTCGGCGAACGTGGGGAGGTCTGCCCAGGCGTAGACGGGCGTGTCGGTCGCGATGATGACGTTTGCGGGGTCGCGTCGCGTGAAGATGCCGACGAGCTCCATGTCGGGTGCGTTGGTTACGGCCGCCTCAACGCCGCGGCCAAGATTGCCGTATCCTGCGATAGCCACTCTCATGGTATCCTCCTTCGATTGTGTATGGCCCGTTGAGCATAGCGTAGGAGTGGGGGGTGGGGCACATCTTGTAACACTGCGTTAGTGTTACGATTGTGGTTCAGTCCGAGTGGGGGAGGATGCATGGGTCCGATCAAGAATGTGGTGCTCGACATGGGCGGGGTGCTCATGGACTGGAATCCCACCAAGATTAGCTTGGCGTTATGCGACGACCCCGACGACGCTGCCGAGGTCGCGCATGCAGTCTTCGACTCGCGCGAGTGGGGCTGGGTCGATGCCGGCGCCATCTGCGAGGAGACCGTCGCATGGACGGCGAAGCTCAAGCTGCCCGAGCGCCTGCACGAGACGGCGGAGGTCTTCGCGCTCCGCTGGCACGAGGTGTTCGACCCGCTGCCCAAGATGGGCGTGCTTGTGCGCGAGCTCAAGGAGCGTGGCTACGGGGTGTACCTGCTTTCCAACGCAGGTCCCTCGTTTGCCGCCTATCGGAATCGCATCCCGGCCATCGATGAGTTCGACGGTGTGCTTGTCTCGTGCTATGAGCACGTGGTGAAGCCGGATGCCGCCATCTACCTGCTGCTGTGTGAGCGCTTCGGGCTCGAGCCGTCCGAGTGCCTCTTTGTCGACGACATGCTACGCAACGTGGTGGGTGCCGAGCGCATAGGGATGCGGGGCTACGTGTACAACGGTGACGTTGACGCCCTCCGAACCCACATCTTTGGTGACTGATGGCACTGGCGCACCCTGCTACAGGCGACGGGCGAGCTCCTCGATGATGGTGACGCCTGCTGAGGTTCCGATGCGTCGGGCACCGGCGCGCACCATGGCGAGGAACGTGTCGGCATCGCGGATGCCGCCCGCTGCCTTTACGAGCACCTCACCAGCCACGTGCTTGTACATGAGTTCGACGTCGTGGACGGTTGCCCATTACAGTATTCCTAGCCTGAAATCAAGGGTCCTTTGATGAAAAGTGACGACGGTCCTATCATCTCCTACCGGCCCTTTGGAGTAGGGCTGCTGGC
>CADBYM010000064.1 GCA_902798915.1 uncultured Coriobacteriaceae bacterium | reverse complement strand
TGATGCCGGTACCAACCAACCTTACGAGCGGTACCGCTTAGACCTGACTGATGGTACCAACACTGCTGACTGTTGGTACCATTAAGGGTTACTACTCAGTTCGGCTGCTCTGCTTGAAGAAGCCTTCTTACGCTCATCAGAGGGATGACGATGTGAGTGTTCTATTCGTGTGCACAATGAGGTGATCGAGACATGGACGAGTTAGTCCCAGCATTCGAAGAATCCATATTTGATCCATCGCTAGCTGACGCTTGCGCTGACTTGGCTGAGGCCGGCATTGATGCGATTATTAATAACGACGCTATCAAGGCCATTCCCTTTGCCAGCCCTGTTATTGGCATCGCTAGAACCATCTTGAATGTTCGCGACAGGAATGTGCTCCGTCAAACGGCGGCGTTCGTAAGCTCGCTCCATGAGGGGACGATTGATTACGAGAAGCTTGAGCGGCATCGTGAGGAGCTTAAGAAAAACCCGAAAAAGGCGAACAAAGAGTTGGGTAGGGTAATGGTGCTGCTCGACAGAAGCGTGGATCTAAAGAAATCGAGAATCCTTGGCAGGATCTATAGGGCATTCTTATACGGGGAGCTGGACTGGGAAGGGTTTTGCGAGCTTGCGGAAGCTTTGGATCGTGCGTTCCTAAGTGACCTTAAACTGCTTTGTCGGATTCGTCTTGGTGAGATAGAAAAGACTGATAGCGATACGGAATACAGGGCCAGTCGTCTCGCGTCGCTTGGATTACTAAATGAGACGATGGCGCGAATGTCCTCGGTTGAGACTCGTCATTATGTCTCATGTACAAATTTGGGTAATAGCATGGCCATCTTCGTTGAGGAAGTGCCTGAGGCGTGAGCCGTGAGTGCTCATTGTCGGCTTTTACTGGGCGTCCGGTGGTCGCTGTCTTCTTGTGGGGAGGGTCGTGCAGGCGACAAGAGTCTACCGCATGCGGGGTGCGGTTGTTACCGTCAGGCGTTTTTTGCCACAAGGGCTAAAATACGCCTGACGGTAACATGGGTCAAATACCAAAGTCAGGTAGTATGTAACGAAACGTCAAAATGTTGTTTTGACGTAGTAAGCTTTAGTTGCTTTACTGATCATGTTATGGAATTGCGCGGCATCAAGGAACTCTACTAAGCCAAACTTTATTGAAGTGACGTCACTATAGAAGATATCAAGATGATTCAAGGGGTGAAGGCCATGCTCATCCTCGTGTTGCTCATCATGATCCTGCCTAAAATAGGACGCGTCGATTCTGATGGCCGTAACAATGGCATCAACAGCAGTGTCAACATCAGCTTTTAGCGCTACTGAATCCGTCCCAATTTCGTCCATACAGAATGCGATGGTATCGATATCATTATCATAATAGTCGTTTAAGAATTTAATGACCATCGAAGCAATCTTATTTGTAATCACGCCATTGTTAGTTTCCGCTAAAAGATACCCACTTTGCGCTGAGAGAGTGTACGGAAAAGCGAATGATTGAATCTGATCCCTACTCACTATGGTCATTCGTTTCATGCTGGGAACAAACAGGCAGTCTACGTTTGTTTCCTGACAATCCGTAGTCGTGCATCTTCTGACATATTCCATTATGGATTCATATGTTGCAACATCTTGATTGTATTCGAATTCCTGTATTACAACCATCAAATTGAATATGTAATCTCTTATCGAGCGAATAGGACGAAGCCTGTCGGGATTAAGCAGTCTGATTGAATAAGTTTGACTTTTGTGGTCGCTAGTCATAATATTTTGCACCGCTAACGATGTCTATCATGTCGTCAATTCTTTTTATGGCTATCTGTTCGTCTTCAAACGAATAAGAGTCGCCCTGAACGAGTAGCTGGGGCAGGTTGGCGCAGAGCGTTAAAGCAGTCTCTTCCGGGAGATTTTTGAGGGCGACTCGTTCGCGAATGAGCATCTCCAGTGATTTGTGTGGGGTATCAATGTCTTGGATTATTTTTCGGAAATGCTCGCTTTGACTTGAGATTTCCTCGTCACTTGGCTCTCTTATGGAGAGATACGAGTGTTGCTGTAACTGCATAATTGCGGAATCATATTGCCTGAGGTTTTCACTCTCTTTTTGGTTGGCTATCAAATATGAAGAAACAAATGATCTCGTTAGAATCATATAGAGTGCGTTTCTAAGTCGGATGTTTCGTGTCAAGTCACCTAATATAAATGATATGATAAACGGAAACTCCAGACCCTTTATGTTGTTCAAATTGCTTATAAATACCGACTCTGAGTCAATCTGCTTGGTCTCGTAGCCTTTTGTGGAATTCCAGTTATATTGCTGTTTGATTAGTAGCGAAATCTTATCAGCAATCAAGTAGTTAGTATTTGTATTCCCGGGAAAGACGATGGCAATGTCATCTGGCATTGCCATAGGATGAGCAGCTTTAATCTCATCGATTACCTGGACAACCATGTAGGCAATACCGTCGATGGATTCTGCATACTGAAGAGAGATGGGTGGGGTTCCAAAATTATCGGTTGGCTCAATACCAAATCTGTTAAGTGGCTGACGTGACACCTGGACAGTATGATTCTCTTTCCTTACTAAGGTGTAGCCGCACATTTTCCAGTTGTCCTCAGTGAGCCACCCAATAATCGGGTTCTCGCATAAGCCCAATCCCAAGGCATGAGAGAACAATAGAGTGCGCGGATCAGTCCTGTAACAATTACTGAGGACATAATCAGCCTCTAAAGTTCCCTCCTTCCCCATATCGTAGATATCCTGAAAGATGTCGCCTGCAATATATACCGAGTTCTTTGTTACGAGAGTACATAATTCAAAGAAGGAGTCAGGGAAATCTTGCGACTCATCAATAAAGGTGTAGTCCAAGCATGGCGTTGGGTTATCACCGAGTTCTTCAATTGCGGTCTTGCAAGCTCTGTCAAAGTCCATTGTTGCTGAATACCGATTGAAGTTGATACCATAGTAATTACAAACATAACTATAGAAGCCAGATGATGGGTCCCTTTCGGCTCCCCAACTGGGCGCAACATGAAGTCTATCATAATCAATCTGTTCTTCAACCTTCATAAAGTTAAAGAAATTTACAACTCTCTTTTTCATGCTGTGCGCTAATACTTTATTATAGCACGTAAAGAAAACCCTATTGTCACCTTTGGAATGATCGACATAAACATGCCGGAGTTTGTGAAGGAGCAGTTCCGTCTTCCCAGTGCCGGCAAGTCCTTGAATGCTAATCCTTTTGTGATCGACTTTTTGATAGATGAATCTACTCTGCTGTGTGTCAAATAGGATTATTTTCTGCTTGATTTGTTCAAGTATGTCTTCTGGGACGTCTAGGCTAATGCTGTTCATGTCATTAATGCTACCAATGGCCAAAGAAGCAATTAGTCGTGACAAGCGCCGCTCTTTCGGATTCTGTAAGAATGCCGCAGTTTCCAACTCATTAACAATGGAACTGGCATTCGAGTTTTCGCACTTATGCACTACTTGGCTTTTCCAAGCCCTAGGCCTGCCTATTTTTGACCGGTAATCATATCTTTCAGATAAATTGCCAATATCCTCCAGAAAATCTTCACAATAGTACCCGAAAGACCGTAGCTCGTCTTCTGTGGGGTCTGATTCTAGGGATTCCGCAAGAATTAGTTTGTATCCTGGGGCAACTACTGCATAGCAATTGGTATACGCATACTCTTCCCTTGACAGCAAGGGCGAAATCAATACGTATATCTGTTGCTGTTTAATGTTTGAGAAATGCTCTAGCGCATTGCAGATGTGCCGTATCTCCTCGTTTGCGTTAAGTAATAGTCGGTCTTCGACGAAGAACAATCGTTGGCTTGATGAGATGTTGTCCATGCTGTTTCCCTGCTCTGAATGGCATGTCTTAGGCTGACATTAATATACATATGCAGTTCGGAAATGCAAATAAATCGGCTCTTCGGTAGTTTGTGTGGGTGGGCAACCACCCCTTTGCCCAGCTCACGTGTAGAAATCAGGCGGGTTCAAGGCGAACGGCCCCGTGAGGGGCCGTTCGGCGCCGCTTTCCCGTAGGATTCGACTTCGCCAAAAGTATCCGATCCGAGGGAAGGGTGGCGCATGGCAAAGGTTCTACGGTACGTCCTGTCGCTTGTGAAGACCGTCGTTCTGGGAGTCGCGATAGAGGGCGACTCGATCGTCGTGAGGGTGAGGCCGCACTGGAGGGAGCAGCTGAGATGCCCGGTCTGCGGGCGGAGGTGCGACTGCCACGACCATGAGCCGACGAGGCGGTGGCGGGCGATGGACCTGGCGAGGTCGAGGTGCTTCCTCGAGTACAGGCCGGCGCGCGTCGTCTGCCCCGAGCACGGCGTGCTCGTCGAGCGCGTGCCCTGGGCGAGGCACAGGTCGCGCTTCACGCGCGACTTCG
The DNA here is from genome assembly GCA_902798915.1 of uncultured Coriobacteriaceae bacterium. Classification (GTDB taxonomy): domain Bacteria; phylum Actinomycetota; class Coriobacteriia; order Coriobacteriales; family Atopobiaceae; genus RUG440. Next base: position 9,746 of record CADBYM010000064.1, on the reverse strand, counting down.
AGGACTGGGTCGCGTGCCTGGCCGTCCACAGCCCGGTCTCGTGGGTCGCGCGGCTGGCCAGGGTCGAGTGGAAGAGCGTGGGTGGCGTCTGCAGGCGCGTCTACGACGAGATCGAGGCCGAGCGCGGCACCGGCAGGTTCGACGGGCTGCGCAGGATGGGCATAGACGAGACATCGTACAAGAAGGGCCACAAGTACCTCACGGTGGTTGTCGACCACGACCGCGGGTGCCTGGCCTGGGCCCACGAGGGTTACGGCAAGGAGGTTCTGAGCCTGTTCCTCGACGAGCTCACGCGCGAGCAGAGGAGGGCCATAGAGGTCGTCGCCGCCGACGGCGCCAGGTGGATAAAGACGCTGGTCAAGCGCCGTTGCCCCAACGCACGCTGGGTGATGGACCCCTTCCACGTGGTCGAGTGGATGAACGACGCGCTCGACCAGGTGGGGCGCGACGAGTGGCAGGTCGCGAAGGCCGCGGCCAAGGCGGCGGCGCCCAAGAGAAGCCGACCGGGCAGGCCCAGGAAGGGCGAGGAGACGCCGCCGGAGGCCAGGGCCGCGCAGGAGCTCGCCGCATCGATCAAGAGCAGCAGGTACGCGCTGGTGAAGAACCCCGAGGACCTCACGGAGAGGCAGAGGGAGAAGCTCGCGGACGTGAAGAGGGCGGGCGGTCGCCTCTTCCGGGCGTGGGACCTCAAGGAGGCCTGAGGGCCGTGCTCCGCGCGGAGTCGGCCGCCGAGGCGGAGGGGCTGCTGGGCGACTGGCTGCATGCCGCGGCCTACTGCAGGATCAAGCCGGTCGTGGAGGTGGAGAAGAAGGTGCGCAGGAGGCGCGCCGACGTCGCCGCCGTCGTCGAGCTGGGCATCGGGAACGGCCGGGTGGAGAGCATCAACCAGAAGATCAAGGCCACCGTCAAGATCGGCTACGGCTTCCGAAACACCGACAACCTCATAGCGCTGCTCATGCTGCGCTGCTCGGACGAGCACCCGGCGCTGCCCTGGGAGGACCGGAAGGACGAGAAACGGAAGAGGGGCGAGAGGAAGAGGACGGACAGGGAGCGTGACAGGAAGAGAAGGAAGGAGAAGGCCAGCGGGACGAACGCCGCCTAGCAAATCCCCAGGCCACGAAAACTACCGAAGGCTCAGATAATCGTGGGTTAGATCAGAGGTGTGGAGTGGTGTCCACAGTCACCTAAGACACAGTAATGTACAATGAAAGCCATGGCAGGTACGAGTGCGATTGGAGTGATGGTTAGACGATTGGAGACGATTTGAACAGCTCATCTTCGAATCCTGTACCCCAGAATGCAGTACAAGTAGTATGCAATGCTGCAATCAAGGCCTTGTCTGTTCTATGCGTCACTTACGTGCTTGACAGACATCCAGATTATGTGCACAGAGCGTTTGATTTAGGTCAGGGGCTTCTCGACGGTTTTCGTGACTGCGGTTGCGTTCTTGTCGCTAGGATTAGGTCGATTGGAATTAAGGATTCTCATCTTGATTTCGGAGCTAAGACAGAAGGAGTCAAAGCTTTGCCAAAACAAAATGAGTGTCGTTCGAATCATTAGGTCAAGCGGAAGTTGTGTTTTGACTTAGCTTGTTAGTGTTACCGGTCACAGTACTGCTGTGACAAGTGCTTGTATCTGCCTTTTGTGTGTTTAGCAGAGTTGGGCTGGCGTGATGTCGTCGTCGCGTTCTCGGCGTAGTAGGCGAGGGTGGTGTCGGTGGCGGAGTGCTCCATGGGCGTCCTTTCGTCGTGCGTGCGGGTCAAGTGTAGCGCAAACTCATTATGGCAATCAGTGCGTCGCGGCATGGCTTATGAACGAGGTCATTTCAAAGCATGGCATTGATGAGCGAATCCGCTTATTGGTACTGCCGTGAGAACCCTGGACATCAATCCTGTGCTCTTAAGTAGCGCTCCACGTATCGTACATGAACGATACTTTTCGTATCTACGGAGTCGCGATTCATCTGAAGGCAAAGAGTCCATGCGCAAGTGCATGGCCGATCGCGGACTGTAGTCACCGACTGCATCGATTCGGCTCGTTGGACTGCACCGCTGGTGCGTGGAACAATGTACCGGCGCCGCATGGAATGGCGCACAACCGAGCGCATTGCACGCACGAAGTTCCCATTGAATAACTTGTCTTGTATCCACAGACTAGGTAGTCAGTCTCCTTGTTAACGTTGTCCATCACGAAGTGTTGTTGCTGGTCTAAAGCTATGTCTTCTCCCCGTCAGGTCAGAATAATCGACAGTCTTCTTAGGTTCCTCAGCCTAGGACAATGACGTCCTGCTTTGTCGAGTCTGCAAATCGCAACAATGACACGAGCTCTGGCAGCAACAATTCACCTTCTGATGTCGTATAGAGGTCTGCGCAACTGGTAACCGTCGGAGCAAGGTTGCCACTCCATGGAGCGGATGCGTTTGGGCGTTCGATATCCCATATGGCATCATCGGGAGCATGCCCTGCAAGCATGGTGTTAATCTCGCTAAGCTGCTTGGCTGTCTTTGCACAATTCCTTGCGTTGCAACTTCCACTCTTTAAAAAATCCAGTCCGAGCGAGACCCCCCAAGTATGCCTCCCTGCAAGTGTTTTCGCTGTCGAATAGAGCGAATAGAGGGTGTCAGCACTGCCGACGTTAATGATTCTATCAGTGCTTATCGTTCCAATGTCCATAAGCTACACCATGAATTCTATCGGGATGTTTGGATATATGGCCTCAAGCTTCGACCAAATGCCTTGCTTGACAGCTTCGATAACAGCTTCGTCGTAGCCACGGCCCCTTATGTCTAACACTACTCGTTGCAACGACCCTTCGGGAAGGTTTGCAACGCGATCTGCGACCTCCCTTTTGAGTTCGGAATACAAACCATTCGCATTATTCACAAGGTCATAGTTCTTGACTTCGATTGCTTCCAACTTTCCGCCAACCGTGCGGACAATATCTGGCCTCGTTGCACCTTTGGTGCCATATGCTACTTCTTTGCCATTAAGGAAAGTGAGCTGCCCATTGCCACCAAACTTCTCAAGAGCTGCGATTTCCGATTCGCGAGGTGTCGGTACGGATTTAGCCACCGTGGCGCTATCCTTTGCTGCTTCTGCAGCCTTTGATGCATTTCTCAGCGAATTGGCTTCGCTGATTCCGCCGGCTAGCGCTCCTGTAATGGCGCCCCACATGAAGCCCTCGCTGCCTTTTAGTGCAGCCTCCTTTGCGACGGCTTCCATGTCTCCACCAGTTTCATATGCTTTGACTATGCCAGCGGCGCAGCCACTTATTACGCCGCTACTCAACGCTGCGATTGTTCCTGTTTTGGCAGCGGCTGCGAACACGGCACATACAGGTGCTGCGCCGACTCCACCGGTCGCGACGGAAACAGTGACGCAAACCAGAATAACGCCGGTTCCTGTCGCCACGTTCTTGACTGCCCGATCATAAGTATCGTCATACGACTTGGATTCCGTGACCGTGGTCTTCCCATTTTCATCTATGGTGAAGATGTATCGCACTCCCTGGAATTGCTGATTCAGCTCATTGAGGGTGTAGCCAAAATAGATGTTTGTGCGCGAGTTATACTCCAAGTTATCTTTGTATTCATCAGATATGTATGGCGTATAGACTGCGGTAACGTTTTCGATGCCATAGTCATCACTGCCCAGTTCAGCTTCCAGTCCGGCGTAGATGCTGTCTTCCATGTAGCGCAGTAATTCGGGATCATCCATTGACGGAAATTCAGGGGTAGACGCTTTGCGAATCCTTTGCCCTGACGTTTTGCTATCATCTTTCGCATTGTTTGCAGCTTCACTCCCGTCATCTTTTGTGTTTGTGCCAGGCTCGCTGTCTTCATCTATTGGTAGAGCGTCTGCTAAGGTCTGGCCCGCTTTGGCTATAGTTCCGTCATCGCTTATTGTCGCTCCATCGGATAGCATCGTGTTGATTGAAGAAACAGATTTGCCAGTCGTTGCGTGCGCTTTCAATACTGGATCGGTACCAACGTAGAGCATCTTTGTCGTGCTCTGTCCGGTGTAGTCGTTTGAAACAATGAAGGTGTATACACCTTCATCCGTGAATTCCTCTCCATCTCGGGCCGGCTGATTGAATCGAGTATCGGACACGAGTTCGTTGCCATCATCAGCAAGCATCTCTTTTTTCACGTCGATGTTCAGATAGCGTGACCTAGCAAGATCAAGCATGAACCCATTTTCAGTAAAAGCAGTGTTGCAGAGCTCATCGTTTGTTTTTATGTCGAACGGATATACCATGCAGTTACCGTTTCTTACCTTGAAGCTAAAGCGCATCGTGTAGTCAGTTACACTAGGGAGCACTTCAATATCAGTAAAGGGCACTTTGCCGTGGTTCACGTTCTTTATCGAGTAATCGAGCACGACCTCATAATCGCCTTCTTCGAAGGTTTTCACAAAGGTGTCAGCACCTCGTTTAACACCATCGAGATAGTTTGTGTAGATGGTGGGCTTGTGCCTATTGTTCTGGTAATCCGTGTAGCTGATGATGAGTGTTCCTTGGCCAAAGTCCTGTTGGGGAACTTTGAGGCGTCGGTCGTAGCCATTTGGATCCGCGTCAATCGTCGCGTTTTCGTTCCCGTTTAGCTTATTGATATCTTGCTCGAGATTGAAAGATAGGGTGATTTCGTCGCCGACATTCTTAAGAAAGACGGGAATCCCATTATCATCAGTTACTCTGGTATAGTCGCTAATGAAGAAACGGCCAAGCTCCCAACTATAGTGAATGTCATCTTTATCGATTGGGTTGTCCTCAGAGTATCCAGTGTCTAACCCAGCGTTTGCAGCGTCGCCGAGGTAATACTTCTGTTCGCTCGAGTTCTTGCTTGTGGCAAGTGCCTTGGGCGCTGTAACCAAGAGACAGGACATTACGATTATCACAAGAACTACTAGGTGTTTTGTGATTCTATTCTCCATATCATCACCTCACGGAATTGGAAAACACTCAGAGACATTGTCCCACCATGAGGTAAACGCATGGGAAGTAATCGGAACTGTGAAAGCTGGCATCGGCTAATGGTTCGACGATGAGACGCGATGGTTGTTTGGGCGTCCTCTTCGGAAACAAAAGATTCTGGTGCAATTCGCAACTCTCGCTATTCTTATCGGAGTCTCCTCCAAAGTGAACCGTTACCTATTCCAGGCTATCGGTACTTGTTTCGTGCCATTTCACATTGCCTAGGGCTCCTCGCAAGAGAGGGTCTGCGTTGGCGCAGCAAGGAAGACTGCGCAACAGCATGAAAGGGGTGATTGCGCGGAAAAGAACGTTAGTGCGTAGCGCGATGTTCGTCGCAAGGCCTCTAAAGACCCACAATGATGCAGGGTCAGGCTTTCGACATCGCCGACGGAATCATTGATGTAGTACTGGTACTTCATGGAACAGGGTACTAGTGAAGTGTGGAAACGCGCACGGCAAAGCGAGCGGTACACAGCGTATGCCCTTATCCCGGCGCGCACGCTCGTGGCGTTTCTCATAGCAGCACCTCCAGATATCTGGTCAGGCGCCCATCGACGCCCAGGGTCCTTGCGTACTCCGCGAGCTTAGGTATGTCGCGCCCGCTCGAGGAGACGTAGGTCCTGAGCGCCTCGACTGGCGTGCGCACGTCGGTACGGGAGCGGGCGGAGAGCGTGTCGCATATGGAGCGCTCTGCGCAGTAGGCCAGGACCTCGTGTCCGAAGGGGGTCGTCACGCGCTCGACGCCCAGCCCGTAGGTGCTCGTGCGCGCCGTGCGCGCCGCGATGCCTGCTCTTCTTGCGGGCGTCGTGTTGTACCAACGGGGGAAGGTCATGTCGAAGGCGTCCGACGTGCGGTCGGAGAGGCCGTGCAGCCACAGGGCGGTGTTGTGCGAGAACACACCGCGCCCGAACCGGATCTGGGCGTTGTATGGCTCGTCGACCCAGGATTCGGGCATGGCGTACACTCCGCGCTCCACGCGCTCGAGGCGGCCCGTGCGGCAGAGGTGGCGCAGGAGGGACCTGTCGGCCTCTGCCTCATGGGCCATCCCTGGGTGCGCGGTGCCCACGGGCGTGTGGACGCTACCTTCCCTCGAAGTAGGCGACGAGGATCTCCTTGATGTGGTGATAGCGCCTGGCATACGAGTTCTCCACCCGTATGAGCTGGAAGCCGTGGCGCTGGCAGATGGCCTCCTTCTGGCGGTCGCGCCGCATCACCACCTCATCGCTCACGTGCTCCTTCCCATCAACTTCGATGGCGAGCACGGGCGTCTGCGACTTGTCGGGCTGAACCTCGTATACCACGAAGTCGAACCTCCCCGTGTAGAAGAGCCGCTCCGGGGGCAGGTCCTCGTCGAACACGGCGGCGATGGGCACCTCGTGCTTGACGACGTGCTTTGCTCCCGTGAGGAAGATGTTGTCAAGGGCATGGTTGAGCGTCTCGAGGAAGGCCTGCTCGGTCCGAGTGCTGTACGGCTTCACACCGAGGGCCCTCGAGGATACCGCGCGGGGAGTGACGTGCGTGGTGCCGTTTGAGCCGACGTACTTCGCGAGCTCGTAGATGTCGTCGACCTCGTCCCGAGTGGCATGAAGGCGCTCGAGCTCGCGCGAGCTCGAAACCATGACGAGCTTGTCGCGTGCCCTTGATGTGGCCACGTTGATGAGCTCGCGGTTCTCGGTGAGCCACTTGTACGTGCCCGGTGAGGTGCGGTCGGTAAGCGCTAGCGAGAAGAGTATGACGTCCTTTTCGTCTCCCTGATACGTGTGGACGGTGCCGCACGTAGCGTTGGAGACGCCCTTGCTGTCGAGAGCCTGCTGGATGGCTTGTCGTTGGTTGGCGAAGGGGGTGATGATGCCGATGTCGAGGTCGGGGTGTCGCAAGGCATAGCTCGCAGCGATTTCCGCCTCGGTGGGGGCGGTGTTCTTCACGGGAGAGGAGTCGTGTTCGATGTCGATGAACTCGAGGGCCTCGGGAAGCCTGCGGCCAGACTTGACCTGGAGCTTGCTCGCATAGTACTTCTGGTTGTTGAACCCGATGATGCGCTCGTCGCAGCGGTAGTGGATGTGAAGCAGGATCTCGTTGCTCACGGAATCGCATGCGAGGAAGGTCTTGTAGACGGAGTTCTCTACGTAGTCGTACTCGTCGGTCACCTGGTATGAGCGGCGCAGGGCGAGGTTGTCCGACTTGTCGATGACGACGACGGGGTTGAGCTGCTGGGGGTCACCTACGAGAACGAGGTTGTTGCCGCGCAGAATGGGCACGAGCGTCGTGGCGGTGTCGCATTGGCTTGCCTCATCGATGATGGTGATGTCGAATGAGGGAGCAGGTGGCCCAAGCCGGCGGGCGGAGATGCAGGTGGTCGCGATGACGGGAAAGATGCGCTGCAGGGCCTTCAGGTGCGTTGGGTCGGAGAGGTACTTTGTGAAGCGCCGGGTGCGCTCTTGCACGGGGTCTGCAGACATCACCATGTCGAACAGCTCGGCGTTGCGCGGTTTCCCCAGTTGCTGGATGCGGTAGAGAGACGCGCTGAGGAGGAATTGCATGAGCGCGCTGCGGTCTGCGTTCGTGAGCTCTCGTGCCCGCTCGAACAGGTTGTCCAGATAGCGCATGTCATCAAGCTGCTTGTTCACCTGGGCGAGCTGGGTGCTCTGCAGCTCCACCGTAAAGTTCAGGTTGCTGTTTGATGCGGCGAGCGTCTGCAAGCACTCGCGCCGCTCGACTAGCTCGACCTGTTCCTCGTATTCCTTGAGGAGCGCCGTGAGCGTCTTGGCGCGCTCCGCGCTCGCATCGTCGCCGAGGCGTGGAAGTCCCCGCAGCACGGGGAGGTCCTTCGTGCTTTGGTACAGGTCGCGCATGTACTCTAGGGCCTGCTCCACACGCGTCTGATTCCCAAGGCGCAGGACGGGGAACGGGATGGTGAGTTCTCCGTACGTGAGAGACGAGAGGCTTTGGAAGACCCCGTCCACCGGATGGTTGTTGAACGACGCGAAGAGGACGGTGCGACCGTTGCAGAACGCGTTGACGATGGTGTTGACGATGGTGTTCGTCTTGCCGGTGCCGGGCGGGCCCTGCACGTAGGTGAGGGGGTACTTGATGCCCTGGTTGATGGCGAGCAGCTGGTCGAGGTTCGCCTCCGGGCTCACGAGCGAGAGCGTATAGTCCCTCCGGCGCACGGGGCGACGGATGAGGTTGCCGAAGAACGCGCGGATGGGATGGGTCGGGTTGCCCTCGTTGCACATCTCGCAGATGGCGTCGTACTCACCCTGCAGATAAGCTGGGGTAGCGCGCGCAATCGAAAACAGCTGCGGTGTGTCATCTACCATCACGACCGTGCCCGCACGCTCGGCGATGGCGTCCTTGATCGCCTCTGCGTTGCGGTCGAAGTGGTCGAGCAGCGCGAGGTCTGAGTCGTCGAGGTAGCGTCGTATGGACTGCTTCTCGCGGACCCTCCCGTCGTAGACGATGAACTCGCGGCAGTAGTGCAGGCTGCGCCCGAGAATCAGCGAGTGGCGCTTCGCGTCGAGGCGAAGCTCGCGGTACGCGAGCACGTAAAGGCCCTTCCTCGTGCGGATGCTGAGCAGGTTGAGGGCGATCTGCTTGCTGACGAAGTCACTACGGCCGCTCTTTCGTCGGTTCGCATCTCCTTGCAGTAGCCGTACTACCTGCGAGAACTGGACGTCGTCGAGCGGGACTGACCCGCGGCGAAAGCTGTCGGCATCGATGCGCTCGAGGAGCGAGAAGTCCTGGACGTATGGCGTGCAGTTGAGCCTGGCGCAGTCGTAGAGGTAGTCGAGGATCTTGAGGTTGGGAACGCTCCCAAAGAGGTCCTCATAGCGCTCGTCCTCCTCGATGGACCTGAGAAGCGGCTTGGGCGTAGGATGAAACGACCCCTCGACGATTGCGGATGAGATGATGGAGTCAAGCCGTATGGTCAATGCGCCCATTCGGTGATCGCCGAGGTGGAGGCCGTCTACGTTGAGCTTGCGCGTCTGTGGGTTTGCGCTGTTGATGCCTATCCAGTAGTGTGTGACCTGCTCACGGGCGTTGCGATACTCGACACTGAGCCACTTCTGCTCGTGGATGGCCTTGAATATGTCCCGCGCGACGGAGCCCATGGTGTTCCTTCAGGTTGGAAAAACGCATGGCAACACTGTAGCACGTCGCGAATCGTTCGGAGGGGCGCTTCCGGTGGGCCTACCCCTTGCGCAGGATCACGTTGAGCCAACCTTCCTCGCCCCTCCCGGGACGGACGTCGGAGGTCGTCCACAGCTGCTCGATTGAGAGGGCGGCGCCGGTGGCGGGGAGAAACTCGCGCAGCGTGGGCTCGGTGAAGTCCGTGAAGTAGCGCCCGTTGCGCATCCCCTCGAAGTCGCCGTACTTGAACGAGGTGTAGGCGACGCCGCGTGGGCTGAGCGCCCGTCCCACGCGTCGCAGCACGTCGGCGAGCTGGTCCTTGGGCAGGTGGAGGATGGACGAGCACGCCCAGACGCCGTCGTAGGCGCCCACGTCGTCGAGGTCCTGGAACAGCTGGTGGCGTACCGGGATCCCCGTAGTTCGCTCGGCGATGGCGCACATCTCGGGGGAGCCGTCGGTCGCCGTCACGTCGAAGCCTTCCTCGAGGAACGCCCTCGCGTCGCGGCCCGACCCGCAGCCAAGGTCGAGGATGCGCGCGCCGGGATCGAGCAGGGAGGTGAATCGGCCGCGCATCGCAGCGAACTCCACGTCGCGCGTGGAGTCCGCGAAGGCCTGCGCGTTCGCGGCGTAGTAGGCGAGGGTGG
>CADBYM010000063.1 GCA_902798915.1 uncultured Coriobacteriaceae bacterium | reverse complement strand
CTCGCGAAAGGATGCGCTTGCGCGCAGGACTCATCCGAACACGTACGGCTGTCAATTGAAAAAAGAGGAAGATGTTCGGATGAGCTCACAACTCAACCGGTGCGACCTGCATCAAAGAGATTTTCACATTTTGCCTGTTGAGCCTACCCATCGGGGAGGGCATGCTGTATACTTTTACGGCTTCTTTGCAGAGCCCCGTAATCTCTGGCAAACATAAAAGCAACGACGGTCAGTCCAGGGGCTGTCGTGTAACGTAGGTACGTATGGAGGAGTCAAGTGAATAAGTCGACTCATTACGCCAAGCCCGGCGAGGTCGAGCGCAAGTGGGTGCTCATCGACGGCGATGGCGCTACGCTTGGTCGCCTTGCCGCCAAGGCAGCCATGATTCTTCGCGGCAAGGACAAGCCGCAGTTCACGCCGCACACCGACACCGGTGACTTCGTGATCATCATCAATGCCGACAAGGTCAAGCTTACGGGCAACAAGGCTCAGCAGAAGACCTATTGGCGCCACTCTGGCTATCTGGGCGGACTCAAGATCGAGTCCTACCAGGAGGCCATGGCCAAGAAGCCCACGTGGGTCGTGGAGCACGCCGTCAAGGGCATGCTGCCTCACACCACGCTCGGCCGCAAGCAGGGCATGAAGCTCAAGGTATACGCTGGTCCCGAGCATCCGCATGCAGCTCAGAACCCCGTCAAGATTGATCTGGAGGCGTAACGATGGCCGATAATACCGCAGTCTACACAGGCACCGGTCGTCGCAAGGAGGCCGTTGCGCGCGTGCGCCTGGTCCCCGGCACCGGCAAGGTTACCGTCAACGGCCGCGACGCTATTGACTACTTTGGTCGTCAGCAGCTCGTGGATAACGCAACCGCTCCCTTTAGCGTAACCGACACTGTCGATCGCTTCGACGTGCTCGCTAACTGCAAGGGTGGCGGCATCACCGGTCAGGCTGGCGCTCTGCGTCTGGGCATCGCCCGCGCACTGCTCGAGGCTGGCGAGTATCGTGCCGACCTCAAGAAGGCTGGCTTCCTCACGCGTGACGCCCGCGCCGTCGAGCGCAAGAAGTACGGCCTCAAGAAGGCCCGCAAGCGTCCGCAATTCTCCAAGCGTTAATCCGCTTCCATACGCACCAAAGGCGCAGACTCCAAATGGGGCCTGCGCCTGTTTTTTGGCTCTCAGGGGCGAGTTGCCGGGGGAGTCTCTCCTAACGGAAGAGGACCTTGGGGCATGCCGGGGAAGTCCCTCCTAACGGAAACGGACCATGGGGCAAAGTTTCTAACGGAAAAGGGCCTTGTGGCAGGACTTCTAACAAAAACGCAGGTTGTGGCATGCCACAAGGTCCGTTTGCGTTAGAGGTCCTGCCGCAACCTCACTTTCCGTTAGGCCACCCCCGGCCGTCTCATTCTCAAGCCCGGCCGGTTCTTTGGGGGCCGCAAGCGGTTGCCCTCGCGGGCCACCTGTTTGGGCCAGCCCTTTAGGATTCTGTCAGCACTGACAAATTCGCTACTGTCCCAGATGGAACGCGAGCGCGCCGATGAGGTTGGCCTCGTTGCCAAACTGGCACGTGACGACCTCGGGCTTCGAGAACGGAAGGAATGGCTTGGCGTCAAAGATGCGATCGACCTCGGCGGCAATGACTGATGCCGCCTCGGGCCGGGCCGAGATGCCCCCGCCGATGGCGTAGCGCTGCAGGTCAAGCACGGACTGCAGGCTGAGGATGCCTGCGGCCGCGATGCTCGCATACTCCTTGATGACGCTGACGGCGTCGGGATCGCCGGCCTCATAGGCATCGAACAGCATGATGCCGTCGGCCTTCTCCAAGCCCTTGAGCTCGGCGAACTTCTGGGAGATGGAGAGGGCAGAGATGCGTGAGGTCCAGGCGTAGTTGCTCGAGCCGTGCAGCTCGTTTGCCGGGTCGGCGGCTGCGTCGAAGTTGTATACGAAGAGCGAGAGCTCGCCCGCACCGCCAGAGCAGCCCATGAGCACCTGCTTGTTGAGGACGATGCCGCCGCCGATGCCGGTGCCCAGGACGAGTACGCAGCCGTAGTTGACGTCTGCAAGGGCACCGAACCAGCTCTCGGCGTATGCGGCGCACTTGCCGTCGTTGGCGACGGTGCAAGGTTTGCCAAAGATGTCGCCGAACTTCTCTGCGGCGGGATACTCTCTGAGCCAGTAATATGCGCCGCCTGTGTGGGCAATTCCTGTGGCCGTCTCGATGCGACCGGGCATCGAGACGGCGACGCCTTCGTATTCGTAGGTGGCAACCGCCTTGCGAACGCCCTCGAGCGAGGTGAGCAAGGCCTCCTCGGACTCCGTGTTGGTCGTGACCTTGCCTTGTGCGACGAACTGTGCCTTGCGGTCCATGATGGCATACTTGATGAACGTGCCGCCGATGTCCAGAACCAAGAATTGTTGCGCCATGGGAATCCCTCCCTCTTCCGTGGGCTACGGTGAACGGTTGTGGTGGTATCGTACCGCTATTCCAGAACGTTGCGCGGCGATGTGTCGCCTGCGTACGGTGCGCGGTGCGACGCGTGCGCCCCAGAGAGAATCGAGCTGCCATGAGTCCAGACGATGCACGTACCATCGCTCACGAGACCTTCGATGAGCAGGTTGCGTTGCTGCGCACGCTTGCCCAGATCCCTGCTCCTTCGGGTAGGGAAGAGCAGCGCGCGGCGTTCGTCGCCTCATGGCTGCGTGCCGCTGGTGCCACGCGCGTGGAGGTGGACGCGGCAAAGAACGTCTTGTGCTGGGTGAGCGAGACGCCCGACGTGGGTGTTGAGGTCTTCTCGGCCCATACTGACGTGGTGTTTGACGACCTTGCGCCGTTGCTGCTGCGTGAAGGGGACGGACGCCTGTACGCGCCGGGCGTGGGTGATGACACCGCCAATCTCGTGAACATGATGCTTGTCACGCGCTGGCTCCTCGCGCATCCTGAGGTGACGACGGGCAGGTCCATCCTTGTCGTGGCCAACTCGTGTGAAGAGGGGTTGGGCAACCTTCGCGGGACGCGGGCGCTCTACGAGCGTTACGGAACGCGCATAGCGAGCCACGTCGTCTTTGATACGACGCTGGGAAAGGTCGTGAACCAGGCGGTGGGGTCGGTTCGCTGGCGTGTAAGCGTGGACGGTCCCGGTGGGCACTCGTTCGCAAACTTCGGCAGACCCAACGCCATCGTGGCGCTGGCGCGCATCGTTTGCGAGTTGGATGCCCTCGAGCTGCCGACCGAGGCGACGACGACGCACAACGTGGGCGTCATCGAGGGCGGAACGACGGTGAACAGCATCGCCGCCCATGCCGAGATGCTCTATGACTTGCGCTCGATCAGTGCCGATTGTTTGCAGGCCATGCGCGAGAAGTTCGAACGTATCGTGAGTGCGCCGCAGCCCGAGGGGATTACCGTTACGGCTGAGGTCATCGGCGAGCGTCCGAGCGGCGACGCAGTCGGTCTCGTCGGGCAGGATGCGCTTGTGCGGCGCGCGTGTGCGGCCTATCGCGAGGCGGGGCGGTGCGCCGACGTCTATCTCGCACCCTCGTCGACGGACGCGAACATCCCACTTTCTCGCGGCATCCCGGCCGTGTGCGTGGGAACCGTGCGTGGGCAGGGAGCACACACCCGTGGGGAGTGGATCGAGCTCGGGAGTCTGACGGACGGGCTTGCCGTAGCGCTCGCGATGATGTCTTAGGCTCGACAAAGGGCGGGGATCCGTCACCTTTCCAGCGGCTCGATGCGGGCCCGGTCGTCGACGGCAGCGCTGAGCAGCACCTCGAGCGAATAGTGTGCCGCATTGTCCGCTATGGTAGCCGTTATGGGCAGCACTGTGAGCAGCGCTTGAAAAGAGACCGCCCGCAGGGGTTAACCCTGCGGGCGGTTCCGCGGTGCCTTGTTGTCGGAGATACTTCACTAACTGGAGTATTGGTCCAAGAAGTTTTGAGGCCCGCCCTCAAGCGACATTGTCCACCTCTTTTTTAGGTGGTACAAGAAATTGCCGTGATCTTCGGTGCGCGGGAACGTGCCGAGATTCATTTCTTCGGCAGCAATGAGAGCAGAGTCCCTGCCGTATAGCTCCTGCATATGCTCGAGGAACTTCAACGTTCGGTCCATCTCCTCCTTGGTCTGCGGTATCCAGTAACCGCCCCCGCTCATGGAGTCCAGCTCCTCTTCGGAAAGCTCTCTCTCGGTGTCCATGGCCTCCGCGATGACGGCCGCCTTCTCCTCGGGCGTCACGGCTTCCTGAATGCGCCGATTCTGCTCGTCGGTGAGATTCAGTTCGATGCTCATGCTCGCATCCCCTAAACGTGTTGGAACCCTTCATCTTGCCAATGAAGTATACGCCGGCGCTTGCGGTGCGTCTCACTTTGCCAGAGCCGTTGCGTTGAGGCACTTGTTCCTCCGGAGACAGCCCCCTTTGTATCGTCGTTTCGTATACAAAAACTTTGGGGCCGCAAGAATGCGGCCCCCAGCGGGATGGTGACAAATGGCCTGCCCCTCGTTACCGAAGCTGCAGGCTGGAGAGCTTATCCAAATGGAAAAGTGTCAATTAGCGAAGAATTTGTTTCTCATGCCGCACCATACGCACCGACAAATCTCATACTCCGTAGTGGAAAACAGGCCTCTACTTGTCTCGTGTCCAATCACCTCGAATTTATGCATCCGCTTGGGGTTCTTGCTGAACGGGCAAATGTACAATTCCTTCGTGCCCTTGGCAGATTTTTCGCTCTTGCCTAGAAACGATGGGGACGCCTCGGGCAGTTGTCCACAACTGCCCGAGGCGTCCCCATCGCTCGTTAGCCTAGCCGAACCAGTGGCGTCGCTCGATCTTGCCGCCGTGTATTGCCATGAACGCCTTGGCCTTCTCCTCGTCGTAGAAGACGTCCTCCGTGTAGTACGGCTCACCGTCGTCGCCCATGGCTGTCCAGCATACGGTGTACCTCGTGCGACTCCGCGCCTTATGGCGTTCCTTTCCGCCCGCAATGTCGTCGAGGGCCTCTTCGCTGAGCTCATCTGCCTTTACTTCGTTCAGGTTCTGTGAATCCATCTTTCTCTCCATCTTAGACGTTTGCTTTTTGCACTCGCATAATACTACGCATCAAAATAGAATCCGTCTCACACGTTGTGTAAACCGACGCTACTCAAAGCTTGTCCTCGGTTATCGCATGTGCTCCTATTCGACACTCACCGATTCGCATCGAAAGCGCGGTGCATTCTGGCACGCTCGCTGCTCATGGCGTCGAGCTCCTCGTCGGAGAGTTTCCTCGAGGCGTCCATGGCCTCCTGGATGATGGCCGCCTTTTCTTCTGGCGTCTTGGCGCCCTCTATGCGCCGCTTCTGCTCGTCGTTCAGGTTGAGTTCGTAGCTCATGCTGCATCTCCTTGCCACGCTCACTGTTGTTCTTTCATCGTCAGGTAGTGCGTCGGCATTCGCTATGCATCCCAAATCGATGCGCGGAACCGCCTTGGCACGCCTGCGGGTAGGGATGAAGGCTTCAACCCTTTGCGTCCTTTCGTTCCCAGATTGTCCCGGCCCGTGCCGCACGGGGGCATGCCATCCTGAGGAAGTGGCGACCATGACCACGAAGCTCAGCGCTTGGACGCCACTGGGCTCGGCATGCTCGCTCAGCAGGTGGCCAATGGGACCACCGAGCTGCGGATCCGCACGATGTGGGACGAGCCGCAGCAGTTCTTCGACGAGTACTGGGGAGGCAGGGTCGGGGCAGACGAGGCTGACCTGGACGATCGGTACGAACCCGAGTTCGTGTCAACGGCACTTTGTCGCAAGGTTCACGGGTCTTTTAGGAAGGGACCCTACAGCTCGAGAGCCGCCAGCACCAAGTAGAACTTTGCCGGCTGCATCTGCGCATCCCTAAACTTCACCTTGACATAGTTCAGCAACGTGCACAGGCCCAGGCATCCCGTCGTCCCGTCCTCGCGCACATAGGGGTACTGCCTTGCGAACGCGACGTTGCTCAGAAGGCGCCATCGGTCGTCGGCAAGGCCCCACTGTTGCAGCGTGGACATGATGTGCTGGCCGACGCCTTCCTCCATCTGTTGGCGTGCCATTCTCGGCCTCAGCTCGTTGAAGGAAAGGGCGAGGCCAAAGGTGTCTGCCAGGGTCCCGTCTTCCATGATGTCAAACTGCACGTCAATGCTGGGCGCCATGCTCATAAGGTGCGCGCAGCGAGCAAGCATCTGCTCGTCAAAGGAGTCGAACCCAATACGTCGCAAGGTGTCTCCTATGTGTGCGGGAGCCTCGGCACACCTGCGCTGTTCGGCGTGCGTCATGTATCCGCCAATGCGCGTGGGTGAACCCTTCCTGCCGGGAAAGAGGGCGACGTAGGCCGGGGGCCATCCTTCGGGCATCGCCTGCTGGACGTTTTTGTACGCAGGATAGCGCCATGCTTCACCGACGCTTGCCAAGAAGGGCTCCACAAGCTCCGAGCGATGGCGTTGCTGCAGGTAGATACCCGCGCGCTCCTGCTCCCCCACAGAGAGGTCGAGCTCGAAGCCCATGCTAACGTTTTTGTCCTCGCAAACGGTGGAGAACCAATCGAAGGCCTTCTGATACCCATAGCCCGCCCCGGGGGCAAACGTGGCGCCTGACTCCACCTCATCGATCACCGAGAGAAAGTCGTAGCAGGGTTCGCCGAGTAGCGGGAACTCGAGGTACAGCGAAGGCCGGGCGTTGCCGATGAGCGTGCGTTCGTACAGTGACCTAAGCTGCTCGCGCTGCCCCCCCAGCAACGTCTCGCCCCTCCCGTCGGCGGCGGCAAGCATATACAGTAGGTCAAACATGTCCATTTGGTCTGGAGTGGGCATGGTGTGCTCCTTGGTTGCTGAACGCTCAACGTCTTATACTATCAAATTACTGGGAGAGCCCCATCCTAGGATGGGGAGAGGAGGCGACAAGATGGCGCACGGACAAGACGACCATACGGAGGAGCGTTGCGAAACAGCAGGCGAGGCCGGGTGGAATGTGTCGCGCTATCTCATATGGGCGACGGTGCCCGGCACGCGAGGCATCGCCGTCGCCAACCTCTTTAACGGTACCTGCGGCATGTGCTCGCCGCTCGAGTGGGCCCTTCTCGCCGAGGCCTGCGACCTGCCGCGCGATCATCCCTTTGTCATGCGTTTCGTGCGGCGCGGGCTTATGGTCGACTTTGACGAGCGCGCCGCGCTCCAAGCGTTGGGCAGGGCAGCCTGTGCCATTCCGCAGCAGGTCTCGCTCACCATCTGCCCGACTATGGGCTGCAACTTCGACTGCCCGTATTGCTTCTCTACGCACCATGGCAAGGAGATGAGTCCAAAGGTCCAAGACGACGTCGTGTCCTTGGCGCAGCGCATGTTGGATGCCTCCGGCTCCGAAAGACTCAGCGTCACGTGGTTTGGAGGCGAGCCGCTGTTGGCGCCGCGCGTCATCGAGTCGCTCTCGTCGCGGCTCATCTCGTGCGTGGAGCAGCGTGGTGGCACGTATAGCGCAAGCATCATCACTAACGGCTACCTTCTCACGCAGAAAGTCGCAGATATGCTCGCGGCGGCTAGGGTCCGGCACGCCCAGGTGACCGTTGACGGAATCGGGGCTACGCACGATGCGACGCGACGCCTTGCTGACGGCAGTCCCACCTTCGATCGCATCGTTGCGAACTTGCGGGACAACAAGTTGGTCTTCCATGTCCATGTGCGCTGTAACGTGCACGAGGGCAACCGAGGGGAGTTCGATGACGTCAAGGCATACATGGAGCGCGTGGCGGACGCGTCGGGCAACGACATCGTGTGCTTCCCGGCGCTCGTTCGCGACAATGCCGCCGCTGATGTGCGCGGTCAACAGGTGGGTCTCGTGCGTGGCGCGGACATGGGCGACTTGTCGGTGTTTCAGCGGGTGCGGCACTTCGGCCCCGCGCGCGGCAGCTTTTGCGGCGCCCACTCGCTGTGGGACGTGGGCATCGACGAGCAGGGCAGGCTCCATAAGTGCTGGGAGGCCGTCGACAAGCCCGCCCTGTCGTTTGGGACCGCTCGCGACTGGAACCCCCAAGACCCCATCGCGACGGCGACCTCTCCGGACAACCTCACTAAATTCCTCAACACGGTCCAACCGACGTCCGACGCGGAGTGCCTGGACTGCGTATGGCTTCCCTTATGTGCAGGTGGTTGCCCGTATCGGCGCCTCTTCGAGTCCAGGGTGTGCGTGGCTTACAAAGACGACGCCCAGACGTTCGTGAGAGAACTCTACGCACACATGCGCGCACAAAAGAAACCTGCAGGCATAAACTAGCCTGCAGGCATTGCGAGCGAGTCGCAACTCTATATGATAACGCAAAAGGTGTTAGATACACCTCTCGCCAAATATCTTAGAATCGATACCAGTCGCAACTGCAGCCACCGCCGCCACCCCAGTAGCCGCCAGCCACACTATCCAGCACTTCGTCCGGAATCTCTATGCCGTTGTCCGTAAGCAGGGCAATGGCCTCTTCCTGGGTCGCGCACCGCTTTGCCTGCTCAAGCAGCTCAGGTGTAATCTGGTCTCTGAATTCCTCGGGTATCTGGTCCATGTTCGGTGTATCCATGCCTTACTCCATTTCGTAGTGATGGCCTGTCTGTCGTTGTCTAGCGACACGTATAAGGAGTTTAGCACGAGATTTCACCGAAAGAATAACGGCAGCACTTCTTCACGAAAGAGGATCCGGCGGTGGACGAGCTTGTGCAGCGGCCGGATTCCGTGTTCGAGATCGGTGTCCCGTTCAAGTACGCTGACGACGAGGAGGCGCAGAGCATGTCTAGGAGCTTGGCGCGTGCGTCTGGCGGCAGATGCTCGAAGTTCCGCGCATGGCATCGAGCACCGCCTTGCTGGTGCTCATCATGTCGTTACAGTCATCCTTCTTCTCGTCCGGGCTGTAGCGCTCGGGCGAGTAGCAGCAGAGATCTGCTCGGAAGTACGCCATGTCCTGGCTTGGGTGAGTTCGGTCATCTTCGCTTCGTTAATCATCTTTCTAATCTCCTCTCAGTGCCCCGCGTCGTGAATGGTGGCGCTGGGGTGGTACGAATTCCGGTACGAATAATCCCGAAAGGAGTGCTTTCTTTCAGAGCGAAGTGGTGTGCCGATTTCTCTAACACACCACTTCTGACCTGCGGATTTGTTGTGTTTTGGGGGTGGAGTGCGGAAGAGTGATTCCTTGCGTATTTTATTCCCACTCGATTGTTGCGGGAGGCTTAGGCGTGATGTCGTAGACGACGCGGTTGACGCCTGGAACCTCGGCGACGATGCGGCTGCTGATGCCGCCGAGAACCTCGTAGGGCAGCTTGGCCCAGTCCGCCGTCATAGCGTCGCTCGACTCGACGGCGCGCACGATGACGGGCCGGGCGTAGGTGCGCTCGTCCCCCATCACGCCCACTGAGCGGATGTCGGGCAGCACGGCGAAGTACTGCCAGCAGCTGTGCTCGGAGTTGCGCTCGCCGGTTTGTGCGAAGAGGCGCGCGTTGTAGGCGTCGAGCTCTTCTCGGACGATTGCATCTGCCGCCTTGAGGATGCCGAGCTTCTCGGGCGTCACCTCGCCTATGATGCGGATGGCTAGGCCTGGGCCCGGGAACGGCTGGCGATACACCAGGGCCTCGGGCAGTCCGAGTGCGAGGCCGAGCGCGCGTACCTCGTCCTTGAAGAGGCGGTCGAGCGGCTCGATGAGGTCGAAGTGGACTCCCGGTGGGAAGGGGATGAGGTTGTGGTGGCTCTTGATGGTTGAGGCCTTGCCGCCGGTCTTACGTGCGCCACTCTCGATGACGTCGGGGTAGATGGTGCCCTGCGCGAGGTACTCCACACCGTCGAGCTTCTCGGCCTCCTCAAAGAAGACCTTCCAGAACTCGGTACCGATGCGATGGCGCTTCTCCTCGGGGTCGGTGACGCCTGCGAGCAGCGTGGCATAGCGTTCCTCGGCGCGTACATGCACGAGTGGCACGTCGAACTGCTCGCGGAAGACCTTTTCGACGAGCTCCGGTTCGCCCGCGCGCAGCATCCCGTGGTTCACGAAGACGCACGTGAGTTGGTCGCCCACGGCGCGATGGACGAGTGCGGCGACGACGCTGGAATCCACGCCGCCACTGAGTGCCAAGATCACGCGGCTCGTGCCGACTTGCGTACGAATGTCGGCGACGAGCTCGTCGACGAGGCTATCCATGGTCCACGTGGGTTCAAGCCCGCAGATTTGGAAGAGGAACGTGGAGAGCATCTGGTTGCCATGTGTCGTGTGGCGGACTTCAGGATGGAACTGCGTGGCGAAGAGACGGCGGCGTGGACACTCCATGGCGGCGACGGGACAGGTCTCGGTGTGTGCCGTCACGCGGAAGCCGTCAGGCACGCGCGTCACGGCATCGCGATGGCTCATCCACACCGTCTGCTTGGTGGGGGTGTCGGCTAGGAGCATCGAGGCACCATCGCGCGTGAGCGTGGCGGGGCCGTACTCGCCCTTCTGGGTGTGCCCGACCTCGCCGCCCAGTTGTGCCGCCATTAACTGTTGACCATAGCAGAAGCCCAAGATGGGAATGCCCAGCTCAAACACCGCTGGGTCTACGCGGGGCGCATCGTCGGCATACACGCTCGCCGGACCGCCCGAGAGAATCAAGGCTGCAGGCCCCATGGCCACTAGCTCGTCGGCGGCGATGTCGCAGGGGACGATTGTCGAATAGACGTGCAGGTCGCGCACGCGTCGCGCGATGAGCTGCCCGTACTGGGCGCCGAAGTCGAGTACGGCCACGAACTGGCTGGAGTTCCCTGCTGCCATGGTGCCTCCCTGCTCGCGATGGAAGTTGGTGCCATGATACAGGAGCGATGCCAGACAACCGCATGTCGTCCAACAAGTTAAAGCATTCTTAACGAACAGGTGTTTCCAATGTGCTATACTGTATGCAGGAGATAGAGAGTAAGGTGTATGTATGCTCGGGGTGTCCAATCCATGCCCTGTGCCCGATGCGCCGTGACCTGTTTGCTATAAGGGGCCCGGTCAGATTCGCACGAGCTGGTTTCGTGCGACCGGAGTCTTCATTCTTCAGGCGGGCGTTCTCGTTGGAATACAGATTTGTTCGTATTCAGCTAACGGAGGACGCCCATGGCCCGTGCACCCCCTATATCGCCCGAGGAAGCAGCTCTCGTTCGCGACATTTAGGAATGGATTGGAGTTTTACATGGTAGACAATACCGTCTTTGATTCGGTCTTCAAGACGATGGTGCACAAGACGCCAAAGCTTATCATCCCCTTCATCAATGAGGTGTTCGGGAGGCATTACTCCAACGACGCTGTGGTTGTCAGGTTCAGCGATGAGCACGAAGGCGTCCGTGGTACCAACATCGACGACTCCGTCTTTCGCTTAGGGGACAAGATCTATCATATCGAGTGCCAGAGTACGCCGGATTCGAGCATGGTCGTGCGAATGATCGAGTACGACTTCGCCATTGCCCTCGAGCAGGCGCTTGCGGCTGGGGCGCCGTACGAGATGGACTTCCCCTCTTCGTGCGTGTTGTTCTTGCGTCACAACTCGAGCACTCCCGACGTCCTGCAAATCAAGGTCAGGCTTCCCGATGGCGCGTCCTTCCTCTACCACACAAGGGTAGTGAAGGCACAGGAGTACGACAGTGACGAGCTGTTCGAGAAAGGCCTCCTGCTGCTCTTGCCTTACTACCTCATGCGCTACGAGAAGAACCTCGACGAGATTGCGGCGGATGGAAACCGATCCGCTCGCCTTGTGGAGGAGTGCGTTGATCTAAATGCGCGTTTGGCCGGTATGGTAATCGGAAGGGGCGATCAGTTGCTCTATGAGCAGCTTGTCGAGCTTATAATCAGGGTGTCGGACCATATAATGGCCAAGCATGAGGCATTGCAGGGAAAGGTGAGGAATGCCATGGGCGGAGAGGTGCTTGAACTGCTCAACGAGCGCGCTGCACGCCTCGAGCGCGAAGCGCGAAAGCAGGGCATTGAGCAGGGCATTGAGCAGGGCATTGAGCGGGGCATTGAGCGGGGCATTGAGCGGGGTCGGGAGCAGGCCTTGGAAAGCTTGGCTGACCAGTTGAGGGAGCGCGGGGTCAGCGAAGAGTTGCTGGCCGATGCCATAATGGCCGTGCGAAAGACAAGGGAAGAGGCGGAAGGGCTAGAGAAGACTGAAGAGACGTAAGGACCACCCCGACGGTCTCTCGAGCCGAATGTGAGGCGGTCCGTGGCATGTGCTGCAGCCACGGACCGCCTTGCGTGGATGAAAGCTGGCGATTTCGCCTGCGTTACGCCATGTAAGGTTCCAAGGCCTTGAGGACGAACTCGTTGGCCTCTTTGCACAGCTCATGCTCGGGTGCCTCGGCGAGGACGCGCACGAGTTGTTCGGTGCCGCTCGCACGTACGAAGCAGCGGCCGTTGTTGCCGAGGAACTGCTGCGCCTCCTTCTCGGCAGCCAAGACCGCGGGGGCCGACATGGCCTCATGCTTGTCGCGCACGGGCACGTTGTCCAGACGCTGCGGATAGCGCTTTACGGGACGGCACAGCACGCTGAGGCTCTCGCGCTCCGCCCGTACCGCCTCCATGACGCGCAGTGCCGTCATGATGCCGTCGCCCGTCTGCTCGATTTCGCCGAAGATGATATGGCCGGACTGCTCGCCGCCGAGGATGTAGCCGTGCTTGCGCATGCAGGCGTGAACATACTTGTCGCCGACGTCAGTGGGCTTGTACTTAATGCCGAGGTCGTCGAATGCCTTGTAAAGGCCGAAGTTGCTCATGACCGTTGGCACGACCGTATCTTTGACCAGACGTCCGTACTTGTGCAGGTAGCGACCACAGACGTACAGGATGAGGTCGCCGTCGACCAGATGGCCGTTCTCGTCCACCGCGAGGCAGCGGTCCGCGTCGCCGTCGAAGGCGAAGCCCACGTCCAGGTGATTGCGCACCACATAGGTCTGGAGGTTCTCCATGTGGGTGGATCCGCAATGGACGTTGATGTTGAAGCCATTCGGGGCGTTGTTGATTACGTGTACGTCGGCACCCAGTGCGTCAAAGACGGGCTTCGCTACCGAGCTGGCTGCGCCGTTGGCGCAGTCGAGACCCACGCGCACGCCTTGCAGGCTAAAGTTCGCGCTTGCGATGAGGTGCGCGATGTAGCGGTTGCGGCCGATCATGTAGTCTACGGTTTGGCCAATCTGCTCGCCCGTGGCTAGGGGGACGTCGATCTTTCCGTCGATGTAGTCCTCAATCTGCTCGAGGACGTCCTCGTCCATCTTGTAACCCTCACGGTTGACGAGCTTGATGCCGTTGTCGGTGTAGGGATTGTGCGATGCAGTGATCATGATGCCGCAGTCGAAGGCTCCATCCACCACCTCATAGCTCACGCCCGGCGTGGGGATGACGTGCAGCATGTAGGCGTCTGCGCCGCTTGCGACGAGGCCTGCGACCAGGGCCGACTCAAACATGTAGCTGGAGCGACGGGTGTCCTTGCCGATGACGATGCGCGCCTTTTGCTGGCGGCGTGGTCCATAGTACCAGCCGACAAAGCGGCCGATCTTGAAGGCATGATCGACGTTCAGGCCCTCATTGGCCTGGCCGCGGAATCCATCGGTGCCAAAATACTTCATAGTTAGACCCTCTCTGTTTCGTGTGGGCATGATTCTAGCAGCCTGCGAACAGATACAGACATGCGGTACAAAACCAACAGGCGTGTTGGCGTGCTCGTGTTGGGCGTCGTGCGCAGTTGTGGGAAAGATTCGTGGTGTGGGGTCATCCGAGGGTTGCCCAAGGGGGCAGTCCTCGGAGTCTTCGCACGGCACTGTCGTCTTTGCATGGCCTTGCCGGGCCGCAATCTGAATGCCTGAGCCCAACTCTGGAAGTGTAATTCTCTGCGCTCGTACAAAAAGTGTACACTAGATAGTCTGAAAAGCGACAAAACTGCAGGTCGGCATAACCTTAAAACAATCCAATGTACACTTGCTAGAATAGCGACTGTACATTGGATTGTTTTAAGTATTGTGTCAACTGGGGTTTTATAAATAAGTCGAAATCTATTGCACACTTTTGACGAGCGTCACAGATTCCAGCGCTTTCAGCGAGACCTTCTTTCGGTTCAGACTATCCTTTGTGGGGGGAATTCGAGGCAAAATCCCCTCTTGCAGAAAGTTGGTTTTCGGTAGGTTTCCGTCGATTACGGCGCACTATAATTGTGCGTTGACATAGCCATCCGCCAGAGTGTTGCGG
>CADBYM010000062.1 GCA_902798915.1 uncultured Coriobacteriaceae bacterium | reverse complement strand
GTACGTCACGCTGACGGAGTCCCTGGACGCCTTGGCCGTGATGGAGTTGGCCGCCTTGGCCGCGCGCCTCACCGTCGAGGTGTAGGTGTCCGCGATCCCCGAGCGCGACGACGCTATCTGATCGGGCGTGAGCCACCTCTGCGCCTTGTAGGACCACCACTTGCCGTTGGGGGCGGTGGCGGCGGGGAAGCCACAGTACGAGCCCGACACAATCTTGCAGCCTCGCCCGAGCTTCACCGTCTTGAGGGAATCGCAGTACGGAAACATGGTGATGTCAATCGTGGCGTCGAAGCTCGAGAGGTCCAGCGTGGCTAGGGATTCGCACGACCAGAACATGCAGCCCATGCTTTCAACCTTCGAGGTGTCGAAGCCCGTCAGCCCGACGGACTCAAGCCTGCTGCACCCCTGGAACATCATGCCCATGTCCGTGACGTTGGACGTGTCGAACGAGGAAAGGTCTATCGCCTTCGCCGCGCAGCTGTAGAACATGCCGCGCATGATGGTGACCTTCGAGGTGTCGAAGGACGTGAGGTCCAGCCTGCTCACGCTGTTACAGTACTGGAACATGGTCTTCATGCTCGTGACCCGCGACGTGTCGAGGCCGGAGAGGTCCATCGTCTTCGCGTTGCACAGGCATTTGAACATGTCATCCGCTATGGCCCCGCAGATAACGCGGCTCTGGACCTTTACCGACGTGACGTCCTGTCGGTTGTACCACGGCCAGTCGGAAGGCTCCGTGCTCGAAGGCAGCGTGCCGGAGCCGCCGCTCTTGGGCTTGATGGTCAGAACCCCGCTGGAGATCGACCACGAGCAGGTGCCGATCGTGCCGGAGTCCGCTGACTGGGCGGAGAGCCCCGGACCCTCTGCCGGCAGCGCGCCGGCAGCGTCCTCCTCGACCGCCTCGGCCACTATGACGTCCTCCTCGGAGGGGTCAGCGGCATCGGGCACGATGTCGGGCTCGCCCCCGGGCAGCGGCGCGGCGCCCCCGTCCTCCTCTATCACTTGCGGGTCGTCCGCCTCGAGCCCTAGGGCGACGCCCCCGTCGGCGACGAGCGCGTCTGCGCCCTGCCCCCCGTCGACCGGCTCGACCACCACCGACGGCTCGTCATCGACAACCGCGATGGACTCGCCCGCGAGCGCGGCGGCGGGCACGCCGCCCCAGACCATGGAGGCGGCCAAGGCGAACGCGAGGGTCGCCTTTATTACGGGATGCTCTCTTCTCATTGTCCTTCCAATCTCTTAGGAGGGTTTAAGGGCATGTTCAGCCACAGTTCAATCATATCAGGACTGACTTGGTATCGCAAGTCGGTTATTACGGGATGCGAAAGTCGGCGTGCGAGCCGAGCCCTCGGCCGCCGTGCACGGCCAGGCCCGGCGCAGGGCAGGCATTTCTGCTAGCTCGCTTGCCCGGACCCCATGTGTAATACACGACGTGTTATCACAAGTCAAACGAACGAGTTCGGCCATACACTCGACCCATGGACAACACCGAACGAAGACAGCAGCTCGGCAAGGCGATCGCCGAGGCGCGGCTCGAGATGGACCTCTCGCAGCGCGACCTCGCCCTCGCGGCGGGCACCAACCAGTCGTACCTTTGGGAGATAGAGACCGGGCGCGTGAGCGTCGGCCTCGACCGTCTCTGCGGCATCGCGGACGCCCTCGGCATGCGCGTTCGCGACCTCGTGGACTTCTGACGTTTGCGAAAGGGTGGTGCGGGACCAGTGCGGCGGTGGAGGCGCATCCCCTTGGCGGCGAACTACTCAGCAGGTATCAATGTACGAACCATCTTCTAGAAAAGCCCTGGTTTGAGGACCTAATGCTTCATATCTTGATACCTGCTGAGTAGTTTGGCGGGCATTCAGGCGGGTACGTCAGCATCGCTCTGAACTCCTTGCGCCATTGTCGCGTCTGTCAAAAGACGGGCGGCCCCGGTGGTGCCGCCCGCTCTGCATCTCTAAAGGTAAGCCTCTCCCCACGCAACGCTATCCTATGGCAGTTCTCTTCGCAACGGCACGCAGACAGGCGAGGGGAACGTCGTAGTCCCACCAGTCGGTGTAGTCGAGCTTCCCGAACGACTGCAACCTGGCGAGGCGCGTCAGCTCCGACGAGGTCGGTCCCCCTGAACCCATAATGTCCTGAACCTGCTTGAAGTGTCGGGTGCTCACCTCCAGGTATCTCCCTCCCCCAAGGCCCGCTATGAAGAAGACGTGCCCGTCATCGCCCGAGCGCACCTTGACCTTTTGGCCGCTCTTTAGAGTCACGGCACCCACCGATGGCATGGATTTGAGGTAACGCACCCTCGCGGCATCGGTGGTCTCATAGACGTCTAGGACCTGGAAGTCTGAGGCGGTGCCTTCTGGGAACACGCCTCGATCCGCGCCCCTGACCCCCAGGTGGACTCGTCGGGTCTGCCCCCGCCAATACTCTGGCATGTCCATGCGCCATCGTGTGCCCTTGAATACCATGGGGTCGCTAGAATTGGTATAGGATACGCTCGTCCTCTGCTTGGCGCCGTTGTAGCTGGTCGACGGTGCCTTCGAGCCCTTGGCCTTGAGCACGACCTGGATGGCCTCGAGACGATACCCGTAGCCCTGCGTGCCGGCCGAGTAGCCGTTCTTCGCCCAGCCCATCCAACCGAATTGCTGCGCGTGGACGCGGTACCAGACATCGTAGCGCTCGGCCATCTTACCGGTAAGGTCAATCTGGATGGCCTCCAGGCGCTTACCCTGACCGGTGGTGCCGGAGAGTCCGCCGTCTTCGGTCCACCAGTTCTCCCACCCGTAGCTCTGGACATGCGTGCGATACCTTATCCCACCCGAGACGGGTTTGCTCGCCAGCTTGATCCGTATTCCCTCGAGGCGTTTGGCCTGACCTGTGGTACCGCTGACCTTCCCATCCTTCCTCCATGAATCCTCCCAACCGTAAGTCTGTCGGTGCACGCGGTAGGCCACTGAGGCCTTCTTCGCTGCGGAGGTCGCAGAAAGCTTGAAGCGGTAGGAACCAGTACTCGCTGAGCGCTGCTCCACGGTAAAGTAGTGCGTGCCCTTGGGAAGTGTCACCGTCGTCGAAAGGGTGCGGCCCTCATCCGTTCCAACGATTCTGTACCACTCGAGGCCGCCCGACGAGTTGTAGAAGTTGGCCCAGCCACTCGTCAAGTTGAACGTGGCTGTAACCTTGACCTTAGTCTTCTTGGATAGCTTGACGCGATAGAAGTCCTCGTCCTCTGAGAATTCAATCTTGCCCGCATAGGTCTTACCGAGCTCGATGGCCTTGGCCGTGGAGCGAGAGTTGTGCGCCTGCGCGGATAGGCCCTTGGCGGTGGCGGGTGCTGTTTCATCACCTTCGGCCTCGCCGACGGGCTCAATCGCCTCGGTCTCGACAGGTTCCGCCTCAACTTCCATCACGTCCTCAACTGTGGTCTCGGTCTCTGTGGAGTCGAGCACCACATCTTCCACGGTCTCCTCGCCGCTCATGACGTCGTTATCGGAGAGGTTCTCCACGGAAATCTCCTCGAGGGAATCCTCCTCCGCAACCTCATCGTCAACCTCGATGTTCCCGCTCTCGGGCATGGCCTCATCCAACACGACGCCGTCATCCGCAGCGTCTTCGGCATGTAACGGCACACCGCCGAGCACAAGCATCACCACCAGCAACGCGGACAACAAAGCTCGTCCCAACGAAATGTCTCGCTTCTTTGACATCATTCCAACCTCCTCGACAATTACCAGAGCACGCTCAGGTATCACTATTCACGAACCATACTTCGTTGTTACAACAAAGAAGGCATTCCCAACCTCAGTTATACATCTGGGAATGCCTTCTCAATAGCTAATCAGTAGCTCGAGCCTCGTCAGCTAGCACCGAAGTGACCCTCCGCGTTGGGTACCATCGCCATCTCCCGAAGCCGCAAACAGGCCAGCAACAACGCTAATCGATAATCACACCGTCTCCTCGGCTACTTGACCGTTACCTTGCAAGTGACAGTCTTGCTCCCCTTCTTGTAGTTCTTTGTTCCAGCCGCAGTCACCTTGATCTTGATTTTGTAGGTTCCCTTCTTGGTTCCCTTCTTTACGGTAACCCTGCCCGTCTTTTTGTTCACCGAGAGACACTTCGCACCGGATGCCTTCGCGTAGGAGAGCTTGCCCTGCGCCTTCGTCACGTTCATCGGTCGCGCCACCGCGACTGCCTTGGACTTGAGGGCCTTCGCGCTCGCGCTACGCGCGACTGCCTTGGCCACCATGGGCTGCGTACCCTTGGTGACGGTAACCGCTACGACCCTTGTCGCCTTTTCCCAATTGGATGTTGACGCAGCCGTGATGGTGACCTTCGCCTTGCCAGCCTTCACCGGGGTCACGATGCCTGACGCATTGACCTTGATGATGGACGTGTTGGATGACTTATACGTGAGCTTGCCGCTGCCCTTGGTGCGCTTGGCAGCGAGCGCGACAGTCTTACCCATCGCGACAGACTTATTGGATGCCGTGATAGCTTGACTAGCCTTGACAATAGTGAACGCCTTAGTGACAGAGCCGCTGTACTTGCCCTTCAGCGTCACCTTGATTTCATACTTCCCAGCATTGGTCATGCCTGAGGGATACTTTACCGTATAGTCGGATGACTGCTTCAGCAGCACCCCTCCAACCTTAACAGTCACCGACGGCTTGTGCAACTTGCCGTCGTAGACGTACGAGGACTTGGACAACGTCATAGTGGGCTTCGCCTCGTCAGCCTCGTAAATGGTGAAGCTCGCGTCGGACCCAAGCATGCCCTCATCTCCCGAGGCAAAACGCAAATCTCCGCGCGTGTCACTCGTCACTTCCCCAAAGCTATACTCCGTGTCCATGTATATAAAATCAGCATAATCCTCCTTGGGGACAATCGTAACTCGGTTTACACTTTCCGGAATCTCATACATCACATACTCTTTGCCAGAGATTGCACCCTCCATGTACGTGAAAGAATATCCCTGAACGTTTGCTGAATCTTTAGCAACATATATGGCGCGCGTCGCATCAAAGCTCTTGACAAGCTTAAAATACGTCCTAACGTCACGCAACGCTATGCAGTCAATTGAAACATCAAACGTCTGAACTGGAGCCTGCAATACTTTACCTTTTGCGTTCCTATAGAAATAGGTTTCTTGATTCGGGTAATTGTTGTCATATGCGTAGATTCGATCTTGTCCTCCCACATTCTTGTAACGTAGAAAATTGATTGCATGCCCGCCTTTGGCGACCTTGCCATTTTCGTCTATGTATTTGCCCCTATAACCAATCTGAAGCTTGCCGGTATTATCGAAATTATGATTCTTCACGTAATTGATTACTTCCTTCCAGTCGGACTCAATGTCGTCAAAACCATCCAAGTACGTCGACCCTCCTGCAACTACGGAACCGTCACGAGAATCGCCCTGCTTATCCTGGTAATAACAAATCGGCTTTTTCACAACCGCTGAGTCATCAAAGCTATAAAGCGACGAATTCGCCTTTCCACCAATTATCGCGATATCAAGCAGGCCGTTGTGATAGCCCGAGCTCGTCATGGACATCCCAAAGCAATGGCCACCTTTCGAGTGCCAGTCTGGGTAATTAGCGAACGAGTAGGTCTCATCACCCAAGTTGTAGGGGTCGGTCCAATGCGCGTATAGGGTCATTCCGCCAGTCACGACCGTACTATCGCTAATCTTCTTCCCACCCGTAGCGGCTGTATACCAACCCACGAACGAGTAGCCGCTGCGTTTTGGCGTTGCAAGCGCGCCTACCTTGGGATTCGTCCACTGCGCATAGAGCGTGATACTGACATTTGCTTTGTAGCTTCCTCCTGAGGCGTACGACGTTCCACTACCGTCCTTCTTCGTATTCCAACTCTTAAAGGTGCAACTCAGGCTCTTGCTGGCGGGCGAGACGCTCCCTCCATTGGCGTTGTACGTAACTGTGTACTTCTTCGTTGGCTTGATGCTGCTCAGCGTCAACGCAACATCCTTCCCCTTGGATTGTGGAGACGGAGCGCCGGTACCACCGTTCGTGTTGTATGTGACTGTATACGTAATCGATTTGGTCACCTTGAGAACGTAGGAGGCACTCCCCGCCTTATAGTTCACTCCCGCAGCAGCTGTAGCGGTAATCGTCGTTTCTCCTTCTCCCTGAATCGTCACCAACCCTTTACCGTCCACCTTCGCAACCCCAGCATTGCTTGTCTTAAAGGAGATTGTACCGTCGGTGGTCTTCGTTAACGCATTGGTGAAAGCGGAGTCCGACGTCTTCTTGGACACCGATGAGCTGGCAAACTTCAATGTGGGAGCTGCCTGTACAATCTTGAACGATGAGTCCTTGCTCCCCGTGAGATTCTTGCTCTTTGCAGTTACCTTAATAGTCGCAGTTCCCGCATTCGTGTTGCTCGCATAACTAAACGTATAGTCAACGTCTTTGACAAGCACGACGTCTCCGAGTTTGACTTGCGGCTCAGGCTTGATGGCTGAGCCGGTGTATGTCCGGTCGGAGACCGCCGCGACGGTAACGCTCGACATGCTTGCCGGCACGATTCTGTACGATGACGTCACTGAGTCATACTGAGCGTAATTGCCCTTCAGCCTTACGAGGATGTTGTAAGTCTTTGTGTTGACAGCATCTGTCTCGACAACCGGCTGCTCGTAGTCAGTGCCCTGCACGAGCGTCTTCGAGCCGTCCTTAAGGGTGATGGTCGGACGTTGGAACTTACCGTTATAGGTGAACTCGGATTGAGAGAGAACGATAACGGGCTTTGTGGTCGCAGGGCTGTAAGTCCAGTGTGCGTAAAGAGTCTGTGATGAGGCTAGGTAGCAGATCGTTGATTCGTAAACTCGCGATCCCTCGCCCGTTGATGTGTACCAACCATCAAAGCTATAGTTATCGCGCACGGGAGTTGGCAGACTGCCGTAAGTGCTTCCATACGTTACTTGTTTGCTGCTCGTACTGACCGAGCCACCATTAGCATTGAAGTACACAGTATATTGTGGACGCTTCCACACGGCATAGAGAGTGGCATTACCATTCGTGGAATACGTGGAGCCGGCTGTATAGGAGGCATATGTTGCACTGCTATTCGTTGACCAACCCAGAAATTCATAGCCCGATCGGGTCGGCTTGGTACTACTCAGGGTCAGCGTGTATCCATGCGTCTTGCGCTGCGCCGACGGGGCCCCGCCCCCTCCGTTGGCACTATAGCTTATCGTGTAGCGAGCTGTGAGCTGGGCCGAAGAAGAGTACAGCTCATTGCCGTAGTTGTACACCCTGCAATAGTAAGAGCGTCCGCTATTGTCGGCAGAGGCCGTGACGGAGTAGCTCGAGGACGTGGCACCACTAATGCTGTATGACGAGCCAGATGGAGTGCGATAGTACCATTGGTATTTCAAATGCGTGCCGGTAGCGGAGACGCTGAACGAAGTCGTACTGCCGGAGTCGATGGTCTTCGAGGATGGCTGCGTCGTTATTGATGGCACCGTATCGTATACTTCAAACTCTTCGGTGCAGCTGATGCTAAATGCGCCACTAATGGAGACAACCGCTTTCCACTTCCCGGTAGGCGAGGATGATTGCAGTGACATCCGTATCCAGTTTCCCCTCGAGTTCGAGTAACTGTACCCTGCAATATAATTCCCGCTGGGGTCAAAGAAGGATTCATTGACGATGTAGTTGCCAAGCCCATAGTCGCTTGGATCGAGTTTATTGTAGTTTTCATCAATAATGTCATAGTGCAAGTAGACAGTGTCTCCCAACCGTTTGGTGGACCTGTCTTGAGCAGCTTGGTCACGTGTCGTCCATATGGTCAACCCGAGCTTACTTGCCTGCTCCGAAAGGTCAACCTCAGCCTCATCTGGCGCCGATTCTTCGTCCTCGTGTTCGGGAAGCCCGTCCTCAGGACTGAAAGCTTCCCCATCATCGGTCTGCTCAGCATCGCCATCCAGAAGGATTTCCTCCGGAAGCAAATCTTCAACTTCCTGATCAGTTTCTTGGTTGGATTCCACCTCGGCAAAGCCAACCGTTTGCTCTTCGTTCGGCTCCGCCAATTCCCCTATGTTGGATTCCTCAACCTTAATCGTTTCGCTTGGCTGTATCGTCTGGGTCTCATCTAGCGGAGTGTTCTCCTCTGTTCGAATTGCCTGCCCTTCTTCAAACATCTCTGCCAGCGCCGATACAGGCAGGCCACTCGCCGTCATAAGTACGGCCAGAGCGAAGGCTAGCAGCGCCTTCGATAATCTCACATAACGGTCACATCTGCCCATGTTCTGTTCTCCCTCCTTACGCACCGCTGTGATTACAAAAGCGCCAGAACAACTCTTCGTTCCAGCGCTCGACTCAACCTATTTGACTGTCACCTTGCAGGTTACAGTCTTGCTCCCCTTCTTGTAGTTCTTTGTTCCAGCCGCAGTCACCTTGATCTTGATTTTGTAGATTCCCTTCTTGGTTCCCTTCTTTACGGTAACCTTGCCGGTCTTCTTGTTCACCGAGAGACACTTCGCACCGGATGCCTTCGCGTAGGAGAGCTTGCCCTGCGCCTTCGTCACGTTCATCGGTCGCGCCACGGTAACAGCCCTCTTTTTGGTTTGCGCACGCTTTGCGCTCTTGCTCACAGCCTTCACAACAATGGGGTTCTTCGCCTTGTTGATTTTGAAAGACCTAGTAATGGTGCCAATGTAGCTACCCTTGCCCTGCAGCTTAATCTTCGCGACCCCGACTTTCGTGTTGCCAACATACGTGAGCACATAGTCTTCGTTGAGCTTTAGCGTCCTTCCGCCAACACGCACTATGGGCGATTGCTTCTGTGCCTTACCGTTATAGGTCTTTGCTTTGATTCCTGAAACTGAGGCTGACGACAAGGAGGCGCCCGCAATTCGAAAATGATAGGAACTGCCGCCAACTATGCGCCATGATGGGGCAACCTGGACGTAGCATGTCCCCGCCGGGAAGTACCCCGTCCAGTTCGCGCGGTCGAGGTGCCCTCCGTTGTAGTACACGCCGTCGATGACCGGGTTCCTGTCGTAATCGTAGACGGTGATGTACCAGCCATCACGGTCCCCGTCACCGAGCTGCGTGTCGCCGGCGAACGATAGTGTGTAGGTGCCTGCGACCGGAAGGCGCAGAGCAAAGAAATCCTGGTCATCAGCTGAGGTCGTGCTGGCATATACGTACTTATTCCTGCCCATGCGATTCGCTGTAGCTAGCGAATCGTTCCCCTCCAACTCGTCAGTATCAATGGGACGCAGTGACGAGATGGTATTTTCATCCTTTGCCTTGTAGCCACTCTTGGAAAGCCTGAAACGATATTTGCTTCCTGCGACAATGCGCCATGATGGGGCAACCTGGACGTAGCATGTCCCTGCCGGGAAGTACCCCGTCCAGTTCGCGCGGTCGAGGTGCCCTCCGTTGTAGTACACGCCGTCGATAACCGGACTCCTGTCGTAATCGTAAACGGTGATGTACCAGCCATCACGGTCCCCGTCACCGAGCTGCGTGTCGCCGGCGAACGATAATGTGTAGGTGCCTGCTGAGGGAAGCGCCACCTTATAGAAATCCCCATCCTCACTTGATGTCGTCGTCGCCTTAACGTAAGTATTGAGTGAGAAACTCGTTGCGTTAGAAATCGTGTCGTTGCCGGACGACATTGCAAGCAGCGAGATGACCGCATCCTTCTCTTGTGAAGCGCTTGCGACATCCTCCAAGCTCTCCCCAGCGACTGCAGGAGCGCTTTCCACCTCATCCACCAAAGGCTGGCCCATAGATGCCACCGCTGCGTCTTGCTCAGGTGCAAGCGCTTCGGCCGAATCCTCAACCACTAGTGCAGCCCCATCCGCATCTGCATCGCAGACATCCTCCATCGCCAAGTCTTCGACAGACAAGTTCTCAGCTATTTCAATGTCCTCTTCTCCCGTCACGTCAATTGCTTCGGCCAATGCGACAGTTGGAACAGCGCCTGCAGCCAGCGTAAGCGACAAGATTGCCGTAAACGCAGCTTTTAGCGCATCGAAACCCCAGCCTTTGCTTCCGCTCGTCATTGTCAATCCTTTCCCTAGCCCGAATGCGATATAGCCTAAGAGGCACCCCGCAATCGCGACAGGGTACCCCTCATGCGTTCATTGGATTGCGCAGGCGCATCCAATCACTCGTTTTGGAACTACTTGACAACAACCTTGCAGGTAATGGTCTTGGACCCGGCCTTGTAGTTAGCATTGCCGGCTGCGGTGACCTTCACCTTGATGGTATAGGTACCCTTCTTGGTGCCCTTCTTGACGGTGACCTTTCCGGTGGTCTTATTGACGGTGAGGGCTGCGCTAGAACCATTGACGACCTTGGCGTAGGTGAGCTTGCCTTGTGCCTTGGCAACGGCCATCGGACATGCCACGACAACGGCCTTCGTTTTGACGCTCGCGAGCTTGGCGGTCTTGTTCGCAGCCTTGGCCGTAATTGGGTTTGCGGCCTTGGCGACAGTCAGCTTCGCCACTGCACTCGTGGCCGCGCTGTGGTTCGCGTCGGCGGCGAGAGTGGCCTTGACATAGTAGGTCCCGGCACCCTTCACATTGGCGGCCTTGACGGACTTGGTGCACTTGGCGTCGGAGAAGTATGCGTAAGTGACCTTTCCAGCGGAACCGCTCTTGGTTACCTTTCCACTGTACGCGAGCGCCTTTCCGTTGTAGGTCTTGGTCTGGGCGGCGAGCTTGATGCTGGAAGCGGCCTTTGCGATGGTGAGCTTTGCGGCGGCGCTGGTGGCTGCGTTGTGGTTCGCGTCGGCGGCGAGTTTGGCCTTGACGTAGTAGGTCCCGGCCGCCTTGACGTTCGCGGCGGCTACGACCTTCGTGCAGGCGGCGTCACTATAATACGTGTAGCTCACGACACTGGCGGAGCCGGACTTGGTCACGGTGCCAGAGTAGGCGATGGCCTTTCCGCTGTAGGTCTTGGTCTGCGCTGCGAGCTTGATGCTGGAAGAGGCCTTTGCGATGGTGAGCTTTGCGGCGGCGCTCGTAGCGGCCTTGAAGTTGGCGTCGGCGGCTAATGTAGCCTTAACGTAGTAGGTACCCGCATTTTTGACGTTGGCTGCCGCAACCGATTTGGTGCAGGCCGAGTCGGAGTAATAGCTGTAGGTGACCTTCCCGGTCGATCCAGTCTTGGTGACACTCCCCGAATACGCGAGCGCCTGCCCAGTGTAGGTCTTGGTTTGGTCGGCAACCTTGATGGTGGAGTTTCCAAGCGCCTTGACTACGTAGAAACTACTGCTAATCGGATCGCCGTGGTACGCCCCCTTACAGGTGGCTTGCATATAATAGTGGCCCAAAGCCGTTGGGAATGTGGATCCCACGTACTCATAATCATCGTATGTGTAGTACTCTACCTCATAAGCGGACGATGGCACTTGCTGGCCGTCCTTGTACACAACCGAGAAGCTGGGCTTCGTTCCCGTCGGCACTTCATACTCACCAGTATCATTATTCTGGTATGGCTCCAGTGCGCTACTATCGACATCGGCTCCCATGAGTAAGTCATGCCGAGTAGTCACAACAAAGGACATATCAGTGCTGCCCGTGTATCCGCTACCAGCCACAGCCGTAGCGATGACATAATGAAGACCCTCGCCAAATGGAGCTGTCTCTGACGACCCGCCATAATCCTCGAAGCTGAGCGTGTAGTCGCGTCCCTCTTGCAAAGGTGTCCATACTTCATCGTCATTTGCGTCGTAGCCACGTTTTTCGAGATGGATGTTAGGGGTAACGGACCCGCCCTCTTCAACGTAGTAATAGCCGTAGTCGTTAGCATCTAAGCGTTTGCCGTCGAAGTTGAAAAAAACGCCCGAGAAGAAGCCGCCGAGGTCGATTTCACCCTCCTGCACCGCAAGGCCACCATCGGGTACTTCGACCGCCGCTTCCGCTCCCCCCTCAACTCCTTCACTCTCAGTGGCAGCAGATTCTTCTTCTATCAAATCATACTCGACAACCGATGACTCTTCTGCGGTCGCCTCTTCAGGCAATATGGCACCATCGCCCTCGTCGGTAACGATGCCCTCCCCTACGTCAGCCACCTCAACCTGCTGGATGCTCTCGTCATCTACATCGACCGCCTCCGCAAACGCCATCGCCGGTGTCGAGCCGAGCGCCATGACACACGACAGCGCAATAGCCATCGTCATACGGAACCCATTGTGCGGCTTCTTCATCGTACTCACCCCTTAATTCGAGAACTTATGTTTCTGAGCTTGTTTTCAGCTCTTCAATATATCTGTACCATATCTGACTTGTTTTCACAAGTCAGATATGGTACAGATCTAGAGATTTGCCCTGAGGTTGCACATCGAATCGCATGTTGTAGTGCGGAAAGGTGCAGGCGTGTCGAGAATTGAATCAGGTCCGCACTTGTATGCCGAGGACATCCGCGATTCCACAAAGCCGGTCAAACCCGTCGCCAACGCGTCCTGATTCGATTTCCCATACATAGGATTGATCGGTGCCAATAGCCCAGGCAAGGTCGCGCTGCAAGAAGTCCATCTTCAGGCGAGCTTCCGCTACGGCCTTGCCCAGCATTTGTTTGCGTTCACTATTGTCCATGAGTTGAGTGTAAGCATACCAAATGCCATAAGACAAGCTATCGCTAGTCATCGCATTACGCTCCCTGATGGCAAACTGGGTAGACAGTGAGCTTGGGTAGGCAGGCCATGCCAACACGATGGGCATTGTCGTCCCGGCCGTCGACCGACAAGGCGGCAGGCATTCAGGCGCGGTGCCTGGCGCACGGCAAGGCACGCCACTCCCGCAGCTAGCTCCTCCTCGGTCATTCGCATCACTCCAAATCACTCTGCATCCCTCTGTGCATCACGCAAATACACTTCGCTTCGTTCCATATGCCTCTATAACACCCCATCACGCCGGGCAAGGATTGGCCGTAGCGCCCTGAATGCATAAGAGAGGCCCTTGGCGGGCGGAAGCTGCAACTCGCCGATGAGAGGCGCCCTGACGGCGGAGCTCGACCACGCCCGAGCATAGAGGCACGTTTGCGGATTCAAATGGGTGAGAAATGGCCCGCCGGACAATCCGGTTGAGAACCACCTCGTGCGGCGAGACAGCTCGGACGACTCTAGGGCGCGGGTCTTGCGGAGACATACTATATGCAAATTGGCATTCTCGGCCGCAGCGGCTTGACAACGCGCCGCGTGCGTGGTTACAATAGGTGCGGTGACACGCCCAGAGCCCCCTGGGCAGCGCCGTCTTCGTTTTATGGCCGAAGGGTGTGCTAGACCCTATCGGTCATTACTTTGAATGCGTTGCTGTCTTCGTGCTCGGTTCCGTCTCCTTCTCCTACGTCGCCTTTCGGCCCGTGTGCGGGCCTCACGTTCCTCCCGCGCGGTGATCAAGCAGATGGCTGCCGTGCCCAGTTCGAGAATACGCGTCAACAGTTCCATGGGCTGACCTCCTCTCCAGAGGCGCTGCCCACACTCAGACGTGCCACCGCGTCTGTCATTCTAGCAGAACCTTCTCTGTAGTGTAAGTTTATTGGCACACGTGGCCATCGCCGGCGAGGTGATGGTCGACCTCCGTCCCCGTCGTCACCAACGGGGCGGGCGGCCCCCGATGGAGGCCGCCCGCCCGCGCCGCGTCACCAAAGGTGCGCTTATCTCTATGCAAGACTAGCCAATGGTGGTCCGCTTCGCGATCATGCGCAGACAGGCGATGGGCACGCGATAATCCCTCGTGCCTGTGTAATATAGCTTGCCCGCCGATTGGAGGTCCTCAAGGAGAGAGAGGTCCGAGTAGGATGGGCCATAGCTGCCCATGAAACTGCGCTGCTGCTCGAAATGACTCGTGCTCACCATCAGATACCGGCCGCCAGCGATGTGCGTTATGAAGAGGAAGTTCCCGTCGTCGCCCATGCGGATGGACACCTTCCTGCCACCCTTGAGCTTGCCCTTCGCGACTTCTGCAGAGCCCCTACTCCCAAAGAATTTGACCATTTGTGGATCGGTCAATACCTGTGTCGTCAGGATGGGGCATTTGTTGGGGAGCTTCTTTGCGTAGAGCGTTTGACTAGTCGTACCAGTCGCGTTAGACTTCACCGTCACCTTCCCCCGCCAGTACTCGGGCAGGGCGATCTTCCAGCCGGGACCGGAGATGGTGACGGGGCCGCGCTTGAACCGCGCCTTCGTGGCGCGCGCGGCGCCCTTGTAGGAGGCGGCGGGGGCCTTCGAGCCCTTGGCCTTGAGGACCACCTGGATTGCCTCGAGGCGGTAGGCGTGGCCCTGGGTGCCCGCCGACTGGCCGTTCCTCGCCCAGCCCATCCAGCCGTAGTGCTGCGCGTGGACGCGGTACCACACGTCGTAGCGCCTCGCCATGCTGCCGGTGAGCCTCACCTGGATGGCCTCGAGGCGCCTGGACTGCCCCGTCGTGCCGGAGAGCCTCCCGTTCGCGCGCCAGCCCTGCCAGCCGATCCCCTGGATGTGGGTGCGGTACTTGATCCCGCCCGGGACGGGCTTGGACGCCAGCTTGAGGTTTATGCCCTCGAGGCGCTTGGCCTGGCCGGTGGTGCCGGAGACGGAGCCGTTCTTGCGCCAGGAGCCCTCCCAGCCGTAGGTCTGCCGG
>CADBYM010000061.1 GCA_902798915.1 uncultured Coriobacteriaceae bacterium | reverse complement strand
ACGGCCGAGCGCGTGCGCGAGATCCAGCGCATCAGCCAGGAGCCCGTCAGCCTCGAGACCCCCATCGGCGAGGAGGAGGACTCCCAGCTCGGCGACTTCATCGAGGACTCCACGGCGGTGGCCCCGCCGGAGGCGGCGAGCGACTCCATGCTGCGTGAGCAGCTCGAGCAGGTGCTCGACGGGCTTGCGGACCGCGAGCGCAAGGTCATCAAGTTCCGCTTCGGCCTTGAGGACGGGCACCCGCGCACGCTCGAGGAGGTCGGTCGCGAGTTCGGCGTCACGCGCGAGCGCATACGGCAGATCGAGAGCAAGACGCTCGTAAAGCTGCGTCATCCCAGCCGTTCCGGCAAGCTCAAGGACTACATGGAAGACTAGCGAGTAGCCACCTTCGTAAGTGGCGCAACAGCGAGCGACCCACGCAGGATAATCCCTGCGTGGGTCGCTCTTCGCTAGCTCGCAAGTCGCACGGCGAACCCCCTGGGTGCTCGAAAAAAAAGATGAAAAAGACCCTTGCATTCAAAACCGAAGTCTGTATAATCATTACACGTGCTGAGGAGCACATGCATTCCCCAGTGGCGCAGTGGTAGCGCAGCGGACTGTTAATCCGTATGTCGCTGGTTCGAATCCAGCCTGGGGAGCCCGAATTCTTCAACCCACCATTCCTTGGTGGGTTGTTTTGTATCGAGAGACGGGGGATGCTTTGTCAGATTCCGCATCATCGGCAGTCAAGAGCACGGACGCCTCGCTTGATGCATGGTATCCCGAGCGATCCAAGGCGTTCTACATCCTTGCCCAACTCGTCACGCGCGACTTCAAGCTCAAGTATCGTCGCAGCGCGCTCGGCGTGGCCTGGAGCGTACTGAACCCGCTGCTCATGATGACGGTCATGGCTGCCGTGTTCTCCACTCTCATGCGCTTCTCGTCAGACGGAATCCCAAGCTATCCACTCTACATCATCTTGGGTAACGTGACGTTCGCCCTCATGAGCGACGCGACCAGCCAAGGCATGGGATCAATCATCGACGCGGCATCCCTGCTCAAGAAGGTGCGTGTTTCGCGCTGGGTCTTCCCGGTAGAGAAGGTCCTCTTCGCAGTCGTCAACTTCGTGTTCTCGCTGATGGCAGTACTGGTGGTCATGCTCTTCGTTCACGTGTACCCCACATGGACCGTCATCGTCATGCCGCTGTTCCTCGTGTACATAACCATGTTCTGCTGCGGACTCTCACTCTTGCTGAGCGCGCTCTCGGTGTTCTTTAGGGACGTCATGCACCTGTGGGGCGTGGTGCTCACTGCGTGGACGTACGCCACACCACTCTTTTATCCAGCAGAAATCCTGCCCGGCTGGGTCTTGTCGCTGGAGGTCTTCAACCCGATGTTCCACTTCGTTGGGTACATACGAGAGGCGCTCCTGTATCAGAGGCCGCCCTCGCTCGAGCTCAACGGGCTCTGCCTCGCGTGTGGGCTGCTCTCGCTGATCGTCGGCATCGTGGTCTTCAGTCGCACGCAGCGCAAGTTCATCCTGTACATCTAGTCTGGGCCGATGCCCCAGCCGATACCAGAGGAGCGGCAATGTCACGCGATACGAACGCTGCCATCGACGTGAGCGTGATCGTCCCGTGCTACAACACGGAGCGATTCTTGGACGAGGCGTTGAGCTCGGCCGAGCAGAACGGTCGCTGCAGGCTGGAGATCATCGTCCTCAACGACGGATCGACGGATGGCTCGCTCGACATCATGCGCGCGCACGAGGCGCGGGACGCCCGAGTGCGCGTCATCGACAAGCCAAATCAGGGCTATGGGGCAAGCGTGAACAGGGGCTTCTCTGAGGCGCGTGGCACCTATGTGGCCATCCTCGAGCCCGACGACTGGGTGAAGCCCCACATGTACGACGACTTGTTCGCCTACGCGACGACGTTCGACGAGCTGCCTGACATCGTCAAGTCTCCCTACTGGCGGGTCTGGATGCCGACGACGCCGCGCGAGCGTCTGCTGCACTGCTCGTACTATCAGCGCATCGACCCACCCCAACAACCGTTTACGCTAAGCGAGTGCCCTCGAATCGTGCAGCACCATCCATCCATCTGGTCGGCCCTGTACCTGCGCGAGTTTCTGGAACGCATCCCCATACACATGAAGGAGGTGCCCGGTGCGGGATGGGTCGACAACCCGTTCCTCTTCCAAACCATGGCACAGGCACGCTCTATCGTGTACAGGGACGTTCCGTACTATTGCTATCGGGAAGACCTTCCGGGCTCGTCCTCGGCCATGCGCGTGCTGGAGCTCTCCATCGAGCGCTGGAACGACATGGCTGATGTGGTGGACGAGGTGTGTCCGGAGGACTTTGGCATCCGCAAGGCACTCACGGTCATTGGGTTTCGCTATGCGGGGGAGGCCATTGGTCGAGGAGCGCTGGAAGACGAGAATCTTCGAGGCATGATGGCCCAGATGTTTGCGCGCATGGATCCTGAGGCAATCGCGTCCTTGGAGAACGTCTCGCCCCAGTTGCGGCGGCTCGCCTT
The DNA here is from genome assembly GCA_902798915.1 of uncultured Coriobacteriaceae bacterium. Taxonomy (GTDB): domain Bacteria; phylum Actinomycetota; class Coriobacteriia; order Coriobacteriales; family Atopobiaceae; genus RUG440. The sequence goes on along the minus strand of CADBYM010000061.1, from coordinate 12,231 downwards.
CGAACTTGCGGGCAGAGATGTTCCGCCCATCAGCGGAATGGGCTACATGCGGGGCCTCGTGGAGGAGTTCGCATACTCCATCTCCACCAACGGCATCGGCTTTGCCGTCGCGCGCACCGGCGTGTACCTTGAGCGTCGTCGAAGGCAGGATCGTCGCTCCCAAGAATACTGCGACTCGCAGGAAGGCTCACCTGCGTGACGCATGTGGAATGACTCCATTGGGCACGCATCTCCAAGTCTGCTATCATTAGGTTTCGACCTTTAAGTGTGGTGCGAGACACCCGCAAGGCCGGAACGCCAACCCCCTTCCGGGATGCCTTGTGCCACACGAGGGACGTCTTTTGTATGGAAGGGAGCTATATGGGCGATTTCGTTCCAAAGGCCGCCATCATGGATGGCGACGCGATGCGCCGTGCCATGACGCGCATTGCGCACGAGATTTGCGAGCGCAATGAGGGCGCCGAGAATCTAGGGATTGTGGGCATCGTCAGCCGAGGCGTTCCCCTGGCCGAGATTCTTTCGGCCGAGATAGCCGAGATCGAGGGCAAGCGACCGCCCGTGGGGCAACTCGACGTGAGCTTCTATCGCGATGACATCGGACGGCACATCGTGCCTGTGCGCCACGCGACCAACATACCCTTTGGCATCGACGGCGCAAACGTGGTCCTCGTCGATGATGTCCTGTATACGGGTCGCACCGTGCGTTCCGCACTTGACGCACTCATGGACCTGGGACGCCCGCGCACCGTGCAGCTCGCCGTCATGGTCGACCGTGGACATCGCGAGCTTCCGATTCGCGCCGACTACGTGGGCAAGAACGTTCCCTCCTCACACAACGAGGACGTGCGCGTCCACCTCAAGGCCATGGACGGCGAGAACTCCGTCACGATCTGGGCAAAGGACGACGGCAGGGAAGGGGGACGTTGATGCTTTCGGTACGACACCTCATCGACACGACGAGCCTCACGGCCGACGACATCACGCAGATATTGGACACGGCCCAGTCGTTTGCCGAGATCAACGCGCGCAAGGGCATAAAGAAGGTCCCCGCACTGCGGGGTCGCACCATCGTCAACCTGTTCCTAGAGCCCTCGACGCGCACGCGCAGCTCCTTTGAGCTTGCCGAGAAGCGCCTCTCGGCAGATACCCTCAACATGGGCGGATCCACCAGCTCCGTCGTCAAGGGCGAGAGCCTCGCCGACACCATCCAGACCATCGACGCCATGAACGTCGACATGTTCGTGGTGCGTGCCCGCTTTGCCGGCACGCCGCAGAAGGTCACAGAGAACACCGACGCGATCGTCATCAATGCGGGTGACGGCAAGCACCAGCATCCCACGCAGGCGATGCTCGACCTCTTCACGATTCGAGAGCACTTCGGTCACCTAGACGGCCTCAAGGTGGCAATCGTGGGTGACCTCGCGCACAGTCGCGTATGCGGCAGCCTCGCGCCCGCCCTCAAGACCATGGGCGCAGAGGTCACGCTCGTGGCTCCCCCGACCTTCCAGGTGGGTGACCCGAGCTGGTATGGCTGCAGCCAGACCAACCACCTCGACGACATGATCGAGGACATGGACGTCGTGTATATGCTGCGCGTGCAACTCGAGCGCATGGAGGGCGCGGCCATACCCAGCCGTCGAGAGTACAACCGCCTATACGGCCTCTCGCTTGAGCGCGAGGCGCGCATGAAGCCCGACGCGATCATCTGCCACCCTGGCCCCATGAACCGTGGCATGGAGATTGACGCCGAGGTTGCCGACTGCGCACGGTCGAGGATCCTCGACCAGGTTACCGCCGGTGTGGCGACGCGCATGGCCGAGATGTACCTGCTCTTGGGAGGAGAACACAATGGCATTTCTGATTAGGGGCGCGCATGTGGTCGACCCGCAAGTCGGTCTCGACAAGGTGCAGGACGTACTCGTCGAGGGCAAGGTTGTGGCAGCGGTTGCCGACTCGCTCGAGGCACCCGAGGGTGCGACCGTGGTGGACGGTGCCGGAAGGTACCTGGTGCCCGGCCTCGTAGACATGCACGTCCACTTCCGTGACCCGGGCTACGAGCACAAGGAGACCATCGCCACCGGCTCGCGGGCCGCAGCCCATGGCGGCTTCACCGACGTTGCCACCATGCCGAACACCGACCCCGTCACCGACACGGGCGCTGAGGTTCGCTACCAGATCGACACCGCCCATCGCGTGGGCCTCGTGCACGTTCGTCCCATGGGGGCGCTCACGCGCGACGAGAAGGGCGAGTCGCTCGCAGAGATCGGCGACATGGTGATGGAAGGCGCCGCCGCCTTCTCTGACGACGGACATGGCGTGCAGAGCGCCGGCATGATGAAGACTTGCATGGCATACGTGAGCCAGTTCGACCGCGTGGTGTGCGCACACTGCGAGGTGGAGAGCCTCTCTGGCAACGGCGTGGTCAACTCGGGACGCACGGCGACGAGGCTCGGCATGTTCGGCTGGCCCCCGTTTGCCGAGGAGCTCGAGATCTATAGGGACATCGAGCTCTCGCGCTCCACGGGCTGCGCGCTGCACATATGCCACATATCCACCGCGAAGGGCCTAGAGCTCGTACGCTCCGCTAAGGCGGAGGGCTTGCGAGTGACCTGCGAGGTGACCCCGCACCATCTCTTCCTCTGCGAAGACGACATCACCGATGCCTACAACACCAACCTCAAGATGAACCCACCGCTGCGCTCTTCCGAGGATGCCGCCGCAATGCGCGCCGGACTGCTCGACGGCACCATCGACTGTGTGGTTACCGACCATGCGCCACATGCGGCCCACGAGAAGGACTGCGAGTGGGAGATTGCCTACTTCGGCTGCGTCGGACTGGAGACCTCACTGCCCCTCATGCTGGCAAACATGGTGCTCCCGGGAAAGATGAGCTGGCAGCGACTGGTCGAGGTGATGGCCATCAACCCGCGGCAGCTCCTGAGGCTCAAGCCCGTACGCATCGAGGCGGGAAGCGCGGCCGACCTCACGCTCATTGACCCCAAGCGCGTCGTCCACGTCACACCCGACTATCTCGTGGGCAAGTCGAAGAACTCGGCCTTCCTCGGCCTGACGCTCATGGGCTGTGCGACTGACGTCTTTGTGGACGGTCGGCGCACGCTCGTGGACGGGACGGTTGCCAGATGACGATCCAACCTGACTCATTGGCAGGAACGGCATCGGCCACAGGCGTCCACGGGTTCGAGGTCTTCTCGAACGAGGCGGTCGCCGATGGCGTGTGGCGCATGCGGTGCCACACGCCCGTTGCCTCGCTAATCGCTCCGGGGCAGTTCGTCAACGTCGCCGTGCCGGGTGACTCCGCGCACATCTTGCGCATACCCTTGTCCTTCTCCGTGGCGCAAGCTACCAGCCAGACGCTCGAGCTCGTGTACGCCGTGGTGGGGGAGGGCACGCGTCGCCTGAGCTGCATGCGCGTGGGCGACACCTCTACCATGGTGGGTCCCTGTGGGAACGGATGGGCGCTTCCCACGCACGAGGGCCGTGCCCTGCTCGTCGCGGGCGGGGTCGGTCTGCCACCCATCGTTGCCTGCGCACGCATGCTGGCGGAGGCCTCCGTGGGCTTTGACGTCATCGTGGGCGCCCAGACTTCGGCCAAGCACGTTGAGTACCTTCTTGACGAGCTACGCCGCCTGGCCCCCGATGAGGGATGCGACTGTGCGCGGAAGGTGCTCGTCTGCACGGATGACGGCACACTCGGCACGCGCGGATTCACGACCGACGTGATGGCGGACCTCATTGCCGATCGACCGTACGCACAGGCCTACACCTGCGGTCCCACCCCCATGATGGCGGGCGTTGCGCGGCTGTGCGCCAAGCGCGACATCGCATGCCAGGCATCCTTGGAACGGATGATGGGCTGCGGCTTCGGAGCCTGCAGCTGCTGTAACGTCGCGCTCGTCGCCGGTGGCTATGCGCTCTGCTGCAAGGACGGTCCGGTCTTCGACGCGAGGGAGGTGGTCTGGTGAGCAAGGACGCAGGGCCACGCATGGCCGTCAACCTAGGCGGCATCACCATGCGCAATCCCGTTAACACCGCATCCGGCACCTTCGGCAACGGTGAGCAATTCGAGGGATTCTACGACGTCGGTTCGACGTTGGGAGCCATCACCTGCAAGGGCGTCTCGGCGATTCCCTGGGAAGGCAACCCCGCGCCCCGTCTTGCGGAACTGGGTGGCGCCGCCATTCTCAACTCCGTGGGACTGCAGAACCCTGGGGTCGCCGGCTTCGTTGGCCGCTATGGCGAATACCTGCAGGGACTGCGCCGGAAGGGCTGTGCGGTCATCTGCCAAGTGGCCGGCCACTCCTTGGAGGAATACGCCCGGGCCATGGAGCTCTTTGAGGAGCTGGCGCCATTCGCGTCGGGCTTCGAGATAAACATCAGCTGCCCCAACATCGCCGCGGGTGGGGCGGCGATGGGCGCTACGCCCGCAGCTGCGGCTGAGGTCATGCGCACGGTGCGGCCCCTCACCACCAGACCCATCGTGGTAAAGATGGCGCCACATGACGTTGCGGAAATCGGCCGTGCGCTCGAGGCAGAGGGCGCCGATGCGCTCTCGCTCATAAACACCATTCCCGGCATGAGCATCGACGTCCGCACCCGAAGGAGCCGTGTGTGTCGGCCGACGGCGGGCGTCTCGGGTCCTGCCATACACGCCATCGCCGTGCGGATGGTATGGGAGTGCGCAAGGGCGGTCAAGGTGCCGATATGCGGCATCGGCGGCATCACCTGCGGGGAGGATGCGGCAGAGATGATCCTCGCCGGCGCCACCGCCATATCGGTGGGCACGGCAAACCTCGTCGACCCTGCTTGCGCCGCACGCGTGGTCGAGGAGCTGGAGCAGTGGGCATGCGACCAGGGAGTCACAGACATCAACGAGTTGATAGGAGCGTTCGAATGCTAGATGCAGAGGCGCGCGATGCAATCATCATCGCGTTGGACATGAGCCGCGAGGAAGCGCTGGAACTGTGCGACAAGCTCAGCGGCAAGGCCGTGTGGGTAAAGGTGGGCATGACGCTCTTCTATCGCTATGGCCCCCAGATGGTGGATGAGATGCGCGAACGCGGATTCAAGGTGTTCCTTGACCTCAAGCTGCACGACATCCCCTTCCAAATCCATGGGGCAGCATTTTCGGCATCGCTGGGCGGTGCAGACCTGCTCTCCATCCACGGGCTCGGCGGGGCGCAGATGATCGCGGAGGGCCGCGCAGGCGTCGAGGAGGCGGGCAAGGGCACGCAGCTCCTCGCCATATCGGTGCTCACGAGCATGGACCAGGAGGCCCTCGCGTCCATCGGCGTTGAGTCCTCGGTTGCAGATGAGGTACGCCGTCTGGCGAAGCTTGCGGTGGGTGCCGGGGCACACGGCATCGTATGCTCCCCGCAAGAGGCCGCCGACATGCGCGGGCTCCTCGGACCAGAGGCGCTCATCGTTTGTCCCGGCATCAGGCCGGCGGGAGCGGACGTGGGTGACCAGGCGCGCATCGCGACACCGGCCGCGGCCATCGCGGCAGGCGCCTCGAAGCTCGTCATCGGAAGGCCCATCACCAAGGCGGCCGATCCGGTAGCCGCCTTCGAGTCTATCGTCGACGAGCTGCTGACCGTCTAGCCACACTCGTCCTCCGCGTCGCCCGATGTGGTGTTTGTGCAGGTACAACGCAAGATGCTTGAAGTATTGAGGATAATGAATCACTATGTCATGTGCTTGTCCCTATGGGCGGGTAGAGTTTGAACCCTTATGTGTTGGGAGGAACCATGCCACTTCCGCAGCTTACCGAAGAGCAGCGCAAGGAAGCGTTAGAGAAGGCCGCTGCCGCGCGTCACGCCCGTGCGGAGCTTCGCGACAACATCAAGGCGGGGAAGGTCTCGCTCGAAGAGGTGCTCGATTCCGATGACCCCATCGCGAATCGCATGAAGGTATCTGCGCTTATCGAGTCGCTGCCTGGCTACGGCAAGGCAAAGGCCACCAAGGTCATGGAGGACCTCGGCATTTCTCCGTCGAGGCGCATCAAGGGCCTCGGCGCCCGGCAGCGCGAGCAGCTCCTCGAGACGCTTTCGAAGTAGTGGAACGCAAGGCTCGATTGTTCGTCGTTTCGGGACCGGCGGGCGTAGGCAAGGGAACGCTGGTTGCGCGGGTGCGCGCGTTGCGTCCAACCTTGGGTCTGACCGTCTCGGCGACGACGCGATTGCCTCGACCGGGCGAGGTCGATGGGGTCGCGTATCACTTCATTTCGGACGAGGAATTCGACCGCCACATCGCTGACGGTGACTTCCTCGAGTGGGCACAGGTCCACGACCACCGCTACGGGACGCTGCGGAGCGAGATAGACGCGTGCCTGTCCCGAGGCGAGTCCGTCGTGCTCGAGATAGACGTCCAAGGCGGTAACAACGTAAAGAAGGTGTTCCCCGACGTGGTGCGAGTCTTCGTCGAGCCTCCCTCGTGGGATGTGTTGGTGGAGCGCCTCGTGGGACGGGGTACCGAGTCCGAAGAGTCGTTGGCCCTTCGACTGCAGACGGCCAAGCGCGAGCTCTCGCTGGCCGATACGTACGACGTTCGGCTCGTCAACGACGACCTCGATGAGGCTACGGCCGAGCTGTCCCAAATCCTAGAGAAGTACGAGACCTCTTAGAAAGGCAGATTATGGCGATCACGACCCCCGAAATCGATACCCTGCTTTCCAAGACCGAGGAGAACCCGTTCTTGCTGTGCTCCATCGCGTCCAAGCGCGCTTGCGACATCAACAACATGCTGCGCGGGCAGCATCTGCGCGTGACGGCCATCCAAGACTTCGATGACATCACCACCATGGCATCCGGCGAGGACACCGTCTCCATCGCGATGCAGGAGATCAACGACGATGTCTTGAGCTTCGTGCAGGATGAGTTCGACGATCAGATTCGCGGCTCCAACGCCCGCGTGCAGCAGAATTCATGAGTGAGCGCGTCTGCCTCGTCCATTATCACGAGATTGGCCTCAAGGGCAAGAATCGCTCAACCTTCGAGAATCGTCTCCTGAGCAACTTGAGCCATGCGCTCAAAGGCTCGGGGGCGCAGAAGGTAAGACGCATTTCGGGCCATGTGCTGGTTGAGTCCGAGGATGGCCTCGCGACACCCCAGATGGCGCGTACCATAGCGCAGGTGCCAGGCGTGGCGCGCGTATCCTTGGCGTATCGCTGCGCGCTTGACGAGGAGGAGTACTGCGCCGCTGCGGTACGGGCGCTCCAAGAGGTCGAGTCTCCATGGGAGAGCTTCAAGGTCCATGCGCGACGCTCGTCAACCAACTACGAGCGCCATACGCTCGAGATGAACCGCATCGTGGGCAGCGCACTGTGCGACGCCTTTCCCACAAAGAAGGTGTTGATGCACGGGCCCGACATGACGGTAATCGTGCACGCCGTTCAAGGCGACGTGTACGTCTACGCCGACACCGGCCCGGGTGTCGGCGGCCTTCCCGTGGGAACGGCCGGGAAGGTGGTGTCGCTGTTTTCGAGCGGCTTCGACTCCCCGGTAGCGACGTGGATGGTCGGCAGGCGCGGCGCGGTATGCGTTCCCATCCACTTCTCGGGCAGGCCCATGACGTCGGATGCGAGCGAATGGCTTTGTCAGGACCTTGTAGAGGCACTTGCTCCCGCAGGCATCATCGGCAGAATGTACGTGGTGCCCTTCGGAGACCGGCAGCGGGAGATTTCGCTCGTCGTGCCCCAGAGTCTTCGCGTCATCATGTATCGTCGCGTGATGTTTGCGGTTGCCGAGAGGATTGCCTTGCTCGAAGGCGCAAAGGCACTGGTAACGGGCGAGTCGTTGGGCCAAGTCGCATCGCAGACACTCGACAACATCGCGGTTGTCAACGAGATGGTCTCTATGCCGGTGCTCCGACCCCTGATTGGATCCGACAAGCAGGAGATCATGCGTCGTGCTGAGCAAATCGGAACGCACGAAATCAGCAGCCAGGATGCGCCGGACTGCTGCACCCTCTTCATGCCACGCCGACCCGAGACTCATGCGCGTGTACGGGAGGTTCACGAAGCTTGGGACGCGTTCGACCACGACGAGATGATCGAGCAACTCGTGCGCGACATCGAGTACGTGGACTTCAATCAGTGTCCGTCGTACAAGCCACCTCGTGAGCTGCGTGCACGGCACCTAGAGCTTGCACCTGCGGAGTGGTAAGACGGACTTCGGTTTTTCCACAGTAGTCTCCCCGGCGCGTCCGGGGAGCGGCTTCTTATAGCACGGAAAAGACCTTATCTGGGAATGCGTAGCGCAGCAGCTCGTGCCCGATTCCGCTTATGCCAAACAGAAGGGAAGCCGTCGGGGTGTTGTGTAGAGGTGTTGACACGTAGCAATACGCACCCTGCTGTCGGCTTCTATTCTGCATGGCAAGAAGCAGCTTGCCCGCCAGGTTCATCTGTCCCGTACTCACGCAGTATTCCACAATGGCTGAATTGCCGCAGCAGAGATGATCGCGTATGTTGTAAGGAAGGCGGGCAACACTCTCCTTTGCTCGAGACGCGCATGTCTCAAGCGCATCGTCCCATATCCCCTTGCTCCGAATCCGCTCTAGCATGATGCCTATGCCGGGGGCACCGGAACAATAGCCGTGCATTATCGCCTTCGGCGATGTGGCGCGGCGGTCGGGCCACGTGCCCAATCGCTCGCTGTATGTTTGCAGCTCGAACTGCACGGCCTCTTGTGCGGCTGCAAGGTATCTCCGAGTGTCGTACTCTAACACATCGGATGCTGCAAAGAGTGCTTCCGCAATGCCCATGTGTCCGTGCCCCGCACCGCTCAAAGGTCGTTTGACGTGTGCCATGGTCTGCCATAGCAGACGCCCATTCCAGGGAAGGCTCCTAACCTCAAGCATGCGATCCGCCAGCATTCGCATGAGGTCGTGCCGGTGATGGTACTCTTCGAACCTACAGAGAGCAGAAAGAAGACCCGCCATGCCCGTCAGGCGGTCAGCAACGCCGTATCTCGGGTAGTCTAAGTGTTCGGCGGTAGACAGCACAAGATTCTGCGCGTCCCGTACGTCTTTACGGTCCAAGCAACGACGAAGGAGAGCTAGGCCCACAAGGATTCCACCTACACCGTTGCCCTCACCGAGGGTCGGGGAGAACTCAAACGACCAAGAGTGATTCTCCAATGTCTCACAGACTATGCGGATGAGAAGCAAGGCCTCGTCCACCGCCGTTTCCGCCGCATTCAGCAAATCAGGTCGTTTGCAGCACATCGCACACTCCGACAGAAACAGGCTGATGCCCAAGAGGCCATCCGACAATGAATAATCCGCGAAGTGGAAAGACCCGTCTTCAGGGTTTCGCATGCCCCACGTAGGATGTCCCCCCAGAAGGAGGAAGTGAAGCTCAAGCACCTCTTTGCACAGACCCAGCGCTTCGTGAAGCGCCAGTTCGGGATCCATGACACCCTCGACCGGTTCGGGTGATCGGCCTATGGTATCCTCTTCGTCGAAGTAGGCGTATTGTGCCAGGCTTCGCCCGATGATGGTGCAGTTGAGTTTCTCTCGTTCCGCATCAAGGGTGGCGAGGTTCTTGAGTGCGCGCTCGCAGCCGCTCATCTCGAAGCAGTTCTTCACCACGAGCCTGCCATCTGAATACAAGTCGAGGCCGTCCCCACGGCTATAGAAGTGGGGTATGTCTCCCCGTTCGAGCTGGTTTGCTTCCTCAAGGGCCACCTCGGGGATTCTCAATCGCGATTTGTCGCATGTGATGGCGCGGAGGGCCTCACGTGCCCGCTCGTATGACTCCGGGGAGAGAAGCGCACTGCTCTTCCAAAGCTTGGTCTGCAAGTCGACATAGTCACGGGTATCCTTGATGATAAGCCTATGAGTCATAAGGGGTCCGAGGGCGCGTAGTGCCTCTCCGATTTGTTGCCGTTGAACACGCATGCGGTCCATGACTTCGTGATGGCCGGCAAAAAAGACGTCAAGGTAGCCGTAGACATTCACGCGACGACCGTCGACCTCTGGTGCCCACCCGTCATCTTCCGTGTTTATGAGGATGCTCGGTTGAGGGGTTATTCCTATCGCACTCGGAAGTATGCAAGTCGGGTATGCAGAGCCAAGGATGGTCTCGAATGCGGCTGGATTGAGCTGTCTTTCCCTCCGTCTGGCCGGAATGGGAGAGAAGGGTGTCTCCAGGTCGAGGAGCACAATTCTCTCTCCGTCCGCAGCGAGGTTGCAAACGTGCATATCTGAACTTCCGAGCATGGAGAAGAGGGCCGTGACGCCTCCAAGACTTCGATAGTATGCGGCAGCCTCACGCAATCCCTGAGGCCTGCGCGCAACGAAGAACTCACAGACGCCGAAGTCCTCAGAGAGGGCCACAGCCTGCGGCACCTCCACAATGTCAGGAAAGAAGCGCTTCACAAAACAGCTGAACTCCACGTCTCCTCGCAAGTCGCGCGGTTTGTAGACGAGCCGACCAACGTCAGTCGCAACAATCGCCACCGATCGACCGTGATTATGGAAGTCGCCGACGGAGAGTTCCACGTCCTCTATGAGCGTGTAGACCTTTCCCTCGAAGAGCTCCTCGCAGATCTCATCTTGGTAGTCCGCCATGCAACGAAGCATCTCAACGGTCGCATCCGCTAGGTCTCGCAAGTGACTGCTCAACGTCTCCGTAAGCGGTTTGGGTAGCGCCATATCCCCCGCTTCGATTCGCTTCGCGAAGACGCGTGCCGCACGCCCCTTTTGCTCGTTTGTAAGCATGTGCGGGTTAGACGCAGCGAAGGGATTCTCGCTACCGATTATCTCTGCCAGCATGCGAAGCCATGCGTGTCCAGCAACACGCTCAACGGCACGCCACAGCCACTCCTCGATGCTGCACATTGCTTGGGGAGAGAGCATGTGTGCGCCTTGAGAAGAATGAACACGTTTGATTTGCGCGTCAACCAACAGACGAAAACAACATTGTAGTCTCATTGGAATCCCCAAAACCACGTAAAGGCAGGCTCATTAATGGAGAAAAGTCCCATCCGGCTACGCGGGACGGGACATCAATAGCAACTCAATACAAGCCCATTGGCTAAGAAAACAAACGTTGACCGCTATCGTTAACAGATGATTCCGCCGACGATAGAATAACGCACCCATCCCGAGTCAAAACCACCGGCGGCGCTCTCCAAATCGTCGAGGCTAAGCTCCTTATCGGCACCCGTCATGACCGCGCTGACTTCCTCCATCGTAGTCTCGCAGCCCTTGCCGGCCAGGAAGGCAATGAGGGCGTCGGCGTCCTGCTTCTGCGCGACCTCGAAGAACTCCTTCTTCAGCTCATCGTCTGCCTGCATCTTCTCAACGAACTCACTGAACTCCATGCTAATAACCCCCTACTTAGTATTATATTGTTTTTTTATAGCACGATTTCTTCAACACACACATGTTTTCCGCATTAGCTACACATCTGGTGCGCATGAGTCGGATTGCGGCAAGAGGGCCGCCCCGCCCGCTGCGCGGGACGGGGCGGCCGGGTCTGGACGAGATGATGCCAGAGCGTGGCCGTGACGTCGCCGTGCCTCTCCATCGCCCCGGCGCAGCACGGGCAGACGGGAGGCTGCTCGGCGGCCGCAGGTGCCACACTAGACATGGCGGTCGTTCCTTTCGCCGAACCCTGCGTTGTGGAACATGCAAGATTCCTGAGGGACGACCGCCCCCCGTTCCACGATCAGGGTTCCGGCGCGACCATCAGCCGGCAGGTTCTAGGACGGACCCTTCCTAACCAAAATCCCCATCTTGCAGTGCGTTGATATTTCTGACTTTAGGTCAGCAGCATGGCCACGGCGTTCGGATAGAATGCCCCGAGGGCTTGACCACCATACGAGAACGCGATGGTGCTCGATCGGGCAATGTCCTCACCCAAAACGCTGCGCTACCGGGACTAATACCAACGAAAGCCATCTGGGCACCATGCATGACTGGCCAGCACATCCTCCGCGCGCTGTATGAGGAGGTTTTCTAACCAACTTCTATCATCCAATCCTGCGCCTGCAACACCATCCAGGCTGTCGAGGTCCAGCTCCTCGTCGTCGCCTTGCGCCATGGCCGCGCCGATCTCCTCCATCGTGGTCTCGCAGCCCTCGTCTGCCAGGAAGGCGATGAGGGCGTCGGCGTCCTTCCTCTGCGCGACCTCGATGAACCGCGCCTTCAGCCCGTCGTCTGCCTGCATCCTCTCAACGAACTCTTTGAACTGCATCGTAGGACCTCCTG
>CADBYM010000060.1 GCA_902798915.1 uncultured Coriobacteriaceae bacterium | reverse complement strand
ACGTCGTGAGACAGTTCGGTCCCTATCCTCCGTGGGCGCAGGAGAATTGAGGGAGGCTGCCCCTAGTACGAGAGGACCGGGGTGGACGGACCTCCGGTGCACGGGTTGTCGACCAACGGCATCGCCCGGTAGCTGTGTCCGGTCTGGATAACCGCTGAAAGCATCTAAGCGGGAAGCCAGTCCCAAGATGAGTTCTCCCTTCGGTAAGGCCCCTGGTAGACCACCAGGTTGATAGGCCGCAGGTGCAAGGCGTGCGAGCGCCTCAGCCGAGCGGCACTAATCGGCCGAGCTCTTCTCTTCCCATGTCCGGGCGACGCGGTCCGAGGTGGGGGGTTTCGTCGCGAGTCGCGCTGTGCGGCCCTCAGGGCACGGCCCTGACAGCAGAATGCCCGTCGTTGGTCAGCGACCATGGCAGGGGAGGCACACCCGGTCCCATCCCGAACCCGGAAGTTAAGCCCCCGAGCGCCGATGGTACTGCGGGGCAAGCCCGTGGGAGAGCAGGACGTCGCTGACCAACGACGGGCATTTTCCGCACCGGAGGCCCCCTCCCGCGCAGGCGGGAGGGGGCCTCCGCGCGTCTAAACGCGCACTATGGGTCTTTTCGGCACGAGATGCCAACACATCGGTGGCCACTGGCGAAGCACGAGCACTTCTAATGGCAGGCTAAGGCTTATCGCCGTGTCTGGTGAATGCAGTATGCCGTGCATGCGGCATGCCGATCGCTTTGACGAATCATTTTGAATGGGTGCGAGTTTAACGGGGATGGTAAACTCAGGCTATAACAGCACATGAATACATTCAGGTGAATACCTTAAAGTGCAAATGCATGATAATGCAAAACTGAGCGCAAAATTGCATCGTAATGAAATTCGTTGCGAGAATATGCCAAAACTGAATATTGATGAAGCGGCTTCGTCTACAAGAATATGCGGAGGGAGCGCAACATATTGTGGTGCAAAGTTTCTGCACATAGTCAATGTTGGGCTGTTGGTAAAGTTGGCTGAGTTTGGGCGGCAGGATACTTAAATATGCAATTCTGTGCATAAGATGCGCAGCATATGGTGATAGAGTGCATTTCTATTCTGCTGTATCGATGAGGAGATGCCGATGAGAACCATAAGTGATGAATATCTGCACTCGTTGAGCACAGGAGAGGGTGCATCGAGCGAGGAGATCAGCGCACTGCAGACCGATTCAGTAAGACGGTCTTTCGTTTGCGCGATGGCGGGTGGCCGCATGGTGCCTGAGTCGTTTGTCAGCGCAGTTGCTACGGCTGAGCGAGGACGTGCGTTTATCATCTGTGCCGAGCCGGGCATGGGGCGAACGACACTGCTATTGAAGGCGCTAGAGGCCTGTACGAAGCAGGGGATCCAGGCGCGCTACGACGATTTCGCAGCCTTGCCGCTAGCGGAAACGCTGAGTCGACTTGGTGAATTGCGCCAATGGTGCCGACATGAGGTGGCACTTGGTGGGCGCGTGACGCTGGCATTGGATAATGTGGCGATTGGTGATGAGGCGGATGTCGATCAAGTGGTGTATGCGCTTCGAGAGGTGCTTTCGTGCGGCGCAAACGTCATGTTGTGCATTTTGCCGGAGGGCGAGATGCTCGTAGAGTCGATGGGCGAGGCATCTGCGTTTTGGTCATGCAATCTCAGAACTTCGAGACCTGTGGGTGGGGGCGAGGCATTGCGCTACGACGCGCTAACTCAGGGTGTTCCGAGACTCGTGGATGCGCTTGGGCACGTCACGTCGCAAGGTGGCATCACCTCAGTGGACGCTGTCATGAGCGATCCGGGGTTTCAGCAGGCATACGCTCGCACCGTTGCGTCGTGCTTTCGTTCTGGCATGATGCGTGAGGAGCTGAGAGTGCGTGCTGCCATGCTCCTCTATGGGCATGGTAGCCTCAACGAGCTCGAGGCGGTCGTGGAAAGGATGGATCCCGACGTATGGCGCACCATCTCGCGTGACGCCCCGTTCTTTGGTGCGGACGGGGCGAGGGAGTCCTTCAAATGCGCGGGAGCTGATACGCGCGATGGCCTCAATCCCATTTATCCGTGGCTCCGAGACCTTGTTCGGGACTGGCCAGACTTGGTGATGGGTGTGGCGGATGCGCTGGCGGAGCGGGGCGAGTATGCGCGTGCAGCGCTGGTGAGCACGCTATGCGCGAAGGGCGAAGCACGTCGACAAATGGTTCTGAAGTGGGCGCCGGAGTTTATCGATGCCGGACAGCTTGGGTTGGTGTCAAACGCGCTCGAGGAGACGAAGGGGGCAGGCCTTCTCGACACGCGTGACGTTGTCGATGCAGAGTGCGTGCTCAGTTCCCTAACAAAGCCCATGCGTGAGTGCAAGGGATATCTGGCTGCGGGGAAGGGAGGGTCTTATGGGCGGGCAGCGGCTCTCGCCTTGCGATGTCGGTCCCTGCTCGGTGAAGTGCGCTGGGACGATGATTGGGATGAGGGAGGCGATGGGTCGCTGCAAGCCAACGAGAGTCTCTGTGCCCGCGCTTTTGCCTGCATCATAGACGGCAGGTTGGAAGATGCGTTCAGGCTGCTGGTTGACGAGCCAAGCCGACTGTCGGAGCGGTCGCTTGTTGCAGCGCTTCTGCAGATGGAATATGTGCTCTGTTCGCTTCTCATGGGGGTCGTGCCGTCGCAACTAGACTTCGACGCCCTGGGGCGGATGCAGGGGCTGCTCGACCATGCGGAGCTCTCGTCCCTCGCAGGTCTTTATGAGTCGCTGATGCCGCTGGCGCTTGTGCTGTCGGGACGCAAGACATGCGCAGGGGCTTTCGAGGCCTATGTGCATCGTGCGGCACGCATGGGCGACGTAGTGCTGCGAGGCGTCTATCTCTTGGTATCGGCCATGCTCGACATCCGGACGAACGCATTCGTGAGGGCTCATGTGCGGCTCGGGCAGGCGAGGGAGGCGTTCGATGACGCTTCCGCCGATTATCTCGCAAAGGTGGCACGTCTGCTTGACATTTGTGTGCGGAAGCAGCTGGACGAACGCGTGCCACGTTCCGAGATACTTGCGTGCAAAGGTGGGCGATCGGCATTCGACAAGGTGGTGACCATCGTCGTGGCGGCTACGGCCTCCAAGCGTGGACGAAGGCCGGTTGGTTCGGGGCACTGGGATGTACGTGCGTGTCCGCGTGATGTCTACTGGATCGTCAACACGCTTACAGGCGATTTCGGAGCGCTCTCGAGGCGAGTCCGTGAGGTCATGCCTCAGCTTTGGTGCGAGTCGGTGGACAAGGCTGCCTCCGAGGTCGACATGCTTGCGGAACGGGTCAACGCTGCGTTTTGGCTCTCGGGACGGACATATGCCGAAGGTGGCGAGGCCGGAGCGAACCATGGGGTTGTCGTGCAGGAGACGAATGACGAAGATCGTCGTGTGCGTATCAACGCATTGGGTGGGCTCGAGGTACGAGTCGACGGACACATCGTGGGGAATACGGGCCTTGAGCGGAGGCGTGCGAAATCGATGCTCGCGCTTCTCGTCGCCTTGCCCGGCCATGCGGCAAAGCGATTCACGATTATGGAGTCGGTATGGCCCGAGTATGACTACGAGACGAGCCATCGTAGCGTCTATTCCGCCACGAGCGTCTTGAGAACTGAGGTCTGCGCCGCCCTCGGCGGTTCGAAGGAGGATACGGTGGTCTACTCGAACCGAACCGACAGAACGGTTCAGCTCAACATGCAGCTCGTGACATGTGACGTGGACATCTTTGAGAAGAAGGCCCATCGTGTTCTAGACAGCGATGGCGACCATCGTCTAATCGTCGGTCTGTGTCGTGACATCGAGGACCTCTACAAGGGGGACCTGTTTGTGCCCCCGACGGACGGGGCTGGAATCGTGGGCGCGCGCTCGCGCGAGCTGAGGGGACTGTACTCCGACACCATGGTGGCAGGAGCTGAGGCCGCGCTGCAGATAGGGGCAAAGATGCTGGCTTGTCGCTTCGCAAAGAAGGCCCGCGAGGCGGACGACATGCGTGAGGATGCCATGCGCGTGTTGCTTGCTGCCTTGTGCGCGGCGGGAAGACAAGTGGAGGCGGAGCTGACCTACGAGCGCTACGCGAGCCACGTGATCGACGTCACGCGCCGTCCGCCATCAAGGTCGTTGCGTCAGGCTGCGGTCGAACTGATCGGACAGAGCAAGCGTGAGCTTCCTGCTTCCGGAAAGGGAGAGAATCGCGATTCGGGGCGCAGGAATGCACGCTTTACTGACCTTGAGAGGTCAGAGGGCCCACAGCAGCTGCGGTTCGATTTGGGCGAGGACTTCGAAACGGCCGCGAGCGCATAATTACCTGTTGTGATTCGATGAAGCCTAAGTGTTGCTGATAAAGTAGGAATACTGTTCATAACGTTGCATTGGCGGAACGAAAGGGATTTGCCATGCCAGGATTGTTCTCAAGAATACTCTCGTTGGGCGCCGACAAGCAGCTCAAAGAGTTCAGGAAGATCGCTGCCCGAATAAATGAGATTGAGCCCGAATACCGCAAAATGAGCGATGCGGAGCTGCAGGGCCAGACCGCCAAGTTCAAGGAGCGCCACGCAAATGGCGAGAGCTTGGACGACATGCTTCCGGAGGCCTTTGCCTCCGTGCGTGAGGCGTCACAGCGCACCATCGGCCAGCGGCACTTTGACGTGCAGCTTGTTGGTGGCATCGCCCTGCATAGGGGGACGATTGCCGAGATGAAGACGGGCGAGGGCAAGACGCTCGTCTCTACGCTCGCTGGCTACCTCAACGCGCTCTCGGGTGAGGGCGTGCACATCGTTACGGTCAATGACTATCTTGCGAAGCGCGACAGCGAGTGGATGGGTCGCATCTATCACTACCTAGGCATGTCGGTCGGACTTCTGCAGAACGGTATGAGGGTGGGTCTCAAGAAGCCGGCCTATGCGGCAGACGTCACCTATGGAACGAATTCCGAGTTTGGCTTCGACTACCTGCGCGACAACATGGTGACGCGTTCCAACATGCGCGTACAGCGTGGACACCACTATGCCATCGTGGACGAGGTGGACTCCATCCTGATCGACGAGGCGCGTACCCCCCTCATCATCAGTGGCGCGGGCACCAAGTCGGCGACCACGTACGAGGACTTCGCCGCTGCCGTGCGCGGACTCACCGCAGACGTTGACTACGAGATGGATGAGGCCAAGCACACGATTGCCGCGACCGAAGAGGGCCTCGAGAAGATCGAGCGCCGTCTGGGCATCGATGACATCTACGGGGACATGTCGGGCACGCTGGTCAACCACCTGCAGCAGGCGCTCAAGGCTGAGTACATGTTCCACCGCGATCAGCAGTACGCCGTTATCGAGGGCGAGGTGAAGATCGTCGACGAGTTCACAGGCCGCATCATGGAGGGTCGCCGTTATTCGGAGGGTCTGCACCAAGCGATTGAGGCCAAGGAAGGCGTGCTCGTACGTGAGGAGAACCAGACCCTTGCCACCATCACGCTGCAAAACTACTTCCGCCTGTATGAGAAGCTCAGCGGCATGACTGGTACCGCCATGACAGAGGATGCCGAGTTCCGCGAGATCTACAACCTCCCCGTGCAGGTGATTCCGCCAAACCGTGAGGTCATTCGCAAGGACAACGACGACATGGTCTACGTCGACATCGAGGCTAAGTTCGATGCGGTCGCCGACGACATCGTCGAGCGCCACGCCAAGGGCCAGCCCTGCCTGGTTGGTACCGTCTCCATCGAGAACTCCGAGAAGCTGTCGCGGCTGCTCACCAAGCGCGGAATCAAGCATAGCGTCCTCAACGCCAAGTATCATGAGCGTGAGGCGCAGATCGTGGCACAGGCCGGGCGTGAGGGAGCGGTGACCATCGCGACCAACATGGCCGGCCGTGGTACCGACATCCTGCTCGGCGGCAATGCACAGGTCATGGCCAACGAGATGCTCGCGGCCTCTGGCGTTGCTGAGGACGAGATAACCGACGAACAGCGTGCCGCAGCCCGCGAGAAGGCCGACCAGATCTGCGAGAGCGAGCGTGAGCGTGTGCTCAAGGCAGGTGGCCTCTGCGTCATCGGCACGGAACGCCACGAGAGCCGACGCATCGACAACCAGCTGCGTGGTCGTTCCGGTCGTCAGGGCGATCCCGGCGAGACTCAGTTCTACCTCTCGCTCGAGGATGACCTCATGCGTCTCTTCGGTGGAGACCGCATGGACAAGATCCAGGCAATGATGCAGCGCTACGAGATGCCGCGCGACATGCCCATCCAGGCAAGGATGGTCACCAAGGCGGTCGAGGGCGCGCAGCGCAAGGTCGAGGAGATCAACTTCGCCATGCGCAAGAACGTCCTGGAGTACGACGACGTCATGAACAAGCAGCGTCAGGTCATCTACGAGGAGCGCAACAAGATCCTCGACGGCAAGGACCTCACCGAGCACGTCAACGAGGTCACGAGCGATACCGTCTGGCACAAGGTCTCGGGCTTCTGTCCCGAGTCGGGCGATCCCGAGACGTGGGACCTCGAGGGCCTGACCAAGTGGATCGAGAGCCTCACGGGCCGCAAGGAGGGCCTGCCTGAGTTCAGCGCCGAGGACGAGACTTCGGCCATCTCCGACCGTGTCGAGGAGTTCGTGCGCAAGTGCTACGCGGAGAAGACCGAGAAGCTTGGCGACAACATCATGCATGAGCTCTCGGCCCAGATCATGCTTCGCGTAATCGACACGCGTTGGATGGCCTACCTCCAGGAAATGGACTACCTCAAGACCGGTATCGGTCTGCGCGGCTTTGGCCAGCGCGATCCCCTCGTGGAGTACAAGAGCGAGGCGTACGCGGCATTCTCTGAGCTTGTCAACACCATGTATGAGGACTTCCTGCGCACCATCTTGCGCATCGAGATCCAAGGCGCCCCGGTGCGACGTGCCGCAGCGCAGGAAGAGGAGGAGCCGGAGGAGCTGCGTGGTGCGAGCTACACGGCGGCAACGGTTGACGGCGACCAGTCGCGTGAGCGCGCTCAGATGAGTCCTGCCCAGCAAGTGACCACCGCTCCCGCATCCGACCTGACGAAGGTTCGTGCCCCAATGAGGAGCTTCACCGAGGTCGAGCAGGTACCCGATCAGTCGAAGCGCACTCCCTATCGCAAGGCGGACAGCCTCGATCCGTACGCGAACGTAGGCCGCAACGATCCGTGTCCCTGTGGCAGTGGCAAGAAGTTCAAGAACTGTCACGGTCGTCGGAGCGCGTAGGCATGGCAGAAGGCGAGGTAGCAGACCTCGAGGCGCTCGGAAAGCGCCTCGACGAGGTCGCCGGATACCTGCATGAGGACGAGCTTCGTGGCGAGGTCGCGCGCCTTGAGGAGGTGTCGGCGCGTCCCGAGTTCTGGAACGATGCCGATGCCGCCCGTGCCACGATGGCGCATCTGACGCGCGCGAAGGACGGTGTCGCGAGCTTGGACGCGGCGCGCGCCAAGTTGGAGGATGCCCTTGCGGCACAGGAGCTTGGTGACGAGACGGGTGACGAGGATCTGCTTGCCGAGGCACAGGCGCTCGCCGTCGAGCTTGATGGCGACCTGACGGAGCTTGAGCTAGGAAGCTGGTTTACCGACGAGCTGGACCACGGGGATGCCATCGTTACCATCACGCCCGGACAGGGCGGGCTGGAGGCGCAGGACTGGTGCGAGATGCTGCTGCGCATGTACCTCGCCTACTGTGCACGCCGCGGCTGGAAGGTTGACGTGGGCGACGCGCCCGCCGCCGAGGTCATTGGAATCGATCGGGCGACCTTCACCGTCTCGGGCACGAACGCCTACGGAATGCTCCGTTCTGAGCAGGGTGTGCATCGCCTGGTGCGCATATCGCCGACGGACGCGAAGAAACGCCGTCAGACGACCTTTGCGGGCGTGGAGGTTCTGCCTGTGCTGCCCGACACCATCGAGGTGGAGATCAACCAGGAGGACCTGCGCATCGATGTGTACCACTCCTCTGGCCATGGCGGACAGGGCGTCAATACCACTGACTCCGCCGTGCGCATCACGCACCTGCCCACAGGCATCGTGGTGACGTGTCAGAACGAGCGCAGCCAGCTGCAGAACAAGGCATTTGCGATGAACGTCCTGCGCTCGAAGCTCTTCGAGCTCGAGCAGCAGAGGCGTGAGGCCGAGCTCGACGAGCTGCGTGGTCCCAAGCACGATATTTCGTGGGGCAACCAGATTCGCAACTATGTGCTGTATCCGTTCCAACTGGTCAAGGACACGCGCACCGGCGTGGAGACGGGCAACACCGATGCCGTTCTGCGCGAGGGTGACCTCGACAAGTTCGTGGTTGCGTATCATCGCTGGAACGTGGGAGGACGTCCTTCGTAGGGGTAGGCGGGAGCACGGCTCTCACGCGAACTATGAAAGGTTGGCGGGCGTGCGGTCAGATGGTGGCCGCGCGTCCGCGTCTGTTGTCTCTGTAGGGAATAGCGGCAGGTCGCAAGACCAATTGTGCATCTTTGCTATCATTATTTGTCCGTAAGCAACATGCGGCAAGACGAAGGAGTTGTTGTGCCAAGTCATTTTCGCAGTCCCGAGCAACGGGGTTCGCAAGACGCGGGCCTGGTCTCTGGCAACGCGTCGGTACCGGACGTGCGCTCTACCGCGCCCGAACCCGTCCACACGATAACCGCATCGACCACGGGGTCAAGCCCGGCTTCGGGGAGCCTCTATGCGCCCTTGGAGGGCAGCGGCTCGGTCGTGCCCCATACGGGTATACCTACCATCTCGTTCAAGGACGTCACCGTCATCTATCCCGCCCAGCCCAACAAGCCGGCGTTGGACAACGTTACGCTCGACATCTATCCCGGTGACTTCGTGTTCGTCGTCGGCCACTCCGGGTCGGGCAAGTCGACGTTCCTGAGGCTGCTTACACGTGAGCTGAAGGCGACCAAGGGCGACGTGCTGGTGGCAGGTCAGAACCTCTCTACGATGCGCAACTGGAAGGTGCCCTATCTGCGTCGTCAAATCGGCACCGTCTACCAGGACTTCAAGCTTCTGCCCGACAAGACCGTGTATGGCAACGTTGCCTTTGCGCTCGAGTGCATCGGCAAGCCACGCTCGGTCATAGAGGCCCAGGTGCCGGAGGTGCTGCGTCTCGTCGGCCTTGCGGAGAAGATGGACAGCTTCCCTGACCAGCTCTCCGGCGGCGAGCAACAGCGCGTCTCGGTGGCGCGCGCCATGGTCAACCGACCGCCGCTGCTGGTGTGCGACGAGCCGACGGGTAACCTCGACCCGGCCATCTCGCTGGGCATCATGAAGCTGCTCGATAGGATTAACCAAACGGGAACGACGGTCGTCATGGCCACGCATGACCGCGAGATGGTCGACTCCATGCGCAGGCGCGTCATCGCGCTCGAGGCGGGCCATGTGGTGCGCGACCAGGAGAGGGGAGGTTACGGTTTCTATGATGCCCTCTAACCTTGGCTATTCCATCCGGGAGGCCTTCACGCACATTCGGAGGAACTGGTCCACATGCCTGGGTGCCGTGGTCACCATCTTCCTCTCGCTCTTCGTCATCGGCGTCTTCATTCTTGGATCCAACCTCGTGGGGAACCTCGTCGGCAGCGTCGAGGACCGCGTGACGATTCAGGCATTCCTCAACGACGGTGCCGACCAGGCTGCCGTCGACGCCTATCAGGCCAAGCTCGGCGAATGGGAGAACGTCGAGTCGGTGACGTACAAGAGCAAGGACGAGGCGCTGCAGGAGTATCGCGAGACGATGTCCAACCGCAACGCCGAAGATGCGGTGGCGGCGCTCGACGGACAGAACCCCGTCCCGGCATCGCTCGTCATCAAGCTCGATGATCCCCAGCAGGTCGAGACCACGGCCAACAAGATCGTGGCCGACCAGGAGTTCGTCGCCATCGCGGACACTCCGGACAACGCGGCAGCATCCGTGCAGTATGGCAAAGAGACGGTTGACCGTCTGTTCAGCGTCACCAACTACATCCGTATCGGCGCCGCAGTGCTCATCGTGCTGCTGGTTTTTGTCGCGTTCGTCTTCATCAACAATACGATTCGTCTGGCAATCTCGGCTCGGCGTCGCGAGATTGCCATCATGAGGCTTGTCGGCGCCTCGAACAGCTTCATCCGCGGGCCGTTCGTGGCCGAGGGCGCCATCGAGGCGCTCGTCGGAGCACTGCTCGCCATCCTTTCGCTGCAGGTAGGCTGGACCTTCCTCAAGCCGCAGCTCGCAAACAGCCTGCAGTTCCTCTCGTTTGAGCTTTCCTCTACCGTAGTGATTGGCGTGTATGTCTCGCTGGTCGTCGTAGGCGTCATCATCGGCCTGTTTGGCTCCGCCATTGCCATGAGGCGCTATCTCAAGGTGTAGGCAGGTGTGCGTCGCCTCAGGTTCGGCCTGATTGGCACGCAGGAGCTAAGTGTACGGGCGGGTCGTCCCTCGCGAGTGGGGCGACCCGCCCTTTTGCATCGGCCTTGGTGATATGATGTCCTATTCGTAACGGTGGCTTCAAGCGGCCGCGTGGCGGTGGAGGAGGACGCATGGCGCACAGGGGACGACGCCAGGACCATAGGCGCAAGACGCGTAAGACAAGGCCGACGCTGCAGGGCACCCTGAGGGTTGTACGTCTGGGGCATGCGGTGGTAGACACGCCGGAGGGAACCTTCGTCGTCGCGCGACGAGGACTGCGCGAAGCCATGAACGGAGATGCGGTGCTGGTGAGCCTGGTGCCCATGCATGGACGCCGTGGCGACCCCGTCGCATACGTGCAGAGTGTCGTGCAGCGGGCGATTGCCGATTTCGTCGGAACGTACGACTTCGTTGATCCTCTTGGCGTGGTATCACCGCTAGACGGGCGGCTGGGCCACGACTTCTTCGTTCTTCCGGAGGACGAGAGCGTGGGAAGGCATGGTGTGCATGCGGGCGACGTGGTGCGGGCACGAATCGTCGAGTATCCCACGCGCGCAAGTGCCGGCGTCGTGACCGTCGAGCAGCGTCTCGGCACGTCAGCTGACCTCGATCTTGGCGTCGAGGGCATCATCGCTTCTCACGGACTTGCGACTGAGTTCGGTGGAGAGGCTCTTGCGGAGGCCGAGCGAATCGTAGTGCGGGTGGACGACGAGTTGCGCAATAATCCACGGCGTAAGGACCTGCGCGACATCGCATGCGTTACCATCGACCCGGCCGACGCTCGCGACTTCGACGATGCCGTCGGTGCGCGAGAGGTGCCGGGGGGCTACGAGCTCGATGTCCACATCGCAGACGTCACGCACTACCTCCCTTGGGGATGCGCCATGGACCGCGAGGCGCAGAGAAGGACCTGCTCGACGTATCTGGTCGATCGCGTGCTGCCCATGCTGCCCGAACGCCTGTGCAACGATGCGTGCTCGCTGCGACCGCGCGAGGACCGTCTGGCCATGACGGTGCGCATGCGTCTTGACGAGCGCGGCGAAGTGACGGGCTTCGAAGCGTATCCGAGCGCCATACGTTCGCAAGCGCGTCTGAGCTATGACGAGGTGGACTGGTGGCTCGGGGAGGGTGTGCCACCTGCGGACGCGAAAGAACTATGCGCAATGCTGAGCGTGCTCGATCGCATTGCGCGCCTTCGTCTGGACGTGCGTGCGCGGCGCGGCGCCATAGACTTCGAGACTGCGGAATCGAAGGTGCGCCTGGACGATGCGGGACGACCCGTCGAGATCAGCCTCCGTCGCCGCACGAGGGCGACCTCGCTGGTTGAGGAAGCGATGCTGCTTGCCAACGAGTGCGTTGCGAAGCAGCTCTCCGAGCATGATATCGCCGCGGCGTACCGCGTGCACGAGCGGCCGGCCCCGGAGGACCTTGGGTCATGCGTGCCAGTGTTGCGCGAGCTGGACTTGTTGCGAGAGGTTGGAGAAGAGCGACTCGTATCCGGCGACCCCTTCGCGTTGCAGGAGGTTCTCGAGGCGGCCCATGGTACCGGAGGGGAGTACCTGACGAACGCCCTTCTCTTGCGTGCGCAAAAGCGTGCGATCTATCTGCCGCATAACGAGGGCCATTATGCTCTGGGTGCTCGTGCGTACTGTCACTTTACCTCGCCCATCAGGCGGTATCCGGACGTCGTGGTGCATCGGGCGCTCAAACGTCTGCTTGCGGGGTTACCGCCCCAAGGCGAGGTGGACGCCGCGCTTCCCCAGTTGTGCCGCACCTGTTCCGACCGTGAGCGCGTAGCGGATGCGGCTGCGCGTGAATCGCAGCAGCTCAAGATGGCGCAGTACTACGCCGAGCGCGTGGGCGAGCGCTACAGTGGCGTCGTGGTTGGCTGTGAGCGGTTTGGTCTCTTTGTGATGCTCGACGAGACCGGGGCAGAGGGGCTGCTGCCCACGCGTGCTCTTGGTGAGGAGTGGTACGTATACAATTCGGAGCGCATGTGCCTCATCGGGGAGTCGACCGGCCGCATGTGGAGGCCGGGCAAACGCGTCGCGGTGCGCATCGCGGCGGCGGACCCCTCCAAGGGACAGATTGACTTTGGCCTTGCCTAGAAGTGCGGGTGGGCACACGGGGTCTTCATGTGCAAACGGTATAGTAACAAGGCATAGAGGACGAGGAGGTGCATGTGAACGACACCACGCTACAAGACGAACTGCTACGTGCGGAGTCTCTGCTCATCCAGGGTGAGGACGAGCTGGCGCGCGACTTGCTGCTTCGACTTGCCGAGGATGCAGAGGAGTACGTTGACCGCAACTGTCCCACGTCGGACGAGTTGCAATGGTTCTCCTTCCCCACCCTCTTCGAGCGCCTGTGCTATCGGCGCGTGGAGAACGACCCGCGCGAGCTGCGCGACGTGGGGGAGCCGCTCGACCGACTGTACGGCGACCTCGCCCTTGCCGACGTGCGTCTGGGAGACTACGAGCTGGCAATGGAGGCGCTCAAGCGTGCCGTGCGGTGGAATCCCATGGGATGCGGCTATCGCCTCGACCTCGCGGACCTCTTCTTGCTCAACGGCGACGTGCGTGAATGCTTGGCGCTTGCCTTCAGTGTGTTTGAGCGTGCGAGCGAAGCGCGCCATCTTGCACGGGCGTATCTGGTGTTTGCCAATTGGTTCGAGCATTCGGGCAACGATCGTGCTACAGCCGCAGCGTTGCGCGCGGCGCAGCGGCTCGACGTACGCGATTCTTCGGTGGAGGCTGCGCTCGACCAGGCACGGGAGACCCCACGCGATCCTGCCACGCTGACTGACGACGAGGCGCGCCAGATCTTGGATGCGGAGGGACTGCCCGACGGGGCGAACGCCGAGGTGGCCATCTGTCTGCTCATGTGTGCTGCCGATGCCGCCCAGCTCGGGCAGCGCAACGTCGCCACCGAGCTTACGCTGCGGGCACGTGATCTGGTTGGCGAGCAAGCGGCGATGGCCCTGCTCGCGCTGATCCGCGAGGAGGATGTCCATGAGGGGTAAGCCACAGAACAAGACCGTCGCTCGCAACAAGGCGGCGCGTCACGCCTACTTCATTGACGAGACACTAGAGGCCGGCATCGTGCTTACGGGTACGGAGGTGCGCGGGCTGCGTGAGCGTAGCTGCAACCTCACGGACTCGTTCTGTCTTGTGCGCGGCGGGGAAGTGTGGCTCAATGGGGTCCACATTCATCCATACTCGCATGGCGGGGTGTGGAACGTGGACCCCGATCGTCGTCGCAAGCTCCTTCTGCACCGTCGTGAGATAGACTATTTGGAAGGCAAGCTGCGCACCAAGGGAATGGCCCTGGTGCCGCTCGAGATGTACTTTGACGACCACAACCGCGTGAAGGTGCGCATCGGGCTCGGTCGGGGAAAGAAGCTCTACGACAAGCGGGCGGACATGGCCAAACGCGACACGGAGCGCGAGATTCAGCGCGCCCTCAAGGAGCGCAGCCGCTATTAGCGAAGGATGAGGCCCCACGCGAGCGGGCCGCGAGAACAAGGGAGGCAACCATATGGATCCACGGGCAATGTACAAGTTTCAGTCGGGGCTGAGCGTGGTCTCTGCACAGTCGGGCGAGGACGTGGGCGCCTGCATCATCAATACGGGATTGCAGCTCACGAGCGAGCCGCTGCAGGTGCAGGTCGTCGTAAACAAGCAGAACCATACCGAAAGCGTCATCGCGAAGGCGGGGCACTTTGCCCTCACCATCGTGACTGAAGCCGCCAACATGATGTACATCGGACGCTTTGGCTTCAGGACCTCATCGGACTACGATAAATTCGACGGTATCGAGCACCTTACCACCGTGCTGGGAGACCCCTATACGCCGGAATGCTCCGCCTGCATGTTGGCTTGCAAGGTCGTGGGCAGCATGGACGTGGGCACGCATACGATCTTTGTGGGCGAGGTTGTCGATGCGGAGGTCCTGAGCGACGAGAGGCCGATGACCTACAACTACTACCACACCGTCCTCAAGGGCAAGACACCCGCGAAGGCATCGTCCTTCGTCAAGGTGGACTAGCGCGACTGGCAGGCGTGCGGCGGGTCATTTGGGGCGGTCCCCTATTGACCCATCACTTGCCCGCATATGAGGGTGAGGATGTGGTAAGCTGCGATACGTGGTGCGGAATGGGGATTTCCGCAACTAGGAGAAGGGAGGCCAGGCATGGCCGAGGAGAAGACGTACAAGTTCGTGTGCACCGTTTGTGGCTATGAGGTTGAAGTCGATACCCCCGAGCTGCCCGAGGACTTCGTATGCGAGGTTTGCGGTGTTGGCGCCGATATGTTCGAGCCCGTCGAGGAGTAACGACATCGGCCTTGCCCGAGGTGTTTAGCGTGCGGGCCGTGTGGGTATACGTATGCACGGCCTGTTCTTTCTTTGGGGGTGACTGGTTTCGACAGGGTACGTTTGAGGTGGGAAGCAAGCCGTGGTCTCCTCGCCACGTTAAACAGGGGTCCTGTCAAATTGAATTGACAACGATAACGCTTTTGAGCCTCAACTGGCTCTCGCTGCTTAATTAGATAGCAGCCGCCGAAGCGGAGGTTTCTCCTGCCACCGTGGACGCGTCATTCTAGGGAGATGCTCGTGCGGACGTAGCCGGTATGCCGCACGAAAAGACTGAACCAGCTAGGGTGCCGAGCGCGGGTCATCAGGTGCGAAGCTCCCGAACTCCAACTGGTGACTGAGCTTGGAGAAACCTGCTAGGGATGTGCTTTGGACCGGAGTTCGATTCTCCGCACCTCCACCTGTGTACGAAGGGTCGAACTCGGCTTCCTTTCGGGGCCGGAGTTCGCACTTGTTAATAGCCTCGGGGCCGAGCGATAATGCTTGGCCCCGAGGCTTACGTCTGAAACCGCTGTGTACCGAACGGCACCAACGGTGGTGTGGGAGGACGGTGCGTCGATCAATGGCGCGCCTCCTACCCGATTGCTGGGCCGTATGGCACACATGCGGCGGATCGGGAGAATGGCTGAGACACATCGCGCGTGCCAGCGTATACCATGCAGTGATTGTGACGCATACGAGCACACGAGGAGGACGCGCGATGAGCGAGTGGATGGGCCTGACCGAGGACCAGAGGAAGCGCATGGAGGAGGCCGAGTCCGCGGAGGAGAAGGCGGCCGTGGTCCGGGAGGCCGTGGGCGAGCCGAGGGAGCTCGGCATGGAGGAGATGGATGCCATGAGTGGCGGCGGGCAACAGGTGGTCATCCCGCCGACGCACGAGGAGATAGATATCTATTGGAATCTGGTCGAGTCGTATGCAGATGGCATCGAGCTTAGGGCCGCGCTTATGGCATATCAACTGAAGCTCATCCCATTCGTGGCCCTGCCTGTAAATCACTGCACATCATACTTTTATGATCACAGTATAGCCGGAGAGCGCGCCAAGATGCACCGCATGCTCGACGCAAACCAGGGTTAGTGGGCGACAGGGAAAAGAGTGGCCGATTGGGGCTGGGCCCTTTCGACCATCAAAGGTTAGGGGGCAAGCCGTTACGGCTTGCCCCGATCGCGGTAAGCAGCCCTCTGCCTCATCGCGCGTGCCGTCGGGAGAGGCGTCTTCGATTCCAGCATGCGAAGGCCCCGTCGCCGAGGCCTTCGCATGCATGTGGACTTACGCATTCTTGTCCCAGATGGTGATTCGTTTGTCGGGGGCGAGGTACATGCCATTGCCCTCCGTTACGTCATAGGTCTCGCAGAACGGCTCGAACATCTGGGCGTTCACGTTAATGCGCAAGTAGTGGAGCGGATGGCCGTCCGTCTTGAGCTGCGGATACACTAAGGACGACACCGTTTCGGCGTAGAACTCCGCTTCCTTGGCATAGAAGCCCCCGTAGTCTGGGCTGTCCATCTTGCCCGTCAGATGCTGCGCGGTACTGCTCGGCGCCGTCCTTGCCCATCTTCTCCTGCAGGTCCTCTCCACAAGGAGAATCCGTTCCGCTTCTACGCGTTGTCCCTAATGGTCTTCGCAGCCCAGAAGATGCAAGCGGCAAAAGCGACCCCGACGACGCCATCGAGCAGAGACGAGACATTCATAGTTCCGGCAAAGTTCACAATGATGCCGACGATCGAAACGAAAAGGTTGACAATCGCCAAGGCATAGGCCGGTCCGACCTTGCTGAAGTCGTTCGACGCGCGAACCGAGAAGATGCCCAGCAGCAGGGTGAAGAACCCCGAAGCCAGAAGAACGATGCCCGCAATCAGCACCAAGCCCGTCATGGTAACGGCGGTATCTACATCGGTCGAGCTCATTCCTCCCGAGGCGGCCACTTGTCCAGCGAGCAAACCGCCGCCTCCGATCGACACCGCGCCCAGGATGAGTCCGAAGGCACCCAAGATGATGCTCAGGATGCCCAGGATCTTCAACGTGCTCTTCGCGTTCTTGATTTTCTTGTCCATTTCCAAATCTCCTTTCTTGGGCCAACGGGCCCTGTGTTTCCCCGCAGGTTCCTTCCCTGCGGGCTGATTCCCTCTCTGAACAACCGTCGTTGGTTCTGCACGGTCTGATGCGTTCGTGTTTCTCCTGCTTCGCAGTCTTGCCTGCCTTGTTCATCGGCTTGATTTGCTCCTCCTGCCTCCGCTTTAGCCTTTTGTTCCGCCAACAGCACATTAGGGATGTACTTACCGACCCCTACAAGGAAGTCTTTGTCCTGCGTAGCCTTGGATGCGAGCTCTCCCGCGCCCATGTTTCACCTTCTATATTAGCCCTTCGGATCTTGTCGAATCCGGTCATCCGACAAACGCCCTTGATCTCGGCTGCCACGTTGCGGAGCCGAACGAGCCACCAGTCGTGGCGCTCCTCGATGGTGAACGTTGATTGCGCCGCACCACTCTACTTCATGAGACACATCTATGCTCACCCATCTCCCCACTCAGGGAACATTCCCGCCACGGGGCAACTCTGCGAGCGCTGACCGGGATTGTCGACACGTCAACGCCCTTGGTGCTGATTTGAAGGGATAATACTGCCAGCGGGCATCTCGGCGCCTGCTTGGGATGTCGCGCTGGTGAAGGTGGGTACGGTATGGTCAAGCGAACCGGTAGGAAGCGGATGACGCTCTCGGAAGCCCTTGCGCTTCGGGCGCAAGCAGCTGCGGAGGCCGAGGCGCGCGAACGTGTGCGCCTGCGAAACGTGCGTACGCTCAAGGCGTTGGACGCGGAACCGATCTGCACATGCCCGGCATGTACCCGGGCGCGTCAGAAGTCCCAAGGCTCAGCCCCCGAGGAATAGCCCGTATACGCCAGAAGCCCCTTTGCTCTTGAGAAATCGGAGGCCCATTCGATGAGTGACAACACGGCGCAGCGTCCAAGCCTGCTGCACGACCTGCTCCTGCTCCTTGCGCAGATTGCGGCCATCGCACTCGGCATGGTGGTGGTCTTCTCGTTCGTGTTTGGCCTGATGCGGGTGAGCGACCCGAGCATGGAGCCACGCTTCCAGGATGGTGACCTCGTGCTGTTCTATCGCGTGGGCAAACAATACAGCGTGCGCGACGTGGTGGTGTTCGAGCGCAACGGCCTTCTGACGTCGGGGCGCGTGGTGGCGCAGGGCGGCGACACGGTTAACATCGACTCGCAGGGCCTGATCGTCAACGGCGCGTACCAACAAGAGCAAGGCATCGTCGACGAGACGACGCAGGTGGCCGACGGCGTGACGTTCCCCCTAACCGTGCCTGAGGACGGCGTCTTTCTCCTTGGAGACAATCGCGACGAGGCAGTGGACTCGCGCATCGTCGGATGCGTGCCTGTTGGCCAGACCCTCGGTAAGGTTATCGGCATGTTTCGGCGCCGGGGATTCTGAATTCTTCAGTGTCGGCACATGAAACTTTAAAATATGCCGACAACCTAATGGCTTCTTGTTATGGGCCTGCAAATGTGTTAGCAATAATTAGTAGCCATGTATTTTGAAAGCGGGTCTGGAAGGGAGAGGAAGATGCTTGTGAAGCTACGTAAGAGAGGTGCCATCGTAGCGGCGTTGGTCCTCGCAATCGCGATGGTGGGCTTGGGGGTCATCCCTGCGCTTGCGGAGGGGGAACCGACCTATGAGCTAGACGAAGCGGTGATCACTAAGGTCATCGACGGCGCAGCCGATACCGACGCGTCGAACGACAAGTATTACTTTCACTTTGCCGGTGCCGGAGAGGTCAAGGATGGCGACGCTGAAGCCGAGCAAAACCCAGATTTGATTTATGCCGACGGTGTCGAACAGGATATGGCCACGCTCAAGGTGGGCGATGTCGTGCCCGAGATTGCCGATGTGGAACTGACTGGTGTGGAGCTTACCGATGCCAAAACGCTGAGCAACGGGCAGACGGCCCAGACGGTTGTTCAAAAGTCCATTTGGGAAATCCTAACCGAAAAGAACGTTGTGTTTCCCCATGCGGGCGTTTACACCTATGTGGTGACCGAGCAGTCGGCCCGTACTGCGCTGACCGACGGTACCTACATCAACTCCTCCCAGGCCCAGTACAAGCTCCGCATTTATGTCGTCAACAGCAACACGGAAGCAGACTCCTCCTTGGGAGACAGGGACCTTACCTTCGATAAAGTGACCGTAGACCAGATGAAGGACGACAACGGCAACGAAAAGACGGGTAAGGTCGACCCCACGTATCCCAAAGCGGAGAACGGCAAGATTACCTACACTGCTGCCGACGAGTCTCCCGCCAACGGTGAGCTGGCCGGTGACGACCGCGGCCGCTTCGTAGACGGCTTCACCTTTGCCAACGAGTACATCAAGGGCGGATCGTTCCAGGTAAAGAAGCTCTACGATGGCGACCACAGCGACAGGACCAAATACTCTTTGGTCGAGCTGACGGTTTACTCTGCGGCGGCAACGAACCCTGACGCGCAAGGCGCCTGCCTTACCTATCGGATCGAGGGCGACGGTATTGACGAGACTGAATACAACCAGGACGACAACGGTGATCACAGAAAGCTCAACGGCATCCGCTCGGACATACCCCAGAATAACGACTACATGGCGACGTTCAATGACCAAGGATGGGTCACAATAAAAGCTCAGCTCAAGGAGGACAGCGTCATCCGCATTACCGGCGAGTTTGGCCCCTACAATGCTGATTACGAAAATGATCCCACGAACCCAGACGGCAATCGTAGGAAGATCTTGTCCACGAGCGGTCTTCTGCAGGGCCAGACGTATTATGTAATAGAGAGGTACCCCGGCTACTACAGACCGACCGGCTACGTGTATGTGGGCGAAGACGAAGTCGATCCCCGTGTGAACGCGGATGGGATGGCGGCAACGCAAGGGTTGGATTCCGAAATTACCGACCCGACCGATTTTATACCAAAAGAATACGAGAACAACCCCGACGCATACCACAAAAAGACAATCGAAGAAGGCTCCCTGGTTGTACAAGGCGACGCCACCGGTAGTGCCACCACCGTCTTCGTCGTGAACGAGATTGACGAGAGCAAGGTCACCCCCACGGGCATCCTTATCGACAACCTGCCGTATATCCTGATGGTGGGCGTGCCGCTGGTCGTGTTTGCAGGCATGTTCGTCATGAAGCGTCGCGGGAACGCGGCTGCGTAAGACCTTACCCGTAGCATCGCATGGGCGAGGGGGTGGCCAGGAAGGTCGTACGCGCGTTGCGCGAGCTCGTGAACTACGCGCTTATCGCCGTGCTGTGTCTTCCCCTCGCGATGGGATGCTACGCGCTGTGGGACAGCCACCAGGTCTACGAACGAGCAAACGTGGACCAGTGGCAGCCCTACAAGCCCACCGAGCCCGAGCCGCTCTCGTTCTGGGAGCTGCAGCGAATCAATACCGAGGTATGCGCGTGGATTTCGGTCTATGGGACAGGCATCGACTATCCCGTGTGCCAGGCCGCTAACGGCGATCAGGACAAGTACCTCACCATTGACGCCAAGGGCGAGTATTCCTTGAGCGGGGCCCTCTTCGTGGATGTGGCGAACGAAGGCGACTTCAGCAACTTTGCCACCATCGTGTACGGGCACCACATGGAGAATGACGTGATGTTTGGGCAGCTCACGGACTTCTCCGATGGGGAGTTCTTTGAGGGGCACCGCTATGGGAACCTCTTTGTGGGCGACAAGAACCGCGGGCTGGACTTCTTTTGCTACCTGGATGCCGATGCCTACGACAGGAGCATCTACCGCCACGTGTTCTCGGGCGCTGGCGAGCGTGAGGAGTACCTGGCATTGTTGCGCGAACGTGCTCGGCACTGGCGCGACGAGGTGGAGGTTGGCGAACAGGACCGCATCGTGCTTCTCTCCACGTGTGCGCAGGGCAACACCAATGCTCGTGCCATCTTGGTGGGCAAGGTGTGCGACAAGAAGTTCAAGAATCCGTTCGTGAAGATCCCCAACTTTGGAACGGGGGTCGACGCGCGGGAAGGCTTACTGGGCGTTCCGGATTGGTGTTGGCTGGCATTGCTGGTGCTGGTGGCTTTGGTAGTGGTGATCGTGCGGTCGAGAAGGGCGGCGCGTGCTCATGCGTAGGCGGATGCGACAGAGGGCGATGCGGGTGGCCTCGCTGCTCATGGCGGCGCTGCTTGCGCTTGTGTGCGTGCCAATGCGCGCGACCGCCGCGGAATCTACTGCCACCCTAGTGGCGCGAGTGCAGGTCTTCCAGGAGTACAAGGTCCCGATGTCGGGTCTCCAGAACAGCTTTGAGTACGTCGTTGCGCCGGTCGAGGGGGATGCGCCGTTGCCGGTCGATGCGGACGGAAAGGCCTTTGATCGCTTTGTGCTCAGACGAGAGGACTCGCTGTGGCTGGAGTTCCCCGTGCGCGTCTCGGTCGATGACTCGGCTGCGCCCTATGCGTATCACTACGTGCTCTCGCCGGCACAAAGAGTGCTGGAAGACGGCCTGCACTACGTGGATGCGTTGAGCACGAGCCTCGCGGAAGGAGCCAACGAATACCTCCTTGAGCTCTACGTTCAGCCGTCGAACGATGACGCGGCCGCATCTCGGGTGACGCCCCTCGTCCATGTGGATGCATGGGACGGACCCAAGGTTGCCGACCCGGGCTGGCGTGTGGGATACACCGCGCCTGTGGATGAGGAGCCAGGTGGACCGGGTCGGCAGGACCCCGACGAGACGAAGGTCATCATTGATGGTGAGCAGGGGGGCGGTTCGTGGGACACCCCAGTCTCGGACGTGATCAAGCCGACTGACGAGGGGGAGGCTGGCGACGAAGAGAAGCCGGAAGACGTGCAGGACGCGGATCCCTCGGAGGGCGAGGACGAGCAGTCAACCGACAAACCATCGGATGACGATGGGGCAAACCCGCACGAGACACCAGGAGCGTCGGAAGGCGAAGAGGGCGACGCTGCAGGCTCGGATGCGGGCGACGATGGGCGAACGGGTCGAGGCGGCTCTACGGGCGAATCGAACGGCAGCGAGTCGGGTGCCTCTGCGAGCAGACAGGCGTCTGGCGGAAGCGATTCCTCGGCGAGCTCGGTGAGCGGGTCTGGCGTGTCCCCAGCGACGCAAGTGGCAGATCGTTCCTTCTTGGCGCGGACGGGTGACGAGTCGCGGTTCCGGCCTGTTGCGACCGCGGTCGCCGGGTTCGTGCTTCTCATCGGCGCGGTGCGCTCGCGTCGTGGCAGAAGGGCAGGTGAGCAGAATGCGTAATGCGGTGTGCGCCCATACGCATGCGTGGCGCAAGGTGCTCACGGTACTCCTAAGCGTCCTTTTGGTCCTGCAGGGGATGCCGGCGTTGCCGACGATTGCCTTGGAGGAACGGCCCGCGGATTCAGAGATGGTCGAGGTGGCAGCTACGGATGCTGCTGCAGGCGGGGATGCCGGCTCGTCAGAAGAGGGCGAAGCGAGTGAGGCGACAGATGATGAGCCTATAGAGGTCTCGGACGGGGAGGATTCAGCCGAGGTCTTGGGCGAAGGTCCCCTCATCGTTTCGGAAGACGCCTTCGGTTCCGATGGCCAGCGTGAAGTCGGACACTCCGTCGCGGACGGTGTCGGGGAGGTCGAAGAGGGAGATTCTTTCGCCGCTGGTACCCTAGAGGCCGAGCTCAAGGCAGATGATGGCTCCTTGTATCGCGTGGTGGTGGCCTTTGCCGAGAAGGCGCGCATTCCCGTTGGGACGAAGCTGCGCGTACGTGAGTCGAGCGGGGAGAGCGTGGATGATCGCGAACCGAGGCTCGAGCGGACCTTCGGCGTCAAAGAGGATGATCGCGTCCTCAAGGTAGCATGGCTCGACGCCTCCCTCGAGGTCGACGGGAACGAGGTCATGCCGGCAGCGGACGTGAACGTGAGCATCGAGACCGACGCCTTTGGAGCCGAGTTCTCATCGACGGTGGAAGCGGCAATCCTAACGGAGGGCGGTCCGTGCTTGGCGGAGGTAGTGGCGAGGGAGCGGACAGTAACGGCGACCTTCTCGGCAAGGAGTCTGGGGACCGTGGCCTTGGCAAGTATCGTCGAGCGTCAGAAGTCCTGGGATGTGGCAGACATGCGCGTCTCGCTCTGGGCTGCGCGGCAAGGTGCGAACGTCGGCGCGTCTGATGCCGCGGCGCCGGAGCTGGAGGAGGGCGTCGAGGCCTTGGGATGCTACGACCTGAGGGTCGAGTCGGACTCGGGGCGCAGTGATGCGCTTTGGCTCGAGGCAACGCACGCCGAGGAGGATGCGCTGGTCGTGGAGACGCCTGGTGGTGTCTTTGGCTATTTGCTGCCCGATGCGAGCTCGGATGACGGGTGCAGGCGTGAGGAGCTCTTTGGTCCCGAGGGAACGGAAGCCTTGGTTCTGCTGCGCCCTGGCGACGGTCGGCTGTTGTTGGTGCAAGACAGCGGCTACCGCAGCACTACGCTTAGCCTGACGGACGTTACCGTGGAGGGTATGATGCCCGAGGGCACCCAAGGCAAGGCTTGCGACGTCACGCAGGACTACGAGGACCCGCAGGTGCTCAGTAGCCTGGTTGCCGATGGAAGCGACGTGGATGCTCTCGACATCGTGCCAGTGGCGGATGGTCCTGAAGCGGAACATCTCGAGACCGACGCATCTGAGCTCGCGACTCAGCTCACCGCCCTCGCCGCCTACGACATTACCCTCGAGGCGGGTGGTGTCGAATACCAGCCTGACGAAGAGCACCCCCTTACCGTGACGATTGCGAGCGACGCGCTCAGTGAGGCGCTCGCGGAGGGCGATGACGTTCAGCTCTGGCACATCCCTGACGACGGCAAGGCGGAGCGCGTTGAGGCGTTCGAGATGGTGGACGGTGCCGCCGTGTTTGAGGCGTCCGGCTTCAGCACGTACCTCTTGGTGGCGCAGGCCGAGGAAGACGTGGCCCCGGCAAGTCCGACCTTCAAGCTGCGCGCCGTGGCAAAGAACTACTCCCGCGCGAGCACGGTCTACTTCGTGGACGAGGAGCGAAACCCCCTCAGCGGCATGGTGACGGCGACGCGTACCGTGAGCTACACGTCTACGGGCACCGCTTCTGACGAGACCAACACCGTCGACATGTACGAATACGTTGACAAGCTCAACCCCGCCATCGCCGACGAGTATGAGTTCTCGCGAGTGTACTTGACCCTGACGGCCACGGACGAGAAGGACTTCCGCTACATACAGGTGGGAGACGGCACCGCGATTGACCCCAAGGGCAACCTTACGCAGTATCGTGCGTACTTCTACATGAACAGCATCGATCAGAACCGCGCCGGACGGGACTATTACGGCACTTGGTATCAGCTCTCTACGGGCGGGCGCATGGATGACGTGTACATCGAGTACTACCACGTGGCGGATGCGTCGTTCTATGCGCTCGACACGAGGGGCGATCCGGTGCAAGGCGCACAGTTCTCGCTCTATGTGGACCCACAGTGCTACACGCCCTTCGAGTTCAAGAACGAGGAGGTGACGGCCGTCTCGAGCAGGCGGGGGCTCGTCTCGTTTGGCAATATTCCACGCGGAACGTACTACATGAAGGAGACCGTCGTTCCTGAGGGGTATCGCCTCTCGACGAAGGTGCACACACTAGTGGTGGACGGCGAGACGCCCATCGATGACGTGATCCACGAGGACGACGACGGCAGCGTCATCATCGCCGACGTGTTGGAGATGACGCTCACGAAGCAGTGGGATGACGGCAAGGACCATGCGGGGGACAGCGTGACCATCGACGTCTATGCGAACGGCGAGGTCGTGAGCGAGGTGACGCTCAACGAGGAGAACGACTGGACAGACGTCCTTACGGGACTCGATCCCAACGAAGCATACATGGTGAGCGAGACCTGCGTGAGTAGTGGTGGCGTGGACGTGACTAAGAGCTGGATTCCGCTCATCGAGTACGTCGAGAAGGATCCGCACGTGGAGTACCGCAAGGCGGACGAGTTCCGTAGGGACAAGCAGTACGTCATCCTGACCAAGACCTATAGCGGTACCCGCGCGCTACGGAGTGGTGGCGGACTGGGGACCACACCCCTTGCAGCCACGGAGGATGGAACAAGAATCGCCGGCGATGTGACGGATGACATGCTGTGGGACGTGGAGACCATCACGCAGGACGGTGTCCTTGCGTTGAGGAATGTGGCATCGGGCGCGTATTTGGACCAAAACGGAAAGTGGTACCTCAACCCCTCGTATCCCGTGCCCCTGTACGTACGTCACATCAACGACGAAGGTCACATCAAGTTCTATCATCGTGCCAACCTCAACAATACGACTGCCTATTACCTTTACCTGTGGTACGGCCCCACAAAAGAGGGGCAGGTGGATCGTTACATGAATAACGCCAGCCAGGCCGGCGTCTTTGAGCTCTATCGCAAGGTCAACGTGCGTTCGGTGGACGTGACGATTACGAACAAAGTCACGCGCTATCCCATACAGATCAAGAACGTGGCGTATCCGCAGGGCACGCCTCTGCCCGGGATGACATTCGACCTGTACGAGAGGGACGGATACGACGAGGAGAGCCTCGGCGAGCCCCTCATGAGTGGACTCACCGCCGGTGCGGATGGCTACCTGCGCGATGGTGCGGATGAGGTGCGGCTTGAGTTGGGAGCGGGAACCTACGTGCTGCGTCAGACGGGCGACCTGCAGGACGAGGGGTACGCGCCTCTTACGAAGCCGATACAGTTCACCATTACGCGTGGTGGCACCCTTAGGGTCTCGCACGAGGACCAAGAGTTTGCCGAATTTGCGTATAGCACTACGGTGCAGGTGGGTGAGAATACCCTGCCCGTATTGCAAGTGCCGCATATGAAGCCCGCGACGGTGGAGGTCAGGCTTCTGGTGGAGGGCGACTATGCGGACCGCACTCGTGAGTTCGCATTTGCTTTGACGTTGCCAGACGGTGTGAACGAGCTGTACGGGACCGTCAACGGCGAGCGACGGGTCTTCTCGGCCGAGGACAACACGTTCGTTCTGGCGCACGGCCAGGTTCTGCGGCTCGAGGACGTACCCGCGACGGAGACGTACGTGCTCACGCAGGAGGAGGTAGCCGCCTACGAGCTGCGGGCCGTGGCCGATACCTCGACCGTGGACGTGGCTGTGGTGCCGGACAACTCGCATGCGGTGTCGCTTACTCGGCTGGCAGGAACGGCCGAAGAACCGGCCCGTGCGACGATAACCAACATCCTGCCCAACGACGACGTTCCGCCCACGGGCATCGACGACAATGCTCAGGCATGGGGCGTGATGGTGGGATTGGCCTCGAGTGTTCTGGCGTTGGTCGTGCTCGGCCTCGGCCGGAAGCGCTGGGTCCTAGTTCACGAAAGGTAGTCACGCGTGGCAATCCCGCGGCGCGGCCTACAGGCGCGACTCAACAGGTGCGACCTGCAGGTTGAATCTCGAAGTCAGCCGAACACATGTCTCGAGGCTGGCGTTTTAGCAGCTATCCGAACGGGCGGGAGGGATGGCAACGAGCCGTGTGCGAG
>CADBYM010000059.1 GCA_902798915.1 uncultured Coriobacteriaceae bacterium | reverse complement strand
AAACACGAGGTCATGAGTGTATAGAACATCAAAGATTGAGAGCTAGGCCATCTAGCAGGGGATACTCTGAGGGGGTGTAGAGTATATAATAGCCAGTGCAAAAACTCGTTATCAAAAGTGGTAAAACACCAGTTGGCAAGGAAAGGGACCGACGATTTTCCGCACTAATTGTCTGCCTCCCGAACCGGCCGAAGGCCACGACGACGAGATACGAGCCTCCGCACATGCGGAGCGCTCATGCGCATCGCGATTTCGTGCTCTTCGGCGGGATTCAAGGGCCCATCGTTGGCACGCACACCGAGTTCTCCCCCCCAAACTCGTATGCACGGCCTGAGCGGTGGCCGACAGCTAATGAGACGGGCATTGCCTATGAGGTACGATGGCACATTGAAGTGTGCTACGCGCATTTGGCTGCCTTGGTCAAGACTAGCGAACGCACGAAACGACAGTCGTCAGGACTCTCAGCCGAACGGTTGACAAGACTGATTCGGTAAGTAACAGAAGGGGGAGCAAATGAGCACCCAAAGAAGCGAGGCCACACGGGACCGATTCCGTGGCTGCTTGGTGGGAGGCGCGGTGGGCGACGCGCTCGGTTATGCCGTCGAGTTCAGTGGCGAGGCGGAGATATTCTCCGAGTACGGCGCGGGCGGCATCGCCTCGTACGAGCTCGACCACGCAAGCGGAAAGGCGCTTGTCTCCGACGACACGCAGATGACGCTCTTCACCGCCAATGGCATCCTCTTCGGACAGACGCGCAGCGCCACGAGAGGCATCGCGGCGGCTCCTCGTCACTACGTGGCGATCGCCTACCAAGACTGGCTGACCACGCAGGAGCGCTCGTTCCACAAAGTCAGTGACGAGGACGGCCACAAACGCATCTCGTGGATTCTCGACGTGCCCGAGCTCTACCACAGGAGGGCGCCGGGCAACACCTGCCTCTCCGCGTTGCACCGGCACCGTGAGGCAGGCGACACCATAGAGGACTACGTGGCCTTCGCGCCACAGCTCAACGACAGCAAGGGTTGCGGCGGCGTCATGCGCGCCGCGCCGGCAGGACTCGCGTGGGCCGATGGCGACTTGAATGCGGCCGACGAGGAGGCCGCCCAGATCGCGGCCATCACCCACGGGCACCCGCTCGGCTACCTGCCCGCCGCGGTGCTCGCCCACGTCGTGGCGCGCCTCGCCCTCGGCGGCACAACGCTCAAGGACGCCGTTGCGGAGGCCCGAGACGCCACCGCGCGGCACTTCGCCGGGCACGCACACGTGCAAGAGCTCATAGACATCATCGACCTCGCCGTCGAGCTGGCGGACAACGACGACGCCGACCTCGACAATATCCACCGGCTCGGCGAGGGCTGGGTTGGCGAGGAGGCGCTGGCCATCGCCCTCTACTGCGCGCTGCGACACCAAGACGACTTCTCCGCCGGTGTCATTGCCGCCGTGAACCATCGCGGCGACAGCGACTCCACAGGCGCGGTCTGCGGCAACATCCTGGGCGCATCGCTTGGCTACGAGGCCATCGACGATAGGTGGAAGGCTGACCTCGAGCTCCTCGACGTGACGCTCGAGTTGGCGGACGACCTGTTCACAGGCTGCGAGGTCGACGCGCACGGCAACTGCAAGGATTCCGCATGGGCGTGCAAATACGTTCAGGGTCACCAGTATGAGGGCGACCCGACGAACCACGCGCCTGCCTCGACAACAGCCCTGCTTGCCATCCGCGGGGACATCACGAAGGACCACGGAGTGGACGCCATCGTCAACGCCGCCAACGAGAGCCTGCTCGGCGGGGGAGGCGTGGACGGAGCGATTCATCGCGCCGCAGGTCCGGGGCTTCTCGACGAGTGCCGACGGCTGCACGGATGCAAAGCGGGCATGGCCAAGGCCACGGGTGCCCACGCGCTGCCCTGCAAGTGGGTCATCCATACGGTGGGGCCTCGCTGGCGTGGGGGCAAGTCTGGCGAAGCAGATGTCCTTGCCTCGTGCTATCGCGAGAGCCTGCGCCTTGCCGTAGAGCGCGGCGCGCGCAGCGTCGCATTCCCGTCCATATCGACGGGAGTCTTCGGCTATCCCGTCGACGAGGCCGCGCAGGTCGCGGTGAAGACCGTTCGCGATTTCGTGGACGCACATCCCGGAGAGCTTGATCAAGTGAAGTGGGTCCTCTTCGACGACAAGACGCTGAACGCATACGAGCGTCAGCTGGCGAATGCCACCGTCGCTCCCGCCGACTCGAACACAGGAACGATGGATGAAGACGAAAAGAAGCGATTCGTCGCCGAATGGACCTTGGGGCTTGGCGTCATGGGAGACCCTACGAATACGGGAATCGCGAATCGACCGCAGAGGCGTGCGCTGCGCAAGGACTGGCGTACGCGGCCGATGCCTGCGGAACGCACTGAGATTGAGCTTGGGCTGTCCGTCACCACGGAGGAGTTCGAGCGCTTGGCGATGGGGCACATCCCCCAGGTGATGGAGGACCACTGGTTCATGTACTTCGACGGCGAGGCGCTCTGCTTCCATCGCAGCTGGACGGGCATCTGCATCTACAAGGTGCACGTCGCACGCGACAAGGCCGAGGACGCGTACGTGCTCTCGCACGTGACGACAAACCGGGACCGCAGCCAGTACTCGCAGACGAACGACGAGAGCGACCGGCTGTTGGCGCTGACCCTCATCGGCCAAGCGCTCGGCAAGGACGTAACGACGCTTTGGGAAGCCTATCACGCCAGCGAGGCGCGTGGAAGCGGCGCGGCAGAGAAGGCGAGACCGACGACCCTCGGCTTCTGGCAGGTGTCCGACTCGCTCGGCTGCCTGAGCAACTGGCACCCAAAGGGCTTCGAGCTCTTCGGAAAGCAGTTCGCCACGTCGGAGCACTGGATCATGTGGCAGAAGGCGCGCGTGATGGGCGATCACGCATCTGCGAAGGCGATTCTGGAGGCGAATAGCCCCAAGAACGCCAAGGAGCTCGGCAAGATGGTCAGCCCCTATGATGACCATCTCTGGCGAGACGTGCGCGAGCAGCTGGCCTACGTCGGCATTCGCGAGAAGATCCTGCAGAACCCAGACATCGCGCGTGAGCTGCTCTCCACATGGAACGCCGTGCTCGCAGAGGCCTCTCCCTACGACCGCGCGTGGGGCG
This sequence comes from uncultured Coriobacteriaceae bacterium, assembly GCA_902798915.1. GTDB lineage: Bacteria > Actinomycetota > Coriobacteriia > Coriobacteriales > Atopobiaceae > RUG440. Next base: position 12,431 of record CADBYM010000059.1, on the reverse strand, counting down.
TGGGCATCGCAGCAAGCGATCCTGGCTTCGCAGACATGACGGGCTGGAAGGGCGAGAACCTCCAGGGACGCATCTGCATGCGCGTGCGCGCCGACCTCAGGCTCCTCATGCACGATGGCCCCTCGCGCATCAAGCGCTTCGCAGTCGAGACGGCCACGGAAGACCTCCAGGCTGTCCTCGCGTCTTCCCTCGGTGACATGTCGCTTCTCTCGCTCGCGCGCAACCCGATGACGAGGCCCTACGCCCTGTGCTATGCGCGCATCTCGGAGCACGCTCTCGATTCCCACCACGGTGGCGTCCACAACTACCTGATGCACTATGGCAGGGCATCGCTCGCCACCATCGGAGAGGCGGTGCAGGCAGGGAAGGGACTCCACTTCTCGGAAGTGGGCTGGTACGAGCTCCTCGCCCAGCTCTCGTTCCTTCGTCGCGCCGGGATGCTGTAGCGCCGACCAGCGGAAGCTGCTCCGCATAGAATACGCCTTCGCTTCAACCACGTCAGCTCTGCGACTGGAATGCGCGCTGGCAGGGTGTACCATTGCAGGTACACTGCCGCAACACAAAGGCTCGTGCCGCGTGACTGACTCACGGACGAGAGGACGAAGCGCATGAAGAGCATCACCCAAATCCCCGGAATCCTCGCGGCTCACTACACCGATGCCGAGGCGGGCACGGGTTGCACCGTGATCATCTGCGAAGCCGGGGCGGTCGTTCCATCGACGTGCTCCTCTCGGTGCCAGACGGGAATGTGCGCATGGGTATGGGCGCACTGGACCCACGCACGAACGCCACGATATCGTGCGTGGCGACCAACGCACGCCTGACCAAGGCCGAGGCCACCAAGATTTGACGCATCCATTTGTCACGTTACGATTGGGAGGGGAGACCCACATGGACTTGATTCCAAGCTTTTCTGTTGACCACACGGCAATTGTGCCGGGGATATTCACGAGTCGCGTGGATATGGTGAGAGATGGCACAGTGACGACCTACGACGTGCGGCTTACGCAACCAAACAAGGAGCCCGCCGTCGACGTCGCGGCCATGCACTCGCTCGAGCACCTCGTGGCCACGTTCCTGCGCAACGACCCCGACTGGAAGGACGAGATCATCTACTGGGGTCCCATGGGCTGCCTGACGGGCTTTTACCTCATCCTCAAGGGCGACCGTCCGTCGCGCGACATTTGCGACCTCATGGTGAGGGCGTTCAGGGCGGTAGACGACGCAGAGATCGTCCCCGGCGCCACGCCACAGAACTGCGGCAACTACCTCATGCACAACCTCGGCATGGCAAAGTGGTACGCGAGGCGGTTCGCAGAATACCTTGCCGCAAATGCCGAGAATCCACAGACATTCGAATACCCGCAAACAGAGCGTCTCGTCACCGAAGACGGACGGCACTTCTACGATTCGTAGGTAGAAGGCAACAAGCCAATTGAGTGCTTGCCAAGGGAGGACACACGATGAGGGACTACAACCGCATTTCCGCCGACGGCTTACCCGAGGACATTCGCAGCGATCGCCATTATCGAGACAGCATAAAGGAGATGACCCCCAAATCGTTCTTTGACGACGAGGAGTACGCATTTCTGGCGATGATCGCCCAGGCCGACGACGAGGCCGCCTTCCTAGCACGGCTCATCCTGCGCAACGAGGTGGCAGAGCTCGAGCCGGCGCTCGAGGACGACGACAGCATCATTCCAAGGTGCTACGAGAACGAGGACCTCGCGCGCGTGGTCGTGCTTGGCCTGAGGTTCGGCGTGGCATACGGTGACGGTGCCTGCGCCAACTACCTCGGCGCACTCCACTACCTGGGCAACCTGGTCCCACAGGACTACGAGCGTGCGCGAGAACTCTATGAGCTGGCGGAGTCGCGCGGTGTGCCTCAGGCAATCGTGAACGTTGGCTACATCTACGAATACGGGCGTTGCGGCGAGCCGGACCATCTGAGGGCCTACATGCAGTATGCCAAGGCGGCCGCACTTTTCGACCACTTCGAGGCGCTGTACAAGCTAGGCGACATGTACTTGCGGGCGCGCGTGGTCCCGCGCGATCCCCACACCGCGTACGTCCTGTACGAGAGGAGCCTCAGGGAGGCGCATTCGATCGTCGCGAAGGCGCAACCGGCCTTTCGCATCGCGGAACTCATCTCCGACCGCGCAAACGCCGAGTGGAACATCCCCTACGACCCCCTCGGCGCCCTCAGCCTGTATCAGATGGCGGAACAGGGGCTACGCATCGACATCGCGCACGGCCAGGTCTACTACCGCAAGCGTCTGCAGGAGGCCATGCGCGGACAAGAGCGCATGCGGGCGATTCTCGACGACCCAGAGTTCTGGCGACAGCCGTAAGCCCTGAGGGGCTGCCCTCTTCGCAACGTGAGAAACCCCACGCGAATCGGGCACCCCTCATTCGCCGACAGCTAAGGCTCGACGCACCCCGTTGTCATATAGTTTTGAGCGGACTGTAGCCCGACCGAATCCCCCTGTTCACGGAAAGGCGGCCACCGCATGAAGCTCTTCCACCTCTCGGACCTGCACCTCGGCAAGCGCCTCAACGAGTATTCGCTCAAAGATGACCAACAGTACATCCTGCAAATAATCCTGCAGATGATCGATGACGAGGCACCCGACGCAATCATGATCTGCGGCGACGTCTACGACAAGACGATGCCCCCCGTCGAGGCAGTCACGACCTTCGACGACTTCCTATGGGACATCGCCACGCGCAAGGTGCCCGTGCTCATCATCTCGGGCAATCACGATTCGCCGGAGCGCCTGGCCTTCGGGTCTCGCATCATGAAGCAGAGCCACATCCACATCTCGCGCAGCTACGAGGTGGGCGCCCCGCCGGTGACGCTCGAAGACGAGCACGGCACGGTCAACTTCTACCTGCTCCCCTTCGTCAAGCCCATCCACGTGCGGCACGCACTGCAGAAGGACTTCCCCGAGGAGGCGGAGGCGATCAAGAGCTACACCGACGCCCTTGAGGCAGCCATCGCCCACATGGAGGTGGACAAATCGCAGCGCAACGTCCTGTTGGCCCACCAATTCGTGAGCGGCGCCGAGCGCTCGGATTCCGAGGGTCTGAACGTCGGCGGGCTGGACAACGTCGACGTGCGCGTCTTTGACCCGTTCGACTACGTGGCGCTCGGTCATCTGCACGGCCCACAGAGCATCGGCCGCCCCACGGTGCGCTACTGCGGCACGCCCCTCAAGTACTCCTTCTCCGAGGCCAAGCACAAGAAGTCCGTCACGGTGGTGGAGATGGGCGAGAAGGGAGACGTCGAGCTGCGCTTCCTGCCGCTCAAGCCCCTGCACGACCTCCGAAAGGTGAGGGGCAGCTACGACGAGCTGATGCTCCACGAGAACTACGCGCACACGAACACCGAGGACTACCTGCACATCACGCTCACCGACGAGGAGGACGTGCTCAACGCCGTCGATAGGCTACGGACGGTGTACCACAACCTGATGCTCCTCTCCTACGACAACAAGCGGACCCAAGCCAACGAGCAGCTAATCAGCTCGGAGCACGTGGAGAGCATGACGCCCCTAGAGCTCTTCTCGGAGTTCTATGAGCAGCGGAACAACCAGCCAATGGACGAGCAGCAACGCACGATCGTACAGAAGACCATCGAGAAGATCTGGGAGGAAGACTCATGAGGCCCCTGCGACTGACCATCTCCGCATTTGGTCCCTATGCCGGCAAGGTCGAGCTGGACCTCGAGCAGCTGGGTGACAAGGGCCTGTACCTGGTGACCGGCGACACCGGCGCCGGCAAGACCACCATCTTTGACGCCATAACCTTCGCGCTCTTCGGCGAGGCAAGCAGTGACAAGCGCGATAGCTCCATGCTGCGGTCCAAGTACGCGGACCCGGACGTGCCCACGGAAGTCGAGCTGACATTCTCTCATGGCGGCAAGACGTACACGGTGCGTCGCAACCCCGCGTACATGCGCCCGAAGAAGTACAAACCAGGATTCACCAAGCAGCACGCCGGCGCTGAGCTGACACTTCCAAAGGGAGAACCCATCACCAAGGACAGTGTGGTCACGCACTACATTGAGGAGGAGGTGCTCGGCATCAAGCGCAATCAGTTCCTACAAATCGCAATGATCGCGCAAGGAGACTTCCTCAGACTGCTCACTGCGGACACCCAGAAACGGCAGGAAATCTTCCGGTCCCTCTTCAAGACAAACCTCTACAAGCTGCTGCAGGACGACCTCAAGGAGCAAGCAAGTCGCACCGATCGGGAATACCAGAGCAGCCTGCAGACCCTCCGCCAACACGTCGGCGGAATTCAGTGCGACAAGAATGATGAGCTCTTCGAAGAAGTGGAGAAGGCCAAGGAGGACGCTTTTCCCACGGAAGACGTTCTCGCCCTTCTCGACAAGCTCATCTCCCGCGATGAGGACGAGCAGGAGAGGTGGAGCGGCACCCAGAAGGAGCAAGAAGAGCGCATGGAACAGCTTGGCACCCTCATTGAGCGCGCCAAGCGGCAGCAGAGCGATCGCGCGGAGCTTGCCGAGCTTGACGGCAGGAAGGCTCGCATGATGCCGGAGCTGCAGAAGGCTAGGGACGACGTGCGCGTCGAGCGAGGACGTCAGGGCGAGCGAGACGATCTGGGCAGGCGCATCGCCACGCTTGACGCCAGCTTCGATGACTACAACCAACAGGAAGAGCGGCTCAGCAAGCAATCATCGCTTCAGGTCGAGCTCGAGCGGACGCAGAGCCTGCTGGCAGAGGACACCCGCACGTGCGAGGCGCACGAGACCAAGCGTGATGCCTGTCAAGCCGAGCTCGACTCTCTCGCCGGCGCCCGCGACCGCAAGGAAGAACTCAGTCGAAGGCGGGACGGAGTCGAGGCAGAGAAGCGACGCCTCGACGTGCTTCTCGCGAAGATCGTGAACTACGAGGGCTTGCTGCGTACGCGCGAGGAGGCACTGAGGCAGCGCGAGGCGGCGGGCAGGGCCTTGGAGGCCGAGCGGGCCAAGGACGACGGGGCGCAGCAGGCCCGCGACCTCATAGCCAGGATTACCCACGAACTGCCGTCCTACGCACGACTTGAGGATACTCGCAAGGAGGCACAGAAGACCGAGCATGATCTGCAAAGCCAACGAGACGCTCGTACTCGTCTGAGCACGCGGACAAGCGAGCTTCTCGAGCATCTCGACCGCTTGCGGACGGAATGCAACGAGCTCTCGGATGCAGGCATCCGGCTCGCTGAGCACAAGGGCAGGTTGGAGAGACTCGCCACCCAGCAAGCATCCCTCAAGGAGCGCGAGGCGGCCCTGAGCGAGCATCGCGCACTGACAAGCGCGTCGAAAGACGCAGAAGAGCGGCTTGCAACGGCGCGGGCTGAACTCGCGGCGGCCGAACAGCGTGGCCTCGACCGCGAGGAGATGCACCAGCGCATCGGCCTCATTCAACAAGAACGTCCGCAGTACGGGCAGAAGGTCAAGCGCGACGCGGACTTGGCGAGCTGCCGCACAAGACTTGCCGCACTGAGAAAGGACGAGGCACGCAACCACGACGCGCTCGCACGGGAAGAAGAGCGTCTCCATACGCTCCGTGCGGAGCGAGAGGAACTTCGCGGCGCGGAGGTGATGCTGGAGAAGCGGCGTCAGGAGCTTGACGGCGCGAAGGCTCACCTTGGCTACCTGGACGAACTGATGAGGGACCTCGCGAGACTCGAGGACTCACGGACGCAGTACAAGAGCCTCCAAGAGGAGTTCCTTCGCCTGGACGAAGAGTACCAACGGAAGCGCAGCACCCACGACGCCCTCCATGATGCGTTCTTCCGCGAGCAAGCCGGCATCTTGGCACAGGGTCTCGCGGAGGGCGACCCTTGTCCCGTCTGCGGTTCGACGACGCACCCGCACAAGGCGCACGCGTCAGAGAGCGCGCCGAGCGAAGCCGAGCTGAAGCACGCCCGGGACGAGGCGGAACAGGCACGCGAGCGTTCTGAGCGGGCGAGCGGGAAGGCAAACGCACAGCAGGCAGTCGTCGCCGAAATGACGGAGAGGCTTCAATGGCACGTCTCCGCACTATGGGAAGGGTGCCTCTTGGAGGATGCCACGGAGAGGATGCGGGACGAGCGAGCAACCATGGGGCAACGCATCGAGGCCCTGGGTCGTGAGCTGGCATCCGACGAGGCGCGCGTGCGGCGCGCACTCGAGGTCGACGAGCAGGTGAAGGACCTCGAGCAGACCGTAAGCCAGCGTCAAGAGAAGGAGCAGCGGCTCAAGACGGACATCGCATCGTGTGAGAGTAGCGAATCGGGACTGGAGCGACTGCAGTTCAACCTTCACTATGCGAACGAGATGGAAGCCATCGCCGAGCAGGAGCGCCTGAGGAAGGAGGTGCGCGCGATTGGCGAGGTGTTGGAGGCGGCGCGCGGGGAATGCGACGAGGCGCAGCGTCGTCACGATGAGCTGCAAGGGAGGCTCAACCTCTCTCGCGAGCAGCTCAGGAGCGTAACGGACTTGTCTGATGTGGACGGTTCCCTCCAGCACGTGAAGCAGGAGCTCTCGCGCGTGGATGACGAGTCGCACGAGCTTGAGCGCCAAATCCAGAACGAGGAAGCACGTCAGAAGCGGCTCGAGCAAGCAGAGGCAGAAATCGCGCAGAGGGAGGAGCTGCGCGAGAAGCTCAACGCCCAGAAGGCCAACGTGGAGCAGCGCATTGCCGTGCGCGAGGCAGAGCTGGACAGCCTACACGTGCAGGTGAGCGACCTCGAGGGAAGGCTGCTGTGTCCGAGCGAGGAGCAGGCACGCGCACGACGCAACGAGCTGGAAGCACAGGTGCTGACTCACGAGAAGGCGCTGAAGGCGGCGCTGGACAGCGTCGAAGACTGCCAGGCGCGTATCGAGCACGTCAACGGCGGAATCGCGCAGGCGGAGGACCAGCTGGCGTCGGACGTGGACACGAGCGACATCGCCCAGGCCCGCAGCTCCACCACGCAGCGTCTCAAGGAGAGCGCTAGCGAGCTCGATGGCCTAGGCAAACGGCTTGCACAGGCCGAGCGTGACCTCCACCGCATCGACGAGCTCACGGAGCTCATCGCCCAGGCCAAGAGGGCTCTTCAAATCGCCCAAGAAGCCAAGTATGGGCGAGAGCGGGAATGCGCGTCCTTATCGGCATCGCTGCGGGAGGTCACACGACAGGTCGAAGCTCTGACGAAGGGGCTTCCGTACCCCAGCAGAGAAGAGGCGCTGTCGCACCGAGGCGCGATGCAGCGACGTGTGGAGGCCATGCGAGAGGCGCTCGAGACCGCCACTAAACGCTTGCAGCAGCTTGAGGGCGACGCGAAGGACCTGGATGGCCGGATTCGCATCGTGCAGAAGCGAATTGACGAGGCAGGAGAGCTCGACGCGAATGCCCTCTCTGAGGAACGCGACGAGGTGCGCTCCCAGCAACAAGCGCTTCAGCGACGGCAGCGAGACCTCTACGCCCGCTTGGTGGCCAACCGAACCGCGCGGCGTCGGGTGCGTGAGGGCTTGGCGGAAGTCAAGGAGCGGGAACGTGCCCACGTCAAGCTCCAGAACCTCTCGGAGACAGCCAACGGAGGCCTCAAACACAAAGACAAGGTCATGCTCGAGACGTATGTGCAGCGAACATACTTCGAGCGAATGATTCAGCGGGCCAACATACGCCTGCTGCATATGACGGGCGGGCAATACGAGTTCAAGCGGCAAGAGGTGGCAGGGAACCGACAGTCGCAGAGCGGCCTCGAACTCGAGGTCATCGACCACTACAACGGCACCACGCGCAGCGTGCGCACGCTCTCGGGCGGGGAATCCTTCATGGCGGCGTTGTCGCTCGCGCTCGGCCTCGCCGACGAGATTCAGTCCAGCGCGGGCGGTCTTCGCATCGAGGCCATGTTCGTGGACGAGGGCTTCGGCTCACTCGACGAGCATGCCCTGGAGCAGGCAATCGACGCTCTGCAGAGCGTTGCCGCCGACACCAAGCTCGTGGGTATCATCTCGCATGTGGGCGAACTCAAGGAGCGAATTGACCGACAGGTCATCGTCACAAAGAAGAAGACGGGCGGAAGCTCGGTGGAAGTCGTCTGCTAAGGGAAACACGGGGCGGTCCGCCGGGGGTACAGTCCTCCGGTGGACCCCTGTGGACCACCCTATGGAACGCGTCTCGCATCCGTGCTATGATTTCACCCATGAATACGCAAACAGACACCTCACTCATCAGGAACTTCTCCATCGTGGCCCACATCGACCACGGGAAGTCCACCATATCCGACCGCATCCTCGAGCTCACCCACACCGTGGAGCAGCGCGATCTGTACAAGCAGATGCTCGATTCCATGGACATCGAGCAGGAGCGCGGAATCACCATCAAGTCCAATGCCGTGCGCGTACTCTATGACGCGGACGATGGCAAACAGTACCAGTTCAACCTCATCGACACGCCGGGACATGTGGACTTCACCTATGAGGTCTCGCGTTCGCTCGCCGCATGCGAGGGCGCCGTACTCGTGGTGGACGCCACACAGGGCGTCGAGGCACAGACGGTATCTAACGCGCTGCTTGCGATGAACGCGGACCTGGAGATCGTGCCCGCCATCAACAAGATCGACCTCCCCTCGGCCGAGCCCGAGCAGGTGCGGGCCGAAATCGAGGAAGTTCTGGCCATCCCCGCCGATGACGCCGTCTGTGTCAGCGGCAAGACGGGGGAGGGCATCCATGACCTTCTCGAGAGCATCGTCTACCTCATCCCACCACCAACGGGCGACGCGTCGGCGCCACTCAAGGCGCTCATCCTCGACTCCTACTTCGACGCCTATCGCGGCGTGGTCGCCATGGTGCGCATCTTTGACGGAAGCATAAGGGCGGGCGACCGACTCCTCATGATGGCCGAGGGCCAGCCGTTCCTCGCCGAGGAGGTAGGCGTCAAGCGCCCCCTCGAGCAGCCGCTGCCGCAGCTCGGCATGGGCGAGGTAGGCTACCTCGTAACGGGCCTCAAGGATCCCGCCCTCGTCAAGACCGGCGATACCATCACCGGCGAGTCGCGCCGCTGCGTAGAGCCGTGCCCCGGTTATCACGAGGCTAAGCCCATGGTGTTCACGGGCATCTTCCCGGTGGACAACAAGTACTACGAGAACCTGCGTGACGCCCTCGAGAAGCTCAAGGTCAACGACCCGTCCCTCACGTGGACGCCCGAGACGTCCGTCGCGCTGGGATTCGGCTTCCGCGTGGGCTTCCTCGGCCTCCTGCACATGGAGGTCGTCAAGGAGCGCCTTGAGCGCGAGTTCGACCTCGACCTCATCGCCACGAGCCCCTCGGTTGACTATCACGTCTACCTCACGGATGGCCAGATGATCGAGGTGACGAGTCCGCAGGACCTCCCCGTGCCCGAGAAGATCGAGCGCATCGAGGAGCCCTACCTCAAGGCCACCGTCATCGTGCCGCCCGACTACGTGGGTGCCGTCATGCAGCTGCTCGTGGATCATCGCGGCACCTCCACCGACATGGTGTACCTCTCCGAGAAGTCCGTCGAGATGCACTTCGACATCCCTCTGGCCGAGCTCATCCTGGACTTCTTCGACCAGCTGAAGAGCCGCACCAAGGGCTATGCGTCGCTCGACTACGAGTTCAGCGACTACGCGCCCTCACCTCTGGTGAAGCTCGACATCCTCCTCGCCGGCGAGGAGGTCGACGCCCTCAGCTTCATCGTGCACCGCGACAAGGCCTATCAGCTGGGACGCGGCCTGTGCGACAAGCTGAAGGAGATCATCCCGCGCCAGCAGTTCGAGGTGCCCATCCAAGGCGCCATCGGCAACAAGATCATCAGCCGCTCCACGGTCAAGGCACACCGCAAGGACGTGCTCGCCAAGTGCTACGGCGGCGACATCACGCGCAAGCGAAAGCTGCTCGAGAAGCAGAAGGAAGGCAAGAAGCGCATGAAGTCCATCGGCAGGGTGGACGTGCCACAGGAGGCCTTCCTCGCCGTGCTCAAGGTGGACGATGAGTGAGCCAGCAAGCTGGCTGACGTCCGGTTCCCTCCTCATGGCGCCCATGGCCGGCGTGAGCGATGCGGCGTATCGCATCGTCGCACGGGCTCATGGGGCGCGGCTCGCCTACAGCGAGATGGTGAGCGTCGCAGGGCTGCACTACGGCAGCGACAAGACCTGGGAGCTCGTGGTGCCACACGATGAGGAGCCGACCCTTGCCGTGCAGCTCTTTGGCTCGGAACCCGCGCAGTTTCGCGAGGCGGCCGCAGCGGTGGCGCGGCGTCTGGGCTCGCGGCTTGCGCTCATCGACGTCAACATGGCATGTCCCGTGCCCAAGGTCACCAAGAACGGTGCGGGCTCCGCTCTGCTTGACGACCCCACTCGTGCGGCCGAGATTCTGCAAGCCTGCCATGCGGGCCTCGACGACGCGGGGGCCGGCGTTCCCGTGACGGCCAAGATTCGCCGCGGACGAAGGATGGGCGAGGAGGTCGCGCCGGAGTTCTCGCAAGCGTTGGAGGCCGCAGGCGCCGAGGCCATCGCCGTGCACGGGCGCTTTGCCAAGCAGCTGTACCATGGGGAGGCCGACTGGGGATGCGTCCGTCGCGTCGCGGACGCCGTGAGCATACCGGTCATCGGGTCTGGTGACGTATACCGTCACGACGACGCCCTGCGCATGATGGGGGAGACGGGATGCGCTGCCGTGATGGTCGCGCGGGGCACCTACGGCAATCCATGGGTCTTCTCGGGAGAGGTGCCCACCACGGAGCAGCGCCTCCAGACCTTTGCCGACCACGTGCGGCTGCTCGAGGCGACCGGCGCCCACATGGCGCGCGCCCGCAGCCTGGCAGGTTGGTACTTTAAGGGAATGCCTGGTGCCGCACGGCTGCGCGGAGAGGCAGTGCGCTGCTCCACGGCAGAGGAGTTCCTCGCGCTCGTCGATCAGGCCCGATTAGTGACGGAGACGCAAGCATGAGCATAGGGGCGCTCTACGTGCACGTGCCGTTCTGCGCGAGAAAGTGCTCCTACTGCGACTTCGCCAGCGAGGCGACCCGCGCGGATGACCCTCGCATGGACGGCTACCTCGACGAACGCATCGCCGAGCTCGACCGCTGCCGAGGTCTTGGCATGCTGGGCTCCTGCAAGACGGCCTATCTCGGCGGGGGCACGCCCACATTCCTCGGAGCAGCGCGGCTTGGGACGCTTGCCTCGCGCATCCGGACGTCATGCCCCAACCTCACGGAGTTCAGCTGCGAGGCCAATCCCGACTCGCTCACCGAGAAGGTCATCGCGACGCTGCGTGACGCAGGCGTGACGCGCATCTCCATCGGGGTGCAGTCGCTCGACGACGAAGAGCTTCGTTGCCTGGGGCGCATCCATACGGCCGACCAGGCGCGCGCCTGCGTAACGGTCGCCGTCACCGCCGGACTCAATGTCTCGGTCGACCTCATGTGCGCGATTCCGCGACAGACCGACGAATCATGGCAGCAGACCCTTCACGAGGTGATTGCGCTGGGCGTCGGGCACGTCAGCGTCTATCCACTTGCCATCGAGGAGGGAACGCCCTTCGGCAAACGCTACGGAGACGACACGCCGCCTTGGAACGATGAGGACGTCCAGGCGCGGCGCATGGAGTGCGCCGAGCGCCTGCTCGCGGCCGCCGACCTCATTCGCTACGAGGTGGCAAGCTACGCGCGGGATGGCAGGCAGTGCGCGCACAACATCGCGTACTGGACGGGTGTGCCCTACCTGGGACTTGGGCCAGGAGCCGCGAGCATGCTCGACGCGCCAACCTACGAGGTAGCGCGGGATCTCTTCGACTGGCTGCCCCCACGCCCGCATGACGCCTCCCGCATGCGGTTCTCCACACTCGATGCCGAGGTCGAGTTCCTTTCGGCGCGAGAGGCATGGGCAGAGGACCTCATGCTCGGCATGCGGCTCACCAGGGGCATCGAAGAGGGACGACTCGAGGCGGTGCCCGACACACGTGACGACCTGCTTGCGCGCGGCCTGGTGGAACGCGCCGGTGGCCGCCTGGTGCCCACCCATGACGGCTGGCTCCTCGGCAACGAGCTCTTTGCAGCCCTCTGGGATTGTCGTTAGACGGTTCACCCTCAAGGAGTTCGAGCGGGGTAGGGAAGGAAACTGAATCGGCGACATTCCGGACAGCAACGGACAGAGGATCCACATCGAAAACGTCAGGACCGCTCCATAGCACGTCTGTACAACCGAATCTCGTTTTCTTCAGGGTCATCCCAACTGACATCAAAATCCCCTCTTGCAGAGAGTTGATATTTCGCGATTCCGCACGCCCGCCTCGGGTAGAATGGTCGCGAGGGCTTGACCACCATACGAGAGCGCGATGGTGGGCGGCGGTGCTCTCGTGATGTGGTAGTCCTTGGCGCCGCCGCCGACCATCGCGGCGAGGACTACCACCCATGTATGAGAGATGGCACGTGCCC
>CADBYM010000058.1 GCA_902798915.1 uncultured Coriobacteriaceae bacterium | reverse complement strand
AGGTGGCTCGAGGAATCACGGAAGGAGGGCTCTGCAACGTAGGAGGAAGTGGCACACTTTTCAAGCAATTCGTGGCACAGTTTTCACTTGACAACAACAGCAAGGCGGCCGGGGGAGTCGGACCCAAGAAACGAGACGCTGCTGCGAATGTTCTCCTTGGTGGAGATAGGCGAGCGTGCAGGCAGCGGCATGGGCATCATCTACGAGGGATGGGCCGATGCTGGACTGGCGGAGCCAGTGTACGAGGAGCAGTTCGGACCCGACCGCACCGTGCTGATTCTGCCACTTGTTGCCGTCGGAGATTCTGACAACAATCGGCAGAAAGCGAACGAAAGCGAACGAAAGCGAACGAAAGCGAACGAAAGCGAACGAAAGCGAACGAAAGCGAACGAAAGCGAACGAAAGCGAACAAAAGAACTTAAGTCTGCAAGAGCAGCAGATAATCGAGCTGATGAGAGCGTCTACAGCACCCATAAAGGCATCCGAAATATCTGCATTCGTGGGACTTGGAAAAACGCGTACAAGCGAGCTGCTTAAGATGCTGATAGAGGATGGCTATGTGGTCACGGAAGGCGCAACGCGTTCGCGCAGGTATAGGTTAGCCGATGGCGAGTGACCAATCAGCGGTCATGGGTTCTTCTTCCACTCTGTGATGTCGTCGACGTACGACTCTCTCCTCCCCGAAGAGCATTCCGAAGAACGTGCTCTCGTCTATGTCGTAGCCTTGCAGCTCGGGTTTCCACGTCGCCTTCTCGAAGTCCAAGCTCGGAGTCCTCAGGTCCGTGCTCGCGTGCCTTGATTGCCTGTCCGACGGTGCGGTGCACGTCTGCTTCGAAGAAGCGGTGGATGTGTCGCGGATTGATCGCAAGGACTCCAAGAGCGCAGACAGGCTTGCCGTCGTCGCCACCCGGACTGGAGAAGAGGCGATTCGCGTCTGCAACGCAACGGGCGAGCTCGACGAGAAGGCCTTCCTTGTCGCCAAGACGGTCACCGAATCCTTTGGCATTTGAGCCGATGTCACGAACCCCGACAAAAGCGATGCGACGAGCATCAGGCTCGTTCACGCAAAGAGCAACTACGCCGACGGTGCGAGCGATCCCTATGGAGTCTGCACCGGATTCGCAGTGCAACACATGACCCCCGCGCCTACCTCATCCTACACCTCCGGCTCGTCCATCGCCGCCGAATGCACGACTTCAAATGCGTAGTCACCATCCCCTTCCGGCGCATAGATGCGATGTCGAATCATGAGGCGGGGGATAAAGTGGGGGATAAAACAATTCCCGCAACGAGAGACGCCAATTTGAACGAAACCCAACGGCTGATAGGGAGTCAGAGCTGCGGCGCATAGCAAGGAAGGCGATCGACGCGAGCCTGGAACTTGCGGACGAGCTGGAGGCGGCGTAGGATGAGGTAGAGACTTAGGGTTCCGGGTGACTGGCCGCGCTCTCTGCGAAATGGCCGCTATACCTGCTTTCCGACACTGCCTTGTTAGAGGCTGAGGAGATGGGAAATGTGCACGGTGGCGGTACCGATACCAAATGAGGTTCTCTACGACAAGGGCATCAGCGTGCAAGAGGCGCAGAGCCTCGCGAGGCGAATGACGGCACTGGGCCTTTATGCGGGCAACAACGTGTCCCTTGGCTATTGCTCCCAGATCGCCGGCATGCCCGAGGCAGAGTTCATGCGCTTCATGGGAACGTTTGGCGTCAGCGTCTTCCGCTTTGACGACCTGTCGGAGATCGAGGAGGACTACCTGAATGCGTAGGGTCACCCTCAACACAACACCGCTCGTGCTGTTGGTGGTGGCATTGAAAGACGGTACGATTCATGACCTGGTACGCAAAGAACTGCACCAGATAGGGAATGAGGGAGAAGACCATGGGCTCCAGCAGGGTGAGGAACCTCGCCACGGGCGTGCGCGACGCGCTGCGCGCCGAGGTGTCGGCCAGGCTCAACGTGGCGCTCAAGACAACGGATTCAGTACTATAACAGGTTTTAACAGACGATAGGGAGTCGTGTGGACCGGTATGAGGTAGCCGTTAAGCGGATAATGAATCTCAACCAGCTTCTTAGACAGACCTCCTTTGAAGCTTGTGCGGCAAATGGCTCTGGTAGCAGGACCCAGTGTGCTCAATAGACTTGTTGACGTAATTTTACTTTACAAGTAAAATTACGTTGAAATATGAAAGGACAAGTGTGTTTGAGTACATTCCCACAGAGGTTCTCTCCCTCCACATAGATCCCGTTGAGGATGCGAGGCTAGCGCCGCTGCCCCGTATGTATTCGCGCGAGTACGAGACGGGGCTGTTCGCATTCGACGGCCCCGCATCAGACGTGAGGTTCGTCGCGGTCGGTACGAGGCTCAGGCCCAACCTCAAAGCGCTCAAGGGCGCCGTCGACTTCCTGAGCGCGAAGAGCGATTATCCCATAGTTGTGGTTAGCCCGTCGCTTGACTACTGGCAAAAGGAGTGGCTCGTATCGAGGCGGATGCCCTTCATACAGGACGAGTTAAATGCCTACCTTCCGTTCCTCGGTCTAGTTCTTCGTGAATCGTCAAAGGGAAGGCGCCCGTCCGCCCTCTCCCCACAGGCCCAGCGCGTCGTCGTGAACCTTATAGAGGGGAATTGGAATCGCTTGAATGCCGGCGATTTGTCGAAGCGACTGGGGAAGAGCCGCGCGAGCGTCAGCAAATACCTTGCGGAGATAGAGGCCGTGTGCCCGGAAGTGGTAAGGCGCTCGGGCCGTGCCACGATGCTGTGCGGCGACGGCATGGAGAGGGGCGTCCTATTGGATTGTTTTGAGGCGTATCTCAGGTCACCCGTGTCGCGACGGTTCCGCATCTCGTATGGGGTGGGTCCCAACGAGCTGGCTGCTGTGGGAGCACGCCTCGCGGGTCTCTCTGCCCTGGGAATGATGAGCGACTTGGCGGTTAGGGGTGACTATCCCGTCGTGGCCCTCCCGCAAGAGCTCCTGCCGGACGCCTTGTCTGGGTTTGGAGAGGAGGGCGAGGAGCTACCCTGGTGGGACGAGGAAGGGACAGAAGTCGAAGCATGGGGCTACTGGGACGACTACCCGACCGACATGGACGGCCATACCTTTGGCGGTCTGGAGGCGGTCGGCAGGCTGTCACTCTACCTATCGCTTCGAGACAGGTACAAGGATGACGAGCGGGTGGCAGACGCAGTTGACCAGCTGAGGGAGGACATATGCCGTTAGTCGCGGGTATAGACGCGTTTCGCGATGCCATGGCGGGACACGAGGACAAATACGTGCTGATCGGAGGCGGTGCGTGCAGCCTGCTCTTCGAGGGAACGCCTCAAGAGTTTCGGATGACGAAGGACCTGGATATCGTTATACTCGCCGCGTCTGACGATGTGGAGTTCGGCAGGGCGCTGTGGTCGTTTGTTCGCGATGGGGGCTATACGTGTGGCATCCGGGAGGACGGGAGTGCGAGGTACTACCGGTTCACGTTGCCATTGGAGAGGCGGACTGCAGGCGCCGATTTGCCCCAGGAGATCGAGCTGTTCTCGCATGCCGACTGGCCAGTGGACGAGGGGGTGCAAGTTGTCCCCGTTCCGTTTGATCATGACCTCTCCAGTCTCTCTGCGATCTTGCTTGATGAGAACTACTATAGGTTCATCAAGGAGGGTATTGTCGTAAAGCGTGGGGTTCCCATACCTGATGCTCTCCACGTCATCCCGCTCAAGATGCGTGCACACATCGACCTGAACAAGCGCCACGACAACGGTGAGGGTGTAAGGAGAAGAAACCTTACGAAGCATCGCAGCGATGTGTTGACTCTAGTAGGCTTGCTCACGGATGAGGACTCGTGTGCGCTCCCTCCTTCCATCGTGCGGGATGTGAAGGAGTTCTTGGATGGACTCGAAGAATATGTCAGCAAAGTGAGACGTAAGGATCGGTCCATGATTATTGATGCGGCTCACCTCTTGGCAAAGGTATATGGTCTATAACGTAGGAACGAATGCTTGCTGATTAATGAGAGGGAGAAGACCAGAATGGGCTTTTATCGCGTCCCACGGAGGGGAGTGGTACGAGTTCAAGGAGAGCTGGTTCGAGCCGTACGCTCTTGGCGAATACATCTCGGCGTTATCGAATGCTGCCGCACTTACTGGCCGGGAATGTGGCTACTTGATATGGGGCGTATCGGACACCACGCATGAGGTCGTGGGAACTAGCTTCACATGGCGGCGTGATGTCCGTGGCGAGCCGCTTGAGCACTGGCTGGCTCGTCAGCTCTCGCCAAGCGTCGCTTTCGCCTTTGACGAGGGCAAATTGGATTCGGCGCGGGTCGTCGTGCTTTCGGTTCCTGCCGTCAAGGGCGTCCCAACGTCGATTGCGGGAGTGCGTTACCAACGAGTCGGATCCAGCAAAGTCAACCTGGCGAAGCACCCAGAGCGCGAGGCACAGCTGTTCAGGAGGCTATTTATCGGCCCGCCGACCATCGAGAACACCGAGTCGTCCGACCAGGAGTTGTCGTTCACTCGGCTCTTCACCTACTATGCGGGCCGCGTTATCGAGCTGCGACATGCGACGTTTGCGAAGAACCTCGGTTTGCTCACGAGGGATGGCACGTACAACCTCCTCGCGCAGCTGCTCTCCGACAACGGCCGCATGCCTGTGCGCGTCTCCCTGTTCCGGGGCGCGGACAAGACGTCTCCCATGTACTCCGTGCGCGAGTTTGGCAGCACGTGCCTGCTGCTCTCCCTCGACAAGGTGCTCGAGTACGGAGAGGTGCTCAACGTGCCCCAGGCAGACGAGCGCGATCGCGTGGTGGAGCGAAAGGAGATCCCGCTCTTTGACGCCGAAGCGTACCACGAGGCAGTCATAAACGCGTTCGTTCACAACGCATGGGTGGGCGGCAATGCGCCCATGATCAGCGTGTTCAGCGACCGCATCGAAATCCTCTCCCGCGGCATGCTGGCTCCCGGACAGTCCATGGAGGGCTTCTTCTTGGGCGAGTCCGTCCCGGTGAACAGGGCACTCTCGGACCTGTTCCTCCAGCTTCACATCAGCGAGCGCTCCGGGCGTGGGGTGCTCAGGATCATTAAGGCGTACGGGCGTGACTGCTACGAGTTCCGCGAGAACTCGATTGTGGTCACCATCCCCTTCCGGCGTATAGACGTGATATCGGACCATGAGGTGAGGGGTAAAGTGGGGGGTAAACTCAACCTTACCCAACAAAGGGTGCTAAGTGAAATACGCGACAACCCCAACATGACCCACAAGCAGCTCATGGCTGCCCTAGGTTTGGGTAGGACGGCCATCCAGAATGCCGTCTCCCATCTGAGGAAGAACGGTTACATAGAACACGTGGGGTCGGACAAGACTGGTTGGTGGCGTGTATTGTAGTGATACACGGCCTATCACATGTTTGCAGACAAAAGAGCGAAGTTGTTGTAGGGGAGGCATCTATGGGCTCCAGCAGGATAAGGAACCTCGCGACGGGCGTGCGCGACGCGCCGCGCGCCGAGGTGTCGGCCAGGCTCGACGCGGTGCTCGCGGAGGGCAGCCGCGAGCGGCTCGAGGAGCCTGCCCGCGTTCGCGCCGTGGAGGTCGACATGAAGGGAATATGTCGACGAGGGGTAAGCTATCGTTCCTCTGGCATACCTCCTGTTCAGTAATCTGCGCGGTAGTCTTCGAGGAAATCAACAAGGCCCTGCACGTCTGTGGGCAAGCCATCATCTGTGCATTATTGCGTCCTGAGCTTCTGGCTGACAGTTCAGCAAGGGTATTCGTATGTGGTTCTTAGCCCGTTGTTTGACCGCTAATAGTAGTGGCTCGCATCAGACGGACGCCGCTGTCCCCTTTGTCCCAGAACTGTCTCATTGGAACCTGAATAGAAAGAAATAGAATACGTTCTAATAAAATAGAACCGTTCCATTTATGGTACCATTATCTTCTATTCCGCCGCGTCAGGAAGGAGTCACATGGAGCTTCCGAGCAAGGAATCGCTCACCATAGAGTTCAAGAGCGACGTCAAGCGCATCTCCGACGATGTCATCCTCGACAACGTCGTCGCGCTTGCCAACACCGACGGAGGTCACTTGTTCCTGGGCGTGGAGGATGATGGCACTCCCACCGGCGTGCACAGGACGCACAGGGACACGACGCGCCTCAATGCGTTTCTCGGCAACAACACCGTGCCGCCCATCCCGACCCGCGTCAACGTGCTCTGGGATGACGTGCGCGCGGTGCAGGTGATAGACATCGAGGTTCCGCGATGCGTCAGCGTCGAGGCGACTGCGGCTGGCAAGATGACGCGCCGAAGGCTCAAGGCGGACGGACAGCCAGAGACGGTCCCCATGTATCCCTACGAGATTGCCACCCGCCTCTCGTCCTTGGACAAGCTCGACTACTCCGCCTTGGCGGCGACTGGTGCCAGCATGGACGACATCGATCCCAAGGAGGTAGACCGGCTGCGCGAGATCGTCTCCGGGAGCAAGTATTCGGACAAGGCCCTTCTGGAGCTTGACGACGAGGGCATTCTGGGTGCGCTTCGTTTGGTCGCGGATGAGGACGGAAGGCGCGTGCCAAATGTGGCGGGCATCCTTCTTCTTGGCAGGAGGGGTGCGCTCGAGCAGTTCATGCCCACGTATTCATCGGCGTTTCAGGTGCTGGTGGGAACGGACGTGCCGGTAAACGAGGAGCTGCGAATGCCCATGTTGCGCGCCATACAAGAGATGGACGCGATGCTCAGGCCGTGGAATCCGGAACACGAGTACATGGAGGGCATGTTTCGGTCGTCCGTTCCAGAATTCGACCGTCGCGCCTTCCGCGAGGCGGTGGTCAACGCGTTCGGGCATCGAGACTACTCGCGCTTGGGTCGAGTGCTGGTGCAGGTCTCCGACGAGGGGATGACCATATCGAATCCTGGGGGGTTCATCGAGGGGGTCACAATCGAGAACCTCCTCACCGTAGAGCCGCATGGCCGGAATCCGCGCCTGATGGACGCCCTCAAGCGCATCGGCCTGGCGGAAAGCACCGGACGTGGTGTGGACAGAATCTACGAGGGGTCTCTCCAATATGGCAGGCCGCTTCCCGACTGGTCAGAGTCGAGCAGTGCGAGCGTCCGTCTCTTCATTGCCCGGAGCGCGCCAGACGATGCGTTCATGGAGCTGCTGGAAGGGGAGCGTCGGCGAACCGGAGCAATTCCCTCGCTGAGGGTGATGATGGTATTGGACGCCCTCAAGCTGCAGCGCCGGATGACGCTATCGGAGCTGTCAGAAACGCTTCACATGTCGCATGCCGTCGTAAGGGGGGTTGCCGAGCACCTCGTCGAGGCGGGCATCATCGAGGCGACGGGGTTTGGCAAGGGTCGCGCCTACATCTTGAGCTCGCGCGTGTATGCGCGCAAGGGAGAAGTGATGGCCCATACCCTGCAATCCGACATAGACAGGATCCGTCATGCGGAGCTCGTGCTCAAGCTCGCAAGGGAGCAGGGCTTCGTCGCAAACCGCGACGTGGTCTCGATGCTTCATCTGGGCGACAAGCAGGCCTACAAGCTTCTTAGAGAATTGGTAAAGGAGGGGCGTCTGGTCTTGAAGGGCCGAGGTGCCGGGTCGAAATACTATCCCACGGGTAATCAGGAGTAGGGGAGAAGACCATGGGCTCCAGCAGGATACGGAACCTCGCCACGGGCATGCGCGACGCGCTGCGCGCCGATGTCTGAATTGATTCGGACATGGCCGAATGTTACAATCGGACATGTCCGAATCAATTGATTTCCGCTTCCATTCCCATGGGGGTCCCGATGCAGATTCCAGACCGCGAGAGCATTTCTGCAGAATTCAAGAGCGACGTGAGGCGTGTAAGCGATGACACCATCTTGGATGCGGTGGTCGCACTCGCAAACACCGATGGGGGCGTCTTGTACCTTGGGATCGAGGACGATGGGACGCCCACGGGGGTGCACAAGTCCCATAGGGATACTACGCGTCTTGCCGCTTTCGTGGCAAACAAAACCGTGCCTCCTCTCTCTGTTCGCGTCGACCCTCAAATGATTCGGGTCGACAACAGCGCGGTCCTGGTGATCGCGATCGAGGTTCCGAGGTCCACCGTCATTGTGGCAACCGCTTCGGGCAAGATGCTCAAGCGCAGGACAAAGTTCGACGGAACGCCCGAGAGCGTCCCTCTCTACCCTCACGAGATCGTGACACGGCTTTCATCCTTGAACAGTTATGACTACTCGGCAGTGGCCGCTCCGGACGCCACGCTCGACGACTTGGACCAGGTCGAGATAAACCGCCTGCAAGAGAGGATCAGGAGCGGGCAGAGGGCAGATGCTTCACTCGTTGGGTTGTCCAACGAAGAGCTTCTGCGTGCTCTGCGGCTAGTTTCCAACGCGGGAGGTGCTGCTTCGCCAACGGTCACTGGCGTCCTCATGCTCGGGAAGGCCGCGTCCATCGCCCGCATCCTTCCAACACATGGAGCTGCATTCCAAGTGCTGGAGGGGAGCGGCGTGCGAGTGAACAAGGACTACGGCGGGCCATTGCTGCCGATCATCGACGACATGGAGACCTCCTTACGCGCTTGGAATCCCGAGAGGGAGCTGTTTCGCGGCCCGTATCGGATCTCCCTCCCCGAGTTCAGTCCATCGGCAGCCAGAGAGGGGATCGTGAACGCCTTCGGCCATCGCGATTACACGATGCTTGGCCAAGTGCGGGTGCAAATCGACGAGCGAGGACTTTTCATCATGAGCCCCGGCGGCTTTGTGGATGGCGTCACTTCCGAGAACCTTCTGCGGGTTGACCCTCGGGGAAGGAATCTCTGTCTTATGGATGCGCTCAAGAGAGTTGGGCTGGCGGAGCGCACGGGACGGGGAGCAGATCGCATCTACGAGGGGTCGTTGTTGGCTGGTCGGCATCTGCCCGAATGGACCGAGTCGTCCAAGGCATTCGTGAGCCTCTTCATTCCGCGCGGCGAGCCCGATGAGGGATTCATGCAGATGCTCGAGGAGGCGCGTAGGCGCATGGGGAGCAGCCCGTCGGTTTGGAGCATGCTTGCGCTCGATGCGCTGCGCAGCGAGGGCCCGATGACGGCGCGCAAAGTGGCAGAGTATACGCACATGAGCCTTGGCGAGACGGAGGTAACGCTCGAGGGACTCGAGTCGGCGAAGTTGGTCTTGAAAAAGACGCTGAATGGCTCAACGAGGTACAGCCTCAACGTAGAAGTGTATGGATTGCGCTATGGCCATGGAAGCGTGGTTTCCCAGAGGGTCAGTCCGCGGGAATACCCTGACCTCATCGTCGCGTATGCAAACAGCGAGGGGAAGGTCAGCACGGGCGAAGTGGCTGAGTTGCTTGAGATCAATGCTAAACAGGCATACAGGATACTCGTTTCCCTCGTGGGCGCGGGTAGGCTCGTGCGATCGGGCAAAGGCGCGGGCACAAAGTACTATCCGGTCGTCAACCAGGAGTAGGGGAGAAGACAACGGACTCCAACAGGATAAGGCCGGCGCCGCTGCCTCGTATGTACTCGCGCGAGTACGAGACGGGGCTGTTCGCATTCGACGGCCCCGCATCAGACGTGAGGTTCATCGCGGTCGGTACGAGGCTCAGACCCAACCTCAAAGCGCTCAAGGGCGCCGTCGAGGGGCAAACGCCCCCACAAAGGGCTACAGATGGCAGAAACAAAAGCATGCTTTCCTAACAGGCACTAGGATTTGATCCTCAGCGAATGCGATTGGAATATCCATAGTGTTGATATGTGCGTCACAATAGGTAAAATATAAACAATGAGGAAGGAGGGAGAAATGTTCAGCAAGAACCTCAAATACTATAGGCTTAAAGCGGGTTTGACCAAGAAAGCACTTGCGGAAATGAGTGGGTTGACTCCTATGTCCATCACCCATTACGAGGCGGGCGAGCGAAAGCCCGGCATGGACTCACTTCTGTCGCTGACAGAAGTGCTTGGTGTGAGCCTCGCAGACCTATTGCGCCGCCGTAATGCATCGCTCTCCTTCAGGCACGGTGACTTTCGCAAGAGCGCCAGCATGGGATTGTCCGCACAGGAGCTCATCTATGAATCCGTCGAGGAGTACTTCGGGCGATTCTACGATACACTCGAATGCTTGGGTGGCGATGTGTTACCGGCGGCCCCTGAGTGCGGGAGTCTGTCAGTAACGCACAATGCTGAGGCCGATGCAATCGCAATGAGGCGTCACCTAGGAATCGAGTCAGTTGGACCTGTTCCAGACTTGGTCGGAGTGCTCGAGAACCGAGGCATCCTGTTTATGGCTCTTGAAGGCGCCGATGAGCGTTTCAGTGGCATAAACGGGTTCGTGGATGGGCGGCCTTACATTGTTGTGAATGCTTCGATGAGTCCCGAGCGTAACCGATCCACCATCGCCCACGAGCTCGCTCATCTCGTCTTCGACTGGAGAGGAATCGAGGGGAAGGCTCAGGAGGATCATGCCACTGCCGTAAGCGGTGCGTTCTTGTTGCCGACGGTCGATGCGATTCGGGAACTCGGTCTTCGTAGGCGTGGGGTTACCCGCGACATGGAGATGGTGGCGCGTGAGTATGGCGTGTCCATGATGCTATTGGCCAAGCGAGCTAACCTATCCTGCATTATCTCGGATTCAGCATATAGGTCTTTCTGCATCGCTGCGTCAAAGATGGGATGGCGCAAGGAGGAGCCGAGCAGGATAGAGCCAGAAAGATCTGAACTGTTCGAACAGCTCGTGTATCGCGCCGTCTGTGAGGATGATATGAGCATCCAGCGAGGTGCGGAGTTGCTGAGGCGCAGTTTCGACGAGGTCGCTCATGAGTGCGAGCTCTGCGGGGTGTAGCGCATGGCGGAGTTCATCAGCTCGGATACGAACGTCTGGATCGATTTCCACACAATCGGTGCAGTGCAACTACCGTTCAAGCTTCCGTGCACGTACTTGATGTGGGCCGAAGCCGTTGATGACGAGGTGAAGTCGCCCGGCGGACTTCGCGAGGACCTCCTTCGCGAAGGCCTCATTCCGATAGAGATCACAACCGACGAGTTTCATCTTGCAGACGATTACACCAATCGCTATGCGGGGATTTCGACCTACGACGCCGCGGCACTCGCGATTGCTAAGTCACGAGAAATCGTGCTCATGACTGGAGACAGACGTCTGCGTCGCGCCGCTGCCGATGAGGGCGTTGGAGTCACAGGTACAATCGGCGTACTGGACCGATTGCTCGACGAGGGAGTTGTCTGCGAGAGCGAGTACCGTATCTGCATCGGTGAGTTGCTCAAGGTAAACGGCGGGGTCGTGCGCCTGCCCGAGAACGAGCTGCGCAAGCGACTCGGAAATGGAAACGATTCTCTACCGCAGCCGTAAGCCGGAAGGCGAACTGGTGCGATAACCTCGATTTGGCAGTTTGCGAACGTCCCCATCTGGCACCGTCCCGGCAGCTCAGCCCGCGACAACTTCGACCACGGTACAGCGTCTGAGGATGTACGATTCGAGTCATCCTGCGAGGAACGCTCGCCCGAATCTTCGGCGCAACAAAGCGGAGGTAGCAGGAACATAAGCGCGAGTGAATGGATGACGTTGGAAGATAGGGAGGGCCCGGCTGCAACCGGGCCCCCTATGTAAGCAAACCGGCGCCGCCCGTGACCTGTTAACAACCTGCGGGCTTTGCTGGCACATGACCATTCTACCCGTTGCCCCACCCAAGGCAACGGGTTTCTCGGTTCACGCCCGCTATCTGCAGTGCCCAGAGGCTCTTCTTCGCTTCTTTCATCGAAAGCTGTTCCCGATAAGTGACGTCTTCCACTATCATTCGTGTGACACACAAATCAAGACCGGCGTGAACTTGGTTTGTTAGCCATCGGCTAATGAAGCACCCGCCCGTGGCCCATACACTTGCCTGCGACACCACGTCACGAATGGGACTCCTATGCCGACCTCGCGTGTGTAGGGCGACAGAATCGGTGCAGCCCATGCTATCGCTACGATGCGCGCGAGGCATCCTTCGAAGGGACGATTTGATGAACCTTGAACAATCCATGTCCGTGCTCAACGATCAGCAACGCGAGGCAGTCGAGCACGTCGATGGCCCGCTGCTCGTCGTCGCCGGCCCCGGCACCGGAAAGACGCAGCTCCTGAGCCTGAGAGCTGCCAACATCCTGGCAACGCGCGACGTGCGTCCGCAGAGTTTGCTTTGCCTTACGTACACAGACGCGGGAGCCATGGCGATGAGGCGCAGACTCGTCGAGCTTGTGGGCAGGAATGCGTATGGCATCGAGGTCTCCACGTTCCACTCGTTCGCGCTCAAGGTGAGGACGGGTCACCCCGAGTTCTTTCGGGGCGGTACCACGACGAAGCAGGTGAGCAACCTCTATGCCAAGGAGGTCGTTGACTCCTACCTCAAGCGCCTGCCGTTCGGTTCGCCCCTCTCATTTGTACACGACGGCGCGGCTTCGAACCTTGGGAACGTCATCTCCTTCATTGGCAGGTCGAAGAGGTCCGGTCTGACGCCTGACGACTGTCGCGCGATCATGCGGCAGAACATCGCCTGTGCCGAGTACCTCGATGGGTGCGATGAGCTCATGGCCATCGTGAGCACCGACGTCGGTAAACACCCAGGCTTCTCTAGCGGTGCGGAACTCACGGCGCGCTTCGAGGAGCTCGTGCATCAGGCGCACGCCTTGGCGCCCGCTGAGCTCAAGCGGCCGGTCGTGGCGACTGCCGGCGTGTACGTGCCGTACATCACTTGGCTGGACAGGCTCGTCTCGCGTACCCAGCTCTACGAGGGCAGGAGCACCAAGGGATACCAAAATGTGCGAGATGATGAGTTCAAGAGGGGCGACGACAAGGTCCGTCGCGCCTCCGTGCGCACCACTAGCATGCAGGCCCTCGTGGCCTGCGACGCCTATGAGCACTACCAGCGCACTCTGGAGAATGAGGGCCTCATCGACTACGACGACATGGTCATGGACTGCCTCGAGGCCGTAGCTTCGAATCCATCCCTGCGTTACGAGCTGCAGGATCGCTACCGCTACATCCAGGTGGACGAGTTCCAAGACACCAACGGATCCCAGATGCGCATGGTGGACCTTCTTTGCGAGGGCATCGAGCATCCCAACGTGATGGCCGTAGGTGATGACGACCAGGCCATCATGAGGTTCCAGGGCGCGTCGGTCGCCTACATAGAGCAGTTCCAAGAACGCTACCACCCGCACGTCGTCGTGCTCGCAACCAACTATCGTTCCACGCCCCAGATCGTCTCGCTCGGGATGGGCATCGCGGAACAGGTCGAGCACCGACTCACCGCCAGCTCGTCAGGCAAGAGGATTCGCGCGCATCGAACCCCAAGCGATCAGACCTCGTTCTGCGAGAAGACCTTCCCGACCAAGGAACTCGAGTACCAAGCGCTTGCGCGTGACATCCGCAGACGTATCGACGAGGGCTTCGTTGAGTCGTGCGCAAATCCGGACGATGCAATTGCGGTCATCTCAGCCAAGCACGCAGGGCTGCGCGCCCTCATCCCGTTCCTTGCAAGGGAGGGAGTGCCGTTTACGTACAAGGTCAAGCAGAACGTGCAGGAGATGGAGCCGATGCAGGCGCTTCTCGCCGCGCTGAGGTTCGTCGTGGCGTATTCGCAGGGGAGGCTCGAGCTCGCAGAGTCGTACCTCCCGCAGGTTGTGGCTGCGCCCGAGTTCGGCGGCGACCACTTCTCGTCGGTTGCGGTTGCGCTCAGCGCCCGCCGCGAGCACAAAGACCGCTGGATTGAGGCCTTGGCGTCGAGCCACGATTCCAGACTGAGCGGCCTTCGCGACAAACTCGTGGCATGGGCCGACAAGGCGCCCGCCGCGCCGGTCCGCGAGTTGTTGTTCGAGGTCGCGGCCATGCCGGTGGCGTACTGGCGGCAGAAGCGTGAGACCAACCCCTATGCCTGCGCGGAGCTCAACGCCGGCATCAGAGCGTTGCTGCGGTTCGCGGAGGGCGAGCTTGGCACGGCGGCGTGTCTCGGGCGCACGCTTCGCCTGGCAGACGTTATCGAGCGCCTCGACCAGGCGGTGCGTCTCGATGTGGACCTCGACGCCACGGTTACCTTGGGTACGCCCGGGGCGGTGCGTCTCACGACGGTGCATAGCTCCAAGGGGCTCGAGTATGATCTCGTATACCTGCTCGATGCCGATGACGCCACATGGCACAAGACGGCACGCGGTGCGAACCTCTATCCCTCCAACGTGCTCTTCGGCGATAAGAGCGATGGGGACGATGCCCGTAGGCTCCTCTTCGTTGCCGTCACTCGTGCGCGCTCCTATCTGGAGTTGTATCGGGCTGATGGAACCATGCTCCGGGAGTTTGATGCGGCCGACGCCTCGGAGGGTGCGATTCAAAGCGTGGAGGGCGAGTTCGATGAGGAGGACCTCGCCGACGCAATCCAGACTGACTGGCGAGGGTCATACGCAATCGACTCACCGGAGCTTCTCACCTTGGTTGGGGAGCGACCGGTCGAGCATCTCTCGGCGACGTCGCTCAACAGATTCGTGAAGTACGAGGATGGAAACCCCGCGTGCGCGCGGTTTTGCGAGGAGGAAGTACTCAGGCTGCCGGAGGCACCGAGCATTGCGCTTGAGTTCGGCTCGGTCGTGCACGCATACCTGGAAGACTACGTGGACCATGCCATTGCGAACGGAGAGGATCCCCTGGCGCTCGCGTCGTTGTGGGGCGAGGAGGTGCGCCGCATGGATTTCCGCGAGGAGGACGTGGCGCAGTATGTCGAGCGGTTCGACCGCATTGCCGCGACCTTCGGGCCGTGGGTGTCGGGGCGCATGGACGGGCGCGTCATGACCGAGGCGCCGCTTACGGCAGTCGTGGGCGATAACGTGCCGCTCTTCGGGAAGTGCGACCTGTTGATCGTGGACGACGACGCCCGGACCGTGCGGGTCGTAGATTACAAGACCGGATCGGACTATCCGGACGGCAGGCCGGAACCGGACTACGAGCGGCAGTTGCGTTTCTATCGACTGTTGGTCGAGAACTCGCCCGAGTTCGAGGGATACCGTGTGGTCACGTGCGAGAACTGGTACGTGGAGCCCGAGAAGCAGACTGCAGAGATGCGCGAGCCGGTCGTGGCATCGGTCACAGACGAGGAAGTCGGCGAGCTCACGGAACTTATCGATGCGGTTTGGCACCGCATCTGCGCCTCGGATTTCGACACGTCCGCCTTCGAGGACAGCCAGCTCAAGGAAGAGGCCCTCGTCGGCGTCCGGTGCAAGAAGGACAAGAAGCGTGCGCTGCAGGCGGCATACGAACGCTGGCTTGTGGAGATGGACGCTTGACAGCGTGGGCGGGAACTGCCAACCGGCACTCCATTTGCACCACTCATTCGAGCTTTTGTACGGTTTTCTCGGCTCGCAAAATATGGGGTCGCATTCGCGGTACCATCGCCCCTCATCGAGTACACCTCCGCAGAGCTCTCACTATGTGGTCAATCGCGCCTCCGGCATGGATTTCTAGGTGATGTGAAGCCTCTTGCACACTTAACGCAGATTATTGTGTATAGAATTAGATATTCTGCGTTAAGCGTGCTTCCGGTAGACTCTCAGTGAAGGAGTGCCATGCTCAGACGGAAGGCCGAGTCAAAGCTTCTGGAATGGAAATCGCGAGCGGACAGAAAGCCACTGCTCGTTCGCGGCGTGCGCCAGTGTGGAAAGACGCACCTGCTGAGGCATGCCGCCGGAGCCATGTTCGAAAACGTCGCCTACGTCA
>CADBYM010000057.1 GCA_902798915.1 uncultured Coriobacteriaceae bacterium | reverse complement strand
AGACTATGCCGCCCGATGCACCGATGCGCTCATGGCAAGCTCCGGGCAGATGAGGAGCAAGACCTCGACGGACATGGTGGCCTTGCTCGCGGTCCAGTCAATCTGCACCTTGGCCATGCTCATCATCGTCCTCGGCATCGTGGTCTTTATCATTGGTTGGATTCAACGTGGGAGACATGGTGCTCGTGCGCGTTGCCGAGGTCTTGCAGTATAGCTTCCGCTCGGACGACCCCGTCTTTGGGTTGGGTGGCGACGAGTTCGTGGTTATCATGCTTGCAAGGCGGTGACAAGAGAACAGCTTCTTGTCACCGCCTACCTATCACCACGCTGGATAATTAACCTCAATTCGCTTCGGGAGCGGGCGCGCCAAATTGGTGCTTGCGACGCAGAGTATCGAGCGTCTCTTGGTCAATCTTATAGTATGAATAGCCGTTCTCACGGGCGAAATGAATTGCACTTCTGAATGCTTCATTAATATCATCGCCGCCCAAGAATGTCGTGATCAGTTTGCCCTCTCGGTCGACGACATCAAAGCTTTTGCCCTTTTCATTGATAACGATATAGCCGCCCGAGATGTTGTCGAGGTCCTCGTCGCTGACCTTCACCATATCGTCGATGCCCGTGAGGAAATCGTCTTCTGTCATGAGTGTTCCTTTCCCTCGTTTTGTGTCTCGCCTCAAGCTGTCATTCTAGACCAGTTTCCGTCCCGTTCTTGGAGCGTCATCACCAAATGTGAGACGCGTTTCACAAAAGAATAAGGGAATTCACGACTTCGTGCCGCCCCTTATCCGCTGGATTCCATCAGGATCAGTCGGGCTCGTGTCTCCCATTGCCCTTCTCCTCGTGGGCGTGACTGGTACTACCACGCTCATTGGGATATGCCGCAACCTCATTGCTCCACTGCCCACGTCCCATCATGGATATTGAGCCAATCGTTTCAAATCGAAATCATTCTCCCTAAATACTCCCTGTCCTTGCCGGTGTGCTCGCACACGTATTCGTGGGCTTTCCGTATGTCTGGGGCATCCGGATTGTAGCGTCCAGACAGAAAGTGCCGCCACCTATCGCCAGCAGCTGGCCCAGTCACGATGGGACCGACCTCGTTTACAGGTACGAAGAGATAAAAGCTCCCGGGGCCTCGCGGTCAACGTCCGCGACGAGGATGGCTGCTCAGGGTTCGTAGTCCGTGGAATCCCATATCCGACCGTGGCCATGGCAGCATTTGCACGCGCTCATTTCTGTTCCTTCCATCTCCTGATGATGGAAGCAGTATCCCATGCCCACCGGACAGAAATTGGCCCATGAACGGGACAGTGGCACTGGCTTCTAAAGAAGCAGAGATCAGAGCGTTTAAGAGGCCGTGAGACACCCCGCCTGACCAGTCCGGTCAACCCTCATGTACGTGTATCTCGTATTCGAGCTCGTCTACGCCGTGCCGTTGCCTCCGACCAGGCTCCGGCAGTTGTAGAAGCACTGCGAACCCGAGATTCCGCTCGAAGGCAGCGCCCATGTCGAGTACGCGTAGATCGTCGTGAGCGAGGCGCGCCCCGAGGAGCAGCAGAACAGGTCGGTAAGCGTCGACGGGTCGAAGCCCTGGAAGTCCAGCGTCGTCACCGCGCAGGATGCGAACGCGTAGCACATCTGCCGCACGCCCGAGAGGTTGCCCAGCTCGGTGATGCTCGCCAGATTGGTGCAGCTGTAGAAAAGGTAGATCAGGTTCAGGTATGAGAACGTCGGCATGTCCGCCGCGAAGACCGCGCTCGTCGTCGAGGCGGATCACAAACGACTCCGCGTTGCCCATGGTCACGAGCGCCGACGTGAGGTAGAAGAGCGTGAATACGTACAAAAAGTTGGTCATGGCGCCATGCCAGAGCGTACGCGTGGAATGGGCGCGATAGGGCACCTTGCGATGAGGGGCGTCCAGAACGAGCATGGGCACGTGAGCTATCGGCAGCAGCACGACGGTCTACATGCTTGCGGTCTGCCGAAACAGGCGGACGCACAGCGTGAGCGCAAGGACGCTCGCGGCAAAGGGCGTGGCCGGGCGGGCCGCAACGGGAGTGCCACGGCTCCCTTGCCGAAGCACGCCGACGAACAGAGGCGAGCCGTCAGCCGACGAGCACCTCCTTGCCGCGGAAGGCGATGCCGTAGGCGTGGATGCGCTCGGGGGCGATGCCGCGCTCGACGAGGCCGGCCACGTAGCGCCTCTCCTCGATCTGCGCCCTCGCTCGGGCGACGGTGTCCTCGAGGGCCGTCTCGTCGTCGGGGTCGAAGACCTTGAACTCCATCACCACGGCGGGGTCCGTTCCTGCCGCGCCATCGGTGGGCACGAGCGCCACGTCGTAGCGGCCGTAGCCGCTCTCCCGGTTGGACTCGACGGTCCAGCGGCCCCTCAGACGTGCGAGCAGTCCCAGCACCAAGCCGTGATAGAAGCGCTCCGGCTCGCTCGCCGCGGGCCGCCTCGCACCGTCGAAGTGCGACATGCAGGTGAGCGTGACCTCCCTCAGGCAGCGCGTGGCCGTCCGTGCGTCTCCCGCCAGAAGGGAGTCCGCGAAGTCCCCGTAGTCCTCCGACGCGTCATCGAACCATCCCTGCGCGACGCGGTCGAAGGTCTTGCGCACCTCCAAGTTGGTGAGCCTGAGCGTACGCGGGGTGTCCTCGAGGTTCCTCGGCACGGGGCCGGGCGCAGAGGCGTAGCCTGCCGCCAGGAGCAGCGCCCACGCGGCGTCGGGCCTTCTGCCCAGCTCGCCGAAGACCACCTGCTCGTCTATGAGCTTCTCGACCGTCCCACCGCGCATGAGCTCCTCGAAGTCGGCTTTGAAGCGCCTGCCGGCCGACCTCACGACAGACGAGACTAGGCCGTTCGAGCTGGTGTTGGCCCAGTAGCAGGCGAGCGTCCCCCGGTTCTCCAGGTACTTGCAGACGGACCAAGGGTTGTAGATGTGGTCCTCGCCGCCGAAGGTGAAGCCATCGTACCACTCGCGCACGTCTGCCGAGGTCCCTCCGAGGTCGTACTCCTCGAGTGCCGCGTCTACTTCGGCCTGCGTGAAGCCGAAGGCCGAGCGATACTTGCGTGACGACGCCGTCACGACCTCGAGGTTGTTGAGGTCGCTGAATATCGACTCGCGGGAGACCCGGGTCACGCCCGTGATGAGCCCGCGGCCCATGTCCGGGTTGCTCTTGAACGTGGCGTTCATGAGCTGGCGCATGAAGCCGGAGGCCCCGTCCCAGTAGCCATGCGTCCAGGCGCACTCCATGGGCGCGTCGTACTCGTCGAGCAGGACCACCGGCGCTATGCCCCAGTGGCGGCGCAGCATCGAGCAGAGCTGGTTGACGGCGCTCGCGGCGACCTCGGTCGGCATGTCGTCGGAGACGCGCGCGAGGAAGGCGCGGTCGCCGTCGGCGAGGGCGCCCGAGCCACGCAGGTAGCCGTGTGCCTCGACGGCGGAACGTATCACCTGCCGCAGCCCGGCGAGGGTCTCGGCGAGCGTCTCGCCCTTGACCCGCGCGAAGCTCATCGCCACCACCGGCACCGTGCCCTGCAGCTCCCGCATGGCCGGGTCTCTCCAGACGTCGAGCCCGCCGAAGAGCTCCTTCCCGCGCCCGGCGTACTCGCGCGAGAGGAAGCAGCGCACGGGGGTGACGTCGTCCTGCGCGAGCCACCAGTCCCGCACGAACCCGGTCTTGTCCACGTAGAAGCACCCGTTCGCGCGGATCCCCTCGAACCCCTGTGCCCAGATTTTGATAGTGCGTGCCATATGGTCACCTCGCCTCTCTGTGTCCCCACCAGTGTAGCATGCGACGTCTGGCGGCTCGGATGGGGCCTGCCGACCCGATGGACGAGTACTTCGTGCGCGGATGCGCGCTACGGGCTTTTCATCACGCTCCTGTCGACGAGGACGGCGTCTCGGTCGGTCTCCCGCCCTGCTCAGGCAAGCTGGTCGTGATTGGTAGTGGTAGTTCAGAGGAATGAAGGCCGGGAGGCTCCCTATGGGTGCAGGGAAAAGGGTCGTGGAGCTCGGAATCGAGCTGTCCTCTCCGTCCATGAATGCCTCGGTCGGGATGGAGGCGATCTTTGAGGTGCGTGATTCCGCATGAGGCAGTACGTTGTTGATGCCTTCACCGACGAGGTCTTCTGCGGCAACCAGGCGGCCGTGTGTGTGATGGAGGGATGGCCTATGCGCTCTTCCGGTTCCACGAGCCGGAGGCGGAGGAGATGACCTTCCGCACGATGAGCGGAGAGTTGCACGTTGCGCGTCGCGACGGGTGGCTGGTCATGGACTTCCCGGCCTACCGGGTCGAACCCGTCCCCGTCACTGACGAGATGGAGGCAGCCTTGGGTGCCAGGCCGCTTGAGGCGTACCTGGACCGGGACCTGCTGCTTGTCTACGACGATGAGGACGTCGTTCGTCGCATGAGGCCCAACATCGCCTTGGTGGCGGGCCTTCCCGGCATGGCGGCCTGTCTGACGGCGCCGGGCGGCGACTTTGGCTGCGTCTCGCGCTTCTTCGCGCCGGACATGGGCATCGAAGAGGACCCGGTCACGGGGTCGGCGCACTGCATGGTGGCACCCTACTGGGCGGCCCGCCTGGGCAAGGACGAGATTCATGCCTGGCAGGCCTCTGAGCGTGGCGGCGAGCTTTTGTGCGAGGTGCGCGGGGACCGCGTCTCCGTCGCCGGCAAGGCAGCCCTCTATTCGGTGTGCGAGCTGCAGGTGTAAGGTGCACGATGCGGCCACAATGCAAGGTTGGTGGCCGCAATCATCCGGATTCCAAATGCCACAAAGCCCCGCCCGTGACCGTGCATGCGAGACCTCACATGTGCGGTTGCTTACTCGGCATTCTCCGGATACCACTCGGCAATCTTCTCGTCCGGAATCTCAAAGTGCTGATAATCCTTGCGATCCGTCCATTCTCCGCCCCACTCGAAGCCATGCTCGATGAACAGCCGGTAGCAGAGGTCGTCCTTCTCTATCTTGTAGTCAAACGAGGCGTCGCGGTCGAGGTATGGCTCACCCGTGATGGGTTCGATGATTCTTTCGCCGTTGACTACCTTGGTGTAGGGGTTGTACAGCGTGTTGATGTCGACCGCGAGCCCCAAGCCATGCTTGGAGATGCGGTTGGTGTGCGAGATGAAGCGGAAGTTGAAGCTGGACGAGTTGTTGTCCTCCATCGACAGCTCGTCGTCCGCGTCATATTCGTCGACGAGCCTCATCCTCTCGATGGGATAGTCGTTGTCGTAAAGCTCTCGCAGGATGTCGAGCACGTCCTGGGCGATGTGGTGGTTGAGAATCATCTCGCCCTCGTGAACGTTGCCGTCGATGTCCTTGTGGAGCACATGAAGATAGCGCAGATCCTCCCTGGGGAGGGTGCAGTCGTCCTTGAAGGACTTGCCCTTGATGCGCTCGAAGATATCGTCAGTGATCTGGGAGATGTAGAAGTCCTCCTGCACGTCGGCGGTCGGTTCGACGTCCTCCGTCATCTGAGTGACGGTAGCCTCGGTGGCGTTTTCCGAAACGTCCGCTTCCTGGGGCTGCCCGCATGCCACAAGGCTGAACGACACGCCGACAGTGAGCAGCCCCGAAGCAATTAGTGCCTTGATACTCATGGTACCCTCCTGACTCAAACATATGAACGGCACGTGACACTCAACTCGTGGAGGACGATGGTGCATCATCTGCTGTCGGGGCGACGAGGCGCGTGAAGCTACCGCGGTGCGCCCTCCCTTCAAGAGCTGGACTACTACTGGTTCGACTTAGCTGCCAGATACGCCAGACACATATGTGCAGAGTTCGTAATGACGCGGGTCGTGGGATATGCATGGGTCCCAGCCGCCTGATATGCCCTCAAGCTGTTCGTCGGTGAGGTCGCAACACTCTTCCTCAGCCAGAGCCAGCAGCTGCTCGGGCGTCTCGCAGGAGCGTACCATCGCCCTCTGCTCGGGGGTCAGATCCTCAAAGTTCACCATGAGCCTCCTTAGTCTAGGTTAACGCTTCTGGGTATTATAGGTAACGACGGCCCCGTCCGCACGATCCTTCGCCCTCTCGCCCGTTGACCTGTGGTTTCATCGCGCTCATGTGCTCTTGCACGGTCGCTGGAAGGGGATGCCGTGGGATGGGGTGGCACTGAGCCTGGGCCGTGCGTCCGGGTTGCAATACGGGTCGGAAAGTGACGCAGGGAAGGGAGTGAGGGGAATGAGCAAAAGGGGAACGCGCGCGTGGAGGGGCGTCCTCTCCCTGGTGCTGGCGCTCGCGCTGGTGGCAGGGCTCGTGCCCGTGCAGGCGCTGGCCGAGGCCCTGGACGGGGAAGACGCCGTCGACGTGGAGGAGGTGGAGCTAGGTGCGGATGGGACGGATGCGGGGATTGATGCGATCATGGAGATCGCGTCCGAGTCCGAGGAGCCTAGCGACGCGGTCGATGAGATTGATCAGGTCGAGGAGGACGACATCGAGGCCGCCCTTGAGGAGGGGCCTGCGGCCGTCGTGGATGAGGCTGCCGCGTGCGATGAGCTCCGCCGGACCACCGAGGAGGACGACATCGGGGCCGCCCTTGGGGTGGGACATGTGGCCGTAGAGGAAGAGGGGGAGGGTCCCGTGCTCGAAGTGCAGTCCGTGAGCGTGCGTGACCCGCTCGTGGTGGCGGACCCCTCCATGGAGGCAGAACAGCGGACCACCTGGGACTGCGTGTGGTTTGGGTCGTACCCGCAGACGGAGGTCACGCCGGAGGACGCCGCCTACGCCAGCCTGCAGGACGCGACCTACGACTCCAGGGGAGACGCGACGGTCGGCGGCGACAAGTATAGGCGTATCTCCAAGTCCGACACGACGTTCGACGAATTCTGGCACGAAGAAGGATACGGCTCCGCGACCTACCGCTACTTTCGCTACGAGCCGATCAAGTGGCGCGTACTCGAGGCCAACGGATCCGAGGCGCTCGTCGTCGCCGACGTCGCGCTCGACGGCAAGTGCTTCAACACGATCGCGACGGATGTTACTTGGGAGACGAGTTCGGTGCGCTCCTGGCTCAACGGCTACGGCGCGGGCGCCAACGAGCCCGACGCAGACTACTCGGGCAAGAACTTCGTCGACTCGGCCTTCACGTCCGTGCAGAAGTCGGCGATACTCCAGACCACAGTCGTGACCGAGGACAACCCGTACTACGGCACGGTGGGCGGCAACGACACGAGCGACAAGGTCTTCCTGCTCTCGCTGTCCGACATGCGGGACAGAGGAGGCGAGAGGCATGGCTTCTCCAACTGGAAGCTCTCTGGCGAGGACCGCCGGTGCGAGGCGACGGACTACGCGCATGCGATGGGGGCCTGGCGCTCGACCGATGCCGGATACGAGGGCAACTGCTGGTGGTGGCTTCGCTCGCCGGGCATCGCACAGTACCGCGCGGACTACGTGGACTACGATGGCTTTGTCCGTCGCCATGGCTTGTACGACGCGCAAGAGCTTCGTGGCGCCATCCGCCCAGCCCTGAACCTCGATCTGACGTCCCCCACCATAGTCTATGCGGGTACCGTTTGCAGTGACGGCACAGGCGACGAGCAAGTCGCCCCCGGCTCGGATGAAGATGGTAGTAACAGCAACTACGCCGACCCGCGCGTGGTGGCGGACTCCTCCATGGTGGCGCGCCAGCGGACCACTTGGAACTGCATGTGGTTCGGGTCGTACCCGCAGACGGAGGTCACCTCGGCCGACGCTGTCTACGCCGACCTGCAGGACGCGACCTACAACTCCAAGGGAGACACGACGGTCGGCGGCGCCAGGTACCGGCGCATCTCCAAGTCCGATGCGACGGACAGCGGATGCTGG
The DNA here is from genome assembly GCA_902798915.1 of uncultured Coriobacteriaceae bacterium. Classification (GTDB taxonomy): domain Bacteria; phylum Actinomycetota; class Coriobacteriia; order Coriobacteriales; family Atopobiaceae; genus RUG440. The sequence goes on along the minus strand of CADBYM010000057.1, from coordinate 11,574 downwards.
CGTGACGACGGGTACGGCTCCGCGACCTACCGCTACTTCCGCTACGAGCCGATCAAGTGGCGCGTGCTCGAGGCCAACGGATCCGAGGCGCTTGTCATCGCCGACATTGCGCTCGACGACAAGCCCTTCAACTTGAACTCCTATTCGCCTAATGAACGCTTAACATGGGAGAGGAGCTCGGTGCGCTCCTGGCTCAACGGCTACGGCGCGGGCGCCAACGAGCCCGGCGTGGACTTCTCGAGCAAGAGCTTCATCAACACGGCCTTCACGTCCGCGCAGAAGTCGGCGATACTCCAGACCACGGTCGTGACCGAGGACAACCCGAACTACGGCACGGTGGGCGGCAACGACACGAGCGACAAGGTCTTTCTGCTCTCACTGCACGACATAAGCAGTGAGGCAGGCAGGAGGCGCGGCTTTTCCGCATGGAGGTCCCCCGCCGAGGACCATCGGTGCAAAGTGACGGACTACGGGCGTGCGATGGGGGCTTGGCGCTCGACCGACGCCGGATACGAGGGCAACTGCTGGTGGTGGCTTCGCTCGCCGGGAATCGCACAGCGGTTCGTTGATAGCGTGAACTACGACGGCCTCGTCCGCCGACACCTCGAATTATACATGGACTCCTCCGACGGTGCCATCCGCCCAGCCCTGAACGTTGATCTGACGTCTCCCGCCGTAGCCTATGCGGGCACCGTTTGCAGCGACGGCACGTCTGACGAGCGGTCGGTCCCCAGCTTGCTTGGCAGCGACAGCATGAGCGACTACGACATCTCCAACGCGCTGGTCGCCTCCATATCCGACCAGACCTACACCGGCTCCGCGCTCGAGCCCGCACCCATCGTCACGCTGGATGGCGTCACACTCGTGGCCGGCACGGACTATGCCGTCTCTTACGTTGACAACGTCGACGCGGGCACTGCGACCGTCGTCATCACTGGCGCGGGTGACTACGAGGGCATGACGACCGGGAGCTTCGACATCCTACGGGCCACACCGGTCATCACTGCTGCGGACAAGTCCGTCGTCATGGGCGGAACCGTAGCGCTTGGGGCTACGACCACAGGAGACGGCGCCCTGACCTACCGGAGTTCCGACGCTTCAATCGTGGTGGTCAGCCCCGCAGGTGTGGTGACTCCTGTCAAGGACGGCACTGCCGAGGTTACGATTTCGTCGGCCGAGACGCGCAACTATGAGGCCGCGAGCAGGACCGTCACCGTTACCGTCATGAGAAGGGGCGATTCGACCGTCAGGCTCGCTGCCCAGACCATGACCTACACCGGCAAAGTGCTGTCCTACTCGGGCACGGTCACGAAGACCGGATCGAGCGGAGAGGTGACCTACGCCTACTTCTCGGATGCAGCCTGCACCAGGCTTATGCCGGCCGCCGACGTGAGGAACGTGGGTACCTATTACGTGCGCGCCACGGTCGCCGCCGACGCCGACTACGAGGCCGCGACGAGCGACGCGGTGAAACTCACCATCACGAAGGCGGCCTCGACGATTAAGCTCGCCGCCCAGGGGAAGACCTACACGGGTAATCCGCTCACTTACACGGGCACGGTAACGAAAACCGGATCTAACGGCAAGGTGACCTATGCCTACTTCTCGGACGACGCCTGCACCAAGGAAGTGACGGCATCGAACGTCAAGGACGCCGGGACCTACTACGTGCGCGCCACGGTCGCCGCCGACGCCAACCACAAGGCCGCGACGAGTGACGCGGTGAAGCTCACGGTCGCCAAGGCCTCCTCCGCCATAGCGCTCGCCGCGCAGACCAGGACCTACACCGGCAAGGCGCTCGCCTTCACGGGCACGGTCACGAAGACCGAATCGACTGGTGGGGTTACGTATAAGTACTACTCTGATGCGGCCTGTACTAAGGAAGTGGCGGCGTCGAACGTCAAGGACGTCGGGACCTACTACGTGCGCGCCACGCTCGCCGCCGACGCCAACCACAAGGCCGCGATGAGCGACGCGGTGAAGCTCACCGTCGCCAAGGCCTCCTCCGCCATAGCGCTCGCCGCGCAGACCAGGACCTACACCGGCAAGGTGCTCGCCTATACCGGCAAGGTCGCGAGGTCCGGCTCGGCCGGGAAGGTCACCTACCGGTACTTCTCCGACGCCAAGTGCACCAAGGCCATCAAAGCCGCCAATGTCAAGGCCGCCGGGACCTACTACGTGCGCGCCACGCTCGCCGCCGACGCCAACCACAAGGCCGCTGCGAGTAAGGTCGCCAAGCTCACGGTCGCCAAGGCGAAGAACTCGATTGCGGCCAAGGCCATCGCGCGCGCAGCCAAGCTCGTGACCGTCAAGAAGAAGGCCGTCGCTGTCACTGCGCCTCTCTCCGTCACCAAGGCGCAGGGCAAGGTCACTTACGCGAAGGTCTCCGGGAACGCGGGTCTCTCGATCAACAAGGCAACGGGGAAGGTCACCGTCAAGAAGGGGACCAAGAAGGGCGTCTACACCATCAAGGTGAAGGCCACCGCTGCCGGAGACGCCAACCATAAGGCCGGCTATAAGACCGTCGCCTGCACCGTTACCGTGAAGTAGCGCCCGCAGGGCAAGCCTGCCGGGTCGATGCCGCGCCCCCTCTCCCACATCGGGAGAGGGGGCGCTTTCGTGACTTCGTGAGCGCTCTAGCTGAAAGTCAGCCAAACTACTCAGCAGGTATCAAAGCATGAACCATTCCGGTCTCTTTCCTGCGCGTTTGCGGCCGGTGATTAGAATAATAATCACCTGCTGAGTAGTTCTCTGCGAGGGAGTCCATTGGCGGGCTACAAATGACCGATGACAAATGAGCTGTCCCCTTGTCACGGATTGCGGTACCTTAGTACATGACGTTGGAATTGCCAACGACAGGAGGAGCTCCATGATTAAGATTCTGCCCGTCATCTATCGTGAGGGAGGGTTTGCGACCCAGCCGTTCGCGTTCGGCGGCGAAGAGGGGCCAGCCGCCTTTGACGCCACAGTTCGTTACCGTTCCGGGCTGCAGAACTACCTTATCGACACGGGGAAGGAGGTCATCCTCGTGGACACGGGCCTGCCTGCAGGCACTCCCGAGGAGAGCCCTGACGAGACGACGCCCATCTATACCGGACACGACGTGATGTCCTACATGGACGCGCTCGCCGCGCTCGGCTATGCGCCCAATCAGGTGTCGAAGATTCTGCTCACGCACAAGCACGTCGACCATTCCGGTGAGCTGGCAAGCTTCCCCGATGCCGAGGTGTACGTAAACGAGCACGAATTGGATGCAGCTGAGCTGCAGGGGTTGGCGAATCTTGTGCCGGTGACCTTCACCGACGGCCCGTACAAGAACTTCCCCGAGAGCCAAGAGGTTGCCAATGGCGTGTGGTTCATTCGCGCCGAGGGTCACACCAAGGGTAATGCCATCGTTATCGTGGAGGATGCGGAGGAGGGGCTCTTCTACCTGATTCACGGTGACGTGACCTACGTTGACGAGGCACTCTACGCGAACAAGCTGTCGGTGGTGTTCGAGGACCTCGGCAAGGCACGGGAGACCATGGATCGGGTGCGCGAGTTCGTGAGCGCCAACCCAGCAGTGTACCTCTCCACCCATACGCCACAAGGCCCAGAGAACCTCGCGGCGAAGCGTGTGGTGGATCTCGCGAACCCACCCGAGACCATCCCTGTCGGCGAGGTCACCTTCAAGACCCGGACGGGAAAGTACGTGTGCGGCGTGTGCGGCTACGTCTATGATCCTGCGGTGGGGGACGAGACCCAAGGCGTCGTCCCGGGAACGCCCTTCGAGGAGCTGCCCGACGACTGGCGCTGCCCCCGCTGCAAGCAGCCTAAGAGCAAGTTCAACCCCGCGTAGGCGGGCGGCACGGCAGGAGACCGATCAGAAGAGGAAGGAAACGCCATGGAGGCAACGGAGCTGGTACTGCAGACGATGAGGGAAGCGGGCACGCCGCTGAACGCCGGCAAGATTGCCGAGCTTTCGGGCTTGGACCGCAAGGTCGTGGACAAGGCGATGAAGGAGCTCAAGAAGACGGGCGCGATCGTGTCGCCGGTGCGTTGCAAGTGGGAGCCGGCGGAGTAACGGGCGACAACGGGGCGGAGGGTGTCGTCACACGCTCACGTACGAGTCGTTGCCGCCGAGCTGCACTTGGCTTCCCTCAGTGATCATCCTACCGTCGGCGCCGAACCTCGCCATGTCGTTGCCTTTCGTCTGCAGGCCGTATGCGGCGTACGATAGCAGTATACTGTTCCGCCCAGGGGCAAGGAGGACGTTGGGTTCGCGGTGTCGAACCGCGGAATCGGGAAGTGGGGAGGCCGGCAGCACGTGAGAATACGACGCATATCGTCCGCGGATGACGCCCGCCTCGCGCAGATCATACGTGCGAGTCTGCGGGATAAGGGCCTGGACATCCCCGGCACGGCGTACTTCGACCCAGAGCTCGATCACCTCAGTGCCTACTATCTCTCTGATTCGGACTCGCGCAGGTACTTGGTGCTTGCGGACGAGAACGACCTTGCGGTGGGCGGCGTGGGGCTCTCGCGCCTGTCGTGGGATCCCCTCTGCGCGGAGGTGCAGAAGCTCTATCTTGCTGGCCATGTGAAGGGCCGCGGGCTGGGGCGGACCCTCATGGGGGGGCTTGAGCGTGAAGCCCGCGCGATGGGCTTCTCGTCCATGTATCTGGAGACGCACTCCTCCTTGAAGACTGCCATCTCGCTCTATCGGAGCATGGGGTACACGGAGGTGGAGAGGCCGGAGGGAGCCATACACTCCGCAATGGACTACTTCATGCGCAAGGAGTTCAGATGACGCATGACCCGTTCCCTTGCCAAGCGAACCGTCCGACGTGGGCGACTGGTTTCTTGCGCCTGCGATTAAGTCCCTTTCGTTATCGACTCTAGCAAGAATCCCGGTCAAACACTACGATATGGTGCAGACCGTTGCGAAAGGACAAACCCATGGAGCACACCACGGATTCACATGAGCGTGACGCTCTCTACGCGCAGCTCCAGAACGAGGCGGCATCCTTGGACACAATCCACGAGATGCTCGGTTCCGGTAAGTGGACCATGGACTTCGACGAGTCCGGGGCCATGACCCGCGTCAATTGGAGCGACGAGTTCCGTCGGATGCTGGGCTACCACGACGCGCAGGACTATCCTGACGTGTTGGAGTCTTGGTCAAACCTGCTGCATCCGGACGACAAAGAGCGCGTTCTGAAGGAGTTCAACGAGACGATTGCCGACTACACCGGCAAGAAGACCTATGACGTGGAGTACCGACTGCTCACGAAGAACAGGGGTTATCGCTGGTACCGTGCGGTCGGGAAGCCCACGCGCCGGGCAGATGGCTCGCCGATTACCTATGTGGGCGTGTTCTTGGACATCACCGACCAAAAGGACATGCTGAGCAGGCTGGCTCACCAGCGGGAATCACTGAACGCAGCCCTGCAGGAGGCGAATCAAGTCAACAAGGCCAAGACGGCGTTCCTCTCCAACATGAGCCACGAGATCAGAACCCCGATGAACGCCATCATCGGCCTGAACAACATTGCCTTGAGCGACCCGACGATTTCTGAGCAAACGCGGCAATACCTGGAACGGATAGGAGTATCTGCCCACCATTTGCTGGGAATCATCAACGACATATTGGACATGAGCCGCATTGAGTCCGGGCGCATGACGATCAAGAGCGAGGAGTTCTCGTTCGCGAAGATGCTAGAGCAGGTCAACACGATTGTCAGCGGCCAATGCAACGACAAAGGACTGCAGTACGACTGCCGGACCGTCGGGCACATTGAGGACTACTACATTGGCGACGACATGAAGCTTCGCCAGGTGCTCATTAACATCCTCGGCAATTCGGTCAAGTTCACACCGGAAGGCGGCACAATCAGCTTCACCATCGAAGACGTGAGAAGGCTGAACAACCAAGCCACGCTGCGCTTTACCGTCAGTGACACCGGGATAGGCATCAGCAAGGAGTTCCTGCCTCGCATCTTCGATGCGTTCAGTCAGGAGGACTCCTCCTCGACCAGCGAATTCGGCAGCACGGGGTTGGGCATGCCCATCACCAAGAGCATCGTCGAGCTGATGAACGGGCATATTGAGGTGGAGAGCGAGAAGGGCGTTGGGACCACGTTCATCGTGACCGTCACCCTGATGCAAGCCAATCGCAAGACGAGCGAGGATGATGAGTTCGAGCTGCATCCGCATGACATGAGCGTGCTGGTCATCGATGATGACCGCATCGCGTGCAGCCATGCGCAACTCATCCTGAACCATATGGGAATCACCTGTGAGACCGTGCTTTCCGGCGAAGAGGCGGTGGAGCTGGTGAGGATACGCCACATCCGCCGGGAGGACTTCAGCCTGATCATCGTGGACTGGAAGATGCCAGGGATGGACGGAGTGGAGACCACGAGGCAGATTCGTTCGATCGTAGGCGGCAACACGCCCATCATCGTTCTCACGTCCTACAACTGGGAAGACATCGAAGGGGAGGCGCGCGAAGCCGGAGTCGACACCTTCGCCTCCAAGCCTCTCTTTGCTGGCACGATCATGGATGAGTTCCGCGCGGCATTCCGCAAGAAGAACGTCGCTGCGACTCGACCTACGGTGGACTTGAAGGGTCGTCACATACTGCTTGCCGAGGACGTTGCAGTCAATGCGGAAATCATGATGATGGTACTGTCCATGCGGGAGATGGACGTGGACCATGCGGAAAACGGCAAGATCGCCGTGGAGATGTACCAAAGCCATGAGCCGGGCTACTACGATGCCATTCTGATGGACATGCGCATGCCGGAGATGGATGGCCTTGAAGCGACGCGGACCATACGGGCAATGGATCAGGCGGATGCCCAAAGCATCCCGATCATCGCGTTCACCGCGAATGCATTTGACGAGGATGTGCAGCTCAGCATGCAGGCGGGATTGAATGCCCATCTGTCGAAGCCAGTCGAGCCCGACCTGCTGTTCGAAACCCTCGAAGAGTTACTGGCGGAGTGAGGTGAAGGAGACCTGCAACCTTCGTTACGTGACGTCTTTGAGCATCGCTCGATTAATCCCGCTGTATTGACGGGCGAAGCATGAGATAATGCACGTACAGCGATGCGAAAAGGCACGAGATGCAGACAGCGAACAAGCGATATCTAATAGTTCTAGTGAACGTTGCCGTTATGCTTGGAATCATAGGCTTTGTCTCGTTGTATGCGCAGCGGGCGGCCAATGATTCCATTGCCGCCGAGGTGGCCCAGTTCGAGACGGCGACCGTCACCTTGGAACGGGTGACGGCCAATTACCTCGAAGGCGAGCAGGACATCTGCAACGTATGGGCGCACTACATCAACAGCAACTCCCTGACCATCGACGAGGCGGTGTCGTTTATCAGGTCTTCCCATGTGTCGCCCGACAACGCGGCGCACGTCGTCTTTACGGATGACGGTTCGCTTGAGGGACTCTCCACGCGCCCCAAGATGGGCACAGAGGGCGACTACGTCGTATCGTACAAGGCGATTGGCCTCCCCATGCGACCCGACAAAATGGTTGAGCAGGATGGCGCCATCAACGTCTCGCGGTCGTATACCAATCCATTCAATGGCATTCAGTCGCTGGCGTTTTGCAACAAGATCACGCTTGCGGATTCCCACGATGCGTCAAAGACGCGCGAGGCGGTTCTCCTGCGCGTTATTCCCACGGAAAGGCTCGAGGAAAAATGGGTGTTTCCCAGCGACCGGTACAAAGATGCCGAAGTCGCGCTCATTGACATCGACAGCAACTACATCATCAAAGGCCGTGATTACAAGAACAACAACTTCGTCGAGTTCTACAAATCGTACAACAAGATTGATGTCGCTGGAGTCGAGGAGCTGAAGACACGCTTGGCAACTCAAAGCGGTTCGTTTTCCATGCTCAACTCGCGCGACGAGGAATGCCTAATTGCGTATGCGCCAATCAGCGCAAACCAAGGTTGGACCATCCTGAAATACATCGAAATGAACAGCCTGCATCAAAGCACCATCGACTGGTTCTTGGTCTTTGGGGTTGCCTGTGCCCTGCTCTTCCTGCTCGTCTTTGACATGACCTTCATGAATTGGTTCAATGCACGTCTGAACGAGGCTGCGAAGGAGGCCGAGGCGGCAAATCGTGCCAAGAGCGACTTCCTCTCGACCATGTCCCACGACATCCGCACGCCCATGAACGCGATTCTGGGGTTGACGACCATCGCGCAACGCAGTGTGGACGATCCGGCCGTTGTCAAGGACAGCCTGCGCAAGATTGGGCTTGCGAGCAACCACCTGCTCACGCTCATCAATGACATTCTGGACATCTCCAAGGTGGAGAGCGGCAAGCTCTCCCTCACGCCGGTCACCTTCTCGATCGTGGAAGTCACGGAGAACCTCGTCAACATCTCGCAGCCCATGGTCAAGGATAAGAGCATCGACTTCCACTTCCGCATCAACGCCGTTGAGCACGAGTACCTCTTTGCAGACCAGCTACGCATCAACCAGGTGCTCATCAACATTCTGTCGAACGCCCTCAAGTACACCGAGCCCCATGGAAGCGTTGCCGTCGACCTGCAAGAGCTGACGAGCGATGCGCCCGATAAGGTGCGTCTGGTCTACCGCGTGGCCGACACGGGCATGGGCATGAGCGAGGAGTTCATGGAGCACATGTACGAGTCGTTCTCGCGCCAAACCGACAGCCGTGTGAACAGCGTGCAGGGTACGGGACTCGGTCTCGCCATCACCAAGCAGATGGTCGACCTCATGGGAGGCACGATCGAGTGCGTGAGCAAGCTGAATGAGGGGACGACGTTCACCGTGACCCTTGACGTGCCCATCGCAGAGCATGAAGGCGAGGAGATGACGCTGGAATCCGTCGATGCGCTGCTCGTTGATGACGACAATGCCCAGCTCGAGACTGCTCGGTACATGCTCGACGCGCTCGACGCGCACGTCGAGGTGGCTTCTTCGGGTGCGCAAGCGCTTGAGATGGTGGAAGCGAAGCACGGCCTGAACGATGGCTACGGTGTCGTAATCGTCGATTGGAAGATGCCCGATATGGACGGCGTCGAGGTCGTGCGTCGTATGCGCACCTTGGATGGGGGCCAGGCACCGATCGTGCTCATCTCGGCGTACGATTGGTCCGACATAGAGGAGAGCGCGAAGGAGGCTGGTGCCGACGGGTTCATCTCCAAGCCGATGTTCAAGACCACGTTGTACCGCGCGATCAACGAGCGGCTGCATCTGTCGGCAACGTCGGCCGTAGGCGAGGATGACCATTCCGACATCGCAGGCATGCACGTGCTCGTCGCAGAGGACAACGACATCAACTGGGAAATCATCGACATGTTGCTTGAGATGCACGGCATTGAGGCCACGCGTGCCGAGAACGGCCAGGTCGCGGTCGACCTACTCGCATCGTCTAGCCCGGGAGACTACGACCTCGTGTTCATGGACGTTCAGATGCCCGTCATGAACGGCATCGAGGCCACGAAGGCCATCCGCGCGCTGCCCGATGGACGGATATCGACGATTCCGATCATCGCGACGACGGCAGACGCGTTCTCCGAAGACGTCGCCAAGTGTATGGATGCTGGAATGAACGGCCATATTGCCAAGCCGCTCGATATAAAAGTCGTATTGAAAGAGATTAGAAAGGTGAAGGAGGGCAAATTATGAGAAAGTCTGTTGTGCGCTGCCTGTCCGTTTTGTCGATTGCGCTCTTGTTGGTCGTCTTGGCGGCTTGCGGGGGATCACCGGAGTCTTCCGGGTCTGGGACGTCGGCGGAGCAGGCGAGCGAGCAGAAGAGCTTCGCTCCTTCGCTCGACACCGCCACGAAGTGCTCCATCTCCGTGGCCGGTGGCTACGACAACTTCGAAGCGCTTGAGGCCGAATTCGACAAGTTCAATGAGTATTATCCCGACGTCGAGCTGAGCTACACCAAGCTCGACGATTACAACAACATCGTTTCCACCACATTGAATACCGATAACGCGCCTGACATCTACTTCGCGTTCGACTACATGCTGGATGGCGATCAATACCATGCGGTCTTCGAGCATGCCGAGGACCTCTCCGACTCGGCGCTCGGCATCGACCTGTCGTGCGTGCGCCCGAGCCTGCTGTGCAAGGACGAGGCGGGGGCATGCCCCATGGCACCCATCTTTGCGGGTGTTTCCGGCATCCTCGTGAACGAGGACCTCTTCGAGAAGGAGGGAATCAGCGTACCGACGACCTACGATGAGCTGCTGGCTGCGTGCGACGCGTTCAACAAGGCCGGATATCCCACGCCCATCCTGTGCTACAACGAGGCATCCGCGTATGGCAACCTCGTCGGTGAGCTCATGTACACCGATGCGGCCAAGAACCCCGAGACAGTCGAGAAGCTCAATGCGCTTGATCCTTCGGCTGGCGAATACATGAAGCCCGTCCTTGAGAAGATAAGCGACATGATGAAGCAGGGATGCATTAACCTCGACGTCTGCAACGAGTTGGAAGACGGCTATAACGCGTTGATCCTGAGGTTCTTTGAGGGCGACATCCCCATGGCGCTGTGCTCGGCCGACACGGCGTCGGGCACGGCCAAGCGCGAGAGCCAGTCCGAGGCGTTCGTTGCCCACCCGTTCGCGTACGCCCTCCATCCGTTCACGCTCACCAACGAGGGTGCTTGTCTGCTTGACAAGCCGTCGGTGCAGTTCGCGGTCAACAAGGACGGCAAGAACCTCGACATGGCGAACGAGTTCATGCGCTTCCTGGTGAGCCCGCAGGAGCTCAATGACATCGCACGTGCGAAGCGTCTGATTACGGTGACGCCTGACCTCGCCTACGACGGTGTGTACGCTCCCTTTAGCACGATTGACTCAAGCCGGATTATTTCGACCCGTGAAGTCGGGCTGTCAGATGACGTTACCATCCAATACCGCGTCGCGGCCTATGAGGTTGCAAACGGGAAGACGTCGATTGACAAGGCGGTTGCTGGGTTCGGCACGTACAAGTTGTAGGAGATTTGCGCGAACCTACTTGAGTTGAGATGACGAAAGGGGCGCCATGTCGCCCCTTTCGTCATCTCGCCGATGTCTCTGCTTACAACACCTCGTATTACAACACCTCGTAGGTGGCGTCACGAATGGTTAGTACGCCTGCACCGTCATGGAAGGTGCCATTCGCCTCCATCCAGGGGGTCCTTTTGCTGCCTGCCTGTACCGTGCCAGTCACGCGCAGACGCTTGCCAGCAAGAGTACCGGTGCTCTCATTCTTCCAGATTACCGCAGCACTCGTCACGCCCTCATGCCAAGAGGGCTCATCGGACTCAGCGGGATACGTGGCCGCAAACACGTCAATCGGCTCGTCAAGGAGAAGGACTTCGCTGTCGTACACGTCACCTTTGTGCTCCGACTGTCCAACTCGCATGACGCCTGTCACCGAAATGCGATCCTTCACCTTGTAGCTAGCCCTTCCAGCCTTGGATTTGGACTTGCCAGCGTCTACGAGGTAGTCGGCGTTCACGTAGCCCTCCCTGCCGAGCTTCGACGAGTAGACCCACCAGTACTGGCCGTTCGACCGGTCCCTGACCTCGACGGTGTCGCCG
>CADBYM010000056.1 GCA_902798915.1 uncultured Coriobacteriaceae bacterium | reverse complement strand
ACCGCGCTCTCGTATGGTGGTCAAGCCCTCGCGACCATTCTACCCGAGGCGGGCGTGCGGAATCGCGAAATATCAACTCTCTGCAAGAGGGGACTTTGACGAAATAAGTGGCACCCCCACGGCCTACACCGTCTACGAATATCAATGGATTCAGAATCCGACAGCAAATGCGTATGCGTCCGCACGCCGCATATTGTTGAACGAGTGATAAGGCGCCTTGAGTATGAGGCATTGCATTTCATGCTGGACGATTCAGGCGCGCGGTCTCTCTCCCCACATGTTCCAGAGGCCTCATGAACAGTTGTGTTCTAGCTTGGCAAAATGAGAGAGGGTGAACGTGACTGGTGGGAGACTCGATGGGCTGTCGTTTGTGCGACGTGAGCGTAGGAGATGGATGTTGGTGGCTCTGGGAAGTTGCGTACTGGTCGCCCTGCTCCTATTCGCGGTGTTCTCTGTGCTGGGTAGGGTGTCTGCGGAGAGAAACCGACGAGAGGTGCTCATGAGCGAGTCGGAGTTCTTGGCTGCCGAGGCAAACGAGTTGTGTGCACAAGGCGACCGCTACCAAGCTGTGCAGGTTGCCATGGGCGCGCTGCCTCAGCGGGTAGACGAGTCAGACCGTCCTTTCGTGCCTGTCGCTCAGATGGCGCTCGAAGGGGCGCTGGGAGTCTACCCGCATGACGGGGATTGGGTGCCAAACTACTCGACGTATGGGGTGCAGTGCTATGGCTGCGCCTATGCCGAGGATGGGCGCGTTGCTGCGTTAGACCGTGACGGTACGGTAGTGGTTTTTGATGCGGGCGACGGCACCGAGTGTGGGCGTATTGACGTGTCGGATTTGCAGAAGACGGACTTGTGGGGTGTGAATACCCTGAGGATTGACTTTGCGGAGCAAGGGCGGATTATCTGTCGCGGTGATGACGTTGCCGCTTGCTACGAGGTGGAGACGGGCAAACGTCTGTGGAAGATTGCTGTGGAGGGATGCGACACTACAAGTGGGTGTGCCGTGTCTGCCGACGGGACGTGCGTCGCTCTGGTGGGTATGACGGTGCTTCCGGATCACGATCCCACGCTGCGCCTCATCGACGTGGGCGACGGCAGCGTGCGTACCATTGAGCTCACGGGATTTCGAAGATTTGAGTATGGAATCGGTTCGTGCGTGGCATTCGATGCTCTGGGTGATCGAGTGGCGGTTGGCCTGAAGGGGAACCTCTTCGTAGTGGGTGTGGCGGATGGGGATGTGCGGCGCGAAGACCTTGCATATGTCAGTTCTGATGATGTGGCGTTCGTCGATGATGCGATTATTGCTCTGTCGCACCGCCCCGTGGATGCTGACGGGGTCGTGAGTGTCCAGGCATTTGACGACGACCTCGCGCGGCGCTGGTCGTATGAGGATCATGGGATGACGGCCTTCGATGGGGACGGTGCTGTGATTGCTTCGGAATACCGCATCTGTAATTTGCATGCGCTCAGTGGGGATGAGTCAACTGATGCGTGCAGGCTATGCGTCTTGCTCGGAGGCCCGCTCGTATTGCTTGATGTTGAGACGGGGCGCTCGACGTATCGCCTCGTGCGCGACGCGCCCATCATCGAGTGTGCGCTGCATCATAGAAGACAGTACGATGGGCATATGCAGGACACCTTCGTCATCGTGACGAGTGGGGGCGAGGTACTGGTTCGTTCGGTTCCGGTCGAGGAAGAGAAGGTCGCCACTGACGATTCGCCGAGCCTTCACGATGTCAATCTTGGCGTGATAAGTGCTTCTCGCATTCTGTGGCAGCGGGAGGCGATGCACCTCGTGTTGTGGTCGTACGAGCCTGCTCGATGTAGGTCATACACGTTTGGTGGTCAGGGAATGTTGCTCGACGAGGATCAGACCACCTATGCCTTTGCGAAGGATACGTCCTTCGTGTGGCAAGGCTTCAGGTGTCTCGCGCTCACAGACGATAAGCTGAGCGTGCTCGATGAGGCGACTCTTGAGCCGACGCTCACTATAGACCGCGGCGCCATGCCGCATATCGATCCCGACAAGCGCCCGGCCGTGTGCTTCTCTGTGGACGACGTGCTCTATGCATATGGTTACGAAGTGGATGACGAAGGAGAGCAAACGTCCAACACAAGAGTGTATCGATTTGACAGCCGCGACGGATCGATGCTGGGCGAGTTCGCGTGTGAAGGGGTGCAGCTTGGCAGTGCGGATCTCGCGCGCTTCAATGAGTGTACGCTGCCGTCAGGAGAACGTGGTCTTGTGCTCTACGATCCGAGTACGATACTCGTCGCCGATGCGAGGGACGGCCACGAGTTGTGTCGCATCGAGCGCGGTGGCGGATCCGTGAGGAAGGTGATGCTCTTTGGGCAGACGCTGGTCGTGCTTCGGGCCACTTCGTCTCTCTTTGGAGACGCGCAGGGCGGATTATTGGCGTACGACGTGACAACGGGCGAGAAGCTGGATTTGCCTGTGCTCTCGTACTCCGTGATGGGTGAAGACGCGAACCGCATGGCTGCAGACGTGGATAGGATGCGCCTGACGTTTGCTTGCGAGGACGGTGCTGTGCGCACCTTCGATATGCGCGATGGCACGCTGCTGTGGGAGACGGCGCCCATCTTAACGGGCGTGAGCGGCGTGTTCGTGGATATGGTTTCGGGTAATGCGTTGCTTCAAGATGAACGTGGCTGCCTGATGCTCGTCTCGGAGAAGGACGGCACCATCCTGCGAGCCACGTCGGCGATCGTGCCCGCCATCAATGCGTTCGGCATGCTTGGTGACGGCATGGGTGTGGCACGCTACGAGAGGGTTGGACTCGCAAACAACATCGGGCTTGTGATCGTCTCCACGGACCAGGGACGCTTTGGGCCGATGAGCCACATCCGGGGTGGGGCGTTTGTGAACAAGGACGCCTCTCGCGTGGCGATTCGCGATGCAGATCGCGAGCAGATGGTCGTGACGCACCGACTCACCCTGGCACAGTTGCAGGAGATGTCTGAGGTCATGGCACGGGAGCGTTCGCTCACTGACGCGGAGCGTTTGATCTATGGGCTGTCGTGATTGAGGCGAGTCGCGTGGTACGTGTCGAGGACATATGGCCGGAATGGCACACTGATGAGCGACTTGGCGCGGGAGCATACGGGACGGTATGGCGTGCGACCCGCGAGACCTCGTGCGCGGTGAAAATCATTGAGGTCGCGCGTGACGCGGATGAGGTTTCCGCTCTCGGTGACATGGGTGTGGATGAAGAGTCGGCGCACATAATGCTTGAGCGGCGGGCATTGGAGGTTCTAGCCGAGATAGAGACGATGGATTCGCTCCGCGACGTACGCAACATCGTGCATATCGAGGATTACCGGCTTGTTGAGCTGCCCGAGCATCACGGCTACGCCATTGGGATTCGCATGGAACTGCTTGAGCCGTTGGTCGCCCACTTTCGTCGTGTCGGTCAACCGAAGTCGGAAGAGGTGGCACGCCTGGGCATCGATTTGTGCTGGGCACTGGAGGCATGCCATGAACGTGGCGTCATTCACCGCGACGTGAAGCCAGGCAACGTCTTCTGGAGCGAAGCTGAGAGATGCTACAAGCTAGGAGATTTCGGCATCGCGCGTAGGTTGGAGCGCGAAACGGCTCAGACGATGTCCCGCAAGGGTACAGGTCCCTACATGGCACCCGAGGTCTATTTTGGACGGCGATATGCGGCTGACGTGGACATCTACTCGCTGGGCATCATGCTCTACCGGCTGCTTAATGCTCAGCGGTCGCCCTTCCTTCCTGCTCCGCCCGCACCTTTCGACGAGCACGACATTGAAGTGGCCGAGCACCGCCGCTTGATGGGGGAGGAGATGCCTGCGCCGAGTGGGACGGAGGCAGGGTTGGGACGCATCGTGTGTCACGCGTGTGCGCCGGAACCTGCAGGCCGGTATGCGCATGCGTCCGAACTGCGTGTTGACCTCGAGGCGTGGTTGGCTCGACAAGAGGTGCTGCCGTTTGCGGAGACGACTGCTGGGGTTCCAGACGCTGACGACGTGGCAGAGGACGGTGGCGCGCACGATGGCCTTGGACGGATGCTCTCCCGTCGGGCGTTCGCGGGGGGCGCCATTGTCGCGGTGCTCGGTCTTGCGGGTGTGTGGCTGCAGATGCGCGACGTGTCAGCAGACAAGGGAAGCCAACGTATTGTGGACATTGCGGCAGGAGACTATCACACCGTCGGCGTGCGTGCGGACGGCACGTGCGTCGCCAGTGGCAGCGACGGTGCTGGGCAGTGTGACGTGGCCGACTGGACCGACATCGTCGCCGTAGCGGCGGGCGCATCTCACACCGTCGGCGTGCGTGCGGACGGCACGTGCGTCGCCAGTGGCAGCGACGGTGCTGGCCAGTGCGACGTGGCCGACTGGACCGACATCGTCACCGTAGCGGCGGGTGCGTCTCAAACTGTTGGCGTACGCTCCGATGGGAGCGTGGAAGCGACTGGTGGTGGGTGCTTTAGCGGACTCTCTCGTGCAGACATGATGCAAGACATCAAGATGGCGGCTACCGGCACGTGGGGAACGATCGGGATTCGCAAAGATGGCACGCTAGCGATGGTTGGCTCCTTGGAACGTGACGCAACAGCGGCAGTCGTGAGAGAGTGGCATGACGTTGTTGCGATTGCTGTAGGCGACGGTCACGTCGTGGGGTTGATGATAGATGACACGGTGGTTGCTGCTGGTTCAGACGCCTTTGGCCAATGTGATGTCTCGTTGTGGTGACGCTGCGAATCCTTGGGGTCACTTGTACAACAGTCGCACCTTTCGGTGGGTATATTGCCATTAGTCAGATGAGGTGACTTGGGAAGTCTTGGAACAGGTCCTCTGGTACGGTACGGTCTGCAACAGTAAGAAAGGAAGTGCCTCGATGAGGAAGAACGATGCGGGCGCCATTTCCCGTAAATCCGCTCCTCGAGCAACAAATACAAGAGGCGCGAAGAGCGCCGACCGCCTTGTCGAGCAGAACGAGGGACAGGGCAAGAAGAAAGAATTCAATTTTGCATTATACCTGCTAATCTATTTCGTCTTTAGGACGTTACTGTATTGTTTGATCAACGCGCTCCCTGCCTAGGGCCGTGAAGAGGAAGGTATTCTTGGTGATTCCTGCTCGACTCTTGACTCGACCGTGTGGCCTGATTGATTCTTGCAAAATGACTGTTTGTATCTGGAACCACGACGGGGGCTAGCGATGCCAAGGAGAGAGACGGAGACCAAAGCGAAGGCCTTTGCGTACGCGATGGATCAGCTTGCGTGGATTGGCGATGACCTGTTGGTAGACGCGAACGATGGAAAAGTGCCGGGTGGTTTTCGTCCTGCAAAGCTTGCCTATTGGTCATGGTTCTTTCCTGAGATTGGCACCGACGCGGCGAAGCGTAGCCGATTCCAAGCGAATAAGACGCCTGCGGAGCTTCTCAAGATGATTGAGCGCCCAGGAGGGTATTTGCTCTCCGGTGCGAAGGAGGTGAAGCTTAGTCAAGATGCCCTCGCTTCGTTTGACCTGGCCTGTATCGTTGGGTGGCTCGTAAGGAATGAAGACGGGCCATTTTCCGAGCTCTTCTCTACGGGCCGACACTTCTCTGAGCGCATGGGAAGAGAACAGCTCGGCAAGTTTCTCGCTTTGCTGGCTGAGGACTTTGCGGGGGCACAACCTTACCTGCTCGATGGTTTGCAGGATGCATTGAGCGCGATCCTGTTGGCGATAGCCCGAGCGCCTGAGGGCCGTGTCTGCTCGTGGGAATTTGGGTTCGACCATTACGGGAGCTACCTCGTGCGAAAGCATCGAGCAGGTGGCCGCAAAGAGGACTGGCGCGCCGATTTAGTCACCTTGCTCATAATGGCGGCTCTGCTCGGGCCGAAGGACTATCGGGCGGATTTGCTCATTGATGCTCCGGAGAAGTTCGAGCGAACCGCCGACAGCGCCTCTTCGCGTGACAATCTTTCCGTAACGTCTGTAAAGACGCAAAGGAAGTGCGAAATCGCTTGTCGAGTGTTCCTTACACGCGTGACGTTCGACCGTGAGCCACCCAATGAACTCGATTGGGTGATGTGTGAGGAAGACGTTGAGACGAGCAATGGAAACATGGGCCGTATCCTCGCCGTTCCGCTCGAAGGCAAGCGGAAGGTGATCATGGCGCGTGCGCTTCCCAGGTTTAACAACGCTGGAGATGTTATTGAGATTCCGCTCAACTGCAGGGAGGCCTCATCGAAGGCGCATGTGCTCTTCGAGTTAACGCTGGCTGGTTGGACGGTGCGAGATTTGAGGTCCACCAACGGCACGCTTGTGGTCAGCCGCGATGGGACCAGGCGCATGCTCTATCGCAAGGAACCCGACGGGGAGCAAGATGTCCTGCTCCGTGACGGCGACGTCATCTGTGTGGCGCCAAACCATAGCACGGGTAAGGCAGTGGCAACAAACCCTGCATTCCTCTTTCATCGGGTAACGACGACGTGGTACTGAGTGGTGTTTGGAAAGCGCTCGCCCCACACGCGCTAGCACTCTGTCTGGGGCGCTCGGGTTTACTCAGGAAGCCAAGAGTCCTAACTTTCGTCTGTTCTGCCGTCACAATGCCGTGCTGCGCCAGCCCTGCGAGCAAAACGGTGTAATGTCTCGTGGTCAAGGACCGATCGTGTGCCAAATAGGCCACTTCCAAGGGGGTGAGTTCTTCGTTCAACAGTGCCAACCCGTTTGATATGGCGTTTCTTGGATGACACTTGTCGTAGTTTGACTTGATAAACAAATAAGCCAGGATAGGATCAATGATAAGCTCGTCGTTCGGGACTCGCCTTCATGTTCGCGAGCTATGGAGACGGAAAGATTGCGCGGAACAGTGTCTCGCGCTCTCCCTCAAATGGTAGTAGTAGTCTGAGATGTCGCAAGCGCGGTGACAGGCGATATGTGTGCGAGTATCGCGAGTAGCAGTGTTCCACATAGCAACACAGGTTTTCTTTCTGTGATGAAGCAAATGAACGCCGATCTCGTTGCCGGTCGACTTCGTGTTGGCTTTTCCATGGTTAGCCTTCTCGCCATGCTGAGACATATTGTCTTGTCAGCGGGTTGTCCATAGATGATAAGATACATGAAGATGGTTGCATGCTTGTACAAACGGCTATAACGCGGCGGAGGTCTTCGGATAGCGGCGTGAAGGGACTGTCCCCCGTGGGACACCACCGCCAACCGATGTATTCGACGCATGCGCACCTCGTTGCGCTAGGCTGTATCCGTCTGTACATACGACTATAAGGAGGCGCGCATGCCCGCCAAGCCCGCTGCACCCATTGACCCCACTACCACCCCTGCGTGGAAGGCTCTCGCTGCCCACTATGCCAAGCTTCAGGAGGAGGGGATCAGCCTCAAGGACTGGTTCGCGAATGATCCCGAGCGTGTGGAGCGTCTCTCGTACGACCTCTCCGATTTGCACTTCGACCTCTCGAAGAACCTCATCACTGATGAGACCATCCAGCTGCTGGTTCAGCTCGCGCGTGAGGTTGGCATCGAGGAGCGTCGTGACGCGATGTATGCCGGCGAGCACATCAACCCCACCGAGGACCGTGCCGTCTTCCACACCGGCCTGCGCCGCCCGAAGTCCGACATCGGCAAGTTCATCGTTGACGGTGCCGACGCCATCGCCGACGTGCACGAGGTTCTGGACAGGATGTATGCCTTTGCCGACCGCGTCCGTTCTGGTGAGTGGAAGGGCGTCACGGGCAAGGCCATCGAGAACGTCGTCTCCATTGGCATTGGCGGCTCCGACCTCGGTCCTGTCATGATCTACGAAGCACTCAAGGCCAGGCTCGACGGTCCCGCATGCCGCTTCGTCTCCAACATCGACCCCAACGACATCGCCGAGAAGGTCAAGGGCCTCGACCCCGAGACCACCCTCATGATCGTCGTGTCCAAGACGTTCACCACGCTCGAGACCATCACCAACGCCAAGATGGCCCGTTGGTGGCTGCTTGACTCCCTGCGCAAGTCGGGTGCGATTGACGACTCCGCCGAGAAGGAGGCTGAGGCCATCGCCAAGCACTTCGTGGCCGTCTCCACCAATCTCGAGCTCGTGGCAGACTTCGGCATCGATCCCAAGAACGCCTTCGGCTTCTGGAGCTGGGTTGGCGGCCGCTACTCCACCGATTCCGCAGTGGGCCTCTCGCTCATCCTCGCCTATGGCAAGGAAACCTTCGAGGCGTTGCTCAAGGGCTTCCACGATATGGACGTCTACTTCCAGGAGACCCCGCTCGAAGAGAACGTCTGCGCGCTGATGGGCCTTGTCAACATCTGGTACAACAACTTCTTCGAGTTCGAGACCCATGCCGTGCTGCCCTACAACCAGTACCTGCATCGCTTCCCCGCCTATCTGCAGCAGCTCACGATGGAGTCCAACGGCAAGTCGGTCCGTTGGGACGGCAGCCCCGTGACCTGTGGCACCGGCGAGATCTTCTGGGGCGAGCCCGGCACCAACGGCCAGCACGCCTTCTACCAGCTCATCCATCAGGGCACCAAGCCCGTGCCGTCGGACTTCATTGCCTTTGCGAACAGCGCGAACCCCATCCAGTGCGAGGGGCAAGACGTGCACGAGCTGTTCTTGGGCAACTTCCTCGCTCAGACCAAGGCGCTCGCCTTTGGCAAGACGGCCGATCAGGTACGTGCTGAGGGCACCGAGGAGTGGATCGTGCCGGCCCGCTGCTTCGAGGGTAACCGTCCGACGACTTCCATCTTTGGTACCGAGCTCAACCCGCATACGCTTGGCGAGCTCATCGCGCTGTACGAGCACATCACCTTCGTTGAGGGCACCATCTGGGGCATTGACTCCTACGACCAGTGGGGCGTCGAGCTGGGCAAGCAGCTGGCCAAGCAGATCACCCCGGCGCTGCACGATGACGAGGCGCTTGCCGCGCAGGACGCCTCCACGCAGGCGCTCATCAAGTTCTACCGCGGTGCTCGCAAGTAGCGAGCGGTGTTGGGCGGGTCACCGGGGGACGGTTCCCAGGTGACCCATTGGCACAAAGCGCGTCCGTGGCAATGGTTGGCCACGGGCGCGCTTTGTGCGATTATCCGAGCTTGCCGGCGGCGAGGAGGTCGCGCACCTCGAGCAGGCTCGAGCATATGCAGGCTGCATTCTCCTTGGTGAACGCATCTGGTGCGACGAGGTCGGGCACCATGACGGTGATGAAGCCGCCCGCAACGCCCGCACGCACGCCCGAGAGGCTGTCCTCAAAGACGAGTGTGTGGGCGGGGTCTACGCCCATTGCCTTGGCCGTATTGAGGAAGATGTCCGGCTCGGGTTTGGGGTGTGCCATGCCTACGCCGGTGAAGAGTTCGTCGAAGTACTTCTCTACGCCTCCGTTGGCGAGGTTCGTTCGTATGACGTCGAGCGCGCTTGAGGAGGCCACGGCCATGGGGATGCCCTGTTCGTGAAGGTAGGCGAGCAGCTCATCGAGGCCTGGCTTCTTGGGCACGCCCTCTTGGACCCTCCTGTGTACCATGGCGAAGGCTTGCTCGCGCACGTATGCCGCGTCGACGCCGGGCGCGAAGCGGCTGATGACCGCCTCCATGCTCTTTCCCGAGGTGCCTCGAACGGCGTTTGCAAGTCCGTGAGGATACGCGACTCCGACGGTGGCCAGCACCGGCTCCCAGACTTCTGTCCAGATGGGCTCGGTGTCGAACATAAGCCCGTCCATGTCGAAGATTGCGCCCTGAATCATAATGCCGCCTCCTATCAGTCGTGGTATAGTTTCTACATATGTAGTTAGTATGCACTATAACGCAAACATCAAGCACTGTACGAGGGGGGACCATGGCCGCAGAAGACAAAGGCATTACGCCGTCAGAGGGCACCGGGCTTTCGGGCCAGACCGATGCTAAGCCAACTGAAGAGTTGGCGAAGCCGGCAGAGCAAGGGTCGCAGGCGCTTGGCGATGTGACCGACGAAGAGCTGGAGGCGGAACTTGCCTTCGAGGCGTTGCGCAGGAAACGCGCCAAAGCCAAACGCAGGCGCATCATCATTGGAATCCTTGTACTGCTTGTCGTGGGGGGCGTCGGTGCGTTCTTCTTCCTTTCTGGCGGTTCGCAGGAGGCCGAGAACGCGATTGATCCGTTCTCGATGACGGCTACCATCACCAAAGACAAGTTCACCGATACCGTGGGCGGCAACGGAAAGGCAAACCCCGCCAGTTCGAGCGTTGTCTCGCCTGAGGTCTCGGGCATTATCGAGAACCTCGACGTGACTGTGGGGCAGGAGGTCAAGGAGGGCGATGTTCTCTTTACGCTCAAGAACGACGCCCTTGACGAGGAAGTCCGCAAAGCCGAGGAGGCAGTATCGCTTGCTTCGCGGGGACTCGACTCTGCGTGGAGCAAAATCAGCAAGGCTGAGCGCGCTCGTGACGTGGCCGTGCGTTCACGCGACGACGCTTGGAACAAGGCGAACGAAGCCGGTGACTGGTCGACATACGACGACAACACCTTGACTAACGCCATCGACGATGCGACAGATGGCATCAACGACGCCATCGATGCCAAAGATACCGCCGAGGCCGATCTTGCCTCCAAGCAGGCCGACCTCGAAAACGCGCGCAAGAAAGCCGAGAAGCGTACGGTGACGGCGCCCGTCACAGGCAGCGTGATTGCCGTCAACGCCCAGAACGGTCAAGCGGTGGGTGGCGCCGAAGGAGGTACCACTGATTCTAGTGGCTCTAACTCCGGTCCACTCGTGCGGATTGCGGACACCTCGCAGATGAAGATTCCCGTTCAGATCAATGAGGTCGACATCGAGAAGATTGCTGTCGATCAGCCCGCTACCGTAACCTTCCAGGCCATCCCCGACCTTACGCTCGACTCGAAGGTGCAAAACATCGCGACCACGTCGACGGGCTCGTCGGGCGCGTCGAACGCCAGCGCTGCTGACTCCAGTGGTGGCGTGGTCACCTATGCCGTAGATCTCTCGGTAGCCAACAAGGAGGGAAAGATTAAGCCGGGCATGACAGCGAACGTCAACATCATCACGCAACAGTTGGATGACGTTCTCACGGTGTCTTCCTCCGCAGTCTTCGGAGAGGAATTGGGTTCTCCGCACGTTCTGCGTGTCACTGACGCCGAGAACAAGGCGTACGAGTCCGTGCCCGTAGAGATCAAGGCAAAGAGCTCCTCTACGCTCGTCATCGAAGGCGACGTGAAGGAGGGCGACGAGGTCCTCCTAATCAATCCCGAAGCGCCCGCTGGGTCAGGCGCTGAAGACGTCCTCGAGGCACTGTAAGGGGTAGTCATGGCGAAGTACGTCCTAGACGCTCAGAACGTTCACCGTATCTACGAGTCGGCTGCGGGTTATACGGCAGCTCTGCGAGGCGTTACGCTGCAGGTTCCGCGCGGCGAGTTTCTCTGTGTGATGGGTCCCTCGGGTTCGGGCAAGTCCACGCTTATGAACATACTCGGCGGTCTCGACCGCCCGACCTCGGGTACGTATAAACTTGAGGGAGTTCTCATGAACGACCTCACCGACGATGAGCTGGCCGAGATGCGCGGCCAGCGCCTGGGGTTCGTGTTCCAACGTTACAACCTGCTTGAGCGTGCCACCGTTATGCGCAACGTCATGATGCCGCTGATCTACACCGACGTGCCCAAGTCCGAGCGCGAGAGTCGCGCCTACAAGGCGTTGCGCGTCGTAGGCTTACCCGAGGACTACTATGACCATCGCTCCAACGAGCTTTCGGGTGGCCAGATGCAGCGCGTCGCCATCGCGCGCGCCCTCGTCAACAATCCCGCGCTCATCTTGGCGGACGAGCCCACCGGCGCACTTGATTCCGCTACCAGTGAGCTGGTCATGAACCTCTTTGCCAACCTTGCCGAACAGGGTAAGACTATCGTAATCATTACGCACGACCCCGAGACCTGTGCATGGGGCGATCGCACTGTCCACATTCGCGACGGCAGGCTCTTTAGCGACGAGGAGGAGCGTGCGCTCGTTGAGGCTGCGCTCAAGTCGCATGCGGGGGTCCAGGCTCGAAGGGGGAACACATGAAGCCATCAGATTTGGCCCACGAGACGTGGAGCGCGCTCTCGGCGAATCGCGGTCGTAGTGCCCTTACCATCTTGGGTATCGTCATTGGTATCGGGGCAGTCATCACAATGAACTCCATCATCGCGGGCATCTCTGTACAACAGTCGCAGATGTTCGGCGCCAATGCTGCCCGGTTGATTACTGTCCGCCTCGCAGGCATCGACAACTTTACCGTGGACGACATGAACACTATTGTGGAGTCCGTTCCGGGTTACGATTACATCATTCCCGTCGCTTCGGGTGCCGCAGACATCAGTACCGAGACCAAGAAGGCATCGGCCGATATCACGGGTACCGAACCTCGATACTTCGACTCCCATTCGACCAAGCTCGTTGCGGGCGAGTTCTTTACGGAGCGAGACATGTTGGAGGCAGATCGCGTCCTCATGCTGGATGAGTATGGCGTAAAGAATCTCTACGGCTCGGTTGCCCCATCGGAAGCCGTGGGCAAGTCCGTGCGCTTGGGCAATGATGAGTACCTCATCAAGGGCATTGTCGACAAGGTAAACAGCTGGTCGATGTACGGAGATACCGTCTATTGCATCGCTCCCTATTCGACCGTGAGCATACGCCTTATGGGTTCGACGAGCATCAAGCAAATGGAGGGTATGACGAGCGAGGATGCCAACATCGACGTCGTCATGGAGTCGACAAAGCAGTACCTCATGGATCACTATCATCTCGGTTCTACTGACGACGAGAACGCGAGCCGAATCGTTCACGTTGACTCCGACAAGAGTATTCTTGATCAGGTGAACAGTAGCATGGCTTCGTTCCAGTCAATTATGGTAATCGTCTCGGGCATCTCGCTGGTCGTCGGTGGTATTGGCATCATGAACATGATGCTTACAAACGTGACTGAGCGCATCCGCGAGATCGGACTGCGCAAGGCGTTGGGTGCCAAGCGTTTCGACATAACGAGCCAATTCATCCTCGAAAGCATATGCCTCTGCATAGCGGGAGGTGTCTTTGGAGTGCTCCTTGGCATCGGAGCGGCCTTTGCGCTTGCGGGACCCATGGGGTCGACCATGGGCGTGATGAGCACGGGCGAGCCGCTCACTCCCATCATCGATGGGTCGTCCATCCTCAACGCCGTGCTGGTCTGTACGGTGACTGGTTTGGTCTTTGGTTGGTATCCGGCGCGACGTGCGGCGCGGCTCGATCCGGTGGAGAGTCTCAACCACCAATAAGCTCGAAGAGACAGTGTGTACTGTGGCGGCAAAGAGGTACTCGGTGCCTTTTTGCCGCCGCTCGTATGATGGGGTTTTGCGCCGAACCTCTGTACGTGCTAGCATTATTCTTTGGCGTGTAGCCGATACACGGGAGGTTTCCGGTGGCCGAGAAGAGTACAAGCGGACGTGCACAGGACGCGAAGAAGCGCCCTGCAGCCAAGGGGACGAGAAAGACCGTCGCCGCGGTTGCGGGCAGCCAAGGGACGGGGACAGTGGCGCGACAGGGGACCGGGCGTCAGGCAACAGGCACGGCTCGTCGCGTTGCACAAGCGTCGAACCAGCCAAAGCGTACCGTGAAGTCAGATGTGAATGCCAACTTCAAAGGCGCAGGCGTGCAGACCCGCAAAGAAGTGAATCAGAAGGTCAAGCAGCAGAAGGAGTCGCCCGCGCGCCATGCGCGCAAGAAGAAGGGCGTGAGCCCAGCCTTGGTGGGCGGCATCGTAGGCGGCCTGGTCCTCGTGGTCGCTATCGTTGGGGTGGTGTTCGCCTGCACACGCGGCGGCGCGGGTGGCGCTGCGCTGATGTCTGGTGAGGGTGAGCTGGCCAATTCGGATGATGCGCGTCGTGGTGCGGCAACGGTCTCGTTCTGCGCCGTGGGATCTAACGTCGCAAATGCCGACATCCTCTCTAGCGCCGATGCGTGGGCCGGCACCACGAACGATGGCGCCTATGACTTCTCTCCGTTGTATGAGCAAGTCAAGGGTAGCGTGGGCACATACGACATTGCGTTTGTGAGTCAGGGGTCGTCGCTTGGGGGCAACACTAACTTCGAGTATCAAGGATACCCCAGCTACAATACACCCGATTCCATGGCTGATGCACTGGAAGGTGCGGGGTTCGACGTGGTGAACACCAACACTAACCATACATACGACATGTGGGTGAGCGCCGTGGAGCATTCCCAGTCCGTGTGGGCGCAGCACCCGAATGTGACGACCGTTGGCAGTTACGCATCCGAGAGCGATCGAGAAAACATACGAGTCCTCAACAAGAACGGTATGTCCATAGCGTTCCTCTCGTATAGCTACGGGCAGAACGGGTACAAGCAGTCCGAGATTCCCAATGACTACTATGCCGCACCGTTCGACAAGAAGAAGATGCGTGTCGAGGTCGAGCGTGCCCGCGAGCTGGCTGATGCCGTCGTCGTGTTTATGCAGTGGAACGAGCAAGACGAGATCACCGGATCAACAGACCCTGCGGTTTTGAGCGAGCAGCAGCAGGACTATGCATCCTATCTGGCGGGACTCGGTGTTGACCTGTTGATTGGGTGTCGCGGGCAGTCAATCGAGCCGGTGCGTTATGTGGGCCGAGGGATACGCACGACGGACGGATCGGGTGTGACGCCTGCCAATGGCATGCTTTGCGCGTATAGCCTCGGCGACTTCGTCAGTGCCTATACCTTGCCGACCGCAGTGCTCTCGGGCATGCTTACCTGCGACTTCGTGCGTGCCGACAATGGGGAGGTAAGTGTCGAGAATCCCGTCTGGCATGCGCTTATCGAGCATCGATCGGGTGGCACGGACTACGTATGCCCCTTGGCGAGCTATACGTCTGACCTTGCGTCCTCAAATGAGCTTCTTTCGAGATTGAGCCAAGTAGGCGCAACGACGGCAGATCCGTTGCAGTGGGCGCGCGATACCACCACGCAGATGGTCGGAGACGCGATCACGGTAGAGCTGTAGAGCCAACACTTTCGCCATGCGGCAATCGAAGTAACGAGCCGCGCGCCCGAGAAGGGGTGCGCGGCTTGCAGGTTCTCGTCGTGGGAAGCATGCTTTGCCTAGCCCTCGTCTGATGCATCTTCGTTCGGATTCTGGGCGTCGCGATCGTGAGCCCACATCGTCTCGAACATGGTCTTGGCCAAAACGCCCACGTCGATGCCGAGGGCATGCGCAAACTGGTCGACCTCAACGAACATGATATGGCGTTCGCCTGACTCGACCTTGCTTACATCCGATTGGCCAATGCCAGCCACTTGCGCGATGTCAGTCTGCTTGAGATCTCGTTCTTCGCGCAGTTCCTTGAACAGTTGCCCAATGGCAACGTGTCTGGTTCTGTATAGCAGTCGCCTGTCTGATATGTCGCGTATTACAGCCATAGTTTGAAGATACGTCCTGAATGGCACGTATTCCAAAACGGAATGTGCCCAAAAATCGCCGTATCTTGAGGATAAAACTTGAAGCATATTGGTGCCGGATGTGACGCACGCAAGGCGGTATCGGATGGCTTGGCGCAGCCCAGACGGCCGTCGGGCCTGATAACAAGTTGCTTGAAGTCCGAGTTCACTATGCGGTGATATGTTGGAGACGAGAGGAAGCGCACGGATGACCTCGCAACCCAACCTGTTCGGATGAGCTCGCGACTCAACAACAACTCAACCGCCGAAACATATTGGTTGAATCTCGAAGTCAGCCGAACACATGTCTCGAGGCTGGCGTTTTAGCAGCTATCCGAACGGGCGGGAGGGATGGCAACGAGCCGTGTGCGAG
>CADBYM010000055.1 GCA_902798915.1 uncultured Coriobacteriaceae bacterium | reverse complement strand
CTGTGCGCATTGGGGATACTCTCCAATGCGCACAGTGCTATGGGATGGCAAGGTGTTAATGATGTAGGGGTCCCAGGCGGCATCCTAAGCCGCCATGAGCCGTCGGACAGCATGTGGGACGGACCCGCGGCGACAAAATGTGTACAATCTTTGCGCGCGGACCGGCAAAACCCCTGTTGGCGGCCAGACACGGCAAAAAGAATATACACATTTGGGACGCTAACGTGTGGCGGCAGAGACGTATTCCCAGCCGGAACCCTGGCGTGCGTCCAAAACTGTCCAAATTGCATGCCATGATGGGCTTGTGCAGATTTTGCATACGGCTAGCACATCCGCTATACTCCCTTTTTACGGAGTGCGTTAGATGGGTTCGGGTGACGATATGTTCCGAACCTGGTCAGGGTCGGGAGACAGCAGCCATAAGGAGCCTCTGTCGGGTGCCCGTTCCCATCGAGCGCACTGTGCACTCTTCGCCTCGGCACGCCGAGGCGTTTTTTGACCTTTGGGAGGGAGCGCCCTGATGGGTTTTGTGGACTTTATTGTAAGCCTGCTGCGTGATCCTCGCGCCTTTATCGCTGCGCAAATCGCGGCCGGACCTGTCGCGGCCTACGGATTCGTCTTTATCATCATCTTCATAGAGACCGGTGTTGTCTTCTTCCCGTTCCTCCCTGGTGATTCTCTGCTGTTTGCCTCGGGATTCTTTGCGCAGGGTGGTGGGTTCAACATCATGCTGCTCCTCGGTGTTGCGTGGTGCGCGGCCATCCTCGGTGACCAGTGCAACTTCTTCATCGGGCACTTCTTGGGACGGAGGATCATTGCATCGGGTAAGGTCAAGGCCATGACGCCCGAGCGCATTGCCAAGTCGGAGGCATTCTTGGACAAGTGGGGAAACCTCGCCATCTTCTTGGGGAGGTTCTTTCCGTTTATTCGCACCTTCGTGCCCTTCCTCGCCGGCATGGGCGGCATGAAGTGGCACAACTTCGTGATGTTCAATATTTTGGGTGGCATTACGTGGAGTACGTTGTTCATCTTGCTGGGATACTTCTTCGGTGGAATCCCGTTTGTGCAGGAGCACTTCGAGCTGCTCATCGTGGGCATCGTGGCGGTCTCGCTGGTGCCAACGGTCGTGGGGCTTGTGCGCAGTCGCATGCAAAAGTAATCGCTAGTGTCGAGGCGGTCGCATGGAGTCTTTGTACAGGAAATATCGTCCGCAGACATTTGCCGACGTCGTCGGCCAGCAACATGTGGTGGGAACGCTCCAAAGGGCGGTTGTGGAGGGAAGGACCAGCCATGCCTACCTCTTCTGTGGTCCACGCGGAACAGGCAAAACTACCATGGCGCGACTGCTGGCAAAGTCGCTCATGTGCGAGGAGGGCCCGGGGCATCTGCCTGACGGCACCTGCGAGCAGTGCACACTCATTGCCGCCGGTGAGCACCCGGACGTCTATGAGCTCGACGCGGCGTCGCGTACGGGCGTTGACAACGTTCGCGAAGAGATAATCACGCGTGTGGGCTATGCGCCCGTGCGTGGCCGCTACAAGGTGTACATCATCGATGAGGTGCACATGCTCACCACGGCGGCCTTCAATGCGCTGCTCAAAACGCTGGAAGAGCCGCCGGATCATGTGGTCTTCGTGCTGTGTACCACGGATCCTCAGAAGATTCCTGCCACGATCCTCTCGCGCGTGCAACGGTTTGACTTTAGGCCGATCAGTGGCGATGACATTCGCGAGCGCTTGGTCTTCGTGTGTCAGCAAGAGGGCTTTGCCTATGAGGATGCGGCGCTTGACCTTGTGGTGCGTCACGCCCGCGGCGGAATGCGCGATGCTCTTTCCACGCTGGAGCAGTTATCTGTGTTTGGTGGTGGTTCCATCTCGACTGCGGCGGCGCAGGACCTCCTCGGGGCAGTGCCGGGCGCCGAGCTGAATCACGTGGTGGACGCGCTTGCCGCACGTGACGTGCCCATGCTCTTTCTTCAGGTGGGGGAGTTGGTTGAGGCCGGGCGCGATCCGCTCCAGTTTGCGCGCGAACTGGCGTCACGCATACGTGACGTGTATGTGGTCTCGTTGGTTGGCCCCCGCCCTGAGGTCATGGATTCGTCGGCAGATGTGGAGCTGCTGCGACAGGAGGCCGAGGCATTCGGGTCGGCGGACCGGATTTCGCGCGTGCTCACGATATTGGGCGACGTAATGCGCGAGATGACGACGGCGCCCAACCAGCGCCTGGTGTTGGAGATTGCGTTCACGCGGATGGCTCGGCCCGTGGAAGACCTCACGCTCGAGTCTCTTGCCGAGCGGTTGTCGGAGCTTGAGCGCAAGGCGCGCAACGCGCCGGCCACGCAGGCAAGCCAGCCTATTCCACAGCCGACGGAACGCCCGGTCCAGCAACCCGCCCCGCAACCCGCCCAAGCTGCGCCACGACCGCAGCAGCCCGT
Organism: uncultured Coriobacteriaceae bacterium; assembly: GCA_902798915.1. Lineage (GTDB taxonomy): Bacteria > Actinomycetota > Coriobacteriia > Coriobacteriales > Atopobiaceae > RUG440. The sequence goes on along the minus strand of CADBYM010000055.1, from coordinate 17,247 downwards.
TCCGCAGCCCGTTCAGCCTATGCCACGACCGCAGCAGCCCGCCGCGCAACCAGTGTCGCAGGCGCAGCCGGCGGTGCAGACGCAGCGCACCGCCCAGCCGACGCAGGAGCCACGTCAGCAACCGCAGTCGACACCTGCCGCTGCGCAGCCCTCTTCGCTACCCATTGGCGATGCGGGAGAGCTCCAGCGTCGTTGGCGCCAAGTGATGTCTGAGCTCTTTGCGCGTCTGCCGTCAAGGGGTTCTCTGCTGAGCAACGCGGCGGCGGTTTCGGACGATGGCCATACGCTTGTGGTGAGTCTGCCAAGGGGCTCAAACTTTGCCCTCAAGATGCTTGAGCGTCCGGACGTGCGTGCGGCTGTGGAAGGTGTAGTGGCGGAGTTCTTTGGACCGCGTACCTTGGCGTATCGGGAGGGCGTGGCGCAGAGCCGTCCGGCAGAAGGTGCACCGGCACCTGCATCCGCACCTATGCCAAGTCGTATGACGAGGCCAGACGTGCAGTCGCGTTCCATGACACAGCAACCGAGGTCGTCTACGAATGCCGCGCAACAGGCTCCTGCAGCGCCCTATCCCATGCCGTGGGACGCACCAACGCAGTCGCCATCGATGACGGCCCCGCAGGCACCCATGGCGGAGCCGATGGTCGAGGATCTTGGTTCCGATTACGTGCCGTATGAGGAGCTCGGCACTGCGTATGCAGAGCCAGATTCGGAGTTTATGCCAACGCCTGTGGTGTCGCCCGCTCCGCCCGTCGTGCCCCAGCCCGCCGCTGCCATCGCGCCGGAGCCGCCGGCACCGAAGCCTCAGACGACAGAGCCTCCTGCACCGAAGAGCGCCATGCCGGAAGCGCCTGATGATCTGCCGCCGGAGTTGGCTGCCATTCTCGCGAACGCCTTCGAGGTCTTTGGCGAGGACGTTCGCGTAACCAGGGGCTAGGCGTAGATTCGAAGACTCATCCGACCTGTGGCGGCCGCGAGGGGCTTCTCTGTGGTGGATGCGTTGTCCTGTGTTGACGAGCCACAGACTCGGCGTACGCACGGACGTCATGCTACAATGCGAACTCACGCAACACAAGCACAGGCTTCGGGACAAGGGGTGCCCTATGGATATGCAACAAATGCTCGAACAGGCGCGCGTCATGCAGCAGCAGCTCATGGATGCACAGGACAACATGTCAAACATCGAGGTTTCGGCCAGCGCGGGCGGCGGGATGGTACGTGTGAGCGCGACTGCCGACATGAAGCTGACGTCGATTTCGATTGATCCCGATGTGGTCGATCCCGATGATGTCTCGATGCTTGAGGACCTTGTGCTGACGGCGGTAAATGCAGCGCTCACGAAGGCGAACGAGGCCGCAAACAGCCAGGTCGCCGGCATTACGGGCGGGCTCGACATGTCGGGCCTCTCGAATCTCTTCTAAGATGCCCGTGACGGAAGTCGGTGACGGTCGCGCCTTGCAGCGCCTACTGGACGAGTTGGGCCGGCTGCCGGGCATAGGACCCAAGTCCGCGCAGCGCATCGCGTACTATCTGCTCGAATCTGATGCGGAGCAGTGCCGGAGGCTCTCGAATGCAATCTTGGACGTGAAGCGCCAAGTGCACTTCTGTCCGATTTGCTTCTCGTATGCCACGCGCGACACGTGCGACGTTTGTGCCGACCAAACGCGGGACGCCACGACGATCTGTGTGGTTTCGGAGCCGCGTGACGTCTCGGCGGTTGAGCGGACGGGCGCCTACCATGGTCTGTATCACGTGCTCGGAGGCGTTATCTCACCGATGGACCGCATAGGACCGGATCAGCTGCATGTTCGCGAGCTCCTTACGAGGCTGGCGTCCGGCGAGGTGCATGAGGTGATACTTGCCACGAACACTGACGTTGAGGGAGAGGCGACGGCAACGTACCTCTCGCGCATAATCAAGCCTCTGGATGTTATGGTCACGCGCTTTGCCGTGGGCATGTCGGTCGGGGGCGAGGTTGAGCTTGCCGACGAGCTTTCCCTTGGTCGTGCCATCGAGGATCGACGAGAGGTGTGAGCCGTTTGTGCTCGCGATATGCTGATGCCACCGAAGCGAGCCACAGTCGTGAGGCAAGCGGTTGCACGATCATGAATGAGGCGCGGTGCATGTGGTCGCTCGGGTGACACGTGCTGCGCAGGAGAGGAGGAATGAGGATGTACTCTCTAGGCGATACAGACGAGCTGGGCGCCAATGCGCCACAGCCCATTGACGAAGAGTCGCTCAATCGCGGTGCCTTCGAGAGGCTTGCGGAGGGTGACGGGGCCAAGCGGGCGCCACGCAGCGGCTCCAGCCGCTCCGAGGAGGTGCGTGCGGGTCGGGTTGGACAGCATGCAGCGAGCGAGCAACCTGTGCCTATGCCCAAGAAGATGCTCGTAGGATTGGTGATGGCGGCGGCCCTTGTGATCGCGCTCTGCGTTGCGCTCTTTGTGCGCGTGCTCAGCGCTCCGGTTCCGGGCAGCGAGCAACATGCTCTCGATCCCCTCGACGTCGCCATCGAGTCTGCTGTGGGCACGCCGGTCTCGTATGGTGGTTCGGTCTACTCCCTTGCGGAGAACAACGGATCATACGCGCTGATGGAGACGCACGTGGAGGGTGACGGGCAGCAAGTGGTCGTGGGAAATTTGCCGGGCACTCCCGTCGATATCATCCTGTATGGCGAGACGGTCCTCGTGCCCGAGAACCTCTCGGATGGCACCTGGGAGGTCTCGGCATATACCATCGGAGCCGGCTGGACGCCTATCGTGAGCCGTGACGGTTCCGTGGTCAGCGGAAAGGGTGCTATCAGCGAGGCGACGCTCAATGGGCCTGCGTTGCGGCTGGTCGTGGATGACAAGCCAGTTGAGGTTCCGCTCGAGTGGTAAGGCGCGACGTGAGCATGGACGCGGGGCATCCGGAGGTGGTATTCGGATGCCCCGCGTCCATTTGTTGCGCCGCAGATAAACGATTATCAATAAAACAGATAACCGGACTATTGACCTGAAGGAATACTAGGCGTAGATTCTCCGTGTGCCTAACGCCTGACACAAAGAGAGGGGAATCACCATGTCGTTCGAACTCAATCCTTCCTTCGCGCAAGCGCCCGAGAAGCACTTCGATACCCTGCAGATTCACGCTGGCCTCACTCCGGACCCCACCACCGGCTCGGCGGCGCTACCAGTCTACGCCACCGCTGCATGGCAGTTCGATGATGCCGAGGATGCGGCAGGCAAGTTCGCGCTCTCGCGATCAGGCAACGTCTACAGTCGTCTGACCAACTCCACCACGGATGCGATTGCCGCACGTGTGGCGGCAATCGAGGGGGCTGCGGGTGCCGTCGCTGTCGCCTCGGGCCATGCGGCCGAGATTCTTGCCTTCACGAACATCGCCCGTGCCGGTGACGAAATCGTGGCCTCCGACTCGCTCTACGGCGGCTCGTGGAACATCCTGCTCCACACACTTGATGACCTGGGAATAAAGACCACCTTCGTACCCAACAACGACATCGACGCCTTCGTCGCCGCCTCGAACGAGAAGACCAAGTTTTGGTACGTCGAGACCATCGGCAATCCGCGCGTGGACGTTGCGGACGTGCCTGCGCTGGTCGAAGCGGCGGCATCGCTGAACCTGCCTGTCATCGTCGACAACACCTTTGCAACGCCTTACCTGTATCGGCCGGCTGAGGATGGGGCTGCCGTCATTATCGAAAGCCTCACCAAGTGGCTGGGTGGCCATGGCGCGACCATCGGCGGTGCCGTCATCGACTCGGGAAAGTTCAACTGGGAAGCTGTGCCGGGAAAGTTCCCCACGCTTACCGAGCCCGACCCGTCGTATCACGGAGCGGTTTGGACGCAGGCCGCACCTGCTGCGCCGTTCTCGACGCGCGTGCTCGCGCAGCGACTGCGCGACATCGGCCCGACCCTTAGCCCGTATGCGGCGCAACTGATCGGCTTGGGCATAGAGACGCTCAGTCTGCGCGTCGAGCGCCATTGTGCGAACGCCCTTGCGGTCGCAGAGTTCTTGGAGAGCCATCCCAAGGTAAGCTGGGTGCGCTATTCTGGTCTGCCGAACGATCCGAGCCACGAGGTTGCGAGTCGGATCCTTAGGCATGGATTTGGCGGCGTGGTGGTGTTTGGGACCAAGGCGGGGCGTCAAGGCGGGCTGCAGGTCATCAACAACGTGAAGCTCCATACGTTGCTCGCCAACGTTGGCGACGCAAAGAGCCTCATCATACATCCCGCGAGCACCACGCATAGTCAGTTGACGGCCGAGCAACTTGAGGCGGCGCACCTCTCTGAGGACCTCATTCGCCTTTCCGTCGGCCTAGAGAATGTGGAGGACATCATTGCTGACCTCGACCAGGCGCTCGCCGCGATATAAGACTCGGCAATCCGGCGACACCTGACGTTGCAAGCCCGACGACGCCCGACGTCGTCGGGCTAACCTTTGCGCCGTCGCGTGGTCTTCCTGGCCTTGCCTGCCCCATGGCGAACAGGCCGCTTGGGACACAGGTCTTCGCAGGGGCACGTGTCGCAGTAAGCGACGCGTGCCGTGCAGGTTGCGCGTCCGAAGCGGATCCACTCGGAGTTGACGCCCTCCCAGAGCTCCCGTGGAATGATGGCGAGCAGGTCTTGCTCGGCTGCAAGCGGTGTGGCGGCCGTGGTAAGGCCCATACGTTGAGCGATGCGAAAGACGTGTGTGTCGACCGCGATGCCCTCAACGATGCCGAATGCTTTGTTGAGCACGATGTTCGCGGTCTTGCGGCCCACGCCGGGAAGTCGACACAGGTCGTCCATCGTGCGCGGCACTTCTCCGCCGAAGTCGGAGACGATCATCTGGCCGCACGCCACACAGTGCTCCGACTTCGTGCGGAAGAATCCAAGCCGACGAATCACCTCAGCGACGTCTGCCACGTTGGCGTCGGCCATGGCCTCGGGCGTGCCCCAACGCCCAAACAGCTCTGGTGTCACGGCATTGACGGCAACGTCGGTGGTCTGCGCGCTCAGAAGCACGGCGATGACCAGTTGGAATGGCGTGTGCCAGTCCAAGGCACTGGGTTCCTTGCCATAGAGCTCGTCCATGCGATTGCAGAACTCAGTAACACGCGCGACCTTGGACTTCTTGGACTCTCGTGGCATGGTGGCTCTCCGGCATTGTGGGTGGCATCGGCTGCTTCGAGAATATATTGTACTAGCAGCGTGATGACGATTGGGACATGGATTCTTCCGCGTGCCGAAGGTACGGGCACGTCTGCCCAATAGTCAACGTACTTGTCGAGCCACCTATCTAAACTAGGTGAGCCTATACCGCTCACGAAAGGGATAACTGCCATGAGCAAACCAGATCAAGACTATCTGCTCAGTAACGACGACCTGTTCCTCTTCGCCAAGGGCGAGTGGTTCCGCAGCTACGAGAAGCTCGGTGCCCATCCCGCGACGCTCGACGGCCAGGAAGGCTACCACTTTGCCGTGTGGGCGCCCGACGTCCGTTCGGTTCACGTGGTCGGCGAGTTCAATAACTGGGACGCTTGGGCGACTGCCCTTACGCGCACGCCGGTTGGCGGCGTGTGGTACGGCTTCGTCCCGGGCGTTGTTGAGGGCCAGCTCTATAAATATGTTATCGAGACCCGCGAGGGTGACGTTCTGTACAAGGCCGACCCGTATGCGTTCCAGGCGGAGCTCATCCCTGGTACCGCCTCGCGTACGGCCGAGATTGACTCCTACGAGTGGGGTGACGACTCCTGGATTAAGGAGCGCCAGTCCCATAACCACATGAAGCGCCCGCTCAACATCTTTGAGGTTCATCTGGGAAGCTGGAAGCGTCACGACGACGGTCTCACGGCCTTTGGCACCGAGCCTGCCGAGCCTGAGGAGGCCACTGGCTCTTGGTACACCTACGACGACCTCTCTGATGAGCTGGTCGCCTACGTCAAGGAGATGGGCTACTCCCACATCGAGGTCATGCCCGTAATGGAGCACCCCTTTGACGGCAGCTGGGGATATCAGGTGACCGGTTACTATGCACCCACTTCTCGCTACGGCAACCCCAAGCAGTTCAAGCACTTCATGGACGCCTGCCACCAGGCTGGCATTGGCGTCATCCTCGACTGGGTACCCGGCGGCTTCTGCCCCGACGAGCACGGCCTTGTGCACTTCAATGGCACCAAGCAGTTTGAGAAGGAGGTGCACCCCAACTGGGGCACCTACAAGTTCAACTTCGAGAAGGGCGAGGTCCGCACCTTCCTGATCTCGAATCTTCTCTACTGGATTGACGAGTACCATGCGGATGGTATCCGCATGGATGGCGTCACCTCCATGCTGTACCTCAACTTTGGCATTGACGATCCAGGCCAGAAGAAGTTCAATCCCGATGGCTCCGAGAACGACTATCCCTCCATCGAGTTCGTGCGCCAGTGCAACCGCACCGTCGGCACGTATCATCCCGACGTCATGATGATCGCCGAGGAGTCCACGGCGTGGCCGCTTGTCACCCGTCCGCCTGAGGTCGGTGGCCTGGGCTTCAACTACAAGTGGGACATGGGCTGGATGAACGACACGCTGCGCTACTGCCAGACGGACTTCCCCTTCCGTCCGGGCAACCACAGCCTGCTCACGTTCTCCATCATGTACGCCTTCAACGAGAACTTCGTGCTGCCGCTCTCCCACGACGAGGTCGTGCACGGCAAGTGCTCGCTCATCACGCGCCAGCCGGGCGACTATTGGCGTCAGATGGCCGGTCTGCGCTCGCTCGCGTTCTATCAGACCACGCACCCCGGTGGTCAGCTCAACTTCATGGGCAACGAGGTCGGCCAGTTCATCGAGTGGCGTTACTACGAGGGCATCGAGTACTTCCTCGCCAAGGACTACGAGGCGCATGGCAAGCACCAGCACTACATCGCCGCGCTCAACAAGTTCTATCTTGAGCAGCCCGCCCTTTGGGAGAGGGCCTACACTGAGGATGGCTTCGAGTGGATTGACGCCAACAACTCCAACCAGTGCGTGATCAGCTTCGTGCGTCACGGCGACGATCCCAATGATGACCTGCTCCTTGTTATCAACTACGAGGTCAATCCCTATGAGGAGTATCGCATCGGCGTGCCGCGCGAGGGCTATTGGCGTGAGGTGTTCAACTCGGACGAGATCGAGTTCGGCGGCTCCGGCGTCACCAACGCGGACGTGCGCTTCGAATCCGAGGAAGTGCCTTGGAACCTGCGCAGCAACTCCATCAAGGTGCGCGTCCCGCCCATCGGTGGCGCCATCTTTAAGTACGACGGCCCGCTGCCGCCCAAGCCAAAGAAGAAGACCGTGGTCGAGAAGCACGTCGAGGCCAAGGCCAAGGCTGCCGCAAAGAAGAGTCCGGCAAAGAAGGTTGCCGCTCAGGCCAAGGCTGCGGCAAAGAAGGTCGTCGACAAGGCGAAGTCTGACGCCGAGGAAGCGGCCCTGAAGGCCAAGCGTTCCGCTGCCGCAAAGAAGGCTGCTGCGACGCGCAAGGCAAACGCGGCAAAGAAGGCCGCCGAGGAAGCCACGAAGGCTGCCGAGTAGCCTAGCCTATTCGGGTTCTCGGCCTCGCTAAGGCAAGTAGACCGCTCATCCTTCGGGATGGGCGGTTCTCTTTTACCGTACAATAGCTCCATTGCATGGTTTGAGTGGGGAGGGGATGCGACATGGCGCAAGGAATCAAGATTTGCACGATTGGCGGCGGCTCGAGTTACACGCCCGAGTTGATGAACGGCTTCATCAAGCGTTACGACCGGCTGCCCATTCGGGAAATCTGGCTCGTGGATGTGGAGCGCGGGCGCGAGAAGCTCGAGATCGTGGGTGCTCTGGCCCAACGCATGTGGGAGAAGGCCGGACTGCCCGTGAAGGTGCACCTGACGCTCGACCGTCGCGAGGCGCTGCGCGATGCCGACTTCGTAACGACCCAGTTCCGCGTGGGCCTGCTTGAGGCGCGCATCAAGGACGAGCGCATTCCCTTCTCGTATGGCATGCTGGGGCAAGAGACCAACGGTGCGGGCGGCATGTTTAAGGCGTTGCGCACCATCCCCGTCATACTGGACATCGTGGAGGAGATGAAGGAGCTCTGTCCGAACGCCTGGCTTGTGAACTTCACCAACCCCAGTGGGATGGTGACCGAGTCCGTGATTCGTTACGGTGGCTGGGAGCGCTGCGTCGGCTTGTGCAACGTGCCCATCGGTGCCATGCTGCACGAGCCCGAGCTCATCGGCAAGACGCTCGACGACCTCGTGTTTCGCTTCGCGGGCATCGACCACTTCCACTGGCATCGTGTGTTCGATGCTGCGACCGGTGCTGAGGTCACGGATCAGATCATCGAGAAAATGCTCGACCCAAAGACGGAGAACGACGGCACGCCTGCCAACATCCACGACATTCCGTTCTATCGTGAGCAGCTCGAGCATCTAGGCATGATTCCCTGCGGGTACCACCGCTATTATTACCTGCAGTCCGATATGTTGGCCGATGGCCTGGGCGAGTATGCTGACCCCGAGAAGGGCTCACGTGCCCAGCAGGTCAAGGCCGTCGAGGACGAGCTGTTCGAGCTCTACCGCAATCCCGATCTTGCCGAGATGCCCGAACTGCTCTCCAAGCGTGGCGGCGCGCATTACTCCGACGTTGCGACCGAGACGGTTGCCTCCATCTACAACAACGCGAACGAGCATATCGTGTGCTCTACGGTGAACAACGGCGCGATTCCCGACCTGCCCGCCGACGCCGTGGTGCAGGTCTCGAGCTACATCGGTGGCGCGGGTGTGCAACCGATCGCGTTTGGTCCGATGCCAACTTCTGCGCGAGGCTATCTGCAGCTGATGTGGAACATGCAGCGTCTCGTCGAGGAGGCTGCGGTGACGGGCGATTACGGCGCGCTGCTCGAGGCCGTGGCGCTCAATCCTCAGACGCCATCCGGTGATGTTGCAAAGAGATGCATCGACGAGCTGCTCATCGCGCACGCGGCGTACCTGCCGCAGTTCTCCGAGAAGATCTCCGAGCTCAAGGCGGCTGGCGTTGCGATTAAGGATCCTGTGGTCGCGGACCTCTGCGCGCGTGGCCTGTGAGCATGGCACGATGCTGGTACTACGACGTTACTGAACTTGCAGAGCCCCGTGTGTATCGCGCGGGGCTCGCGCAACTGCCATGGGCGTCGCGCAGGGATCAGGTCGAGCGCTTTCTCTTCGAGAAGGACCGGCTGCTCTGCCTTGGCGCTGGGCTGTTGTGCGAGCATGCGTTGCGATGCGAGGGCGCGTCCGACCTGACGCTTGCCCAAGGTGCGTATGGCAAGCCATACCTTGCGCACGTGCCGGGCGTCCACTTCAACCTCTCGCATGCCGGCCACATGGTGGCATGCGTTGTCGCTGCGTCATCCGTGGGCGTGGATGTGGAGGAGCGGTATGCGGCGGATAACGGCATCATGCGCGTGTGCTTCCAAGACAAGGAGATTCGTTGGGTACAGGCCCAAGAGGATGGCGATTGGGCGTTCACGCGCATGTGGACGCGCAAGGAGAGTTACCTGAAGCTGTTGGGTACGGGCTTCTCTAAGGAGGCCAAGTCCTGTGCGGTGCTTCCTGAGGACGAGGTTGCGCTCGGCGTTGCCTTCCACGAGGTCGTGGTCGACGACCACTTCCTGTGCGCTTGCACGAGGGCTGGTGAGTCGGTTGAGTTCGTGCGCTGGAAGCAGGGCATATTGTGTACATAAATGATCAAGTGGGGGTCGACGGGGCTGCGCCAGCCGCTTGGGGCAAAAACCGCAGGTCGCAACCGCTGGATGCGTGGTTGCAACCTGCGGTTTATGGTGTGCTACCGTGTTATGCGGCATGCTTTTTTCAAGCAAAGCCACTCGACCGAAGGGACGCACCATGAGTTTTCGCGACAATCTTCTGCACCTGCGTGCCACGCGCAACATGACCCAAGAGCATCTCGCCATGTTGGTGGGCGTGAGCCGCCAGTCTGTGGCCAAGTGGGAGGCGGGCCGCTCGAATCCCGAGATGGACAAGCTCATCAAGCTGTGCGAGATCTTCGACTGCACACTCGACGAGCTTGTGCAAGGAGACCTCACGGCACGTGCCCCCGAGCCCCAGTTTGCGATACCCGCCGAAGCGCTTGCCTCCGATGTGGTGGGCTACGACGAACATCAGCGCCGCCTTGCTGGACGGATTGCCCTTGGCGTGGCGGCTATCATTGCCGGCTTCGCGTGCGCGGCTTACCTCGACGGCGTGGCGAGTGAGGGCCTTCAGGCCGCTGCCTTCTTTGGTGGCTTAGCGGTGGGTCTTGCCTTTATCATTCCGGCGGGCATAGAGCATGCTGCGTTCACGCGCGAGCATCCTTACGTGGCCGATTTCTATACCGCCGAGCAGCGTCTCGAAGAAAGCGCAGTCTTTGGACGGCAGCTTGCCCTGGGCATCGCGGTTATCTTCGTGGGCGTCGTCTTTGGGGCCTGTAGCGAGGGGCGCGTCGGCGAGAACGTCTCGAGTGGGGTGCTGCTCGCGTGCGTCGCGATAGGGGTCTTTCGTATCGTGTATTGCTCCATGCTCCACGCGCGCTTCGACATCGAGGAGTACAACATCTCCGCGCTTGAGGAATTGAGCGAGGAGGAGATCTCGGGTATCGTGGGCGTGGATCGGGCTGCTGAGGTGTTGGACAAGGTCCATCGGAACAGTCGAATTGGCGCTGCATGCGGTGTCATCATGTTGCTCGCGACGGCCATTGCGTTGCCCCTCATGTTTTGGGCCACCCAGATGGGCGATGCGTTCTGGACACGGTTCTTCTGGATGCCGTGGATGGTCGGTGGCCTTCTCTGCGGCATTGCCTCCATCGTCTTGCAAAAGAGGTGACGCTTCGTGCGGGCTGCTTCGCGTGGGAGCGACGCGTCTATCTGTAATGCGGAGTGGGCCTGGGCAGTCCGGTGCGTTCTCTATGGGCGTATCGCGTGGCCTTGACAAAGGCCGCGATGACACCACGTGCGGGGGCACCACACCACTTGAGCACCTCGTGTAGATCCTCCTGCCACGTGAGGCCCGGCGCTTCGCGCTGCATCAGATGAGCTGCCTCGACGTCGCTTCCCACCGTCAGCCCGCATACAAGCAGCCGCTGCCATTCGGAGGCAGAGAGGTTCACTTCCGATGTCTCTGCTTCCGCCGCTCCTGTGGCGCTCCGTGCTTCCGTGTTGGTAAGCCACCGTGCCATGAGGCCGAGCTCGGCGCGAAGGCGCACGGCTTCGGTGGACAATGGTGCGAGGTATGCGCGCGTCAGGAGGAGGTATCGAGCAACAAAGAACGGCGGCAGAAAGAACGCGAGAGCAAAGATCGAGCCCTCGGCCAACAAGAGCACGGCTGTAAACAGCGTCGCGCAGAGATACCCGACGGTCATATATGCAATCCTTTTTCTTTGACGCGCGGTGACTTTGTCATCGTCGAGGCCGCGGTCGTGACAAGCGCTTCTCGTGGTGGCGAGCAATGACCTCATCTGGCGGACGTATATCTCGCTGTGCCGCCCGATCATGCGCGTCATGTCCGAAAGCAGCAGGCAGGTTGTTCCCTCTTCGACGTCAAGCGTCCTTGTCGAATACACCGACTTGGTATCCGCCGCCGTGCGCATGAATTCTTCGAAGAGGTCAAGTACGGCTCGATCCAATGGATCGCTTACGAGTGCATGCTTCTCTTTGTGGAAGACAAGAATCCATTCGCTGGCGGCGTTGGTTGAATAGTTCAACATGCTGTCGCCGGTGGCAAAGTCGGTCTTTGTGACGCGAGCCGTGTCTATATGCACCGCCCCGGCTGTTGCGAGTCGTGCGAGTGTGGCGACGATGGCGCTGTAAGCAAGCTTGCCTCCCGTGAGCGCCCATCCGGCTACGAGGGGGTGGACGTCGTCGCTGAGCAGTGTTTCCAGGGCTGGTTTTGGAGTTGACTCGAACTCAGGCGCATGGTCGACAGTTCCTTTGGATGCATTGGCCATCGTGTGGGATTCGAAGTCCCCAGCTGCGCGGTCCCCGTCAAGGATACGCACGTACCACTGCCAGTACGCGTCTGTAACGTGGCTTTGGTCGTATTCTTGCCGATACCGTCTGGCACGCCAGACGCAGCATACGGTCAGGGTGACTGCGACGGCCAAGGCGATGGGAGTCTCGTACGCGAGACGGGTTTCGCGCTCTCTCTGTGCTTCCGCGCGAATGTCGCTCACGACTCCTGGATTGTCCTCCAGAACGTGGCTACTATTCTCGGCGATCTGTATGCGTACGCAATCGCCCCGCACGTGATTTGCCGCTTGCGCCGGTGCAGGCGCAAGTGCGATTTGTGCCGCAATTGCCGCGGCAAAGAGCATCACCGAGGCGGCCTTCCTTACCAGCTCGCTCATAAAACCCCTCGCTTGTATCGTGCCTTCCAAGAGTTGGCAATAGTATTATCGCGCCGAAGGCCTCCGCGTGGGGGATTCCACGCGGAACACTGGCACAAAATCTAAGTGCTGCGTTGAAGATTTTTTTAGTTGTGGTTGTATAAACCGGGCAAAGTGGGTACTATACGCAACGTTGGCTACGCAAGGGGGCGTAGCTGCCCCACAAAGGAGGTCTTCCACTATGACACTTAAGCCACTGGGCGATCGCGTTCTCGTCAAGCCCGCTCCCAAGGAGGAGAAGACTGCCACCGGTCTGTACATCTCGTCTGGCGCGCAAGAGAAGCCGCAGCGCGGCGAAGTCATCGCCGTGGGCGAGGGCAAGCGCGACGACAACGGCAACCGAATCCCGGTTGACGTCAAGGTTGGTGACCAGGTCTTCTATGGCAAGTTCGGCGGCAACGAGGTCAAGGTCGACGGCGAGGACCTGCTGCTCCTTCGCGCGGACGACATCTACGCCGTCGTCGAGGACTAGATTTCACGTTGGGGGTAACCCCTTTGAGGAATGGAGATAAGGATAATGGCTAAGGACATCGTTTTCGGCACCGACGCACGTGCCAAGCTCGCCAAGGGCGTCAACACCTTGGCTGACGCAGTCACCACCACCATGGGCCCCAAGGGCCGTTACGTTGCGTTGCAGCGTTCCTACGGCGCGCCCACCATCACCAATGACGGCGTTTCCGTCGCCAAGGAAATCGAGCTCAAGGATCCCATCGAGAACATGGGCGCCCAGCTCGTGAAGGAGGTCGCCACTAAGACCAACGACCTCGTGGGTGACGGCACCACCACCGCAACCCTGCTCGCTCAGGTCATCGTCAACGAGGGCCTGCGCAACGTGGCAGCTGGCGCCAACCCCATCGCCATTCGTCGTGGCGTCGACAAGGCCGTCGCCGTGGTCGTCGATTCCATGCGCGCTGCCGCCAAGGAAGTCTCCACCAAGGACCAGATTGCCTCCGTCGGCACCATCTCCGCTTCCGATCCCAAGGGACGAGGACAAGACCAACTTCGGCATCTCCATCGACACCGTCGAGGGCATGCAGTTCGACAAGGGCTACATCTCCCCGTACTTCGCCACCGACACCGAGAACATGATCGCCGAGCTCGAGGAGCCCTACATCCTCATGACCGACCAGAAGATCAGCGATCCCCACGACATCGAGCCGCTGCTCAACGCCGTGCTCCAGAGCCGCAAGCCGCTGCTCATCGTTGCCGAGGACGTGGATGGCGAGGCGCTCGCGACGCTGATCCTCAACCGCCTGCGTGGCGTGCTGCAGGTCGCGGCCGTCAAGGCGCCCGGCTACGGCGATCGCCGCAAGCGCATGCTCGAGGACATCGCCATCCTCACCGGTGGCCAGGTTGCCATGAAGGAGCTCGGCATCGAGCTGCAGAACATCTCGGCCGAGATGCTCGGCACTGCCAAGTCCGTCAAGATCACCAAGGACGAGACCACCATCATCGGCGGCAACGGCTCCAAGCAGGCCATCGATGACCGCGTTGCCCAGATCAAGGCCGAGATCGAGCACACCGACTCCGACTTCGACCGCGAGAAGCTCCAGGAGCGCCTCGCCAAGCTCAGCGGCGGCGTGGCCGTCATCAAGGTCGGCGCTGCGACCGAGCCCGAGCTCAAGGAGGTCAAGCACCGCATCGAGGACGCGCTGCAGGCTACGCGCGCGGCCGTCGAGGAGGGCATCGTTGCCGGTGGCGGCGTCGCGTTCCTTGAGGCTTCCGCTGCGCTCGACACCGTCGAGCCCGCCGACTCCGATGAGGCCATCGGCGTTGCCATCGTTCGCAAGGCTCTTGAGGCACCGGTGCGCACCATTGCCAGCAACGCTGGTTACGAGGGCTCCGTCGTCGTCGAGAAGATCAAGAGCCTGCCCGCAGGCCAGGGTCTCGACTCTGCGACCGGCGTCTATGGCGACATGATCGAGATGGGCGTTCTCGACCCCGTCAAGGTCACCCGTACCACGCTCCAGAATGCCGCGTCCGTGGCGAGCCTCATCCTCATCACCGAGGCCACCGTCACCGACGAGCCCAAGGACACCACCATCGAGGAGGCCATCTCCGCAGCGGCCGCAGCCGGCGGCCAGGGTGGCGGCATGTACTAAGCGCAAATCCCTGATGTAGGTCGGCCCCGCCCCCTTTCTCCGTGCTCAAACAGTCCTCGGCTTCGCCTGCGGAACTGCGCCGGAGAAATGGGGGCGGGGCCTTCATCTGGGTTCGGACGCTGTGGCGGGGGAGGAATTGATGCGGGCTTCGCCCCGCGCAGAGACGATTCCTCCGTGCTCAAACAGTCCTCGGTCGGCCCCCCGAGGGTTTCCCCTTCTCTCCAGAGTAACCCATCTACTGGTACAATGGACGTTTGCGGGAGGGGGATTGAAACATGGCAAAGCAGAAGCGTGACTTTCTTGACGAGATAATCGACATGCAGGAGGATTGGAACGCCCTGTCGCGCACGGGGGATGACTTGGCGGCGCAGCTTGCTGCCGAGCCGGAGGACGAGGTCTTTTACGACCCGGCGGACTACAAGGAGCGACCGCGTGCCAATTCGACCTACTGTGCTTCGGCGGTCATGCGCGACGAGAGTGTGTGCGGGCGTTGCAAGGATGTCTGTCCCGTGAACGCGATTTCCATCGAAGGTGCCACCGTGCGCATCGGCGAGGACTGTTTGAAGTGCGACCTTTGCGTGGCGGCATGCCCCACGGAGGTCTTCCAGCTTCGAGGCAATGCACCGCTTGCCCTGTACGACAAGGTCGCTCGGGCCGCTGCGGCATACGAGCAGTGCTACATCACCTGCACACGCGCGCTGGGACGGATTCCGGAGCCCAACGAGATTTTGCTGCCGTGCGTGGGTGCCATGGCGCCGGAGGTCTGGTTTAACCTGCTATGCGAGTTTCCCAACCTGAGTGTGTATCTGCCCCTCGACGCGTGTGAGCGGTGCCGCACCACAACGGGTGAGGAGTTCTTCTCTGACGCCATTGCCACGGCGGAGGAGTGGAGCGGCGAGACCGTGGGACTCGAGGTGGACGAAGACGCGCTCGGCCACGAGCAGAAGCGTGCCTACAAGCGCAGCCAGTTCGTAAGCAGCATGACCTCGGCGGGCACGCGTCTTGTCTCGCGCACAACCCCGATGCTCGCAGGCGCACAGGCCGTCGCACGTCGGTTGCAGGCACACACCAAGCAGATCAACGACCTCCAGCGCGTGCTCGACGGTGCCGTGGGGAACCAGGGCACGCATGCGAGGCGCCGCATGCTCACGCGTCGTCGTCGCTTGGTGATGTCGGGCTTGCAGCGCTTCCCCGACCTCGCCGAGGAGATGACCATGCGCTTCCCTGAGGTGGACACCGAGCGCTGCACCATGTGCGGCGACTGTGCCAAGGCCTGTACTGTCCATGCGTTGCAGCTTGACGACGCCGGTCAAGTGCACGTGGAGCGACAATACTGTGTGTGCTGCGGGTCGTGTGCCGCCGTCTGTCCCGAGAAGGCCATCGCGATGAAGTCGCGGACGTGCGAGGAGCTCGTGGTCCCCGATCCCGAGGCAGAGAAGAAGGCCCAGCGGAAGGCGCGTGCCGCCAAGGCGCGCAAGGAGAGCAAAGACACGCTAAAGAAGGGCCTCGACCTGCTCGAGAGCCTTTCTGACGAGTGAGTTAGGAGCAAGTATGGCACTCTCAATCGGCATCGTCGGTCTGCCCAACGTGGGGAAGTCCACGTTGTTCACGGCCCTCACACGCAAGGGTGGCCTCGCGGCGAACTATCCCTTCGCGACCATCGATCCCAACGTGGGGATTGTGGACGTGCCCGACGCCCGTCTGCAGGTCCTTGCCGACATCGTTCATCCCGGGCGCATCGTGCCCGCGACGGTTGAGTTCGTCGACATCGCCGGTCTCGTGAAGGGCGCGAGCGAGGGGGAGGGACTGGGCAACCAGTTCCTCGCCAACATCCGCAACACGGATGCCATCTGCGAGGTCGTGCGCTTCTTCTCGGATCCGGACGTGATTCGTCACGAGAGCAGTTCCGATCCCGCGGCCGACATGGACACGATTCAGACAGAGCTCGTTCTGGCCGATCTCGGCACGTTGGAGCGGGCCATCCCGAAGCTCGAGAAGGAGGCGCGCCGCGACAAGGCCAACGCATCGCGCCTTGCCATCGCGCAGCGCCTACAGGCATGGCTCAACGAGGGCAATCGTGCTGCCACGCTCGACATGACTGACGAGGAGCGTGCCGCCGCGCACGACCTCTTCCTGCTCACCATGAAGCCCATCCTGTATGTAGCCAATGTGGACGAGGATGCGCTGGGCGAGGAGCTGCCTGACATCGATGGTGCCGCCGTGGTGCCGATTAGCGCCAAGGTGGAGGCTGAGCTAGCCGAGCTCGCGGAGGAGGATCCCGAGGAAGCCGCTGAGTATCTGGCCGACTTGGGCTTGGAGCACTCTGGTCTCGAGACGCTCGCGCAGGCCGCATACCAGCTGCTTGGTCTCCAGAGCTACTTTACCGCAGGGGAGATGGAGGTCAAGGCGTGGACCATCCCCGTCGGCGCAAAGGCACCGCAGGCCGCAGGCGTCATCCATTCCGACTTCGAACGTGGGTTCATCAAGGCGGAGGTCGCGAGCTACGATGACTACGTCGCGCTCGGCGGCGAGGCAGGCTGCAAGGCGGCCGGCAAGCTGCGCATGGAGGGTAAGGAGTACGTCGTGCACGATGGAGACATCATGCACTTCCGGTTCAATGTGTAAGAAAGCGGGACCCCAGCGATGGGGTCCCGTTGCTTGTGCGCCGGGCATGGCGCGTCTCTAATGGGTGAGAGTCCCTAGTGCGCCCGGCAGCGGGAAGCACACAGCCAATGGCAAGGGCGTCCGCCGCG
>CADBYM010000054.1 GCA_902798915.1 uncultured Coriobacteriaceae bacterium | reverse complement strand
GCTGGGATCGACATTTTTGGGTGCCGTGGCCGAGAACTCGGTCGCCCAGGCGCTTGCGGCTAACGGGTACAGCCTACACTACTGGACGCACGACAACCGAGCCGAGATTGACTTCGTCGTCGAGCGACAGGGCTGCCTCTCGGCGGTAGAGGTTAAGTGGGGCGAGAACACCAGGGCCAGAAGTCTGGCCTCCCTGCGGGCGAACAAATCGGTGGATAGGCTCGTCAGGATTTCCGCCAAGCCATTTGGGAACGCTGGCGGAATGACATCGGTGCCACTCTACGCTGCGCATTGCCTGTAGGCAAGATTGGGGCGGCTGGCCTGAACACGATTGCGAATCGCCGAAAGGATACAGTTCTTGCATGATGCCCATAGGCGAAGAAGTGATTGGAGGAGAGATGTGTACCGTTGGCGTGACCATTCCGGATGCCGTTCTATACGACGCGCACATGAGCCAGTCCGATGCGCAGGAGTTCGTTCGCAAGTCTGTAGCGCTTGCCATGTATAAGCGGCTCAACGCTTCGTTGGGGTACTGCTCCCAGATCGTTGGTCTGTCGGAGGCGGACTTCATCCTCTTCCTGGGATCACAGGGCGAAAGCGTCTTTCGCTGCGATGGCGAGGACGAGCTTGCTGAGGACATGCAGGTCGCGCTTCGTGCGGCTGTCGCATGAAGCGTACATGGTCAACACGCTTTGGCCTGGTGGGTTTGGGGTTTCAGACAATGTCATGAGTTATGCGCTACGCGCCGCAGGCGAGCGAGATAAGTCGGCGCTGGACTTCGAGCTGGCGCTCACCGAGGGCTCGATGACCAACAAGGGAGCCAAGTACATGAAGCAGCGCGAGCGCACCTACCACGGCCAGACCATCCATCGCGCCGCACATCAAGGGCCACCCCGGCAACCCCAAGGACAACTTCCGCCTGCACTACTACGCGGGCGGCGAACGCAAGCTCACCGTCATCGGCCACTGCAGCGCACACTTGGAGACCACGGGGAGCAAGAAACTAAACTAGCGCTATCGACGTGTAGACAGTATTCGTGCCGCCTATCGAATTGTGTTAACGATAAGAGACACTTTCATCTATAGTTTATGCGTTCTTTGCCATTGTGAATTGGCATGGACTTGAGTGATAGCTTCTGGCTAATGAAGCCCTTGTGCGTAGTGTATACACTCGCTGCAAGGTGCTATCGACTCGTTTTGGAGGTCATGGATGGATAATGACACGCCACAAGAAGTCGACCTTATCCCTCTCGGTGAACTCGCTATCTCCGCAAGGCTAAGGCAAGAGTTACGAAATGCTGGAATCACTGACCTGCGTTCTGCCTTCCAGCTAAGTGATCTAACTCTCGTGCATATACTCAGCGAAAAGACCGAGTCAGAGTTTGATGAGTACTATGAGCTAATGCGTCGTGATCCAGAGAAACTGCGTGCCAGACTTCGCAAATCGGTTGCCGACAGTAGGCGCACCTTTGCGCCCATATCACCTTCCGACAACAATCCAGTGCGCACTTCCCTGATTGTGCCTAACAGCAGAACGCAAGGAGAGCATGTACAGCTAGCTCCAACTAAGTACGTACAGAAAGAAACAGTCTTTACACCCACGAGCTCAAAGGCATTTGCGCGGCTGCCCAACCAACCATTCTCCGAAACACTTAAGGGTTTTGAGAAAGCTGCGAAAAGAGCTTTCGACAACATTCTTTCGCATTCGCAGACGGCTATAGTCGCGGAAACATTTCCATTTTTTGATCTCAAAATTTCGGATTATCGCGATGCATGGATACACTTCTTCGTGTTTTATGGCCAGCGTGATGCCCAGACAACAGCTTTTGATATCATCGAGTCGCTGCTGCCTTGTTCTTTCCCCGTGTTCGTAGCAGATGCGGCACGACGTTTGTATGACGGTAGGACGCTCTGGGAAAACGTGTTTGAGGAACTGGGTATAAGGGGACGCCAGACCTCAGAGATGCGTTTCAAGAGCATTTTCTTTCACTCGCTACGTCGACTCAACCTTCAGATATACGAGAAAGATGAGGCCACACTCAACTACAAGTACACCGCGTTGCTGCACGCCGGTCTCTCCGAGGAAGCATGGTTTGCGTTATGGGAGGATACTCTCATTCCCCTTGCTAAGGAAAAAGACTACCGGACTGTACACGACGGATATGACATCTTGAATTGTGCGATAGAGTCCGACGGGTCTCTGGCGGTCAGGAACTTGGGTGTTCGTCGCATGCTTGCCAGGGCTCCTCAGGATCTTCTGGCTCCATTGCTTGAGGCTGGACTCAGAACAGCTAGGCAATGGCAGTCCTTCGAGCATGGATTCAATTCGCGCGACACCGCATTGGTTTCGAGTGAGGGTATCAGCTCTGACGCAATGCGTGCGTTGATGCGCGCGATTGAAGAAAATGGAAACCAGAGTGCTACATCTGGTAGTTCTCAGCATAAGACGAAGCGGCGCTTGTTTTGGATTAATGATCCGACACTACTCATAGATATCATGCGGCACGATAAGCCTGTTTGTCTGAGAATTGAGGGGCAACGTCTCTCAAGTGAGTTCTCTGGAAGAGAATTCGAGGTGTACCTCAACGGTAATCTGATACGGACCCTTCCTGTCAAGGTTGATTATCGGGGTTGCTTACTACCTCACTGCAATCTTTGGGTCGATCTTGCAGAACAGTACATGGTCGACGTCAAGCTTATCGAGGTTTGCGAAGGCATTCGCCACGAGGTTGCTTCCAAGACTACCAATTTCCTAGATAAACGTGAGGGAGTATTCGAATTTGTCGGAGCAGTTGATAACACTGTATTGAAGTACCAAAACCTTCGCCGTATTCAGGGAAAAGCTATTCGCAGAGCATACATCGTATACCCGGGATATTCCATACGCGTAGGCTACGGAGCAACACTTGTTCCAACGCTGCAGATGGAGGGCGATTTCTCTGTTACGACACTCGATATGGAGGAAGGAGGATCTGCCCACGTAGTGGATAGCAGTGGTGATGAGGTGCTATGGCTGCAAGAAAGATTTGCTGTTCGTATTGATAAGACGTGGCTCATTGGCAAGATTGATGGCAAGGACTTATTTGGCTCGCTGAGTTCCGCGACAGATTTGGACTACAATCCGTATCTACCTTCGATTGAGGTTGAAGCTCCTGGCATAGCTGACGCGAGAACCGTACTCGATGTTACGTGCACTTGTGACGGTAGACGCGTTTATCCACGAGTGAAGCTAGCCGGTCTGCATTTGATGAATCATATGTCAGGCCCATCGAATGGGTCGCGCTTGCTTGTGGATTTGGCACTCACACTGGTGCCTACATTCATCCACAGGGGCAGGCTTCTTGTTGTCATGAAGACTACCGGTGAGACAGTACTTGACTACAGGTTTGGCGCGATACCTCTCAAGGGGCTCCGCCTTGCCGAAATCAGGCTAGAGGCTAATGAACCCATTGCCAAGTATGTCTTTACATGTACAAATCCTATACTGATTGAAGCAGATGATGGAAGCGAAGCCCAGTGCATTCAACCTGGGGAATACATGTCTTTCGAGCGTCCGCTCAGCAATCGGTCAGGTCGCATACGTATCGAGAAACAGAGCGATTCGGACGGTGCGGTAGACATCGACCTTATGCTGGCGGGTATGAGCATACGCCTTCCAGCAAGTATGGAAAACGACGATCGGACACTTAGCCTTCAGGACTTTGCTGACGAACGTCAGGATGTCAGCATCATCGCATATGGCGACCGTTCTTGGGGGGCAGTTCGACGCGGCTTCTTCATGAGTTTGGAAGCACCTTTGGCATTTGACGATTCGGTTGAAACGGCGACGGAAATCACCTACAGCCTGTCTGACATTATCACAAGGATGAGACGGCCCATGCGGGTTGGCGGGAAGGTGCCAGTCACTTCACTTAGACTATCTGTGTCCTATGGATGGCCAGAGCGCATTGGCGGGGAACTGAAATCGGGAGATGCCATCTTAGGATACGTACGTCATGGAATAATCGACGATGTGCGATTGGCGCATGATGCTGCGATGAAGTCTTATGTCCGGCTATTGGCCAAGTCGGAACTTGAATGGTTGGCAAGAATCAACTACAAAACTGCTTCGAAGCAATTCGAATACTTGGATGAGATACCAGATCATAGGGGGTATCTTGCTCTTTCGAGTAGAGCAACACGGCTCTTGAAGGCAGGGCGTGACGTAGAGCTGGAAATAACGCCTATGTCACTTCTTCAATTAGAACCTGATTGGAACATCGTGCAAGTAGTCAATCTGGCTAATCGTGAGAAGCCGAATCGTCAAGAAACAGACAGGCCGCAGCAAACCGGACGGCGCAATCCAAAACCTAGCGAGGGAGAAGTAATGGGTGGCAAAAACATAGTACGTATTGAAGGCCGAGTTAAGCGCGATGCGAACGCTGTTCACGTTGGACCCAATCTGTCAGTCATGGATTTTTGCTTGATGGTACCTGAGCCGCCAAACGGTGAGAAAAGCGTCTATGTCGATTGTTTTGCAACCTCGTTGGCTGTGAAACAACTTGATGCCTACGTTACAGAGGGTGAAATGATTGGCATAGACGGGCACCTCACGTTCCGTTCGTATACTGATCCTCGTGGGTTTACGCGTTCCGCGATTGTCGTGTACGCTGACAGCGCCTACAGGATAGGTAGTTAGATTGCAGCTGTAGGTTTCAGGACACATACCCCGTTACTCAACCTCGGAGAGAAGAGAACATGACAACGAAAAGGTTCGATCCCATTGAGGCCTCGCGCCACATTGAACATGCGTATCAGGACTATCTTTCCACCACTATCCACTTTGACAACGCTCGATACCAGCAGCAACTTGCAGAACTGCTCGCTCAGCCGCGCTTTCTTTCGAAAGGACCTTATCTCGAAATGGCGTGGCCCTATGTTGCATCGCGGTCAATTCGCGAACTTGTTAAGGAAGGTATCTTCTGTAAATCTATGCTCAAGCTGGGCGGAATCGATGTGGGCAGAAAACTCTACCTTCACCAAGAACGTGCTGCAAGAAAAGCCCATGACGGGCGAAACTACATTGTGGTTACAGGTACTGGGTCGGGCAAGACTGAATGCTTCCTCCTTCCAATCCTCAACGACATCCTTGCTGAGTTTGAGATGGAGGGACCGAGTCCCGGCATTCGGGCCATCCTGCTCTACCCCATGAATGCACTTGCGAATGATCAATTAAAGCGCCTGAGAGAGCTTCTGGCGGGCACAGATATCACGTTCGGTCGCTACACTGGTGAGACGGAGCGACAACTAGTTGACGCTCAAGCCAAGTGGTGGAAAGAGAATCCGGGGAAGACGCGCCTTCCCAACGAACTCATATCTCGCGAGGAAATGCAGGCAACTCCGCCCAACATCTTGCTCACGAACTACTCGATGCTAGAGTACATGCTTCTGCGACCAAGTGACGCAAAGCTCTTCGGACATGCATTTGGCAGTCGTTGGCGTCACTTGTCAATTGATGAAGCGCATGTCTACTCGGGTGCCCTGGGCTCAGAGATAGCCCTGCTGCTCCGTCGCCTCAAGGCGCGCGTTGAGTCTGAAGTCGGACATAAGCTCAATCTTCACTGCTACGCAACAAGTGCAACTATCGGTTCTGACAGCGAGGACGACCTTTCCAAGATTGCAAAGTTTGCAAGTGACCTCTTCGGAGAGCGATTTGAGACCGACCCAGCGTGTGACATTGACGTAATCACAAGCGAACGCAACAAGCCTAGCACCGCATTAGCTGCAGAGGCCGCTTGGGGTCTCGAGCTCGATGGCTGGGACACCATTGCCAAGCTCTTGCCTACCGTTGAAGGTGCACACATTGACGGCCAACGTCTTTCAGACGTGCTAGAAAACTGCGGGGCACCTCAAAACGCGTGTGATGTCATTCGAATTGCAGAAGAAGGGGATGTGGCTCTGCGCCTTGGCGAGCTCCTAATGACGGAGGAAATGACCATGGCTCTCGTGAACGTCGCAACTTCGCGGGAACTACTAGACTTAACAAATGAGGACGAACTTGATTCATTGGGACTCCCTGGCCTCAGCGGTGATAAGGAGAGTCAGCGAAGACTTGTAAGCATCGTGGAAGTACTCTCCTATGCACAACGCTCAAGAGATGTACCCATTCTCTCCGCACGCTACCATTCGTTCCTGCGAGCGCCAGAGGGACTCTTTCTCAATCTCTCTGAGGACAAGCTTACGACCATAAAAGGCGTAAGTGGCAGCTCCTCGACAGGTGATTACGCGGTGCCGGTCTACGAAGTATCTGTTTGCCGTCACTGTGGACAGGCGTATATCCTTGGCAAGAATCGAACAGCTGACTCGCGTGATGAACGCGCCGTACCTTGGATTGATCCCAAACATGAAGGGATAGATACACTTAACGAAGACTATACGCCAAGTCGATACTTTCGAATAATCGGGTCGGAAGATGTCGAATCTGACCTGGATGGGGAAGAAGAGCTGCTTTGGCTATGTCCCGAATGCGGTTCCGTTGACGCAGATGCAAGCTCCACAAAACATCGCTTTGATCATCCAAAAGTTGACCGCATCCCGGTTGCATTGTTCGAGAAAGAGGAGTCATCAGGCAACGACGAAGCTGACGACACCCCGGATGCTCGCTGCCATCACTGCGGTTACCAAAACCGGTACGCAATTCAACCCATGCGAGTCTCACCCGAGGCCGCCGGAAGCGTCGTCTGCTATGAGTTGGTTCGCGACGTTCCTGCCTTTGAAGGTGATGAGGGATTGAGCGAGGCGGAAGAGAACCTCGACCAATCGCAAGCTGAAGTTGGTGACAATGAAGGCTGGAGTTCGATGGCAGATATCAGTCTCGTCATCGACGAGGACCCTGACGATAACACCGTAGTCGCCGATAAGGACAAGCCGGGCAGCATTATCTGTTTTTCGGATCGACGCCAGGATGCGGCGTTCTTTGCCCCAGCTTTTCAGCGTACGTACGATCGGATTACCATTCGCCAGATAATTCGCGAGGCTATCGAGGAACTCGGCGAAAACGGTCCGTGCAATTGCGACGAGATAGCGCGTTGGATTCGTGACCAGGAGCCCGAGCGCTTCGGCAACGGCTTTGAGGACTTTGTGCGTGCAAGCAAGACGGAACGTTACAAGCGCGCGCTTGCGGCAGTGTTGGACGACCTCATGCCAGAGGACACAAGGAACAGTCTTGCAGGCCTCGGTGTCATTACCATTGAACCACGTGCATACCTCAAGTTCGTAAGAAGTCCCAACGGTGTTGGATATCTCAAGAGGGTGTCGCAGGTTATTTCCCATCATACGAACTTAAACTGGACGCCACAAGATACAGAAGTCTTGCTCAGGCGTTGTTTGGAATCTCTACGGGAACGCGGAGCGTTGAAACGTGACAAGGACGTGTTCAAGTACCAACGCTCTCGCACAGGTGCCCGTCCCATCGCATACGATGCATGCAGTTCTGATCAGCCAAGCAGCAAGGTCATTTTGTTCGCTGGCTCCGCCAGTAATCCCAATCTGCGTCGCGAGTTTCTGCGTCGTTATCTGAGGGGCCGTTTTGACGTCGAACTAGGCCATACGGCTGAGACTGAAATGCTAAAGACACTCTATAACGCGCTGACTCAAATTCTCAAAGCAATCTCGACTCGTCGTAAATACTACGTTGATATCAAGGGTATTGGATGGCTCATTGATCCGGTGCTTTGGGGCTTCGCTCTTCCAGCAGGTGAATCCAAGGGTTACGTGTGTTCTAAATGTGGGTGCGAGACCTATTACAGTACCGGTGGTATCTGCCCTACTCGCAAATGTGACGGAGATCTAATTGAAATCGCGCATCATCCGGAGTTCTCTAAAGATGACTTCTATAAGAAGACGTATCGAGATGAACCGAAGCCTATACGCATTGAGGAACACACCGCGCAGCTCTCCTCTGAAGAGGCGCGCATCTTCCAGAACGAGTTCGTCCATGGCAAGATTAACGTTCTTAGCTGCACCACGACCTTTGAGCTCGGCGTTGATGTCGGCGACCTTCGTGCCGTCTTCCTCCGTGACATCCCGCCATCACCTGCAAACTACGCACAGCGTGCAGGACGCACGGGGCGTCGTGCTGGCATGCCGGGTTATGCCGTGACTTTTGCCCGGCTGCGACCTCACGACCTAGCGTTTTTCGAGCGGCCAGACCGAATTGTGAAGGGGGAGATTGCGCCGCCATCCTGCTATCTCTCCAACGCCACCATTGCAGTGCGCCATGTCTTTGCAGTTGCGCTTTCACAATACTTTCGTGATATGGAACATGGCGAGGATTTTTCCTCTCACTTTGACGACTTCCTTTCTCTCAAAGACGAGCATCCCGAGGGTATGCGACGGTTCGAAATGTATCTAAGGGAGCATCCAATCTCCATTGAGCAACAGGTGAAGAGCTTTTTGCCCTCTGAAGTGCTATACGCAACTGACAAGGCAGGAATACGCCTCGATGAGTGGGCTTGGATAGACGTGCTTTTCGATCCTGAGAATGGGCGCTTGACACAGGCACATGCGCGTCAGAAGGATGACTATGACCGACTGCAGGATGCTATCGATCGCGCATTCGCTAATGAGAATCGAAAGCTGGCCAATGTGAAGCTAGAACAGCAAGATGCCGTGAAGGCGCGGAATACCATCGGGGTCCTTGCCGAAAACGGCGTGCTTCCCAAATATGGATTCCCTACCGACCTCGTGAGCTTGCGCCTTGACGAGGACGAAGCAAAAGTGACGGGGAAGACCCTTGATCTTTCGCGTGGTTTATCGCTCGCCATTCGCGAATACGCGCCAGGTTCCGAAATCGTCGCACGCAAGAAGGTTTGGCGTTCAATTGGTCTCCGTAAGATGCCGGAGAAAACATTGCACGTCCGTCGATATGGTTACTGCACGGAGTGTAAGAGCTTTGGCTGGGCAGAGGACACTGACGATAAGCACATCGAATGCCCACGTTGTGGGAGGGACATATATCTCAACAAACGTCTGATAGTTCCGTCGGATGGTTTCGAGGGCGAACTCGTGGAAAGCCGACGCGCAGGCGAGCGGCGTCCGAGGAACTTCGGATTCACAGTGGCGAATTTTTGGGACAAATGGCATGAGGACGCCATCCACGAGCACATAGAATTCGCCGGTGGTGGGATTGAGCTCAGCGCATCTACAAACGGGCGTATCGTGCTTATGAATCTCGGGCCGCATGCTGCCGGCTTCAATGTGTGCTTGCGCTGCGGTGCCGCTCAGCCTGCCTATGGTGCAGTAGGAAAGTGGCCAAAGTCTCGTTTTTGTACATGCAACAACCCGCAGCACATTAACTCGCTCGGCACCGAGTTCGTCTCCGATGTTCTAAAACTCGACATCTCCCTCTTGGGCATAAGAGAAGGCATACAGAGAGAGGATTGGATAGCGACTGAATGGGCAATCTTCAATGCGGCTACACAGTATCTCGAGATTCCCGGTAGCGAACTCGGCATCGCTTCATTCGAGGTGCTGTCGGACTGGCGCTGCTCGATGATTATCTATGACACCGTGCCTGGTGGAGCAGGTAGAGCATTTCAGCTTAAGGAATGCTTGTCTAAGGTCATCCAACGTGCCTATGAGATTGTGAGCCAGAACTGCTGCAAGGAAGACTCGTGCTGCTATTCGTGTCTCTGCAACTACTTCAATCAGCGTGACCAGCTGCAAATGACGCGAGGTGGTGCTAAGCATGTGCTCACGCATCTTCTTGAGGGCCCTCAAGGTTTCGCTACAGATCCGTCGGACGATGAAAAAGCTCAATACGGAGACGATACAGATCAGCCACCCCATACGACACATACTGGCTACGAGGAATTGACTTTGAATCCAGATTTCGAGCAAGGAATCGACTGCTCTGATTGGGACTTTGCATCGATATGCAAGCAGGCAGCTGATGAGGTTTACAATCCACTTCCTGGGGAACGCGAGCTCTTAGATGCCCTCGGTAGATTCATGGACGAGTTGCCTGAGAATCCGTTCATAAATGTGCCCCTCGCTGAGGATGTCTATGCTGTTCTTGCTTGGCCGCAAGCTGGTGTATTACTGCTATCTGATGAAGATGCCCGTAGTTTTGAGGAGCTGATTGGGCCTCTAAAGGCTGTCGCGGGATGGAAGGCACTTCGGATTCTTGAGACGACTCCCGACAGTATACTTGACTACATAAGAGGTGATAAGAAATGGCACGTATGATACCTGATGCCGGCCCGCGTCCGTTTGATTCTAAAAGCAGGGAAGGGCTTGTGTATCATGCCTTGGAAAAACTGCCGGACACATTTGTTGTCGTTCATTCCATGAGGTTCGCGCAGGTAGCCTCCAAGAACCTCAATGAGAGCGAAGCAGATTTTGTAATCTTTCACAAGGATCTTGGTATCCTTTGCATCGAAGCAAAGAATGGTTCGGCGTACTACGACGGCAGTACTTGGCGGTATGCAAGTGGTGTGCCGATGAGAAAGGGCGGACCGTACGCGCAAGCCTTGAACGTGGTACATGATTTAGAGGACTTCATGCGCGATAAGGGCATGCAGGATACTCTCCTACATTGCAAAAGGATGCATGCTGTTTGGTTCATTGGGTTGAGTCGATGGGAATTCGAAGGTTTTGATCTACCCAGCGAAGCGAGCATTGATTGCACGCTTTTCTCGGAGGATCTTGTCAACCCAGAGCCAACAATTCGAAGAATCTTCTCTTACAAAGTTGCTAAGACGCATACCAAGCTTTCAAACAAGGAAGCTACAGAGATTGTCGACCGTATCCTGTGCCCGAAGTTCGCCATTGTTCCAACGGGTGCGACGAAAGCATCGTTCGCACATGCTCAGTTTGCCATGCTGCTCGACTCGCAAAAGCGGATTTTGGACTTCATGGAGTTTCAGCGTACTGCTGTCATTGCTGGCGCGGCGGGTACAGGAAAGACTCTCATCGCGCTCGAAAAGGCAAAGCGACTTGCCGAAAAGGGCGAACGCGTGCTCTTTCTTTGCTACAACAAGCTGCTCAGAGAAGACTTGGCCAAACGTTGTCAGGGCATCAACGGAATCGATGTGTATACGATTGGCGGTCTTGCAGTTAAGTATTGCGATGGGGAACTAGACTATACCAGACTGGCAGAAGTCCTACTCGATATGTTTGATCGAGGTGGCTTCCCTTACGACCACGTAGTAATTGACGAGGGACAGGATTTTGGGCAAAGCAACTTGGAGGGCGAAGCATTTGTCCTCGACGCACTGAAGGATTTGGTAAGCATCAGTGACAACGGCACCTTCTACCTCTTCTACGACAAAAACCAGCTTGTGCAGGGAACAAAGGTGCCCGATATCATAAATGACGCAGACTGCAAGATGACTCTATATGTCAATTGCAGGAACACCGCGAACATAGCAAAGTCGGCTTCACGCTCTCTGGGCGACTCCAGCAAAATGGTGGCAAAGACCCTCGGCGCAAAAGGTACACCACCTTCAATCTACTTCTCGACCGACATTGATAGGCAGATTGGGTTCGTAAACGAGAGTATTGTCAAGCTCCGTGAGCAGGGGGCCGAGTCCATTGCTGTGCTCACGTGCAAGACAGAAAAGTCCAGACTTGTAGCCACTGCATCCAAGGCGGGCGGCAAAGGCAAACTCTACTGGGGGAACACGTCAGTGCCCATATACACTTGTCGGCGTTTCAAGGGCCTCGAGGCTGATGGTATCATCCTCGTCGATGTAGATAAAAGCATATGGAATCCAACAGGCAAATATGCAGCCGGGCCGGGTTTGCTGTATTACACCGGGGCATCAAGGGCCTGCATAGGACTGGCCATTCTCTGTGATATGGATGACGACGATGCCCGTCTCGTTCTCTCTAAACTGAACATTAGCAGTGGAAAATCACCGAAGAGACGCCTTGCTCAGGAGCTCAACGCTCTGCAGGCTCGCTGATTTTGAATGGCACCTTCGCATGAGGGTGCCATTCTAATCAAGGATGCTTGTTAGAATGCCCACGTGCTGGATTGCCTGTCGGAGCTTCTCGACTTGCTCGCCGCGCTGTACCTTGGCAAGGTGCCCACGAGCTGGCGCTCACCGCGGGGTCGATAACCAACAAGGGCGCCAAGTACATGTAGCAGCGCGAGCGAGCAGCGGCTCGGTCGTGGCAGGCGAAGGGGTCAAACTTTCCCGTGCGAGATGTATATTGTTTACTAGAAGACCACACCGGAACTTGGTGACTAGTATAACCCACTTTTATTAAATGTGATACAATAGTGCCGACGAAAGGAGTCGGCATGGCAGGCGTTGCGAGGAAGATCGAGCTGACGGAGGACGAGAGGGCCAGGCTCGAGGCGATCGTCTCGAGCAGGACGGTCACCGTCGCCGAGCACGACAGGGCGAAGATGCTGCTCCTGAAGGCCGCGGCCCGCACCAACGCGGAGGTGGCGGACAAGATGGACGTGCACCCCAACACGGTCACCCTGCTGCTCAGGAAGTTCCGCGAGGGCGGCGTCGAGGCCGCGCTGGCGGACGCGCCGGGACGCGGCAGGCCCGCCGAGATAACCGAGGCCGACGAGCTCTGGGCGGTGGAGAAGGCGTGCGTCCCGCCGAGGGACTGCGGCCACGCCGCCGAGCTCTGGTACCCTGCGCTGCTCACCAGGCACGTAAGGTCGGTCGCCGAGGCCGAGGGGCACCCCAGGATGGCCACCGTCTCCGAGACCAGGCTCAGGAAGATCATGGCGGACGCGAAGGTCAAGCCCTGGAGGGTCACCTACTACTGCGAGCGCCGCGACGAGGACTTCGACCCGAAGGCCCACGACGTGCTGGTGGTCTACAGGCAGCTGTCGCCGTGCTTCGACGATGCCGGCGAGGTCTGGGCCGACTGCGTCGACGCCGAGGGGCGCGCCGTCCACACGGTGTCGGTCGACGAGAAGCCGGGCATCCAGGCGATCGCGCCGACGGGCGGGGACAGGCCGCCCGTCCCGGGAGGGGACGCCAGGCGCAGGCCGACGACGGTCCAGCGCGACCACGAGTACCGGAGGCTCGGCACGTGGTCGCTCATCGCGGGGATCGACCTGACCGACGGCGTGGCGCACCCGCTGGTCAGGGAGTCGCACAGGAGCTCGGACTTCGTGGACTTCCTCAGGGTCCTCGACGCCCGCTACCCGAGGCGCGACTCCATACGCCTGATACTCGACAACCACTCCGTGCACACCTCGGCCGAGACCCAGGCCTACCTCGACACCGTGCCGGGGAGGTTCACCTTCGCGTTCGTCCCCAAGCACGCCTCGTGGATGAACGTCATCGAGTCCTTCTTCGGCAGGATGAGCCGCCAGATGCTGCGCGGCATCCGCGTCTCCACCAAGGAGGAGCTCCGCGACAGGATCTACGCCTGGTTCGAGGAGTTCAACGAGGACCCCTCGCCCTACCGGTGGACCTGGGGCATCGACGACATAGACATGGAGGACGAGCGCCCGGAGTCGATCGGCTACCAGGTGGTCAACGCCAAGGCGTGCAGGCCGGAGGACAGGGGCAAGCCCGCGCCCCCGAGGCCGAAGCGGAGTCCTCGAAAGAATGCCACAGTTAATTAGCGCGGGTTATACTAGGTAGCCTAAGGGTTGGGCACGGCTTTGGATCCGCCGGGCGAGGGGCAGTGTGGCAGATTGGCGCTGGGAGATTGGACGACCGTTATGGATCTGCGCGATCTGGACAAGTATCGCGAAGGAAACCGCCTGGAGGCAAAGTCCGCTAGGGGCGGCCTCCCCAAGAGCATGTGGGAGACCTACTCCGCATTCGCCAACTCACGCGGCGGCGTCATTCTGCTCGGGGTTGCAGAAGGGCCTGACGGTGAGCTCGTGCCAGAAGGGATGCCCAAGCCACGCCGGAGAATCGACGAGATCTGGAACAGCCTGAATGAACAACGCCCAGAAGGTGAGCGAGAACCTCTTGAGTGACGACGACGTCAGGCAGGTGGATGTTGACGGAAACGCGGTGATCGTCATCAACGTGCCCCGCGCGGACCGGCGCGTGCGGCCAATCTACCTCAACGACAATCCCAAACGTGCGTTCAGGCGCAACAACTCGGGAGATTACCTGTGCCGCATAGACGAGATACGCTCCATGATGCGAGACGCGACGGAGGAGAGCCAGGACGTCGCTCTCGTCGATCGCTTTGGCCTCGAATGCTTGGACATGGGCACGGTGGGGCGATACAGGCAACGCTTCGAGTCTCGTCACGCCGAGCATGTTTGGAACAGGCTGAGTGACTCGGGGTTTCTGCGCGCCATCGGTGCGGCAGGCGTCGATATCGACGGAAACCTCCATCCCACGCGGGCGGGCCTTCTGATGTTCGGGCAGGACCAGCACATCATCCACGAGTTCTGCCATTACTTCTTGGACTATCGACAGCAGACCGACCCGGAGACGCGTTGGCAGGACCGCATTACGTCCATGAGCGGCGACTGGTCGGGCAATGTGTACGACTTCTACTTTCGCGCATATGGCCAGATGAAGGCGGCCCTCAAGGTGCCCTTTCGCATGGAGGGCATTTTCCGAGTGGATGACCAGCCTGTTCACAAGGCGCTGCGCGAGGCGTTGGCCAACTGCCTGACCAACGCGAACTGGTTCGAGCGAAAGGGCGTGGTGTGCCTCTGGGAGGAGAATCGGCTCACGATAGCGAACCCGGGCGACTTCCGCATGGAGGTCGAGGTGGCAAGTGTATAGCGTAGTCTAAAACTGTGCCACGCAACGGTTGAAAAGTGTGCCACTCCAAGTGCTCCTTTGCCAGAATGGGAGGCGAAGGAGGTGGATTGGAGATGATGACTTTGCTGGACAAGTCAAGGATGATCAGCCTGCACATCGAGGGCAGGTCGAACAGGGAGATCGGCAGGATCATGCACGTCTCCCGGAACACGGTGGGCAAGTACGTGAGGGAGTACGAGAGGCTTAGGTCCGAGCTGGGGGCATGCGACCCGGGCGACGCGGATGAGGTGAGGAGGCTGACGGACGCGATCACGGCGGAGCCTCGGTACGATGCCTCGTCCAGGGGAAGGCGCAAGTGGAACGCCGAGATGGACGCGCTGCTCGACGAGATACTCGAGTCCGAGGAGGAGAAGGGGCGACTTCTCGGCGACAACAAGCAGATGCTGACCAAGGCGCAGATCCACGAGCTGATCGTCGCGGAGGGCCACGACATAGGCCTCACCACCGTGTCGCGGCGGATAGACGACAAGAGGGCGAGACCCGCCGAGGCGTTCGTCGCGCAGCGCTACGAGTACGGCGACAGGTTCGAGTACGACTTCGGCGAGGCCAAGCTGTACATAGGGGGCAGGCTGCGCCGCATCCAGATGGCGGTGATGGTGGCGTGCGCCTCGGACGTGCGCTTCGCGCTGCTCTACGAGAACCAGAGGCAGGAAGTGTTCCTGGACTCCCAGGTGCGGTTCTTCGAGTTCATGGGCGGCACGTTCCGCGAGGGGGCGTACGACAACATGCGCAACGTCGTCAGGAGGTTCGTGGGAAGGTCCGAGAAGGAGCTCAACCCCGAGCTCGTCAAGCTGGCGGCGTACTACGGCTTCGTGCCCAACGTGTGCAACTGCTTCTCGGGATGGGAGAAGGGCGCGGTCGAGTCGGCGGTGAAGGTGGTGCGCAACAGGGCGTTCGCGACCGCGTACCGCTTCGACACGCTCGCCGACGCCCAGGCCCACCTCGACGCGGTCCTGGCCGGGCTCAACGAGGGCAAGGACGTCGAGGCGGAGAGGCGCGCGCTGCGCCCGCTCCCGCCGCGCTACGAGGTCGCCGACGTGAGGGAGGGCTGCCGCGTTGACAAGTACTCGTGCGTCACCGTCGAGGGGGTGCGCTACTCGGTGCCCGAGGAGCTGGTGGGAAAGCTCGCGACCGTGCGCGTCTACCCGAACGAGGTGCTCGTCGACTTCGGCGGCACGCGCGTCGCGGCACACGCCAGGCTCCGCGAGTCAGGCCGCATGAGCCTGGACATATGCCACTATCTGCGGACTCTCGGAAGAAAGCCCGGAGCGCTGGCGAGGTCGGAGGTCTTGGCGGGCTACCCGACCTTCAGGCGCATCTTCGAGGACCATTATACAGGCAGGCCGAAGGAGTTCATAGAGATCGTGCGAGCCAACCGCGAGGCGTCGCAGGCGGAGCTCGAGGCCGAGCTGCTCGCGTGCGCGACGGCCGAGCCGAACGCCGCGTCCTCGAGGGTGTCGTCCGCGATCGCCGACGCCGCCTCGGCGCAGGTCGCCCGCATGGCGCGGATGAGGGGGATGGTCGCGTGAGGGCCGACTCCATACGGGGGAGCGCCCAGGCGCTCAGGTGCACCTACATACGCGACAACATCGAGGCGTTCCTGGAGGAGGCCGCCCTCGGGGAGTACGGGGTGGCCGAGGCCATCGACGTGCTGTTCTCCCGCGAGCTCGAGACCAGGCGCGCCAACACGATCAGGCGCAACACCACGGCCGCCCGCTTCCCCTACAGGATGGACTTCGCCTCCTTCGAGACGGGGCACCTCTCGCCGGGGGTCAGGCGCGAGGTGCGGAGGCTCTCGACCCTGCAGTTCGTGCAGGACAGGGCGAACGTCGTGCTCGTGGGCAACCCGGGCGTGGGCAAGACCGCGCTGGCCGTGGCGTGCGGCACCGCCGCCTGCGCCGAGGGCATGCGCGTCTCGTTCGTCAGCGTGCCGAACCTCGTGACCGAGGTGAGGGAGGCGATGTCCCTGAACGAGCTCACGCGCTACAAGCGCAACTTCGAGCGCTACGACCTGGTCATACTGGACGACCTTGGGTACTGCTCCTTCTCCAAGGACTGCGGGGAGGTGCTGTTCAACCTGCTCTCGAACCGCAACCAGAGGGGCTCGATGGTGATCACCACGAACCTCACCTTCGACCGCTGGGTCGAGGTGTTCAAGGACGAGGTGCTGACCGGTGCCATCGTCGACAGGATCGGGCACAAGGCGCACGTCGTCGACATGACCGGCGAGAGCTACCGGGTCATAGAGACCGAGAGGTGGCTCGAGGAATCACGGAAGGAGGGCTCTGCAACGTAGGAGGAAGTGGCACACTTTTCAAGCAATTCGTGGCACAGTTTTCACTTGACAACAACA